>NZ_JXYH01000039.1 GCF_001262635.1 Aestuariivita boseongensis
TCCGGATGGCAAGCCCTGGGTTGTCATCGGCCGGCCCGGATCGGATGAGGCTGCATTGCTCAAGGCGCTGGCCGCGCGCGGGGTTGATGCGCGGCTTCTGGATCGCGCCACGCTGGCCGGTGGTCTGTCGGACGCGCTGGATGAGGCGCTGGGCGATGAGATGGCCGATGGCGCCATCGGCGGGCTGATCTATGCCCCCGCGCTAGATCTGCCCGTGGCCCAAGACAGCACCTCACCCGACGCTCTTTTCGATCCGATCAACGCCATCGTCAGCGACCTGATCGCGCTGGGCGATTTCGTCGAATATCACCGCGCCAGCGAAGCCGGGCTTGCCCGCGTCGTTGTCCTGACCAGCGGAGCCTATCCGGATGCAGGCGCTTGGGCCCCGGCCCGCGCCTTGGCGCAATCGCCGGTGCTGGCGGTCACGCGGGTTCTGGCCTCGGAACTGCCGGAATATGATATCCGCCATGCCGATATCGCGCCCGATGCCGAAGACGCGATGGAGGCGCTGGCCGATTACGCGCTCTCGGACACGACGGAAACCGAGGTGCTGTTCACCGATGGCGGACCCCTTGCCCCACGCCTGCAAAAGGTCGAAGGCGATGCCCTTGATCCGCGCATCCTGACCGTTGACAACACGACGCACGACACCAATTTCCACGCCACCATGCGCCAGCCCGGTGCGATCGACGATATCGACCTTTGGGAGCTGCCGCAGGAACCGCTGGGCCCCGATCAGGTGCGCGTGCGCATCGCCGCCGTGGGCCTGAATTTCCGCGATATCATGGCGGTGACCGGGCTGCTTCCGGCCGAAGCCGAACCCGATCCGGCCTGGCAGAACCTGGGCCTTGAATTCGGCGCCGTTGTGGATGCCGTGGGCGAAAATGTCACCGGTTTCAAACCCGGCGACCGGGTGATGGGCATGCAGCGCCGCTGCCTGCAGCGCTTCATGGTGCTGGACCCGATCGCGCTCACGCGCGTGCCTGACCACATCTCTCTGGAAGAGGCGGCGACGATCCCCTCGGCCTTTGCCACGGCGCATTATGCGCTGAACCATGTGGGCCGGATGCAAGCCGGTGAGCGTGTCTTCATCCACGTGGCCACGGGCGGCGTCGGCACCGCGGCGGTACAGCTGGCCCAGGCGGCGGGGGCCGAGATTTTCGCCACCGCGGGCAATCCGAAGAAACGCAGGATCCTGAAGGATCTGGGCGTGCCCCATGTGATGGATTCACGATCGCTGAAATTTGCAGATGACGTCACGCGCATCACGAAGGGCGCCGGTGTGGATGTACTTCTGAACTCCCTGCCCGGCGATTACATCACCAAGGGTCTTGATATCATGGCCCCTTATGGCCGTTTCCTCGAGATCGGCAAGCGCGATGTCTATGCCGACAGCGCGGTGGGCATGAAGGCCCTGCGCAAGAACGTGACGCTGGCGGTGCTGGATCTGGCCGCCATGGGCCAGGAACGGCCCGAGCTTCTGGCCCGCCTGATGGCCGAGCTGGCCGACAAATTCGCCAATCGCGGCCTTGCCCCCCTGCCCCTGACCACCTTCCCGATCGGCCGGATCGGCGACGCGTTCCGCTTCATGAGCCAGGCGCGCCATGTGGGCAAGGTTGTGGTCACCCTGGATGAGCCGCAATTCCGCATCCGCCGCGATGCGAACCGGCCCGTGACGCTGGACCGGGGCGCATCCTATCTGGTCACCGGCGGCACGGGCGGCTTTGGCCTGACCATCGCCGATTGGCTCAGCCGAGCGGGTGCGGGCAAGCTGTATCTGGCCTCACGGTCGGGCACGGTTGGCCCGGAAGACCAGCCGCGCCTTGACGCGATCACAGCGCGCGGCACGCAGGTCGAGGCGATCTCGCTTGATATCACGGATGCCGAAGCGACGCAGGCATTCGTTGCCAAGGCCGCAAAGGGCGACAGCCCCCTGCGCGGCGCGATCCACGCGGCTGCCGTGATCAAGGATGGCTTCATCACCCAGCTGACGCCCGACATGATCAGCGACGTCTTGCGCCCCAAGGTGCTGGGCGGCTGGGCGCTGCATCAGGCCTTTGCGCAGGCGGGCGTTCAGCCCGACTTCCTGGTCGGGTTTTCCTCCATCGCGCAGGTGATCGGATCGGGCGGTCAGGCGAACTATGTGGCCGCCAACGCCTTTCTTGAGGCGCTGGCCGCCTATCGCCGGTCCCAAGGCCAGGCCGGCACAGCGATCAATTGGGGCGCCATGGCGGAATCGGGTTTTGTCGCCCGGAACGAGGGGCTTGCGAATTACCTTGAATTCGTGGGGCTTGCGGGGCTGACCGATGCCGACACCGACAAGGGCATGGAAATCGCCCTGTCGCGCGATATCGGGCAATTCGTCTATGCCAATGTGGACTGGGCGCAGCTGGGTCAGGCCAACCGCGCCTTGGGCCGCAGCGCCCGGTTCGCGCCGATGCTGCAGAAAGACAGCGGCGGCAATACCGAGGTCCGCGCGCGATTGATGACGCTATCGGGCGATGCATTGCTGGAGGCCGCGAAAGACTTCATCGTCGATGAAGTCAGCAGCGTTCTGAAAGTCGATGCCAGCGCGATCCAGACCGACCGGCAGATGAGCGAGCTGGGCCTTGATTCCCTGTCCTCTTTCGAGCTGAAAATGCGCGTGGAATCCGCGCTGGACGTCATGTTGCCCGTGTCGAAATTCCTGCAGGCGCCGTCGATCGACGAACTGGCCGCGCTCTTGTCCGATGAGGTCACCAGGATGGTCGCGGCCGAGGCGGCGGCGGCTTCTGCCACCGATCAGGTGGATGGCACCGGCGAAAGCGGTGGGCCGGCCCGGCAGGTCGTGCTGGCCTCGAACGCGCAGATTGGTACCATTTCCACAACGCTTGCCCCGATGTCGTCGCGGGATGCGAAGGCTGGGATGAAACACAGCGTAGCCGTGAAACTGCCCAAAGGCACAGAGCGGACGGATGCCGAAAAGGCCCTGGCCAAGCTGCTGCGCCGCCACCCGATGCTGCGCGCACAGGTCACCGGCGACAGCGACACTGGCGCGCTGGGCTTTGACGCGGAATACAGCCTGCAAACCGGTGATGGAGCGCAGCCGCTGGATGTGGCGCAGGGCGAGCTGTTCCGCGCCTCCTTGGCGGGATCGCGGATCATCCTGCAGATGCATGACGCGGTGGCCGACGCGGCCTCTGCCCGCCTGCTGGCAGACGAACTGAAGGCGCTGATGGCGGGCACTGATCTGCCACGCGCCGCGACCGCGAAGACGGTCAAAGCCCTGCCCGCGCGCCTGCGCTATGACCCGGAAAGCCCGCAGGGGCAAAGGGATCGGTCGTTCTTTTACTACACGCTGGCCGATGGGGCCGCTCAGGTGCCCTTCGCCACGCGCACGCGCCCGCTTCTGCCCGCCAGCCTGGGCCGCGATCACGGACCTGCGGGCGTGGTGACGGGCTCCTGCCCCAAAACCAGCGAGGCCGAGGCGATGACCGCCCTTGCCCTGGCCCTGCGCGCCGCCACTCATAGCGGAGGCAATGTGCTGATGGCGCGCGTCGCCCGCGCCACGGCGCTTTTGCCCAATGCGCCCTGTGCCGGACCCTTCAGCCTGACACAGCCTGTGCTTGTCCGACCCGCCTCTGCCGATCCTCTGGCCCGGATCAAGCTGGAGCGTACACTGGCCGCAATCGGCGACCACCCCAGTTTCGACAGCTACAGCGCAACGGATGTGTTTGCCGACTGGTTCGACAAATGGGGCGTCACACCCTTCCAGATCGCGTTCCAAAGCTGCACCGGCACCGATCTGAAACAGCCCATCACAGGCACCCGGCACGACCTGCTTCTGCAGATGGCAGGCACGAAATACCGGCTGATCTATGATGCGGATGTTGTGACGGAAGATGAGGTCGCTGCGATCACCAGCGGGTTGGAAGAGGCGTTGAACCACACGCAAAACGCCGCGCTGTCCGATGCCTGACGACCCTTCGCTGCCGCGTCTTGATCCGAAAGACTATGGCTATGGCCGGTTCGCACCCCGGATCTGGCACGGCATGACCTTTCAAAGCCTGGCCCGCCTTCTGCGCGGCAATCTGGGCCGGATCACACCCGATCGCTATGGCGTGGTGGCCTCGGCCCTGGTGCTCAGCCTGGGGAACTCGTTTCTCAAGGCGGTCAGCGACCTGATCTATGGCCGGCGTCTGGCGCGGGTCAGGATCGACCCCGACCCGGTTTTCATCCTGGGCTATTGGCGGTCGGGCACGACCTGGCTGAACCAGCTTCTGGCCTGCGATCCCCGCTTTGCCTCGCCCACCGGGCTGCAGGTCTTCATGCCGGACGGGTTTCTGGTGGCGCGCTGGGGCATCAAGCCTTTCGTGGGCAAATGGCTTCCGGAAACGCGGCCCATGGACAATGTCGCCCTGACCGTCGACACCGCCGAGGAGGACGAGGTCGCCCTTGCCATCAGCGGCGCGCCCTCCATCCTCAGATCCGCGGCTTTTCCGGGTCACGAGGTATCCGACGCGGCCCCCTTTCTGAGCGATCTCAACCCGCAGGCCCGCGCCAGATGGGCGCACCATTGGGACGCCTTTCTGAGGAAGGTTCAGTTCGTGAACCCCTCGAAATGGCTGCTTCTCAAGTCACCGGGTCATACCACGCGCCTGCCGGAAATCCTCAGGCGTTTTCCGAACGCGCGCTTCATCTATATCACGCGCGATCCCTACAAGATCCTGCAATCCGCAACAAAAACGCGTTTGGCGCTGTCGGCCACGCAGGGCCTGTCCAGCGGCGGGTTGGATCCCGATGACGCCGCGCGGGAAAGTTTTCGTCGCTTCCGCGCCTTTCACGACAAGTTTTTCGACGATCAGCACCTTATCCCGCAAGGCTCCCTGTCTTTCGTGAAATACGAAGACCTGCGGGAAAACCCCGTCGCTGAAATGCGTCGCATCTATGACGAGCTTGGGCTTGGTGGGTTCGACACGCTGGAGCCCCGCCTGCGCGGGTATCTTGACAGTCTCAAGGGATATCAGACCAACAGCTACACACTTGACCCGAAGCTGGAAGAGCGGATCTGGCACGAAGCACGGGCCTATTTCGACCGCTTCGGCTATCAGCGGCTGACCGACCGCCCAGAGGTGCCTGCGTGAGCGCAGCCGACCGTATCACGGCCTGGATTTTCGCCAGCCAGAAGGGGCTTCTTGTCACGATATTGCTGCTGTTTCTGGCGCTGATCGCAGGGCTCCCGCATCTGCGCTTTGGCGATGACAACCGGAATTTCCTTGGGGCTGGCAACGCGGATTACCTGCAGATCCAGAAGATCGAAGACGCTTATGCGCAATCGACCACCACGATGATCATGGTGATCCCGCCCGAAGGCACCGCGTTTGAGCCCGCCACTCTGGACGCGCTGCGCCGGATGACCACCGACAGCTGGCAGACGCCTTATGTCCTGCGCGTGGATTCAGCGGTGAATTACAGCCATTCCTATGCCGAAGGCGAAGACATCATCGTCGAACCCCTGCTGGAGGAAGATGTCGATGTCACGCCAGAGATGGCCGCGCGTTTCGCCGATATCGCACCCGGCTCGGACGAGCTGGTCAATCGCCTGATCGCCGCCGATGGTCGGGCTTACGGGATCAGCATCGACGTCGTCCTGCCCGATGGCGTACCCGAAGCACGGCGCGACGTGGCGGATTTTCTGGCCGGCCAGCGTGCGGAATGGGCCGCGGATTATCCCGGGTTCGAATTTCGCAGCACCGGCAGCGTGCTGGGCGGCCTGACGCTGGCCCAGGCCGCGCGGGACGATGCGATCACGCTGGTGCCCCTGGCCTTTGTGGCAGCCATTGCGCTTCTGGCGTTGTTCATCCGCTCGGCCCGCGCGGTGATCGCCAGCACGCTGATCGTGGGGGCCGCCACATTGGCCACCTTCGGGGTCGCGGGATGGCTGGGCATCCAGCTGACCGCCGGGACGGCAATCAGCCCCTTGGCGGTGATGGTGCTGACCTCGGCCTCCTGCGTGCACATGACCCTGGCCTGGATCCGCGAGCGTGAAACGGACGATCCGCACCCGGCCACCCTGCGCGCACTCAGCACCAATCTTGCGCCCATTACCGTGGCCACGGTGACCACCGCCATCGGATTTCTGGGCCTGAACTTCGCCGATTCCCCGCCCCTGCGCGAGATGGGCGATATCGTGGCCATCGGACTGATCTTCGGGCTGGCGGCCGTCTTTGTCGTCCTGCCCTTCACACTGGCCCGCGCCGCACCCGGCAGCCCTGCGCCCAAAACCCTTCTGAACCATGCCATGATGGAGGGGCTTGCGCACCGCGTTCTGGCCACCCGCATGGTCTGGCTGATCGTCTTTCCGGCGGTGATCGCCGTGTCGATCCTGGGCATCACCCGCATCGGCTTTGACGACAACATGCTTCGCTATTTCGACGATCGGTATGAATTCCGCCGCGACACCGATGCCGTGCAGGAGCGTCTGACCGGTCTGGACAGCCTGACCTTTTCCTTTGAAGTCCCCGACGGCAGCGTGTTCGAACCCGGATTTCTGCGCGATATCGACCGCTTTACGCTCTGGCTGAAGGAGCAGGAACACGTCGTCTCGGTCAGCTCGATCACTGACATCATCAAGCGCATGAACAAATCCATGAGCGCCGATGACCCTGCAGAAAACCGCATTGCCAACAGCCGCGAAGCCAATGCCCAGCTGATGATGTTCTATGAGCTGTCCCTGCCCATCGGGCTGGACCTGAACACCCAGATCGACGTGAGCCGCCTGCAAACCCGCGTCACCGCCTTCATCCGCTCCGAACACAGTGAAAACCTGCGCACCCTCGCCCGCGAGGCTGAGGTCTGGATGGCCCAGAACACCCCCGACACCGAGGCCATCGCAGGGGGGTACTCCATCGCCTTCGCGCGCATCACCGAACGCAACAACCGCCAGATGCTGGTTGGCTTGGGCGTGGTGCTGGCGCTGGTTTCGCTGATCCTGATGCTGACCCTGCGCGATGTGAAAATGGGTGCGATCAGCCTTGTGCCCAATCTGGTGCCCGCGCTGATGGCCTTCGGGATCTGGGGCATCACCTTTCAGGACGTCAATCTGGGCTCGACCGTCGTGACCACCATGACCTTCGGCATCGTCGTGGACGACACCGTGCATTTCCTGATGCATTATCTCGCGCGCCGAAAACGCGGGGAACCGCCGCAAGAGGCCATGGCGCACACCTTTTCCGTCGTGGGCGCGGCCATCATCATAACGTCAATTGCTTTGATCGTGGGATTTGCGATCATGGCGCTGTCGGGCTTTGCGATTAATCAGCATATCGGGGCCCTGACCGCCATTGTCATCGGCTTCGCCCTTCTGGCCGACCTGTTGTTGTTGCCGGCCGTGTTGCTCAGGTTTGAAAGGACATCTTGATGCGTTTCTCTGGTCTTCTCTCTGCCGCCCTTGCTGCGCTGCTTTTCGTCTCTCCGGCCCTGGCCGAGACGGCCGAGGAAAAGGGATACCGGATTTCCCGTCAAAGCGCAGATACCGAGACCGGCTTTCGGGACATGAGCGTCGAGGGCGAGATGATCCTGTACAGCGCCCGCGGCAGCACCAGCACGCGGCGCTTTACCTCGCGCACGGTGGAAAATGACGACAATCAGGGCTCAAGGTCGCTGCTGATCTTCGATTGGCCCGGCGATATCCGCAATACCGCGCTGCTGACCCATTCCTTTGACAGCGCGCGCGACGATCAATGGCTGTACCTGCCCGCCGTGCGCAAGGTGCGGCGCATTTCTTCCTCGGGGCGGTCGGGCGCCTTTGTGGGCAGCGAGTTCGCCTATGAAGACATGCTGGATCAGAATGTGGATGAATTCACCCATGTCTGGCAGCGGACCGAACCCTGCCCCAACGCGCCGGGTGCCTGCGATGTGATCGACCGGCAGTCGAAAAACAGCTCAAGCTATTCGCTGCAGCGGGTCTGGATCGACCAGACCGACAACCGCACCCGGGTCATCCAGTATTTCGACCGCCGGGGCGCGCATCTGAAAACACTGACCATCTCGGATTACCAGAAATACAACGACGCCTATTGGCGGCCTGCGCTGATGGATATGACCAACCACCTCACCGGCAAGCGGACCGAGCTGAAATGGAGCAATTACCGCTTCGACACGGGCGTGAACCCGACCGAATTCACACCCAACGCATTGCGCAATATTCGTTGAAAACCAGTTAAATCTGGTGATTTTCGGGCACAGTCCGGTGTTATGTGCCACTGTTGCGTCATGCGTTCTTGAAGCGTGGGCTGAAATGGCCTTCTGGTAGGCGCAACAACGCGGGGGCGATGGGTAAAATGACAGGCACAAAGACAACCTCCCTTTTCTGCGCGCTGGCGCTGCTGGCCCAACCGGCCTTTGCACAAAGCGCGCCAGAGATCTCGGGCCAGGTGGATATCGGGGCACGCTATTTCTTTGATGACGGGCTCTATTCCGGGCAATCGACCTCCGGGGCCTATGGCTTCGTGGGCTTCTCGCTGGAAGGCGGGTTCGGGCTTGGCAATGGCGAGGTGGCCTTCGCCCTGTCCGGTCTGGCCGAAGATACCAATGGCCGCTCTTACGCCAATATCGGCCGGCTCTATTACCGCGAGGTTTTCGACGGCTGGGATGCGCTGGCAGGCATCAACACGGAAAACTGGGGCGTGGCGGAAAGCCGGTCGCTTCTGAACGTGATGAATCCGCGCGACAATTCCGATCCCATCGCGGGCAGCGGGCTTTTGGGCACGCCGATGGTGAACGTGAATGTGTACACCGATTACGGCACGTTCAGCGTCTATGCGCTGACCGGGTTCGTGGAACCCAATTACGGCGGCATGGAATCGCGCTTCCGCTCCCCCATCATCCCGGACTATGACAACCCGATTTTCGAGGAAGGCGACAAGCGCCACCTGGATTACGCGCTGCGCTATTCGCACAGCTTCTCGCTGGGTCAGGGTGCGCTGGATGTGTCGGCCTCGTATTTCTCGGGCACCGACCGCAACGCGGTGTGCAGCGCAACGGGAACGGGCGCCAGCAGCTGCTATGACGCGGTCGTCACTGCACTGGGCGCACCGCCCGGCGCACCTGCCGCGGGGGCCAGTGCTGATGAATTCTGGGCCTGGATGGCTGCCAATGCAACCGATGCTCTGGTGTCGGGCGCGTCCGCCACGCCCGTCCCCGGCCTGCGCGCGCTCTATCAGAAGATCGACCAGGTCGGCCTTTCGGCGGTTTACACCCACGAGGATCTTCAGCTGCGATTGGAAGCGATCAACCGGCAGGTGTCGGGCGGCGATTACTTTGCCGCCATCGTGGGCGGTGATTACACCTGGAACAACATCGCGGGCGGCCCCGGATCGCTGAGCGTGGCGGTCGAATACCTGTATGACGACCGCTCAAGCGCACAGGGCATCCCGATTTTCGAAGACGACGTGTTCCTGGGCCTGCAATACCGCTTTAACAACCGGCTGGATTCCACGATCAATCTCAGCATGTTCCACGATCTGTCCAGCTCGGCCAAGCTGTATCGTCTGGGTGTCAGTTCCCGGATAACCGACCGCCTTGGGGTCGAGTTGAATGCAAGCTCGGTCGAGACCGACGGCTGGAACGATCCGCTGGCCTTTATCGGCAAAGACGATTTCTTCGAACTGAAGCTGTCGACCTATTTCTGAGCGGCTGGCGGGGGGATCACCCCCCCCGCGCAACCGTGGTCACGACGCGTTGGCCACCCTGCTGTCCTGACCGACCAACGCATGCAGCTCGGACAGCTGCGCCTTTTCGGTCGGGCTCATCGAGAACGCGGTCAGACCCGGGACATCCAGAACCTGTCGCACGAATTCAACGCGATCTTCGTCAAGGATCCGTTCATGGCTGATGCAGGTGAAATGCATCAGTCCAAACCGAAACTGGCGGAAGGCTTCCAGCAGAAGCGGGCGATCCGACATTTTCGTTTCCATCTCCTCTGCGACCCCGGCCATGACAGTCAACAAGCGGAAATGGTTTCGGGATGGGGTGCGCAGAATGGATTTGCTGTGTTTGCGGTAGGTGATCAGCGTCTCGGGCGTGGTGCGGATCAGCTGCGCCATGGCCAGCGCCTTGAAATGGATCGGCAGATCCTCATAGATCCCCGGCTCGAAAATCAGCGCGTGTTCCAGAACGAAGGCGCGGCGGAACAGCTTGCGCCATGCGGGCGGGCGTAGATACATCAAATAGGCGATATCGGCGTCACCTGATGGCTGGGTCCAGTCGGGCATGTGATCCGTGGCATATGTGCCCGCATCCGCCTTCGCGATGAATTGCCCGGCATCCTGATCATAAATGCGCAGATCATGGATACAGATATCGACCGGATCGGTGCCAATGACCTGCCGCCAGGTTTCATGGGCTTGCGGCATCAACATGTCATCGCCATCCATGAAGAACACGTAATCGCCCTGCGCCAGTTCCAGCCCGCGGTTGCGTGTTGGCCCCAGGGTCAGGTTCTGTTCATTCTCCAGCACGATTACATTGTCGTGCCGGGCTTCAAACTCGCGCAACCACTCAATCGATCCATCCTGAGAGGCATCATCCACAACGATAATCTCAAACAGGGGCACCGTCTGCGTCACCAGCGACTGCACCGCTTCCTTGATGTAATCCAGTTGCTTGTAAGACGTTACAATCACGGACATGTTTGGCGAATTTGCCATGCTCAAAGCTCCTCAAGTCTTTCGCGTAGCGCGTTTTTCAAATCATTCAGCTCAAATTCAGAAAAAGACGCCGCATCGGCGCCGAAACTTACCATCGGCCCATCCGGGGATTCCTCCAGGCTCAGCTGCAATTCCGCATCCGTATGCGCCTGCGGTTCCAGATCCAGCTTGCGCACCCGGATATGGCCAAAGGACATCTCGCCATGCCGGCTGGCCGACAAGAGCTTGGCAAGGTCCGAGGATTTCATCCGTCCCTGCGCCTCGGGGATGTGCACGAAGAATTGCAGGCGCTGGCGCCCGGCCTGTTCAAAGGCGCGATGGACCGCGCCATTAGGGCCCATCATCGCCTTGCTGGGCAGGAAAGCAGCGGCCGTGCGGATCTTGTCCTGAACGCGCAGGGCGTTGTCTTTCAGCGCCTTGCCGCGTGCACCGCGATAGTTCAGCGGCATCAGCCACATCGCAGCCCCCACGAAATTGCGCAGCGCCGGATCAAGCCGGCCCGAGACCGAACAGAGGATCAGTTCCTCTTCCCCCGCTGCCTGGCAAAGCACATCGCCAAACCCCGCATAGAGTACCGAAAAAGGCGTTACCCCTGCCCTGCCCGCCCGCTCTGCCAGATCGGCGAATTCGACGCTGTCCAGAACACCGCTTAACCCGATGGTCCGCGCCACTTGCGGGCCCGGCACCGTAGGCAACCCCTTGGCATGGCGGCCCAGATCGGGTGGCGGCGCCATGGGCAACAGCTCGCGTTCCCAAAACGCCTGCGCCTCAGGCGCTTCGCGGCGCAGCTGGCGTTCGACATACTGGACGTAATCGGCATGGCTGACCGGGCGTTGCAAGATCGGCATGTTCAGCAGCAGTTTGAACAGCTCTTCACCCAGAAGGATCGCGCCGAACCCGTCGATGATGGCGTGGTGGGCGCGCATCAACACAACATCGCCCCGCGCCCCGAAACGCATCAGGATGATCTGGAACAGCGCATCCGACGTGATCGGCATGGGTGCTTTGGCGCGGGCCTGCAGGATGCGGTCAAACTCGGCATCCGAGACATCGCCGATTTCTTCCACCACCAGACCTGTGGGATGTGTATCGGGGATCACCGCATGCCAGCTGCCGCTCTCTTCCACCATCCGCAGGCGCAGCGTGTCATGGCGCGCCACCAGCTTGTCGAAGGCACGCCGCGCCCGCCGCAGGTCTGCCGAAGGGGTGATCAGTTGCGCGAAGCGGATCAGGTTTCGATCCTGAAAGACATCGGACGTCTCAGGATCGCTACAGGTCACGGCCATGCGCTGCTGCCACGAGGACAGCGGTAGCCGCTGCACCTTGTGTGGTTTCACCCCTGTCACACACCCACTCCGGTTTTGCCAGTCAGCCTGGCTTGCTCCCTTGTTTCGTTTCTAATTGAGGGGCGTGCCATATCCAAGGAAAATGGCCCCGAAAGTACCGCGACGGGCCGTGATTTCGATCTTAATATGGCCTTCCCGCGCGCACTGCCGCAAACTGCGGCACAGGGAACGGCAAACAGGGGCGCCTTGGGGTGGCACAGAATTCACGACCGGCTCACCGTGGACAGACGCGCCCGGCTTTTCTGACAAGTATGGCCGGCAGCGTAACGCTTGCGGTGCAGATCCTGGCCGCGATCGTGCTGATGCCCATCCTGCTGCCGCATCTGGGTCTGGGCGGGCTTGGGCTGTGGCTCATGTCGGTCAGCCTGATGGGCCTGACGAATGTTCTCAGCGTCGCGCTCAGTGGCGGGGTGGTGACGGCACTGTCGCAAACGGCCGATCATGACGATGCGGAGCGCGACAGGATCAAGGGCGCGGCCATCGCCGCCAGCATGATCACCTCCGGGGTCATCGCCACGCTGGCCCTGCCGCTTGTCACGCTTGTGGATTGGCACGCCGCGCTGGCCCCCGGCCCCGACCTGACGCCTGAAGATACCCAACGCAGCATTCTGGCATTGGCGATGGTGATCGCGCTGACGCTGCCCTTGCAGTTGCCGAAAGCCATGCTGCTGGGTCTCTCACGTGGCTATATCGGGCATATGGCCGAACTGCTGGGGGCCGTCGGGGGCAGTTTGTTCGTCATCCTCGCAATCGGGCTGGGCCAGCCGATCTGGGTTCTGGTTCTGCTTTTCGGGCTGACCCGGTTGCTGTGCATCTTCGCCATCGGAACGCTGGCTCTTTACCGGACAGGCATGCGGTTCTGGGCACCGGATTTCGCACATTTGAGTACCGCCCGCTGGATCTGGCAACAGGGCGGACGGCTGGGGGTCAGTCAGCTGGCCTCATCGGCGATGAACCCGGCCGATATGCTGCTGATCGGGCTGCTTCTGGGCACCGCAAGCAACGCAGCCTTTGGCGCGATCCAGCAGATCATGCTGCTTCCGTCCTTCTTTACCATGATCATCGGCGCGGCCTTCTGGCCGGTCTTTGCCCGGGATTTTGCCGACGGGCGGTTGGAAGCCTTGCGCGCCACGCTGCGCAACACCCTGCTGGCGGCGCTGGTCGGCACGGCGATCTATGGGCTGGTGGCCGGGCTGATGATGGAGCAAATCCTGCTGTTCTGGCTGCGCGAGGAGATCGCGATTCCGCCCCTCGTCGTCCCGGCGCTGGCATGCTGGGCGGTGCTGTCCTCGGGGCTGGCGATCGGCGTGATCTTGCTGCGCGCCATGGGGCGGACGCGGTTTCTGATGATCACCATGGTGGCCGCGCTGGCCGCCAAGATCCTTCTGGCGCTGATCCTGCTGCCCCGGTTCGGCCCGGCGGGCGCAACACTTGCCACGCTGATGGCAAGCCTGGCGCTGGTGGTTCTGCCGATGTTTCTGCGCCTGCCCGGTGCCCTGCGCGCACCCCGTACCCGAACCACGTAAGGAAAGCGCGGGCCGCAGGTTTTCGCGATGGATCGGCGGGCGGGCGGGCGATAGGGTGCGTGTATGTCTGACCCGGTCTCCTCCATCCGCAATCTTGGCCCGGCCTATGAAGAGGCCTGCGCCCGCGCGGGCATCCATTCCGCCGAAGAGTTGCGCGCGCTTGGTGCGGATGAAGCCTATGCCCGCCTGCTCAAAACCGGCTCCAGGCCGCATTTCATTGGCTATTACGTGCTTGTGATGGGGCTGCAGGGTCGGCCCTGGAATGATTGCAAGGGCGAGGAAAAGAAGGCCCTGCGCGCCCGGTTCGACGCGATCAAGGCCCGCGCATATGACAAGGACCGCTCCGATTTCGAAGCGGCCCTTGATGCAATCGGCGTGATTGAGCGGCGCTAGGCCGCCCGACAGAGGGCGTCAGCCCACCAGTTCGATACCCGAGAAGAAATAGGCGATCTCCTGCGCGGCAGTTTCCGGTGCGTCGGAGCCGTGGACGGAGTTTTCGCCAACGCTTTCGGCAAACTCGGCGCGGATCGTGCCGGGGGCCGCATCGGCGGGGTTGGTGGCGCCCATGATCTCGCGGTTTTTGGAAATGGCGTTCTCGCCTTCCAGCACCTGCACAACGACCGGCTCCGACGACATGAATTCGCACAGCTCGTTATAGAAGGGGCGTTCGGCATGGACTTCATAGAATTTGCCGGCTTGCGCCTTGGTCATGTGAATGCGCTTTTGCGCGATGATGCGCAGGCCTGCCTCTTCGAATTTCGCGTTGATCGCGCCGGTCAGGTTGCGGCGGGTTGCGTCGGGTTTGATGATCGAGAACGTGCGTTCCAGTGCCATGTGAACTCTCCTTGAAAATAAGGGCCAGGCTGCTTGTGCAACCGGACCCGGGATTCGCTGGCGACCGGCTAGCATGGGTGGCGGGCCAAGGAAAGGGGCTGGTCTTGCGCGGTGCCACCAAATCCGGGACGAAAGGAAAAATTTCGAAATTTTTCCTGCCTGTGACCTAGTTCACAGCCTTGGGGGAATCACCGTGCTAGGAAAGAGACACAGCCAAGAACGGCGACAGTATCCAAGGACGATCCCTTGCAAACGGCCAGCACCATAGACATCACACGCACCCATCCCTCGGTTCGCGTCTGCGTTTATCGCTTTATCCTGGACGTGCTGCAAAGCGGGCACGCCATGGAAAGACAAACATACCGGTACTACTGACATCGCACATACCGGTGTGACTGACGCGGACCTTCGCGCTGTTTAACCTCCCTGACACCTGGGCCAGCATTCCAAGCGGATGCTGGCCTTTTTTCCTTCCGGCCCGCCAAGGGTGCTGACCAAGGCTTTTCGAAAAGCCTTGGCCCCGCCCGACCCATTGCGCGATTGACAGTACGCTGCGCCCACGCCACACCCGCGGCCATGTTACGGATCGACGACATCACCTATGCAATTGCCGGACGCAGGCTTTTTGACGGGGCCAGCGCCGTGATCCCCGCTGGCCACAAGGTGGGTCTTGTGGGCCGCAACGGCACTGGCAAGACCACGCTTTTCCGTCTGATCCGGGGTGAGCTTGCGCTGGAAGGCGGCGCGATCCACCTGCCCAAGGGCGCGCGCATCGGCGGCGTGGCGCAGGAAGTGCCCTCGAACGAAGTCTCCCTGCTCGACACGGTTCTGGCGGCCGATACCGAACGCGCGGCGCTTCTGGCCGAGGCCACCGAAGATCCCGCCCGCATCGCCGAGATCCAGACCCGGCTTGCCGATATCGACGCCTGGTCGGCCGAGGCGCGCGCGGCCTCGATCCTCAAGGGACTGGGCTTTGACGATCCCGACCATGCGCGCCCCTGCTCGGATTTCTCGGGCGGCTGGCGGATGCGCGTGGCACTGGCGGCGGTGCTGTTCGCACAGCCCGATCTGCTGCTGCTGGATGAACCCACGAACTATCTCGATCTGGAAGGTGCGCTCTGGCTTGAGGCCTATCTGGCGCGCTACCCCCATACGGTGATCGTGATCAGCCACGACCGGGGGCTTTTGAACCGCGCGGTGGGATCGATCCTGCATCTGGAGGATCGCAAGCTTACCTTCTATCAGGGGCCCTATGACCAGTTCGCCCGCCAGCGCGCCGAAAAGCTGGCCCAGGCCGAAGCGATGGCAAAAAAGCAGGAGGCGCGGCGGGCGCATCTGCAATCATATGTGGACCGGTTCCGATACAAGGCCGACAAGGCCAAACAGGCGCAATCGCGGCTGAAAGCGCTGGCGCGGATGGAGCCCATTACCTCGCCGCAGGAAGCGGCCCTGCGCGCCTTCACCTTTCCTGAACCCGAAGAGCTGAGCCCGCCCATCATCGCCGCTGAAGGCGTGGCGGTGGGCTATGGCGGGCCGCCGGTTCTGTCGAAGCTGTCCCTGCGCATCGACCAGGACGACCGGATTGCGCTTCTGGGCAAGAATGGCGAAGGCAAATCGACCCTGTCGAAGCTGCTGTCGGGGCGGCTTGAGAAGGAGATGGGCAAGCTTGTCACCGCCGCCAAGCTGCGCGTGGGTTATTTCGCGCAGCATCAGGTGGATGAGCTTTTCGTCGATGAAACCCCTCTGGATCACCTGCGCCGCCTGCGCCCGGGCGAAACGCCCGCGAAGCTGCGCGCGCGGCTGGCAGGTTTTGGCCTGATGGCCGAACAGGCCGATACGGTGGTGGGTCAGCTGTCGGGCGGGCAGAAAGCGCGGCTGTCGCTGCTGATCGCCACGATCGACGCGCCGCATCTGCTGATCCTGGACGAGCCGACGAACCATCTGGATATCGAAAGCCGCGAAGCGCTCGTCGAGGCGCTGACCGCCTATACCGGCGCGGTGATCCTTGTCAGCCACGACATGCATCTGCTGGAACTGGTGGCGGACCGGCTGTGGCTGGTCAAGGACGGCACCGCACGGCCCTATGACGGCGACCTGGAAAGCTATCGCCAGCTTTTGCTGGCTCGCGAGGCCCCTTCCAAAGCCAAGGCCGAGGCCCCGAAACCCAAACGTCCCGGTCGCGAGGCCCTGCTGGCGCTGAAGGCCGAGGTGCGCAAGGGCGAAGCGCGGATCGAGAAACTGAACGAGATGCGCGACAAGCTGGCCACGAAACTGGCCGACCCGTCCCTTTATGAAGAGGGGGACGCAGGCACCATCGCCACCTGGCAGAAGAAATATGCCGAGGTGATGGAAGGGCTCGACCGGGCCGAGGCGATCTGGATGAGCGCTTTGGAAAAGCTGGAAGAGGCCGAAAGCCGCTGAACCGTTGACGCCGCGATAGGCGTGGCCGTCGGATGCCGTATTTGGACAGAGAAGAAGACAGGGGACCGCGCCCTGTTTCCGTGTTGCGCGCATTATTGCCGGGACGCCATGGGAAAGGGCCGCGCGGGCCCTATATCTGACACAGGATGCGCTGGGGGTTCGCCAATGAGCGAGTATGACATCGGCAGATTGATCTTTCTGATCGTACTGGGGGGCGCGGTTGTCTTCTGGTACGTGGCCCATAACCGCCAGAGCCTGAACCGTACGCTGCAATATGCGGTGGTCTGGGGTCTGTTGTTTCTGGGCGTGATCGCGGGCGTCGGCCTGTGGGAGGATGTGCGCCACCAGATCCTGCCGCGCCAGGCCGTCTTTGCCGATCAGGGTCGGGTCGAGGTGCCGAAATCCCCCGATGGGCATTTTCACCTGACGCTTGAAGTCAATGGCGCTCCGGTGGAATTTGTCGTGGATACAGGGGCTTCGGGCGTGGTGTTAAGCCAAAGGGATGCCGCCCGCGCCGGCCTGCCGATGGAGGAACTGGTCTATCTGGGCCGCGCGCTGACCGCCAATGGAGAGGTGCGCACCGCGCCCATCCGGCTGGACAGCATGGCGCTGGGTCCGATCGTGGATCAGAACGTGCCGGCCTGGGTGAACGAAGGCGATCTGGACACCTCGCTTTTGGGTATGGCTTACCTGCAGCGCTGGGACCGGATCGAGATTACGCAGAACGCACTGGTGTTGTCGCGGTAAGCATGGCACCCGGTGGGCGGTGCGTGAAATCACGCACCCTACGGCACCCGACCCATTGATGATGTAGGGTGTGTGATTTCACGCACCCCCTGCCTCGGCCTTCTTTTCCCACCGGCCGCTTTCTTCCGACCAGTATTGCGCCGAACAGCCCGCGCTGGTGAGCGTTTTCCACTGACCGCGCGCGGTTTGAACGGCGCTCTCGTCATTGCCGTCAAACAGGATGCAGACCCGCTCCATCCGCTGCACCTCATCGGCGGCGACCTCGGCCCCGTCGATGCTCATCAGGCAGGCGGGGTCATTGGCGGCCGCGTCCAGCGTCAGAAGGATCGGCTGCAGCGCGTCATGGGGCCCTCCGGCCAGACCATGAGGCAGGAACCCCTCCTCCGGGCCAAGCCACAGCTTTTCGTCCAGCCAGCCCAGCCGCCCCGCATCGCGCCCGCGCACCGCCACGCGCCAGCCCGCCTGCCGCGCCTTGCCCAGAAGCATGGGCAGGGTCGTCTCAAGCGGCTGGCGCGTCAGGTGATAGAAGAACGCGGCGCCCATCAGGTCAGTCTTTTTCGAACCGGTCCTGCACCAGGCGGCTGAGCGACATGACCCCCCAGCCCGTGGCGCCCACCGGGGCGAAATCCGTCTCGGACTTGACCGAAGCGACGCCGGCAATGTCCAGATGGATCCAGGGGCAATCATCCTTGACGAAGCGCTGCAGGAATTGCGCGGCGGTGATCGAGCCTGCGGGCCGCCCGCCCACGTTCTTCATGTCGGCGATGCGCGATTTCAGCTGTTTGTCATAGGCTTCGCCCAGAGGCATGCGCCAGGCGCCTTCACCTTCGGTCCTAGCGGCCTTCAGGAAACCGTCGCACAGATCGTCATTGTTGGAAAACACGCCCGCGTTTTCGTGGCCCAGACCGATGATGATGGCCCCTGTCAGCGTCGCCAGGTCGATCATGCCCGCAGGCTTGAAGCGGTCCTGCGCGTACCACATCACATCGCCCAGAACCAGGCGGCCCTCGGCATCGGTGTTGATCACTTCGACGGTGTCGCCCTTCATGGACGTCACCACATCGCCCGGCCGCGTGGCATTGCCCGAGGGCATGTTTTCCACCAGTCCCACAAGCCCCACCACATTGGCCTTGGCATTGCGCAGCGCCAGCGCGCGCATGGTGCCCGCGACAACGCCCGCGCCGCCCATATCCATGGTCATGTCTTCCATGCCGCCCGCCGGTTTCAGCGAAATGCCCCCGGTGTCAAAGACCACGCCCTTGCCCACCAGCGCCAGCGGAGCGTCGCCCTTCGCGCCGCCTTTCCACTGCATCACCACAACCTTCGACGGGCTGTCCGATCCCTGCCCCACGCTCAGCAGCATGTGCATGCCCAGTTTTTTCAGGTCTTTTTCCTCGAGAACTTCGACCTCAAGGCCCAGCTTCGACATCTCTGACAGGCGCTCGGCAAAGCTGGTGGTGGTCAGCACATTGGCCGGTTCATTGACCAGATCGCGGGTCATGGCGACGCCTTCGGCCACGGCCAGCAGCGGGGCCGCGGCGGCCTTGACGTCCTCGTGACGGGTGGAGAGGATAGTGACGGGACCGGCGTCCTTGCCATTCTCGTCAGCGGTTTTATGCGTCTCGAACGTGTAATCGCGCAGGGCGATGCCCATGGCGATCTCTTCCGCGCGGGGGCGGCTTCCGGCAAAGACCGTCAGCGCCGATTTGCCTTTCAGCTTGCCCAGGGCCGCACCGGCCTTGCGCGCCTCGTTCGCCGTGGGACGGTTGGGCAGGACCAGCACATCCAGCGCCTCGGCCGCCATGCCGGCGGGCCAGGCCAGGGTCTTCACCTCACCGGATTTCGCCTTTTCGAACCCCTTGCTTTCCACCAGCCGCGCCACGGCACCCTTGGTCAGCCGGTTGGCCCGGCGCGCGGCCTGATCCAGCTTGCCATCGGGTGTCACGCAGACCGCCACGCGGCCTTCCGCTTCGGCCATGGTTGCAAGGTCCAGCGCTGCGAATGTGATCTTGGTGGGTTGGCTCATTCCGTCTCACTCCTGTTGGTGCTTGGCCAAAGACCTAGCCCCTTGTCCACGCCTTGACCAGAGCATGGGTGAATAGCGGTTCCAACCGGGCGACAGTTGCAGTAGTCTTTGGCGTAATTACAGGCAAGCTTCCGGGGGGATGCTCACCGTGTCGAGATACGACAGATATGTTCTGTCGCAGCTTCTGCTGCTCTTTGGCCTGTTTTCCCTGATTCTTGTCGGTGTTTTCTGGATCAACCGCGCGGTCACCCTGTTCGACCGGCTGATCGCCGACGGGCAGTCGGCGATGGTGTTTCTGGAATTCAGCGCGCTGAGCCTGCCGAACCTTATTCGCATCGTTCTGCCCATCGCGGTTTTTGCGGCCAGCGTTTACATCACCAACCGGCTGAACAGCGAAAGCGAACTGACGGTGATGCAATCGACCGGCTGCAGCCCCTGGCGCATGGCGCGGCCCGTGCTGGTGTTCGGCCTGACCGTCGGTGTGATGATGACCATTCTCAGCCACCTGCTGCTGCCGGCGGCAACGGCGCAGCTGAAACTGCGCGAACTGGAAGTGTCGCAGAACGCCTCGGCGCGGCTGTTGAACGAAGGCACATTCCTGCACCCCTCGCCCGGCGTGACCTTCTATATCCGGTCGATCGACGAGGACGGTGCGCTCAACGACGTATTCCTGTCCGACCGCCGCAACCCGGACGAGACGCTGACCTATACCGCCCTGCGCGCCTTTCTGGTGCGCGACGAGGACAATGCCCGGCTGATCATGGTCGATGGTCTGGCGCAGCGACTGATCACCGAGACGCAAACCCTGTCGACGACGAATTTCCGCGATTTCTCCTATGACATTTCGGCGCTGATGCGCAGTGCGGCCACACCGGGGCGAGGGATCCGCGAACTGGGCTCATGGGAACTGCTGACCGACGCAGACGGTCTGGCGTCGCGCGAAGGCTTCCGGCCCGGCGACTTGGCCGAAGAGCTGCATCTGCGCTTTGCGCGCGCCCTGATTTGCGTCGCCGTGGCGCTGATCGGGTTTTCGGCGCTGCAGATCGGCGCCTTTTCGCGGTTTGGCGTGTGGCGGCAGATCCTTATGGCGGTGTTCGTGCTGATCGTGCTTGAGATGCTGCGGGGGATCGTATCGGAACCGGTACTTGCCGATGCGCGTAAATGGCCGCTGATCTATCTGCCCGCACTGCTTGGCATGGTCATAGCGGCGGTGTTCCTGTGGCTGGCGGCCCATCCTGTCGTCAGGCGACGGGCCGAGGTGACGCCATGATCCTGCATCTGTATTTCGCGCGGCGGTTCCTGTTCAGCTTCTTCAGCGTGATGGCGGCCTTCCTGACCATCCTGATGCTGGTCGATCTGATCGAACAGGTGCGCGATTTCGAAGGGCTGGATGTCAGCTTCGCGCAGATGATGCAGATTGTCCTGCTGAACGCACCCACGGCCATTTCCGAGATCCTGCCGCTGATCATGATCCTGGCCACCGTGGCCTTGTTCGTGTCGCTGGCCCGCTCAAGCGAACTGGTGGTGACCCGCGCCGCCGGGCGATCAGGGCTCAGGGCGCTTCTTGCGCCGATTGCCGTTGCCCTGGTGATCGGCATTATCGCGGTGACAATGCTGAACCCGATTGTCGCGGCCACGTCGGCCCAGTCCGAACGGCTGAGCGAGTTGTACCGCACCGGCGATACCTCGGCGCTGTCGATCTCGGAAGAAGGGTTGTGGCTGCGCCAGGGCAGTTCGCGCGGCCAGACGGTGATCCATGCCGAACGCTACAGTGCCGAGGGCGGGATCCTCTATAACGTCACGTTCCTGGCCTATGACCGCGAGGGCGGCCCCGTGCGGCGGATCGAGGCCGGATCGGCCCGGCTGATCGACGGGGCCTGGTCGATGCGCGCGGCGAAGGTCTGGACCTTGCGCGCGGGCCTCAACCCCGAGGCAACTGCTGCGGAACACGCCACGCTGCAGCTTCCCTCGACCCTGACACAGGAGCGGATCCGCGAAACCCTGTCGAACCCGCACGGCATTTCGATCTGGGATCTGACCGGCACCATCGCGCAGCTGGAACAGGCGGGCTTTTCCACCAAGCGCCATCAGGTCTGGCTGCATTCGGAACTGGCGCGGCCTTTGTTCCTGATGGCGATGGTATTGGTTGCGGCGGCCTTCACCATGCGCCATACGAGGTCAGGGGGCACCGGGATTGCGGTGCTTGTGGCTGTTTTACTGGGTTTCGGTTTGCACTTCATTCGGAACTTCGCACAGGTGCTGGGCGAGAATGGGCAGCTGCCCATCCTTCTGGCCAGCTGGGCACCGCCGATGGCGGCCCTGTTGCTGGCCATAGGCCTTCTTCTGCATACGGAGGATGGCTGATGCGGCACGCGCTGTGGTCTGCGCTTCTTGCAGCCCTTCTGGGGCTGGCCCCAATGGCCGTGCAGGCGCAACCCGCCGATGAGACCACCGAGCCCGAACCCGCCGTCCTGATCGCCGACCGCGTGTCGGTCACACCCGATGGCCGCCTGATCGCCGAGGGCAATGTCGAAGCCTATCAGGGTCAGCAGAAGATCACCGCCCGGCGCATCACCTATGACCGCGAGACCGCCACGCTTGAGATCGAAGGCCGGATCCGCCTGACTGACGGGCCCGATGTGGTGATCCTGGCCGATCAGGCGCAGCTGGACCGCGACATGCAAAACGGGCTGATGCGCGGCGCGCGGATGGTGCTGAACCAGCAATTGCAACTGGCCTCGCTTGAGCTGAAGCGCACGAACGGGCGGTATTCGCAGCTTTACAAGACCGCCGTCACCTCCTGCCATGTCTGCGCCGACGGACGCGCGCCGCTCTGGCAGATCCGGGCGCGGCGGGTGGTGCATGACCAGCAGGAAAAGCAGCTTTACTTCGATGACGCGCAATTCCGGGTGCTGGATGTGCCCATCTTCTATCTGCCGCGCCTGCGCCTGCCGGACCCGACGCTGGACAGGGCCACCGGGTTCCTGATCCCGTCGCTGCGCACCACCTCGCAGCTCAGCACCGGGGTCAAGATCCCCTATTTCATCCGGCTGGGCGATCACGCCGACCTGACGCTGGCGCCCTACCTGTCATCACGCACGCGCACGCTGGATTTCCGGTATCGCCAGGCCTTTACCCGTGGCCGCATCGCCTTTGAAGGCGCCTATACCCGCGACGATCTGATCCCCGGCCAGATGCGCGGGTACCTGTTTGGCGCGGGCGGCTTTGCGCTCAGCCGCGGCTATGAGCTGACCTTCGATATCGAATGGGCCAGCGACAACGCCTATCTGATCGACTATGGCCTGGACGATAAGGACCGGCTGGACAGCGAAGTGGCCCTGACCCGCACAAGGCGCAACAGCTTCACCCGCGCGGCGATCATCCATTACCAGTCCCTGCGCGATGGTGAGGACGAAAGCCTGATCCCCACGGTCGTGTTCGACGGCACCTATATGCGCCGGTTCTTCCCCGACCGCATGGGCGGTGAGCTGCGGCTGAGCACCTTCGCCCATGCCCATCGCCGGGGATCGAGCCTGGATGCGGTGGGCCGCGATGTCAGCCGCCTGACGGCCGAGGCCACCTGGCTGCGCGACTGGGTTTTTGCCTCGGGCCTGCGGGCGGATGTGCAAATGGGCTTTACCGCCGATCTTTATGACATTCGCCAAGACACGGCCTTCCCCGACACGCTCAGCCGGTTTACCCCCCATGGCGCAGTCACACTCCGCCTGCCAATGACCCGGCAGTTCGGCGGCGCCTCGCATTTCCTGGAGCCCATCGTGCAAGTGGGCTGGAGCAATGTGACGGGCGACGCGATCCCTAATGAGGAAAGCCGCTTTGTCGAATTTGATCAGGGCAACCTGCTGGCCTTGTCGCGCTTTCCCGCCCCGGATGTGCGCGAAGACGGCCCGCGGATCGCATATGGCGTGAACTATGCCCGCTATGGCCAGGACTGGCAGGCGAACCTGACGCTGGGCCAGATCATCCGCGATCAGGCCCAGCCGGGCTTTTCGGCCACATCAGGCCTGTCGGGCGATATCTCGGATGTCCTGCTGGCCGGTCAGATCAAATCCACCGCGGGGCTGGATCTGACGGCGCGCACCATCTTTGACGACAGCCTGGATCTGTCCAAGGCCGAGTTTCGCGGCATGTGGAGCGATGACGACTTTGCCCTTGGCGGCAGCTACCTCTGGCTGAAGGCCGATGCCGCCGAAGGGCGCGCGCAGGATATTTCCGAAGTCTATCTGGACGGGGCCTACAAGGTGAACGCTTACTGGACCGCCTCGGCCAGTTGGCGATATGATCTGGCCGACACCCGACCCGCCACGGCAGGTTTGAGCCTGACCTATAAAAACGAATGCGTTGAAGTGGACCTTTCGCTGAACAGACGCTTTACTTCGTCAACAAGTGTTGAGCCGACGACCGATTTCGGCTTTACCATCGCCCTACGCGGCTTCAGCGCATCAAATGGAACAGAAAGTTACGTGCGATCATGCAATTCTTGAGCAGTCTGACCCGAAAATCCGCGCGACAAGCGGCAACGGCAGTAATGGCGGCAACCCTGACCCTGGGCATGCCGGGCGCCTGGGCGCAAAGCCTGTTTTCACCCGCCATCACGGTGAATGAAAACGCCATCACCTATTACGAATTGGAGCAGCGGCTGGCCTTCCTGCAGCTTCTGGGCGCCCCAGGCGCCACCGAAGACGGCGTGCGCGAGGTGCTGATCAACGAACATCTGCAGGAAAACGCCTATCGCGCCGCAGGGATCGAACCGACCGAGGAAGAGATCGAAGCCGGCATGACGCAATTCGCCTCGCGCGCGCAGCTGTCCTCCGAGGAATTTATCCGCGCCCTGCAGCAAGGCGGTGTCGAACCCCAGACCTTCCGCACTTTTGTGGAAAACGGTGTGGGCTGGGGCCAGCTGATCCGCGCCCGGTTCCTGAGCCAGGCCCGCCCGACGGACGATGAAATCGACCGTGCGCTGGCCGATGATGGCGGCGCGGGCGGCGTGCGCGTGCTTCTGTCCGAAGTGATCATCCCCATCACCCCGGAAACCCTGGACGAGGTGCGCGCGCTGGCCGACCGGATCTCGCAACTGGACACGACGGCGGCCTTTTCGGCAGAGGCGCGGCGCTATTCCGCGACGCAGACCGCGCCCAATGGCGGGCGGATGAACTGGATGCCCATTTCCAACCTGCCGCCGCAGCTGCGCCCGCAGATCCTGGCGCTGTCGCCCGGTGAGGTGACCGATCCGATCAACCTGCCCAATGCCATCGCGCTGTTCCAGCTGCGCGATATCGAGGAACTGCCCACCTCTGCCCCCAGCTATTCGGCGATTGAATACGCGGCCTATTACATCCCCGGCGGTCGCAGCGAAGCCGGCCTGCGCGAAGCGGCCGACATCGCCGCGCGGGTCGACACCTGCGATGACCTTTACGGTGTGGCCAAGGGCCAGCCCGAAGAGGTTCTGGAGCGCGGCAGCCGCGCGCCCTCGGAAATCCCGCAGGATGTGGCGCTGGAACTGGCCAAGCTGGATGAAAACGAGGTGTCCTATGCCCTGACCCGTGCGGACGGGCAAACGCTGGTTTTCCTGATGCTCTGCGGCCGTACCGCCGAACTGAACGAGGAAGCCACCCGCGAACAGGTGGCCAACGCGTTGTTGCAGCAGCGGCTGAATGCCTTTGCGACCTCCTATCTTGATCAGCTGCGCGCCGACGCCCTGATCATCGAAAGATGAATCCGGCGCCCATCGCGCTCAGCTGTGGCGATCCGGCGGGGATCGGCCCGGAAATTGCGGTGAAAGCCTGGCAGGCGCTGGGCGGTGAGGTGCCGTTTGTCTGGCTGGGCGATCCGCGCCACCTGCCGGACGGGACCCTGTTCGAGGAAATCGACAGCCCCGCGGATGCGGTCGACGTGATGCCCCGCGCCTTTCCGGTTCTGGCCCATCGCTTTGCCCGTCCGGCGCAACCGGGCGTTCCGGACATGGAAAATGCCCAGGGTGTGATCGACGTTCTGAAACATGCCGTGGCGCTGGTGCAGACAGGTCAGGCCTCGGCCCTGACCACGGCGCCGATCTCGAAACAGGTGCTGATCGACGGGGCGGGCTTTGCCTATCCCGGCCATACGGAGTTTCTGGCGGCCCTTGCCGGCGTCGATCACGTTGTGATGATGCTGGCGGGCCCGCAACTGCGCGTGGTGCCCGCCACGATCCACATCCCGCTGGCCGAGGTGCCGCATGCCCTGACCCCGGATGTGCTGCGCGCCACCATCGATATCACCACGCGCGCGCTGCAGCAGTTCTTCGGCATCCCCCATCCGCGCATCGCCGTGGCGGGGCTGAACCCCCATGCGGGCGAAGGCGGCAAGCTGGGGCATGAGGAAACCACGTGGATCGCGCGTCTTCTCAATGAACTGCCGCAGGAGGATCGCAGCATCAAGGGCCCCCTGCCCGCCGACACGATGTTTCATGCAGCCGCGCGCGCCACCTATGACGTGGCCATCGCCATGTATCACGATCAGGCTCTGATCCCGATCAAGACGCTGGATTTCGACCGCGGCGTGAATGTGACGCTGGGCCTGCCGTTCATCCGCACCTCCCCCGATCATGGCACGGCATTTGATATCGCGGGCCAGGGCATCGCCAATCCCACCAGCCTGATCGAAGCCCTGCGGCTGGCCCACAACATGGCGCAGACGCGATGAGCGGGATCGACAACTTGCCGCCCCTGCGCGATGTCATCGCGACCCATGGGCTGAATGCGCGCAAATCGCTGGGTCAGAACTTCCTGCTGGATCTGAACCTGACGGCCAAGATCGCGCGGCAGGCGGGCGATCTCACCCGGGCCGATGTGCTGGAGATCGGCCCCGGCCCCGGCGGGCTGACACGGGGCTTGCTGGCGTCCGGGGCGCGCAAGGTGCTGGCCATCGAGAAGGACAGCCGTTGCATCCCCGCGCTGGAGGAGATCGCCGCCGCCTATCCCGGCCGCCTGCAGGTGATCGAGGGCGACGCGCTGGAGGTCGATCCGCTGGCCCATCTGACCCCGCCCATCCGGGTGGTGGCGAACCTGCCTTACAATGTGGGCACCGAACTTCTGGTGCGCTGGCTGAACCCGCCCGACTGGCCGCCCTTCTGGCAAAGCCTGACGCTGATGTTCCAGCGCGAAGTGGCAGACCGCATCGTAGCCCAGCCCGGATCGAAGGCCTATGGCAGGCTGGCCGTGCTGGCCCAATGGCGGGCCGAGGCGCGGATTGTCATGTCCCTGCCGCCCGGGGCCTTCACGCCGCCGCCCAAGGTCTCCAGCGCGGTGGTGCATCTGACGGCCCTGCCCGAGCCGCGATACCCGGCTGATCCCGGCGTTCTGTCGCGCGTCGTGGCCGCCGCCTTCAACCAGCGCCGCAAGATGCTGCGGGCCGCACTGAAGGGACTGGCGCCTGACATTGAAGACCGTCTGAACGCAGCCGGCATCGCGCCCACGGACCGCGCCGAACAGGTGCCTCTGGAAAGGTTCTGTGCACTGGCCCGGGAACTCGCGGGGTAAGCCGCTTCGAAGCGGCTTGCCCAAGCGTTTTCGAAAACGCTTGGTTGCGCTCAGGGTTGAACCTGTGGTCCCTCTGGCCCCGCGAAGGGATCCGGCCCACTCCGTTCGATCGCCACGCGCGCCTGACCCAGCCGGGGATGCAGCCTGCGCCCCAGCGCCCAGGCCAGAAACAGCGGCACGCTGCCTGCCACGAAAACCCCCGCCACGGGCCAGAAGACCAGCACCACCCACGCGCCCCCGGGCGTCAGAATGCCCGACACATCGCGGAAACTGGAATAGACCGCTGACATCTCGGTCCGTTCCGAGGGCTTGACCGCCAGCAGAAACGGCAGCCCGCCGCAGACATCCAGCAGGATCAGGAACAGCGACCCGGCCATCAGGCTCAGCACCGCCAGCACGGGCCAGCCATTCAACAGCCCCGCCAGCAGGAAAAACAGACCTGCCATGAAAAACCCCGCCCGCACCGCCGTGCGGACCGAGCTTTTCTGCACAAAGCGCAGCATCACAGGGGCCAGAAACAGCGCGCCATTGGTCAGCGAAAGGGCGATCCCGCCCACCTGATCGCCCAGACCGGATTCAACCGCATAGATCGGCAGGTACACCACATAGACCCACCAGCCACAGGACCGGATCACCGCGAATAGCCAGCCGGTGATCAGCCGGGGCTGCGCGAAAAAGCGCGGGAAATACCCGAACGGGTTCGCTGGCGGCGCGCGGCGTTTGGTGATCAGGCGGCCATTGCCCAGCCGCATCGCCGCAAAGACCACCAGCATGGCAAAGGCCGCCGCGGCCGCCACCAGAAACGGCGCGGGCGCCCACCAGCCATAAAGATAAACCCCCAGAAGCGGCCCCACCGTCCAGCCAAGCGCCGAGTAGAAGAGCCGCGATGTCTCGAACCGGCCCAGCTCCAGCTTGGCCACGTAATCCAGCACATAGGCGTTGAAACAGACGAATGTGGTGACCACAGCGAAGGTGATCAGCGACAGCCCCGCGATCACGGCGGCGGGCGTGGCCAGGGTGCTGAAAAGCGCCCCTGCGACAAACATCGACGCCCCCACCCCATAGACCCAGTGGCGCGGCACGAAGCGGATGACAAAAGGCACCAGAAGACCGATCAGGAGCGAGGCGAGGCCCACTGCAAAGTAAACCTCGGAGACGACGCGGGCATCCTGCAGCACGTGGTACATCAGAAGCGGGAAGACCGAAATCAGGATGCCGCGGGCTATCGCCTCGATCCCCGCCAGCACGGCAAAGCCCCGCACGCTGGGTGCGGGGGCGTGGCGCAGCCATTCGGGGATCCGTCTTTCGTGCATTGCAGGCGCTTTACTTTACTGCGCCGACTCAAGTCGGTTTTGCCTGCCCTGTCCGTCCCAGTTACGACCCTATGTCGTTTCCGGCCCTCCGTTCGGGCCGGGTATAAGCGGTTTCGAAACCGCTTTTACCCCGGTGTCATCCGGTACACCGCCCCGTCACCCACAGACAAAAACCAGATCGCGCCATCCGGGGCTTCGACAATATCGCGCACGCGGCCTGTCTCGGGCCCCTCGATCTGATGGATCTCGCGCAGCGGCCGCCCGTCCAGCACCGCGATATAGTTGAGTTTCAGGCTGCCCACGAAGATATGGCCCGCCCATCGCGGCCAGAGCTTGCCGGAATAGACCAGCAGACCCGATGGCGCCATCGACGGATCCCAATAGAATTGCGGTTGCTCCATCCCGTCTTTCGCGGTGCCCTCGCCGATCTGGCCGCCGCTGTAGTGCACGCCGTAGGAAATCACCGGCCAGCCGAAATTGGCCCCCTTGCGGATCAGGTTCACCTCATCCCCGCCGCGCGCGCCATGTTCGGCGGTCCAGAGCCTGCCATTCAGATCCAGCCCCGCGCCCTGCGGGTTGCGGTGGCCGTATGACCAGATCTCGGGCCGGATACCGGACTGGCCCACAAAGGGATTGTCGCGCGGCACCGATCCGTCGCGATTGACGCGCACGATGGTGCCGTTGTGGTTCGAGCGGTCCTGAGCCGAGGGCCGCTCCCCCCGGTCACCGATGGTGACAAAGAGCGTGCCATCGGCCCCCTCAACCACGCGGGAACCGAAATGCCGCCCGCCGGAAAAACCGGGTGCCGCGGCGAAGAGCTCGCGCAGGTTTTCCAGCCGCGCGCCATCCTCGCTGAGCCGCGCGATGGCAAGCGCTGTCCCGGCGCCACCGCGCTGCGGCTTGGCATAGGTCAGAAAGATCTCGCGCGTCCGGGCAAAATCGCGGGCGATGGTGACATCCAGAAGCCCGCCCTGCCCGCGCGCCGCCACACGCGGTGTGCCCGAGACCTCGCTCACCTGCCCTTGCGCCACATAAAGCAGCCGCCCCTCGCGTTCGGTGACCAGAAAGCTTTCGTCCGGCAGAATGCCGATCGCCCAGGGCGTGTCCAGCCCGCCCACCATCCGCTCGATCCTCAGATCGCCGGAGCCGGTTGCCAGCACCTGCGCCGCCAGACCCAACGGAACCAGCCAGATTACCACCGAAAGCATCACAAGCACACGCATCAGACCCTCCATCACAACACTTGCTTTCAGATAAGCTATCCGCCGGATTTTTCGACCGTAAAGCCGAGTTGCCGGCAGGAGTTTACCTAGCGTGAACTCTTTTCTTTCCTGACGATTTTGATAGGTTGTCCGGCGAACGAATACGTTCCAACTAGGGAGTACCTTATGAAAAAGCTGCTGACGGCCACTGCGGCCACTGCATTGATGGCCAGCACCGCATTTGCGGGTGGCCATGCCAAGGAAGTCAAAATCGGCATCATCCTTGGCTTTACCGGCCCGATTGAATCGCTGACGCCTTCGATGGCCGATGGCGCCGAACTGGCCATGAAAGAAGTTACCGAAAGCGGTCTGCTGCTGGATGCGGCCACCGTGACGCCGGTGCGCGCGGATTCCACCTGCGTGGATGCCGGTGCGGCCACTGCCGCGGCCGAACGTCTGATCACCTCGGATGGCGTCAAGGGCATCATGGGCGCGGATTGCTCGGGTGTGACCGGCGCGATCCTGCAGAACGTCGCTGTGCCCAACGGCATCGTGATGATCTCGCCCTCGGCCACAAGCCCGGGCCTGAGCCACGCCAATAACGAAGACAACGGCCTGTTCTTCCGCACCGCCCCGTCGGATGCGCGTCAGGGCGTCGTGATGACCGAAGTGCTGATGGAAGAAGGCATCAAGGAAGTCGCCGTCACCTATACCAACAACGACTACGGCAAGGGTCTGGCCGACAGCTTCCAGGCCGCGTTCGAGGCCGCTGGTGGCACCGTGACCATCAACGCCGCCCACGAAGACGGTAAGGCCGACTATTCGGCTGAAGTCGGCGCGCTGGCTGCGGCTGGCGGTGAGCGTCTGGTGGTTGCCGGTTACGTCGATCAGGGCGGTTCGGGCATTGTCCGCGCGGCGCTGGATGCCGGTGCGTTCGAAACCTTCCACTTCCCCGATGGCATGATCGGCCAGGCGCTGCAGGACAATTTCGGCGACGAAATCGAAGGCTCCACCGGTCAGCACCCTGGCACCGACAGCCCCGGCGCGGCCAAGTTCGCCGAGATGGTGGGCGACGCGTTTGACGCAACCTCGCCCTTCACGCCGGAAAGCTATGACGCGGCGGCGCTGATCATGCTGGCCATGCAGGCCGCAGGTTCGATGGAGCCGGGCGATTACAAAGAGCACGTCATGGATGTTGCCAACGCGCCGGGCGAGCAGATCTTCCCCGGTGAACTGGCCAAGGCGCTGCAGATCCTGAAGGACGGCGGTGACATTGACTATGTCGGCGCAACTGCCGTCGAACTGATCGGCCCAGGTGAATCCGCAGGCAACTATCGCCAGATCGTCATCGAAGGTGGCGAAATCACCACGGCGAAGTACCGTTAATCTGATATATGTCAGACAAGACGGCCCGAACCTTGCTGTTCGGGCCGTTTCTCTATCATAGATAGGGATATCGTGGATTTTGGGGGTACGCGATGATCGTCGTTGAAGACGTCCACAAGCATTTTGGCGGCTTTCACGCCGTGGATGGCGCCACACTGTCGATTGCCGAGAAATCAATCACCGGGCTGATCGGCCCCAATGGCGCGGGAAAAACCACGCTGTTCAACGTGATCGCGGGGGTTCTGAAACCGACCTCGGGCCGTGTCACGATGCTGGGCGAGGATATCACCGGCCTTACGCCGCATGAGCTGTTTCACAAGGGCCTTCTGCGCACCTTCCAGATCGCGCATGAGTTTTCATCCATGACCTGCCGGGAAAACCTGATGATGGTGCCGGGCGCGCAATCGGGCGAGACACTGTGGAACACATGGTTCGGGCGCAAGCGCATCGCCGATGAGGAACGCGCGCTGCGCGCCAAGGCCGATGAGGTGCTGGAGTTTCTGACCATCGAACATCTGGCCGATCACAAGGCGGGTCAGGTCTCGGGCGGGCAGAAGAAGCTGCTGGAGCTGGGCCGGACCATGATGGTAGATGCAAAGATCGTGTTTCTGGACGAGGTCGGCGCGGGGGTGAACCGCACGCTTCTGAACACCATTGGCGACGCGATCCTGCAGCTGAACCGCGAGCGCGGTTATACGTTCGTCGTGATCGAACATGACATGGATTTCATCGGCAAGATCTGCGACCCGGTCATCTGTATGGCCGAAGGCAAAGTGCTGGCCGAAGGCACGCTGGACGAGATCAAGGCCAATGAACAGGTGATCGAGGCCTATCTGGGCACCGGCCTTAAGAACAAGGACAAGGTGGGCGCATGAGGATGTTTCGTACAGGCGGCACCCGTCCGACCGAGGTGGGGGCGCTGCCCCCACACCCCCGGGGTATTTCCAACCAGAAAGAAGCAGGGGAGCGGAGATGAGCGACACCCCGCAAGACGACAACCCGTATCACAACGATCGGGGCAACAAGGATCGCACGATCACCAATCCCAAGGGCGCAGGGACGATGACGCCCTCACCCGGAACGAAAAAGGGCATGAACACATCCGAGGCCTTTCTGATCGGCGATACGATGACCGGCGGCTATGGCAAGGGGCCGGATATCCTGCATGACTGCACCGTGGCGGTGAATCCCGGCGAGATTGCCGTGATCGTGGGCCCCAATGGCGCGGGCAAATCCACCGCGATGAAGGCGATCTTCGGGATGCTGGATGTGCGCCAGGGCTCGGTCCGGCTGGATGGGGAGGATATCACCGACCTTTCGCCCCAGGCGCGGGTGGTCAAGGGGATGGGCTTTGTGCCGCAAACCTCGAACATCTTCACGTCGATGACGGTGGAAGAGAACCTTGAGATGGGGGCCTTCATCCGCAAGGACGACATCTCAGGGACCATGGCGCAGGTTTATGACCTGTTCCCGATCCTGAAGGAAAAGCGCCATCAGGCGGCTGGAGAGCTGTCGGGCGGCCAACGTCAACAGGTGGCCGTGGGCCGCGCGCTGATGACCCAGCCAAAGGTGTTGATGCTGGACGAGCCCACCGCGGGCGTGTCGCCCATCGTGATGGATGAGCTCTTTGACCGCATCATCGAGGTGGCGCGCACCGGTATTCCGATCCTGATGGTGGAACAGAACGCCCGTCAGGCTTTGGAGATCGCCGACAAGGGGTACGTGCTGGTGCAGGGGCGCAATGCCTATACCGGCACGGGCAAGGAACTTCTGGCCGATCCGGAAGTCCGCAAGAGTTTCTTGGGGGGGTGACCGATGAACCAAAGCTTGGCAGTTCTTGCTCTATTGATGACCATGCAAGCGGATACAGCTGCGGCCGGTTCAATACGTTTTCAATGCTTGTACCATTTCGCCTGTAGCAAGTTTGGAGACTGTGGATCAGCTGACTTTACTCTTGAATTTGTAATCGACTCAACGACCAAGCGAGCAGTGCTGATCGGAAACAATGGCTTGGCTACTGTACAAGCTTATGAAGGAGCAAATTCTGTGACTTTTTTGGAAGCCTTGGCATCCGGTGCAGTACAAACGACAACTATCGCAGACGATGGTTCTTCGGTTCACAGTCGGCACACAATCATCGGTGAAAATATTAGCAATAGCCAATTTATTGGTACTTGCACGGTGGGTCAGTAATGGATTTTCTCAATGCCTTTGTGGCGCTTTCCAACTTCGTTCTGATCCCGGCCATCGCCTATGGCAGCCAGTTGGCGCTTGGCGCGCTTGGGGTCACGCTGATCTATGGGATCCTGCGATTTTCGAACTTCGCCCATGGCGACACCATGGCCTTTGGCGCGATGGTGACGATCCTGATCACCTGGTGGATGCAGTCGGTGGGGATCAGTCTGGGGCCATTGCCTACGGCGCTTCTGGCCCTGCCCTTCGGGATTCTGGGCTGTATGGCGCTGCTCCTGTTTACCGATCGCGTGGTTTACAAATTCTACCGGGTGCAAAAGGCCAAGCCTGTGATCCTTGTGATCGTGTCCATGGGTGTGATGTTCATCATGAACGGTCTGGTGCGCTTCGTGATCGGGCCGGATGACCAGCGCTTTGCCGATGGGGAACGGTTCATCATCTCGGCCCGCACCTTCCGCGAGATGACGGGGCTGAGCGAGGGGCTGGCCTTCCGCACCTCGCAAGGGATCACGATTGTCACCGCGGTGGTCGTGGTGGCGGCGCTTTTCTGGTTCCTGAACAAGACGCGCACCGGCAAATCCATGCGCGCCTATTCCGATAACGAGGATCTGGCGCTTTTGTCGGGCATCAACCCCGAACGGGTGGTGATGTATACCTGGATGCTGGTGGCGGGGCTGGCGACGATTGCGGGCGTGCTTTACGGCCTCGACAAGAGCTTCAAACCCTTCACCTATTTCCAGCTGCTGCTGCCGATCTTTGCGGCTGCCATCGTGGGCGGTCTGGGCAACCCGGTGGGTGCCATCGCAGGCGGATTCGTCATCGCCTTTTCCGAGGTGATGATCACCTATGCCTGGAAGAAGGTCGCCGGTTACCTCATCCCCGCATGGGAGCCGGAGGGGCTGGTGCAGCTTCTGTCGACCGACTACAAATTCGCGGTCAGCTTTGTGATCCTGCTGATTGTGCTGCTCTTTAAACCCACGGGCCTCTTCAAGGGGAAAGCGGTATGAACGAGACACTCAAGAACACCGGGCTTTTTGCAATTGTCGGCGTGCTGATCCTGATCACAGGATTTTCGCAAAGCTGGAACTCGGCGCTGCTGATCGTGAATATGGGCCTGATCTCGGCCATCATGGCGCTGGGGGTGAACCTGCAATGGGGCTTTGCGGGCCTGTTTAACGTGGGTGTGATGGGCTTTGTGGCCTTGGGCGGTCTGGCGGCTGTTCTGGTCTCGACCGCGCCGGTGGGCGAGGCCTGGCAGGCCGGTGGCGTCGGCATTCTCACCGCGCTGGTGATGGGGGCGGCGACGATCACGGCAACCGTGCTGGTCTATTCCAAGATGCCGGCTGGGCGGTTGCGCACCGTGGTGATCCTCGCGCTGCTGATCGGCGGGTTTTTCCTCTATCGGTCGATCTTTGATCCCTCTGTTGCCGCGGTCGAGGCGATCAACCCCGCGCAGGCGGGCAATATCGGCGGTCTGAACCTGCCCATTCTGGTGGCCTGGCCCGTGGGCGGGTTGCTGGCGGCAGGGGCTGCCTGGGTGATCGGCAAGACGGCCCTTGGTCTGCGGTCGGATTACCTGGCCATTGCCACGCTGGGCATTGCCGAGATCATCATAGCCATCCTGAAAAACGAAGACTGGCTGGCGCGTGGCGTGAAAAACGTGATCGGCCTGCCGCGGCCCGTGCCGTATGAGGTGGACCTGCAGAACGATCCGGGCTTTGTGGAAAGTGCGACCAATCTGGGGATCGACCCGGTCACGGCGTCTTCGCTTTACGTGAAGCTGGGCTATTCGCTTCTGTTCACCGCCGTTCTGGTGATCCTTCTGGTCATGGTGCAGATGGCGCTGAAAAGCCCCTGGGGCCGCATGATGCGAGCCATTCGTGACAACGAGGTGGCGGCCGAGGCGATGGGCAAAGACGTCACCGCGCGGCATTTGCAGGTCTTCATCCTGGGCTCGGCCATCTGTGGTTTGGCCGGTGCGATGATGACCACGCTTGACGGGCAACTGACACCCGGCACCTACCAGCCGCTGCGCTTTACCTTCCTTGTCTGGGTGATGGTGATCGTGGGCGGGTCGGGCAACAATTTCGGCGCCGTTCTGGGCGGTTTCCTGATCTGGTTCCTTTGGGTGCAGGTCGAACCGATTGGCCTCTTCCTGATGGAGACGATCACCGCCGGCATGGCCGATGGCAGCTGGCTGAAGGAACACCTTCTGGACAGCGCCGCGCATATGCGCCTGCTGACCATGGGTCTGATCCTGCTTCTGGTGCTGCGCTTCAGCCCGCGGGGCCTGATCCCGGAGAAATGACGTGGGCCGAACGGCTTTGCGCGATGGGCTGGCCCTTTTCGGGCTGGCCTTTCTTGCTTTTGCAGTCTGGTGGTTTGCAGCCCATGCGGTGACGCGGGGGCTGGGCGCCGTGTCGGGTGATGCAGAGGCACAAGGCCGCTTCGCGGGCAATGGTGGCCTAGGCCCGCTGGGCCTTTATCTTCACATGATCTTTGGCGGCATCATCTCTCTGTTGGCCCTTCTGCAATGGGCCGGTCCGGTGCGGCGTCGCTGGCCATTGGTGCATCGTCTATCCGGCCGCCTCGTGGCTGGCGTGGCCGCGCTGACGGCCGTGGGAGGACTGACATATATCGCGCTGGAAGGGACAATTGGCGGGCCGCAGATGTCGGCGGGCTTCACGCTTTACGGTGTGCTGATGCTGGTGGCAGCAGTGCAGGCCCCGCGCCTTGCCATGGCGGGTGGGTACACACGCCATCGCCGCTGGGCGGTGCGCTTGATCGTTCTCTGCCTCGCCTCATGGCTTTACCGGGTGCATTACGGGGTGTTCTACGCAATCCAGTGCCCGGACGATGCCGCCGCTTGCGTGCCATGGAGCACGCCCGAATTCTCAGGCCTGTTCGATCTGATCCAGAACTGGGCTTTTTATCTGCCCTACCTCATCCTTGCCGAAATCTGGTTGCGACTGACACCGAACGACCCACGAAAAGACAGATGAATGTCGCGCCTGCGCCTGATGCTGCGATGAGTTTTTTTGACCCCAAAGAAGCAGGAATGCGCCCTTGCCTCTTTGGGGTTCCAAATACCCAAAACCGGCTCAACGCCCCTTGAACAGCCCGCCAAGAATGCCCCGCACGATGCGGCGGCCCGTGGTGCCAGACAGCTCTTTGACCACCATCTTGGTCATCGCCTCCCCAAAGCTTGGCTCTGACCGGCTCTTGCGCGCGCTCGACCGGCTCACGCGCGCCCCGCTATAGCGGCGGCC
>NZ_JXYH01000004.1 GCF_001262635.1 Aestuariivita boseongensis
TTGTGTGCGCGCCAGCCCAAGGGAGGAGGAGCGGGCCGCGCGCCTGAGACACCAAACCAGGGAGGAGGAGCGGCCTGGTGTCCATCACGGTGCCGGGCGTGCCCGGCGATATAAAAAGCGGCGGCATCTAGGGAGGAGAAGCGATGCCGCCGCAGATCACAGACCCCAGGGAGGAGGAGAGGGGCCTGATCCGTTTAACTTTCGTACACGGCCATGAGGGCCACGCGTTTCAATTCCGACCGGTGCAGGCCCAGATCGGCCAGCTCCCGGTTTGACAGAGACGCCATTTCACCCAGCGTCTGGCGATACAGCCGCCAGCGGGTAAACCGGGCCTGAAGATCCTGCCACTTACCCGCTAGACCCCAATTGCGGAGGGAAGCGCTTTGGGTGGTCTCGGTCAGTGTGGTCATCGTTCCGGCCTGTGGCTCTCTGCTTGTGGATATTAGAATAGGTTTATGCTGCAGGTGCACAATACCTGCATGTGAAATGCTGCTATGCAGAAATCGCATGGGTGATCTGGTGATTTCCTAAGCGCATTGCATTTTTCTTGGGCGAATTGCCCGGGACGCCTTGCACCTGACGCAACGTTCGCCACTTAAAGGGGCGGCAAGATAGAAAGGTCAGCAGCATGCAAATCACCAAGGACCAGATTCTCTCAACACTCGAACGGTTCGCGCTGCCCGATGGCGGCACGCTTGTCTCGCGCGACATGATTCGCGCACTCACCGTCGAGGGGGATGTGGTCCGCTTCGTGATAGAGGCCCCAAGCGCCGCCATCGCCCAGCAGATGGAGCCGCTGCGAAAGGCGGTCGAGGCGGCCGTGATGCAGCTTGACGGCGTCGCCCAAGCCTCGGTCGTGCTGACAGCGCATGGACCCGCCGAAAAGCCGCCGGCGCCCAGCCTCAAGATCGGCGGGCACCCGAAACCCCAGGCCGGGCCCACGAAACCGTCGGGCGTGCAGCGCATCATTGCCATCGGATCGGGCAAGGGCGGGGTGGGCAAATCCACCGTGTCCGCGAACCTCGCCGTGGCGCTGGCCAAACAGGGCCGCAAGGTGGGGCTGCTTGATGCCGATATCTACGGCCCCTCGCAGCCGCGCATGATGGGCATCAACAAACGCCCCGCCAGCCCGGACGGCAAAACCATCATCCCCCTGCACGCCCATGGCGTCACGCTCATGTCCATCGGCTTCATGCTCGAGGAGGACAAGGCCGTGATCTGGCGTGGCCCGATGCTGATGGGCGCGCTCCAGCAGATGCTGGGGCAGGTCGAATGGGGTGAGTTGGACGTGCTTCTTGTCGACCTGCCGCCGGGCACGGGCGATGTGCAGCTGACGCTGTGCACCAAGTCGGAACTCACCGGTGCGATCGTCGTCTCCACACCGCAGGACGTGGCGCTTCTGGATGCGCGCAAGGCGCTCAACATGTTCGACACGTTGAAAACCCCTGTCCTGGGCCTGATCGAGAACATGTCGATGTTCACCTGCCCGACCTGCGGCACGACCCATGAAATCTTTGGGCAGGGCGGTGTCGCGGCCGAGGCCGAAAAGATGGGCGTCCCGCTTCTGGCGCAGCTGCCCATCGACCTCGACACGCGACTTGCGGGCGATGGCGGCACACCTATCGCGGCGGGCGACAGCCCAATGGCGCAGGCTTATGCCCAGCTGGCCGACCGGCTGGTGCAGGGCGGCATGGCGTGAGCGCAGACACGCGTCTGGCGGCCTACGGCACGCTGGCGCCGGGACGCAAACATGCCGATCAGCTGGCGGGCCTGTCAGGCCGTTGGATCGCGGGCCATGTGCGCGGCCATCTGACCGTGATCCCCAGTGGCCCCGCGCACGGCTATCCCGGCCTGACCCTCGACACCCTGGCCGATCCGGTACCCGTGCAGCTATTTCAATCGCCGGATCTGCCGGATCATTGGGGGCGGCTCGATCGGTTCGAGGGGCCCGCCTATCTGCGCGTCATCGCAGAGGTGATCACCGATCAGGGCAGGCTCAGCGCCTTTCTCTACGCATTGCGGGCCTGACCGCCCTCCCATGGGAGATCATGGGACACACGGGAAATCGTGGGGCAAGGTGCTTTCGCCCTGGTGATTTGCGACGAATCACGCGCCTTAGGGTGGGAATTTCCTGCTGAATCTCTCTCCACTCCCCCCAAAATCACATGTTTCTTAGCGTTCGCCCCGAAAAATCGGGGAAATCATGGGAAGTTTTCCGGCGGGGGTGGTGCGACTATATATTGTGTTTATTTTTCACTGAGAAACAAATTGAGCCAAAATTCGCTGAAAATGTGCCACAATATCTTGTTCCGACCAGCCTTCAAAAACAACATCCGGTGCAATTTCCCTCAAATTCTTATTGATTTCCATGATTTCCCATGTCATCCCTAATATATCAGATAGGCAGCGGCACTCGGGGCACCAAACGACCCCACCGAAACAAAAGACTAAGCAGGTTTCATACAGGCACACGCTTTTATCTGACACCGAGATCCGGCGCGCGGGCGAGCAGACATCCCCCCAGGTGGCGCGCGCAGCTGGACACCCCGCTAGGCGGGACGAGGGCGGCGGGTTGATCAATGGCAGCTGATCAACCCGCCGTTTTCTCATCAAGGGGGACGAATTCGCGGGGGCGCGGAGAAAAAGGGACAGGACCTTGGCAAAAAGGTTCAGAGGTGAAAGCCACCACAAGGTGGACAGCAAGGGTAGGGTGTCGATCCCGGCCTCTTTTCGCCGTGTGCTCGAAGCCTCCGACCCGTCCTGGGAAACCGGCAAGAACCCCGAACTGGTCATCGTCTATGGCGATCACCGCCGCAATTATCTTGAATGCTACACGATCGAAGCGATTGAAGAGGTCGATGCCAAGATCGACCGCCTTCCGCGTGGCTCGGTCCAGCGCAAAATGCTCTCGACGCTCTTTCAGGGCCAATCGCTACCCACATCCGTGGATGAAACCGGGCGTCTGGTCCTGCCCGCCAAGCTCCGCGCCAAGATCGGGCTTGATGACGAGGCGTTCTTCATCGCGGCAGGCGACACCTTCCAGATCTGGAAGCCCGAGACCTACGAGGCCGAGGAGCTTGCCCGCACCGAAGCCTGGCTCGATGAGCTGCCCGAGGATGTCGATCCTCTCATTTATCTCGACGGCATAGAGGAGGGGTAAGGATGGCGGCTGCTGCCCGTCCTGATGACAGCGCCCCCCATATCCCTGTCCTGTTGCGTCCGCTTCTGGCAGCGATTGCTCCTGTGCAGGGCACGTGGCTGGACGGCACCTTCGGCGCGGGCGGCTATACCCGCGCGCTGCTGGATGCCGGGGCCGACCGCGTGATCGCCGTCGACCGCGATCCCCTGGCCTTTGACATGGCCGCCGACTGGGTGGCCGACTATGGCGACCGGCTGATCCTGCGGCATGGTGTCTTCTCGAAAATGGATGAATACGCCACGGATCTGGATGGCGTGGTTCTGGATCTGGGCGTGTCCTCGATGCAGCTTGATCAGGCCGAACGCGGGTTTTCCTTCATGAAAGAGGGGCCTCTGGACATGCGCATGTCCCAGGAGGGCCCCTCTGCCGCCGATCTGGTCAACACCGCCCCCGAAGAAGACCTGGCCAGCATCCTGTTCCACTATGGCGAAGAACGCGCCAGCCGCCGCATCGCCCGCGCCATCACCCGCGCCCGGGCCGAGGCGCCGATCACCACAACCCTGCGCCTTGCCGAGATCATCGAAAGCTGCCTGCCGCGCGCCAAGCCTGGTCAAAGTCACCCTGCCACGCGCAGCTTCCAGGCCCTGCGCATAGCCGTAAACGATGAATATGGTGAGCTTTTCCAAGGTCTTATGGCAGCCGAACGCGCTTTGAAGCCCGGCGGCAAGCTGGCCGTCGTCACCTTCCACTCCATCGAAGACCGTATGGTCAAACGCTTTTTCCAAGCCCGCAGCGGCCAGACCGGCCGCGCCAACCGCTATGCGCCCGAGGCGGAAGAGGCCAAACCGCAGTTCACCTTGCCGTCCCGCAAGGCCATCGGCCCGGACGACCGCGAACTGGCCGAAAACCCGCGCGCCCGATCCGCCAAGCTGCGCGTGGGCATCCGCACCGACGCGCCCAGCGGCCCGATTGACGCCAAATCCATTTCAATGCCCATGCTGGAGGGGCAGAGGCGATGAAAACCTTTCTTTACATCCTGACCGCCGTTGCCGTGATGGGCCTTGCCTTCTGGGCCTATCGCGAGAACTACAAGACCCAGACCGCGCTTGACGATCTGCAGCATCTTCAGCGCGAGGTGGGGCAGGCCCACGCGCGCCTGAACGTGCTGCGCGCCGAATGGGCGTACCTGAACCGCCCCGAACGCCTGCGCGAACTGGCCGATCTGAATTTCGACCGTCTGGGCCTTCTGCCGCTGCGCGCCGACCAATTCGGCCGCGTCGACGAGGTTGCCTTCCCGCCCGAAGAGCCGCTGCCCATCACCAACCCGGTCGAGGTCATGGACCGCGGCGATATGGGCGACACAGGAGAGGTCCGCCCATGATCCGTACACCCCTTCGCCCTCTGGCCCGAATTCTTGAAGCCCGCCGCAAAGGCGAAAACCCAGACGCCATCGAACGCGAGAATATCCGCCTGCGTCACGAGGAAATGCAGGACCGCGCCCGCGCGCGTGCCGAAAGCCGCCTTCTGGTGTTGGGGCTGTTCTTTTTCTGCGCCTTCATGGTCATCGGCGGCCGGATGGGCCTTGTCGCCATGTCCGAGCCGATGGAGCCGCGCGCCCAGGCCCCCGGCGCTCAGATCGCGGCCCAACGCGCCGATATCGTCGACCGCCATGGCCGCATTCTGGCCACCAATTTCGAAACCCACGCGCTTTACGCCCAGCCGCCGCAGATGATCGATCCGGAAGGTGCCGCCGAGAAACTGGCCGAAATCTTCCCCGATCTGGATCGCGAAAAACTGCACCGCCAGTTCACCGGCAAACGCAAATTCGTCTGGGTCAAACGCAAGATCAGCCCCGAACAGAAACAGGCTGTGCATGATCTGGGTGAACCGGGCCTCCTGTTTGGCCCGCGCGAGATGCGCCTTTACCCCAATGGCAAGCTGGCCGCCCATGTGCTGGGCGGTGCGTCCTTCGGCAAGGAAGGCGTCAGCGCGGCCGAGGTCATTGGCGTAGCCGGCGTCGAAAAGCAATTCGACCAGTTCCTGCGCGACCCGGCCAATGGCGGCAAGGCGCTGCAGCTGTCTTTGGATCTCACCATTCAGGCCGCTGCGGAACAGGTGCTTTACGGCGGCATGCGGATCATGAACGCCAAGGGCGCGACCTCGATACTGATGGATGTGCATACGGGCGAGGTGATTTCGGTCGTGTCGCTTCCCGATTTCGACCCGAACGACCGTCCCCGCCCACCCACCGAAGGCGATCCGTCCGACAGCCCTCTTTTCAACCGCGCGGTGCAGGGCGTCTATGAACTGGGCTCTACCTACAAGATCTTCGCCGCCGCCCAGGCGATGGAGCTGGGTCTCGTGAACCCCGACACGATCATCGACACCTCTGGTCCGATGCGGATCGGTGGCTTTCCCATTGGCGAGTTTCGCAACAAGAACTATGGCAAATTGTCTGTCGCCGACATCATCGTGAACTCGTCCAACCGGGGCACGGGCCGCATGGCGCTGGAGATCGGTCCGACGCGCCAGAAAGAGTTTTTGTCGAATCTTGGCATGCTCGACCCCACCCCGTTCGAGATCGTCGAGGCCGCAGGTGGTCAGCCGTTGTTCCCCCAGCGTTGGGGTGAACTCAGTACGGTGACCATCTCCTATGGCCATGGTATGTCGAACACGCCGATGCATCTGGCCGCAGGCTATGCGGCGATTGCCAATGGTGGTCACTATGTCAGCCCGACAATCTTGAAGCAGAACGGGCCCCAATACGGTCCTCGGGTGCTCTCGCCAGAGGTGGCAAAGGCCAGCCAGAAGATCCTGCGCAAGGTGGTTACTGACGGCACCGCCAGTTTCGCCCACGTTCCCGGCTATCCGGTTGGGGGCAAGACCGGCACCGCCGACAAGCCCAAAGCGCGTGGCGGCTATTACGACGACAAGGTGATCGCCACTTTTGCGTCGATGTTCCCCGCCGATGATCCGCAATATGTGCTGGTGGTGACGCTGGATGAACCCGTTGAGACCTCGGGCGACAAACCGCGCCGCACCGCAGGCTGGACCGCCGTGCCCGTGGCCGCTGAAATGATCGCCCGCATCGCACCCCTTCTGGGCATCAGGCCGCAGCTTGAGCCCGGCCCCCGCGCTGCTATAACGCTGACATCAAATTAACACTGTCAGCGGGGGCGCATGGGCAGACCGGCACAGACACTCAGCCAGTTGGCGCTCACCGCCCAGGGCGGACGCGATCCTGAAATCACGGGCCTTGCCGTCGACAGCCGACAGGTCAAGGACGGCTTCCTGTTCGCAGCCTTGCCCGGCTCGCGCGTGCATGGGGGCGAATTCATCCAATACGCCCTGCGAATGGGGGCCGCCGCCATCCTGACCGACAGCGAAGGGGCGCGGATTGCGGCGTCTGAACTCGCGGCCTCCAACGCGGCCCTGATCGTGTCCGAAGACCCGCGTGAGACGCTGGCCTTCACCGCCGCCATCTGGTTCGGCGCGCAGCCCGGCACCATGGTCGCGGTCACCGGAACGAACGGCAAAACCTCGGTCGCCACCTTCGTGCGCCAGATCTGGACGGAACTGGGCCACAACGCCGTCAATGTGGGCACCACCGGCGTCGAAGGTGCGTGGACGGCCCCCTTGGCCCATACCACGCCGGAACCCATCACGTTGCACCGCACCCTGGCCGAAGCCGTGGAACACGGCATCACCCACGCCGCGATGGAGGCCTCGTCCCACGGCCTTGACCAACGCCGCCTCGATGCGGTGCAGATCAAGGCTGCCGCGTTTTCGAACCTCAGCCAGGACCACCTCGATTACCACGCGAATTTCGACGAATACTTCGCCGCCAAGGCTGGTCTTTTCCGCCGCGTCCTGCCCGAAGACGGCACCGCTGTGATCAATCTCGAAGATCCCAAAGGCGTGGAAATGCGCGCCATCGCCGCCGCCCGCGGACAAGAGATCCTGACCGTAGGACGAGGCATGGGCGATCTGAACCTGCTGGGCCAGCGTTTTGACGCAACGGGCCAGGACCTGCGCTTTGCCTTCCGGGGCAATCCGCAGATGGTGCGGCTGAACCTGATCGGCGGCTTTCAGGCGGAAAACATCCTGCTGGCCTGCGGTCTGGTGATCGCAGCCGGGGAGGAGCCTGACCGCGTGTTCGAAACCCTCCCGCACCTGACCACCGTGCGCGGCCGCATGCAGCTTGCCGCCACCCGTGCAAACGGGGCGGCTGTCTATGTCGATTACGCCCATACGCCCGATGCCATCGCCACGGCGCTGAAAGCCCTGCGCCCGCATGTGATCGGTCGGCTGATCGCGATTGTCGGGGCAGGGGGAGACCGCGACACGACCAAACGTCCGCTGATGGGACAAGCCGCCCATGAAAACGCCGACATCGTCTTTGTTACCGACGACAACCCGCGCAGCGAAGACCCCGCCGGCATTCGCGCCGCCGTCATGGCCGGTGCGCCAGATGCCATCGAAGTGGGCGACCGGGCTGAGGCGATCTTGCGCGGCGTCGATGCCCTGCAACCGGGCGACGCGCTGCTGATTGCGGGCAAGGGGCACGAGACGGGCCAGATTGTCGGTGACGACATCCTGCCCTTCGATGACGTGGAACAGGCCTCGGTCGCCGTGGCCGCACTGGACGGGGGGATCGCATGAGCCTTTGGACCGCATCGGAAGCCGCCGCTGCCACAGGTGGCCGCGCCACGGGCAATTGGGAGGTCACAGGCATCTCCATCGACACCCGCACGATCGAACCGGGCGATCTGTTCGTGGCGCTTAAGGCTGCCCGCGACGGTCACGATTTCGTGGCGCAGGCGCTGGATAAAGGGGCAGGCGCGGCCATGGTCTCGCGCATTCCGGACGGTGTGGACCCCGATGCCCCCCTCCTGATCGTCGATGATGTGCAAACCGCGCTCGAAGCACTGGGCCGCGCCGCGCGCGCGCGCACATCTGCGCAGGTCGTGGCAATCACCGGATCGGTCGGCAAGACCTCCACCAAGGAAATGATCGCCAGGATGCTGGGCGATCAGGGCAAGACCCATGCCTCGGTCGCGTCCTACAACAACCACTGGGGTGTGCCGCTGACGCTGGCGCGCATGCCCCGCGACACCGAATACGCGGTGATCGAGATCGGCATGAACCACCCCGGCGAAATCGCCCCGCTGGCGAAAATGGCCCAACCCCATGTGGCGATGATCACCACCGTGGGCAAAGCCCATCTGGAAAACTTCCCCAATGAAGAAGGGATCGCCATCGAAAAGGCGTCGATCCTCGACGGGCTTCTCCCCGGCGGCGCGGCGGTTCTGAATGCCGATATCCCCTTCTCCGGCCTCCTGCACAGAAAAGCGCAGGACGTGGGTGCGCAGACCATCGGCTTTGGCAGGCAGGCGGCGGAGTTCACACTGACCGACGTGAAGGTGCAGGGAGAGGTCACCGTGATCAAAGCCATGGCAGGCGACGATCCACTCCTTTTCAAACTCAACACGCCGGGCACCCATTTCGCCATGAACGCGCTGGGCGCTTTGGCCTGTGTGGACGCCCTCAACGCCGACATGGCGCTTGCCGCCCAATCCTTGGGCCGGTGGAGCCCCTATAAGGGCCGGGGCGTGCGCGAGGTGATCCAGCTGGACGCGGCAGACGAAAACCTCGCCCTCACGCTGATCGACGACAGCTATAACGCCAACCCCGACAGCATGCGCGCCGCTTTGGACGTGCTGGCCGCCTCCACCCCGCGCGACAAGACCGGCCGGGTCAGCAAGGGCCGCCGCATCGCCATTCTGGGCGATATGAAGGAACTGGGTGCGGCCGAACGCGATATGCATGCAGCCCTTGCCGGACTTCCCTCAATGGCGGCGATCGACAAGCTACACACCGTGGGCCCCTTGATGAACGCGCTCCACGCCGCGCTACCTGAAGACAAACGCGGCCTGCATTGCGACACCGCCGCCGAGATGGCCGAAAAGATCCGCGCCCGGCTCGACAGTGGCGATGTTGTGCTGGTCAAGGCCTCTCTCTCCACCGGATTGGGCGTTGTCGTTGACGCGATCCGCAAAATGGGCCAAAGCCCCTCGTCAACATGACGCCATACACAAGATACTGAGTCAGGACCCCGTTATATGCTCTATTGGTTGACCGCGCTGTCTGACGGAGGGGATGTTTTCAACCTCTTCCGCTATATCACCTTCCGCGCGGGCGGGGCCTTCATGACGGCGCTGATCTTCGGCTTTCTCTTCGGCCGTCCCCTGATCAACGTGCTGCGCAAACGGCAAGGCAAGGGACAGCCCATCCGCGATGACGGCCCCGAAAGCCATTTCGCCAAGGCCGGCACGCCCACCATGGGCGGCCTTCTGATCGTGGGCGCGCTTGTCACCTCGACACTGCTCTGGGCCAGATGGGATAACCCCTTTGTCTGGCTTGTTCTTTTCGTCACGCTCAGCTTTGGCCTGATCGGCTTTCTGGACGATTACGCCAAAGTCTCCAAAGGCAATCACAAGGGCGTTCCGGGCCGCGTGCGCCTTCTGGCGGGCTTTGCGATTGCAGGCATTGCCACCTATTGGGCGATGTATGCGCACGGCATCAACGACGCCGATCTGCTCGCGCGGGTCGAGGATTACGACGCCCTGTCAGGTCGCCTTGCGCTGCCTGTCTTCAAGGACGTGCTGATCAATCTGGGCTGGTTCTTCATCCCCTTCGGCATGATCGTGATCGTGGGATCGGCCAACGCGGTGAACCTCACCGATGGCCTTGATGGCCTCGCCATCATGCCCGTGATGATCGCCGCCGGCACCCTTGGCATCATCGCCTATGCCGTGGGCCGGGTCGATTTTACCGAATATCTCGACGTGCACTACGTCCCCGGCACGGGCGAAATCCTGATCTTCTGCGCCGGCCTCTTCGGCGGGGGCCTGGGCTTTTTGTGGTACAACGCCCCGCCCGCAGCCGTCTTTATGGGCGACACCGGATCGCTGGCCCTTGGCGGGGCGCTGGGCGCCATCGCGGTCTCAACCAAGCACGAGCTGGTCCTGGCCATCGTCGGCGGCCTTTTCGTGGTCGAGGCGCTGTCGGTCATCATCCAGGTCGCCTATTTCAAAGCCACCGGCAAACGCGTCTTCCTGATGGCCCCGATCCACCACCATTACGAGAAAAAAGGCTGGGCCGAACCCCAGATCGTGATCCGCTTCTGGATCATCTCGCTCATTCTGGCGATGATCGGATTGGCCACGCTGAAGGTGAGGTAACGGGACAAAGCGCCAAATCGCTGCGGTTGAACCAACGGCGGCTTTCAGAATACACCTTGCCAAAATCGGCCGTCATCGCCGGAGGCAATAACGTGTGGGTTTTGACAGATTAGCGACTTTCTAGCCAACCGAGATCAGCGCGCGCGCCACGTTCACAGTCTTCGAGACTGGCATAGTAGCCTGACATTTCTGGACAAGACCAATAGCCTCCATCGGGGTGGAAAAGTAGCTCATCCTCGCTGACCTTTGTCCAAACATTTTCGTAGTAACGGAAGAACTTGCGGTCGGGGCTCACGCGTATCTCGACGTTGCGTGTCCCGTCCTTGCTTTCAATCTTCTTTTCTACGACCCAGATTTGCATGTCGCCAGTCTAGCAGACCTGCTCCTTAAGCGCCCTAGAAAATTTGAACAATGTGGTCTGCGGCACCAACCCTTGGAAAAACTCCATTTGATCTTTTTTTTCGTTTTTGACCACGTCCAAAGTAGCGGACGTTGGTGTATGACGCAGCATCCAGTAATTTGGGCTCAAAGCCCTCATTCGCCCCTTCCATTCACCCAACTCACGCACCATCCACCCATTAACCGACCGCTGACCTTTCCCACCGCTCGCCGCATTAACCACGATCCGGTGCACAAGACGGTGCACGGGTTGTGCACGCGTTGTGCACGCCCTGTGCACAGCGATTTTCCTTAAAACACAGGCGTTAACCCCACCGAACGCAGCCCCGCGCTGTTCCCGCCGCCGCGCGTTGCGCCGTTCCCCACCGCGCGCTACATGTTTCCCCATGAAAACCGCTCTCATCACCGGTGCAAATCGCGGCATCGGCTATGCCATCGCCAAAGGCTTGCGCCCCGATCACCGCGTCATCATCGGCGCGCGCGATCCCAAGGCAGGCCGTCAGGCTGCGCAGGAACTTGATTGCGACTGGGTGCACCTGGATCTCGAAGATCCCGACACCTTCGGCCCGGCGCTGACCAAGGCAAATGGCATCGATGTGCTGGTCAACAATGCCGGAATTCTTATCGAAACCTCGATGATGGAATACCCGCAAGACTTTGAAACCTCTATGCAAATCATGCTGCACGGCCCCTATCACCTGATCGGCGCCTGCCGGGCGCATATGGAAACGCGGGGCTGGGGCCGCATCGTCAATGTCTCCTCCGGCTGGGGCGCGTTTTCCGAAGGCATGGAGGGGCCGGGCGCCTATGGCGTCGCCAAAGCGGCGCTGAACGCGCTCACCTTCGCGTTGCCTCGCGATCTGCCGGACTGCATCAAGATCAACGCCATGTGCCCCGGCTGGGTCCATACCCGCATGGGCGGCGCCTCGGCCCCCCGCACGCCCGAGGAAGGCGCCGACACTGCCCTCTGGCTCGCGCGCCTGCCCGATGACGGCCCCACCGGCGGCTTCTTCCGCGACCGGAGCCCGATCCCATGGTAACCCCCGTCAAGGACACCCGAGCCATGATCCAGGCCATGGCCCCGACGCGCGCCAACGGCCGGTTCATCTTCTGCACAACTGCCGATCAGGAGCAGGCCAAGCGTTTGATTTCAAAGGCTTTGGCCAGCTTTCAGGAAGGCGAGGGGATGTCTCTGATCCTCCCCCTCGATCTGGCGAAAACCGAAGGCTTCGACACCACACTGCCCATGGTGCAGATCACGCTGCAGGTCCATTCCGCGCTGGACGGTGTGGGCCTGACTACCGCCGTCGCGACCGCGCTCGCGGATCACGGCATCCCTTGCAACATGGTGGCAGGCTATCACCACGACCACGCCTTTGTGCCAGAGGATATGGCGGATGAGGCGCTGGCCATCCTCACGGCGCGCGCGGCCGCATCTTGAACCCGGCAGCCGCCCAAGCCACTGTCAGGCCAAGGAAAAGGCGAGGTGGCAGATGATTCCCGTCCAAGGATTTCAGGATCAACAGGTGGCCGTTCTGGGCCTGGGCCGCTCTGGTCTGACCGCCGCCCGCGCTTTGACCGCAGGGGGCGCCAAACCCTTGGTCTGGGACGATAATCCAGCCGCGCGCGAGGCGGCCGAGGCCGAAGGCTTCACCGTCACCGACCTGCGCAAACAAGGCGCTTTCGACGGCGTCGCGACGCTCATCACCTCGCCCGGCATCCCCCATCTCTATCCCACGCCAAACCCGGTGATCGCCGCCGCTCTGGACGCGGGCGTGCCCGTCGACAACGACATCGGCCTGTTCTTCCGATCGCTGGCCACAAATGACTGGAATCGCTTCGACACCCCGCCGCGCGTGGTCGCGATCACCGGATCGAATGGCAAATCAACGACCTCGGCGCTTTTACACCATATCCTTGAAAACGCAGGAAAAACGGCCCAACTGGCAGGCAATATCGGCCGCGGCGTGCTGGATCTGGACCCGCCCGGCGACGGCGATGTGATCGTGCTGGAGCTTTCCAGCTACCAGACCGAACTGGCCCGTGCATTGACGCCAGACGTGGCGGTCTTCACCAATCTCTCCCCTGACCATTTGGACCGTCACGCAGGCATGGGCGGATATTTCGCCGCCAAGCGCCGCCTCTTCTCCGAAGGCGGTCCCGACCGCGCCGTGATCGGCGTGGACGAAGACGAAGGGCGGTTCCTTGCCGGCCAACTCTCCGAAGGCCCGGGCGATGATCGGGTGATCCGCATCTCGTCCGCGCGAAAGCTTTCGGGGCCAGGCTGGTCGGTCTTTGCGCGCAAAGGCTTCCTCGTTGAACAGCGCAAAGCCCGCCAGGTCGCGTCCATCGATCTGCGCGATATCGCAGGGCTTCCCGGGGTTCACAACCACCAGAACGCCTGCGCGGCCTACGCTGCTGCCCGCGCGCTTGGTCTGTCCCCCAAGGCGATCGAGGCCGGTCTGCGCAGTTTCGCGGGTTTGCCCCACCGCAGCCAACTCATCGCCGAAGCGGGCGGGGTGCGCTATGTCAACGACAGCAAAGCCACCAATATCGACAGCGCAATCAAGGCCTTGGCTGCTTTCCCGTCGATCCGCTGGATCTGCGGCGGGCTCGAAAAGGAAGGCGGGCTTCAGGCGCTGAACGCGGCCACTGGTTCGGTCAAAAAAGCCTATGTCATCGGTCGCGAAGCAGCCGGTTTCGCGCTTCAACTGGATGTGGAGGCGGAGGTCTGCACCACCATGGCAGAGGCCGTGCGCCAGGCGATGGCTGATGCGGAAGAAGGCGACACCGTCCTTCTGGCCCCAGCAGCGGCCAGCTTTGATCAATACAACAACTTCGAAGAGCGGGGCGAGGATTTCGCACGCGAAGTGCGCACCCGTCTGGACGCCCGCGAAGGGTAGAGCGGTCTCTGGGGTATTTTTTAGCCAGAAAGAAGCCGCACAGCGCCCCTGCTTCTTTCTGGCGGAAAATACCCCCGCCGGAGGCAACAAAATCAAAAGAATGCGCCGCAGGCGCTCAATTGGACTGCGCAACGTGAATGGCCTGGCCTGCGGCATGGCCCGAGGCCCAGGCCCATTGGAAGTTGTACCCCCCAAGCCAGCCCGTGACATCCATCGCCTCGCCAATGGCATAGAGGCCAGGGACGGTCTTGCATTCCATGGTAGAGGAGGAGAAGCCCTCCGTCGCGATGCCACCCAGCGTCACCTCCGCCGTACGGTAGCCTTCGGAGCCCGAGGGCAAAAGCTGCCAGTCGGTCAGCGCCGCGCAAATCTTGGATAGGCGCGTATCGGACACATCAGCCAATCGCTTTTCCAGCTTCAGCGCAGGGGAAAGGTGGTCTACCAGCCGCGCGGGTAAATGCGCGGCAAGGGCCGTTTTCACCTGAACCCGTCCGGCGTTTTGGCGCTGGGTGCGTAGGGCGGCGAACAGATCAAGGCCCGGCGCGAGATTGATCGAAATCTCCTCCCCTTCGCGCCAATAGGACGACAACTGGAGGATAGCAGGCCCTGATAACCCCCTATGCGTAAAGAGCATTCCTTCCTCGAAGCCGGTACGTGCATTAGAGGCCCGCACCGGGACCGACACACCGGAAAGATCCGCAAATCGCTTGTCAGGAAAGGTCAGCGGCACGAGGGCGGGCCGTGTTTCGGTCACTGGCAATCCGAACTGTCGTGCCACGTCATAGGCAAAGCCCGTGGCCCCCATCTTCGGGATTGACTTGCCGCCCGAAGCCAGCACCAGCGCCCGAGCCCTCAGGCTGAGGCGGGCGCCCTCCCGCTCTACATCCAGCGCAAAATGACCGTCGCGGTGGGATAGGTCCCTGATGGATGTGTTCAGCCAAAGCTGTGCGCCCGCGCGCTCCATCTCCTCCACCAGCATGGCCACGATCTGGGTGGACTTGCCGTCGCAAAAGAGCTGCCCCAGCGTCTTTTCATGCCAGGCGATGCCATGGGCGTTCACCAGATCGATGAAATCCCACTGCGTATAGCGGGCGAGGGCCGATTTCGCGAAATGGGGGTTTTCCGACAGGAAGTTTTCGGGCCCTGCATAAAGGTTCGTGAAATTGCACCGCCCACCGCCCGAGATGCGGATCTTTTCACCCGGCGCTTTCGCATGGTCGATCACCAGAACGCGCCCGCCCGCATGCGCCGCGCACATCATGCCGGCCGCACCTGCGCCAATGATGATCGTGTCGAATTCCATGCCCCGCGAGGTGCCGCGAAATGACACCCATGGCAAGCGGATAAGGCTGGCACGAAGGCCGATTTCGCGCTAGACTAACAAGATGGACCCCATAAGGGGCGAGCAGAGGCAGACAATCAGGCGGTGATCCATGACGGAAATGGTCTATGGGGCGGTGCCCGCGCAAGGCGGGGAACCTATCCTTCCCAAATGGTGGCGAACCATTGATAAATGGACGATTTCCTGCGTCCTGATCCTTTTCGCCATCGGGCTTCTTCTGGGCTTTGCCGCTTCTCCGCCTTTGGCCGAGCGCAATGGCCACGACCCTTTCCATTATGTCGAACGGCAGGCCTTTTTCGGGGGGCTTGCGCTGATTGCGATGATCGTGACGTCGATGATGTCACCCACTCTGGTGCGGCGCCTGGCGGTGCTGGGTTTTCTGGTGGCCTTCGTGGGCCTTGCGCTTCTGCCTTTCTTTGGCACGGATTTCGGCAAGGGGGCGGTGCGCTGGTATAGCTTGGGCTTTGCCTCGGTCCAGCCTTCGGAATTTCTCAAACCCGGTTTCGTGGTGGTGGCCGCCTGGATGATGGCAGCGAGCCACCAGATCCATGGCCCCCCCGGCACGGCATGGAGCTTTGCGCTCTGTGTGGCGATTGTTCTGATGCTGGCGCTGCAGCCCGATTTCGGGCAGGCGTGTCTGGTGCTGTTCGGCTGGGGCGTGATGTATTTCGTGGCTGGCGCGCCGATGCTGCTTCTGGTGATCATGGCGGGGATGGTCGTGCTGGCAGGATCTTTCGCCTATGCCAATTCCGAACATTTCGCCCGCCGCATCGACGGCTTCCTGAACCCCGAAATCGACCCGACCACCCAGCTTGGCTATGCCACGAACGCGATCCGCGAAGGCGGTCTTCTGGGCGTCGGAGTGGGCGAGGGGGAAGTGAAATGGTCGCTTCCCGATGCCCATACGGATTTCATCATCGCCGTCGCGGCCGAGGAATATGGCCTGATCCTGGTGCTGATCATCATTGGCCTTTACACGTCCATCGTGGTCCGGTCGCTTCTGCGGCTGATGCGGGAGCGTGACACCTTCGTGCGTCTGGCAGGCACGGGATTGGCCTGCATCTTTGCCGTCCAGGCGATGATCAACATGGGCGTTGCGGTGCGGCTCTTGCCCGCCAAGGGCATGACACTGCCTTTCGTCAGCTATGGCGGGTCCTCGCTGATTGCGGGGGGCATTGCCGTGGGCATGCTTCTGGCCTTTACCCGTACCCGGCCCCAGGGCCAGATCGGGGATATTCTGCGCGGAAGGGTGCGATGACAGGCCAGCCCTTATGTCTGATCGCAGCGGGGGGGACCGGGGGGCATATGTTCCCCGCCCAGGCGCTGGCCGAGACGCTTTTGAAACGCGGGTGGCGGGTGAAGCTGTCGACGGATGCGCGCGGTGCGCGCTATACCGGTGGCTTCCCCCATTCGACTGAAATCACGCAGGTCTCTTCCGCGACCTTTGCGCGTGGCGGGGTGTTGGCGAAACTGGCCGTGATCCCCAAGATCGCTTTTGGGGTATTGGGGTCCGCGCGGGCCATGCGGCGCGACCGGCCTTCCGTCGTGGTGGGCTTTGGCGGGTATCCCACGATCCCCGCGCTGGGTGCGGCAACCCTGTTGAAGCTGCCGCGCATGATCCACGAACAAAACGGCGTGCTGGGCCGGGTGAACCAGATCTTTGCGCCGCGCGTGGCCAAGGTGGCCTGCGGTGTCTGGCCAACGCAGCTGCCGGATGGGGCCAAGCCCGTTCATACCGGCAACCCGGTGCGCAAGGCGGTGATGGAGCGGGCCGGATCGCCCTATATCCCGCCCGGCGATTACCCGATGCAGCTTCTGGTCATGGGCGGTAGTCAGGGTGCCCGCATTCTGTCGGATGTGGTGCCGCAAGCCATTGCCGATCTGCCAGCGCAGGTTCTGTCAAACCTTCGCGTCAGCCATCAGGCCCGCGACGAGGATGGCGAACGGGTCAAGGCGTTCTACGCTCAGCATGGCATCAAGGCCGATGTGCAGCCCTTCTTCCAGGACGCGCCGCGCCTGATTTCCGAGGCGCAGTTGGTGATCAGCCGGGCAGGCGCCTCGTCTGTCGCCGATCTGACCGTGATCGGTCGGCCGTCGATCCTTGTGCCCTTCGCCGCCGCGGCAGGCGATCACCAGACCGCCAATGCCCGCGGGCTGGTCGAGGCGGGCGGCGCAATCATGATCCCGGAAAACCTGCTTGACCCCGGCAGTCTGACGGCGCACATGGCCGCCGTCCTGACCAATCCTGGCGCGGCGGTGAAAATGGCCCACGCGGCGCTGGCCGCCGCCAAGCCCGACGCGGCCGAGGAACTGGCGGATCTGGTCGAAACCCTAGCGCAGAAAGGCGCCTCATGAGCCCAGCCACGAAACTGCCCGGTGATGTCGGTCCGATCCATTTTGTTGGCATTGGCGGGATCGGCATGTCGGGCATTGCCGAGGTGCTTTTGAACCATGGCTATGTGGTGCAGGGGTCGGACCTGAAACGGTCGAAAATCACCGACAGGCTGGAAAAGCAGGGCGCGCTGATCTTCGAAGGCCAGCGGGCCGAGAACCTGAAACATGCCGAGGTCGTGGTCATCTCGTCTGCCATCAAACCCGGCAATCCCGAGCTGGACGAGGCCCGCCGCAAGGGCCTGCCAGTCGTGCGCCGGGCCGAAATGCTGGCCGAGCTGATGCGGCTGAAATCCAACATCGCCGTGGCGGGCACCCATGGTAAGACCACCACGACGACCATGGTGGCGACGCTTCTGGACGCAGGCCATTTTGACCCGACAGTGGTGAATGGCGGGATCATCCATGCTTATGGCTCGAACGCGCGGATGGGGCAGGGCGAATGGATGGTGGTGGAGGCAGACGAAAGCGACGGCACCTTCAACCGCCTGCCTGCCACCATCGCCACCGTCACCAATATCGACCCCGAGCATATGGAGCATTGGGGCGATTTCGACCGTCTGCGCGACGGGTTTTACGAATTTGTCTCGAACATCCCGTTCTATGGGCTTGCGGTCTGCTGTACCGACCATGAAGAGGTGCAGCGCCTTGTGGGCCGCATCACCGACCGGCGCGTTGTGACCTACGGATTCAACGCGCAGGCCGATGTGCGCGCGATCAACCTGAGCTATGAACGCGGCATTGCGCAGTTCGATATTGCGCTGCAGACCGAAGACGTGATCATCGAAGGCTGCACCCTGCCGATGCCCGGCGATCACAACGTGTCAAACGCCCTGGCCGCCGTGGCGGTGGCCCGCCATCTGGGCATGACCGGCGACGAGATCCGGACGGCGCTGGCCAAATTCGGTGGCGTGAACCGGCGCTTCACCAAGGTGGGCGAAGTGAATGGTGTGACCATCATCGACGATTATGGCCACCACCCGGTGGAAATCGCCGCCGTGCTGAAAGCCGCGCGTCAGGCCACTGAAGGCCGGGTCATCGCGGTCCACCAGCCGCATCGCTACACGCGGCTGTCCTCGCTCTTCGACGATTTCTGCGCCTGTTTCAACGAGGCCGACGTGGTGGGCATTGCCGAAGTGTTTGCCGCGGGCGAAGACCCCATCCCCGGTGTTTCGCGCGATGATCTGGTCGCGGGGCTTGTGCGCCATGGCCACCGCGACGCCCATGCCATCACATCGGAAGACGACCTGCTGAACCTTGTCAAATCCGAAGCCAAACCGGGTGATATGGTTGTGTGCCTGGGCGCGGGCACGATCAGCGCCTGGGCCAATGCCTTGCCGGGTCGTCTGAAGGGTTAGCGACGATGACAGACACCCTCAAACGCCGGATCGGTCTGCCTTTGCTGACGGCCTATGGCGTGGGGGTGATGGTGGGCGCAGGCATTTACGTGCTGACCGGCGCGGCGGCGGGGGCTGCGGGCATGTGGGCGCCGCTTGCCTTTCTTCTGGCCGGACTTGTGGCGGTTCCTACCGCGCTGACCTTCTCGGAACTCAGCGCGCGTGTCCCAGAAGCGGCGGGCGACAGTTCATATATCGAGGTCGGGCTGAACCTTCATTGGCTTGCCGTGGCGGTGGGGGCCGTCAATATCATCGCGGGCACCGTTGCCGCAGCGGCGGTTTTGCGCGGCGGGGTCGGGTATCTTTTGTCGATCGTCGATATTCCCTTCACGCTTGCGGTTGTCGGCATCGGGGTTGGCTTGACGCTGATCGCTTTCATCGGCGTGCTGGAAAGCCTGGCCTTTGCGGCGCTGATGACGGTGATCGAGGTGGTGGGCCTGTGCCTTGTCGTCTGGGCCGGGTTTTCTGCGCCGCCCGTGACCGACTGGAGCATGCCACTCCCCCAGATCGAATGGACCGGGCTGATCGCCGCCACGATCTTTGGGTTCTTTGCCTTCATCGGCTTTGACGACATGGTCAATATCGCCGAGGAAACCCGCGAACCCCAGCGCGCCATGCCGCGCGCGATCCTGCTGGCCCTGGCGATCACCGCCGTGCTTTACGTGCTTGTGTCGCTGGCGGCAGTGCGGGCCGTCCCGCGTGAGGTTCTTGCTACGTCCGAGCAGCCGCTTGCGCTGGTCTGGCAGATCGGCACCGGCACCAGCGGCGCGTTTCTGGCCGCCATCGCCGTGGCCGCAGCGCTGAACGGGGTTCTGGCGCAGATCGTGATGGCCTCGCGCGTGTTCTTCGGACTGGCCAAACGCTCACCAGTGCTGCGGCCTTTCCGTCATACTGCCAAGCGGTTTGGCACGCCGATCCTGGGCACCCTGCTTGTGGGCGGCTGCGTGATCCTGTCGTCCCTGACCTTGCCCGTCGCCACGCTGGCCGAGATTACGACACAGGCGCTTTTGATCGTTTTTACCGTCGTCAATATCGCGCTGATTGGCTTGAAGCGGAAAGAGCCGGAAACCCCCTTCCGCGTGCCGGATTACGTCCCCTGGCTGGGCGCCATCGCATCGCTTGGAACGCTGGCCGCTTCCGTGATCGGAGGGTTGGTATGAGCTTTTCCGTTGCCCTGTCGATCTTCTGGGTCATCGCCTCGACCATCGTGGCCTTTCTGCCGATGCGGCGCCAATATCTGCCGGGGGGAATCCTGTTGATCCTCGCCCCCGTGGTGATCCTGTTTCTGGGCTATCAACATGGCTGGCTGTGGTCGGTCCCGGCCTTGCTTGCCTTTTTGTCCATGTACCGAAATCCCCTGCGTTATCTCTGGAAGAAGTGGCGCGGACATCCTGTGGAGAGGCCGGAATGACCCTTTCTCTGACCCTTGCGGCCGCCTGGGCCGTTCTGGCCAATGTGCTGGCCATGCTCCCCAGCCGGGACAACCATTGGAGGCGGGCCTATATGCTGATCGCCATCGGCGTGCCGATCCTTGGCTATGTCACCTATGAGAACGGGCCGTGGATCGGATTGCTGGTTCTGCTGGCGGGCATGTCCCTGCTGCGCTGGCCCGTGATCTATGCCGCCCGCTGGATCGGCCGCACCTTTGGTGGGCGCACGCCATAGGCGGGCTTCGCTTTCCGGTTCGGCCCTGCTAGGAAGTTTGCATGAATATCATGGTCTATGTCCTGCCGCTGGTATGTGCGGCAATCGGTTTTTATCTTTCCACTCAGCTTGGCCTGCGCGGGCGTATCCGGCCTGTTGGTGTCATGGTCCTTGTGTCGGCGGGTCTGTTCTGGCTCTGTATCGAGCTGGGTCAAGGCTCGACCGGCTGGGACGGGATCGGCTATGTCATTCTGGCGCTGTTCGTGGTCGTGCCTTTTGCCATCGGGCTGATTTTCGGCCTGATTTTCGGGCTGCTGCGCAGGCGCAGGGCGAAGGCGGCCCATGACTGACACGGCCATGCCGGCGGTGCGCGGGCGCCTGACCCAAAACCGCAGTCTGGCCGATCTGACCTGGCTGCGCGTGGGCGGGCCTGCGGATTGGCTGTTCCAGCCTGCCGATCCCGAGGATCTGCAGGATTTTCTGCGCGCCTTGCGCGGCGATACCCCGGTGTTTCCCATGGGCGTCGGATCGAACCTGATCGTGCGCGACGGGGGGCTGCGTGCTGTGGTGATCCGCCTGGGCCGCGGCTTCAACACGATCACGGTTGACGGCGACACGGTGACCTGCGGGGCCGCGGTACTGGATGCGCATGTGGCGCGCAAGGCCGCCGATCATGGTATCGACCTGACTTTCCTGCGCACCATCCCCGGTGCCATTGGTGGGGCGGTTCGCATGAATGCGGGCTGCTATGGCAGCTATATGGCCGATGTGTTCGTCTCGGCCCGTGCGGTGACACGCGCGGGCGAGGTGATCACGCTTCGCCCTGATGATCTGAATTTCCAGTACCGCCAGACCGATCTGGCCCCCGACACCGTGATTTTCGAGGTCACGCTGCGCGGCCCCACAGGTGATCCGCAGGCCTTGCACGCCCGCATGGAAGACCAGCTTGCCAAGCGCGACGCGACCCAGCCCACGAAGGACCGCAGCGCGGGTTCGACCTTTCGCAACCCTGCCGGTTTCAGTTCCACCGGGAGGGCGGACGATGTCCATGACCTCAAGGCCTGGAAGGTGATTGACGAGGCCGGATTGCGCGGCCACAGCCGCGGCGGCGCGCAGATGAGCGAGAAACATTCCAACTTCATGATCAACATCGGCACCGCCACCGCCGCCGATCTGGAAGGATTGGGCGAAGAGGTGCGAAAAAAGGTTTACGATTCCAGTGGGATCACGCTAGAATGGGAAATCATGCGTGTCGGCGAACCGGCACCGGAAAAAGATCCCGGGCAGGGCGATAAACAGGCATAAAAACACGCGCCGCTGATCCGGATAACAAGGGCCAAAAAGGCCCAGGGCATTGAGGCGGTTCACGTGGGGCAATCAAGCAGTACCCCCAAGGTTGCAGTATTGATGGGTGGCGCGTCGGCGGAGCGCGAGGTTTCGCTGTCGACAGGTCACGAATGCACGGTCGCGTTGCGCGCCGAAGGCTATGAGGTCGTGCAAATCGACGCGGGCGCGGATGTGTTCAGCCGCCTGATGGAGGCCGAGCCCGACGTCGTCTTCAACGCGCTGCATGGCCGCTGGGGCGAAGATGGCTGCGTGCAGGGGATCCTGGAATGGATGGGGCTGCCTTACACCAATTCGGGCGTTCTGGCCTCGGCCCTGGCGATGGACAAGGAACGCTCCAAGGCTGCATTCCGCGCGGCCGGCCTACCCGTTGTTGACAGCGTTCTGGCCTCGAAAGAGGCGGTGCGCGCGGCCCATGTGATGGAACCGCCCTATGTGGTGAAGCCCAACAATGAAGGCTCCTCTGTTGGGGTCTATCTGGTGCAGGAGGGGGCGAACGCGCCGCCGCAGCTGTCAGATGACATGCCCGACATCGTCATGGTCGAAACCTATGCCCCGGGGCGTGAGTTGACGACGACAGTGATGGGGTACCGCGCGCTGACGGTGACCGATATCATCACCGAGGGCTGGTACGATTACGACGCCAAATACAAACCCGGCGGGTCGCGCCATGTGCTGCCCGCAGACATCCCGTCGGAAATTTTCGACGCCTGTCTGGATTATGCTCTGCGCGCCCATAACGCGCTAGGCTGCCGTGGTGTGTCGCGCACCGATTTTCGTTGGGATGAAAACCGGGGTCTGGATGGGCTGATCCTTTTGGAAACCAACACGCAGCCGGGCCTGACACCGACCTCTCTGGTTCCCGAGCAGGCCGAATATTGTGGTATCAATTTCGGCGCCTTGTGCCGTTGGATGGTGGAGGACGCCTCATGCGACCGCTGAAATCCGACGCGACCCGGCCTGATCCTGCGCCCTCGCGGCTGAGCTACCGGATGCAGCGCTGGCTGCTGACGCCGGGTGTGAAACTGCTCTTGCGCGCAGGCATCCCCTTTGCCTTGGTCTTTGGCGGGGTCACCGGATACATGGCGGATGAAGAGCGGCGCGATGCCTTCAACATGGCGCTCGTGGACATGCGCAACTCGATCGAACAGCGGCCTGAATTCATGGTCAACCTGATGGCTGTCGATGGTGCGGGCACCTCGGTCGCGAGCGACATCCGGGAAATCGTGCCGATTGATTTCCCCGTCAGCTCGTTCGATCTGGATCTGGAAGAGATCCGCCAGACCATCGTGGGTCTGGACCCGGTCAAGGAAGCCAGCGTGCGCATCCGCCCCGGTGGGATCCTGCAGATCGACGTGATCGAACGCATTCCCGCCCTTGTCTGGCGCACCCGCGAGGGGATCGAGCTTTTGGACGACACAGGCGCGCATGTGGGCTTCATCTCCTCGCGCGCCGAATATCCCGACCTGCCGCTGATCGCGGGTGAGGGGGCGGACAAACACGTGGCCCAGGCCGAACGCCTGTTTGCAGCCGCCAAGCCGCTGGGTGACCGGATGCGCGGGCTGGTGCGCGTGGGCGAACGCCGCTGGGATGTGGTTCTGGACCGCGACCAGCGCATCCTTCTGCCCGTCGACCGCCCCGTGCAGGCGCTGGAGCGGGTGATCGAACTGAGCGAAGTGGACGACATGCTGGAGCGCGATGTCACCGTCATCGACATGCGCCTGTCCCAGCGCCCCACCTTGCGGATGAGCCAGGACGCCGTGCAGGACTGGTGGGCCATCCGGCAAATCAACGGGATCGGCCAATGATCCCGACCGAACAATAATAAAGACCATGGGCAGATAAGAACATGACCGACCTCTATACCTCCCAAAGGGCCATGCGGCAGATGCGCAAACAGGCGCTGCAACGCGGTGTTGTCGCTATTCTGGATGTGGGCAGTTCCAAGATCGCCTGTCTTGTGCTGCGTTTTGACGGCACCGGCCGTCTGGGCGATGACGGGGAAATCGGATCGCTTGCCGGCCAATCGGGCTTCCGCGTGGTGGGCGCCGCCACGACCCGGTCGCGCGGGGTGCAGTTCGGCGAAGTCACCGCCATGCAGGAAACCGAACGCGCCATTCGCACCGCCCTGCAGGCGGCGCAGAAGATGGCCAATATCCGGGTCGATCACGTGATCGCGTGTTTCTCGGGGGCCGAGCCGCGTTCCTACGGGCTGGACGCGCAGATCGAGGTCGAGGATCAGGTGGTCAGCGAACAGGACATCGCCCGCGTGCTGGCGGCCTGCGATGTGCCGGAATATGGTGCGGGGCGCGAGGTGCTGCATGCGCAACCGGTGAATTTCGCCCTGGATCATCGCTCGGGCCTGTCTGATCCGCGTGGGCAGATCGGGTCGGACCTGTCGGTGGATATGCATATGCTGACCGTCGATGCGACGGCGATCCAGAACCTGATCTATTGCATCAAGCGTTGCGATCTGGAACTGGCGGGGATTGCGTCCTCGGCCTATGTGTCGGGGATCGCGGCACTGGTCGAGGACGAGCAGGAACTGGGCGCGGCCTGTATCGACCTGGGCGGCGGGTCGACCGGCGTGTCGATCTTCATGAAGAAACACATGATCTATGCCGATGCGGTGCGTATGGGCGGCGATCACATCACCGGCGATATCTCGATGGGGCTGGGCGTGCCCATGTCCAAGGCCGAATGGATCAAGACCATGCATGGCGGTGTGCACGCCACCGGCATGGATGACCGCGAAATGATCGAGATCGGCGGAGAGACCGGCGATTGGGAACATGACCGCCGCACCGCCTCGCGCGCGGAACTGATCGGGATCATGCGGCCACGCGTCGAGGAAATTCTGGAAGAGGTGCGCGCGCGCCTGGACGCGGCGGGTTTTGACCACATGCCGTCCCAGCAAATCGTGCTGACCGGAGGCGGCAGCCAGATCCCGGGCCTTGATATGCTGGCCAGCCGCATTCTGGGACAGCAGGTGCGCCTGGGCCGTCCGCTGCGCGTGCATGGCCTGCCGCAGGCGGCCACCGGGCCGGGCTTTGCCAGCGCGGTGGGTCTCAGCCTTTTTGCGGCCTGTCCGCAAGACGAATGGTGGGATTTCGAAGTGCCGGTCGACCGCTATCCGGCGCGCAGCCTGAAGCGCGCGGTGAAGTGGTTCCGGGACAACTGGTGAGAGAGAGGGTGGGGCAGGGGCGCGCCAGCTTTTCGCCCGCGCAATGAACCCGATCAAATGGCACCTGACGGCCCAGTTTCCGGGTGACGCCCCGCCGACGAATCTGTTAACCTTTTTACATGGGGCGAAGATCCCAAGGGCAGGGCGAGCAGTCTACCCACATGACCGATGATTCTTTCTGTCTCGTACGGCAACGCGTGCGAGTTCGTCTCTTGTGCGTCTATATCTACGCAAGTGCCAGTCAAAACCGGCAAGATTTTGCCCATATGTAAAGATGCCGGGGGTCAGCCCCCAGAAATCCCCATATTTTGGGGTTTTTCCGCGTTTTTTGCGTGACGTTGCCGGGATGCACCAGTAGGATTAGCCCCGGATAGGCAAGAAAAACCCCGCCACAGCGCGGGCAGCAGAACAGGCGGAACGTCACATGACATTGAATCTCTCGATGCCCGGTCAAGAAGAGCTGAAACCCAGGATCACCGTGTTTGGTGTTGGCGGTGCCGGTGGGAACGCGGTTAACAACATGATCGAAAAGCAGCTCGATGGTGTTGATTTTGTCACTGCAAACACCGACGCACAGGCGCTGCAGCAATCGCTGGCCCAGTCGAAGATCCAGATGGGCGTGAAAGTCACCGAAGGTCTGGGCGCAGGCGCACGGGCGACCGTGGGGGCCGCTGCCGCCGAAGAAAGCATCGAACAGATCGTCGACCATCTGGCCGGGTCGCATATGTGTTTCATCACCGCCGGGATGGGCGGTGGTACCGGCACCGGCGCGGCGCCGATCATCGCACAGGCGGCGCGTGAATTGGGCGTGCTGACCGTGGGTGTTGTGACCAAGCCCTTCCAGTTCGAAGGCGTCAAGCGCATGCGTCAGGCCGAAGACGGTGTCGAGGCGCTGCAAAAGGTGGTCGATACGCTGATCATCATTCCCAACCAGAACCTGTTCCGCCTTGCCAACGAAAAGACCACCTTTACCGAAGCCTTCTCGATGGCCGATGACGTGCTTTACCAGGGTGTGAAGGGCGTGACTGACCTGATGGTCCGTCCGGGCCTGATCAACCTTGATTTCGCCGATGTCCGCGCCGTGATGGACGAGATGGGCAAAGCCATGATGGGCACAGGCGAAGCCGATGGCGAAGATCGCGCCATTCAGGCGGCTGAAAAAGCCATCGCCAACCCGCTTCTGGACGAGATTTCCCTGCGTGGCGCGAAAGGCGTGCTGATCAACATCACCGGCAGCCACGATCTGACGCTGTTCGAACTGGACGAAGCCGCCAACCGCATTCGCGAAGAGGTGGATCCCGAAGCGAACATCATCGTGGGCTCGACCCTCGACACCGCGATGGAAGGCATGATGCGCGTCAGCGTTGTCGCCACCGGCATCGACGCGAGCGAAGTGCATTCAGACATTCCAGTGCCGCGCCGGTCGCTCTCCAAGCCGCTGGTCACCCCGCAAGTGGCCGAGGAAGAGGCCGTGGCCGAAGAAGAGCCGCTTGAGCTGAATGAGCCCGTCGCCGCCGAGATGTCGGAGGAGCCGGAACCCTCTCTCTTCCCCGGCATGGATGTGGAGCAGGTGGCCGCTCAGGATCTGGGCGAAGACATCTTCGATGACGCGGAAGAAGATGACGGCCTGCCGCCGCCTGCCTATCAACCCGTGGCCGAAGCCCCGGCAGAACCTGCCTATGCCGAACCGGCAGAAGATCCTGCCGCCAGCTTTGTTGCTCCCCGCGCCCCGGCACCCGGCACACCCTCGCCCGAGGCTTTGGAACGGTTGCGCGCCGCCGCCCAGCGGACCCAACCGGCAGCGCCGGCGGCCCGTTCAGAACCTGCCGCCCCTGCGGAAAAACGCGGCTTTGGCATCAACTCGCTGATCAACCGCATGACCGGTCACGCTGCCGACACCCCGGCCCAGCCGCAGCGCCAGCAGCCTGTCATGCGTCAGTCCGCGCCCCAGGCCGGCGCCGCCGCGCAACCCAGCGAGGCACAGGATCCCGATCAGGAACGCATCGAGATTCCCGCGTTTCTGCGTCGTCAGGCGAACTAATTTCAGTCACGATTACTGCAAAAAGGGCCGCCAGCGCGCGGCCCTTTTTCTTTAGAAAACAATAGCTTGAAATCGTTTGGGCAGTGTTTCGCCGAACTGTTACAAATACATTTCACTCCGTTACAAAGAGTGAGTTGAGCCTGCGCCAACACCGCTTTAACCACATACCTACGTCGCCTAAGTAGAGCGGCATGGCGAAACAACCTACAGGCACATCGTGCAAAATACGCTGAAACATCCCGTGACTTTCACGTCCGTCGGCCTGCATTCGGGTCGTCCTGCGCGTATGGTCATCCGGCCTGCTTCGGCCGAGCACGGCATCTGGTTTCGCCGGACCGATATCGTTGGCCGCGACAACCTGATCTCAGCTGTTTGGAACGCGGCCGAACACTCCGCGCTTTGCACCAAGCTGGTGAACGCCGCGGGCGTGTCGGTCTCGACCGTGGAACATGTGATGGCCGCCTTGGCCGGCTGCGGCGTACATAATGCGCTGATCGACGTGGATGGCCCCGAGGTACCGATCCTTGACGGGTCCGCGGCACCTTTCGTGCGTGGCATCATGGCGCGTGGCCTGCAACGGCTGACAGCGCCCGTCCGCGCAATAGAAGTCCTTAAAGAGGTGCGCGTCGAACGCGATGGCGCCGTCGCCTCCATCGCGCCATCCGATACGCTGAAGATCGACTTCCATATCGATTTCGAAGATGCCGCCATCGGTCGTCAGAGCAAGATGCTGGTGATGAACAACGGCGCCTTCGCCCGTGAACTGTGCGACAGCCGCACCTTCTGCCGGCAGGCCGATATTGACGCGATGCACGCCAATGGTCTGGCCCTTGGCGGCGCACCCGGCGTGAACGCCGTGGTCTTTGACGGTAATCTGGTCACCAGCCCCGGCGGCCTGCGCCACCGCGACGAACCCGTCCGCCACAAGATGCTGGATGCGCTGGGCGATCTGGCATTGGCAGGGGGGCCGATCCTGGGCCATTACACCGGTATCCGCGCCGGCCATACGCTGACAAACATGCTGTTGCGCACGCTGTTTGCCACACCGGGCGCCGCACGCATGATCGTCTGCAGCCCCGAACAGACCGCGCGTCTGCCGGGTGTCGGTCTGCACTGGGCTGAAATTCCCGAAGTTGCCTGATCGCAGGCCGGTTCAAACAGCCACACAAGCTTCCGACTTGGTAACTAAAGCATTTTGCACCTGAAATGAATGTGCTAGACCAGCCTGAAAGAAGGGCGATGAGCCAAAGACTAGGCGGTAGGGTATGGCGCGCAAGACAGGCAAAGCAGCGATGTACAAGGTGATCCGTTGGTGTGCGGCCATGGGCCTTGTCGCGACACTGGCGGCCTGCGGCGGAGGCGGGTTGTTCGGCGGGCCTTCTGTGGACCGCGATGAAAGCCTTGAAGCCTTCACGCCACAACAGATCTTCGAGCGCGGCGAATATGAACTGGATCGCGGGCGCACGGATGATGCGGCCTGGTATTTCTCGGAAATCGAACGGCTCTATCCGTATTCGTCCTGGGCGCGCCGCGCGCTGATCATGCAGGCCTATGCCTATCACACGGGCCGCGATTACCCCAATTCCCGCTCGGCCGCGCAGCGATACATCGATTTCTATCCGGCGGATGAAGACGCGGCTTATGCGCAATATCTTCTGGCGCTCAGCTATTATGATCAGATCGACGAGGTGGGCCGCGACCAGGGGCTGACCTTTCAGGCGCTGCAGGCCCTGCGCGGTGTGATCGAACGCTATCCGGACAGCCAGTATGCCGACAGTGCGATCCTGAAATTCGATCTGGCCTTCGACCATCTGGCGGGCAAGGAAATGGAGATCGGCCGTTATTATCTGCGCCGCGACCATTATGCCGCCGCGATCAACCGCTTCCGCGTCGTGGTAGAGGATTTCCAGACCACATCCCACACGCCCGAGGCGCTGCACCGCCTGGTGGAAGCCTATCTGTCGCTGGGTCTGACGGACGAAGCGCAGACCGCGGGCGCGATCCTGGGCTTCAACTATCAATCCACCGACTGGTACGAGGACAGCTATCGCCTGCTGACCGGACGCGGGCTTGAGCCGCGCGCGTTGGGCAATAACTGGCTGTCGGCGATCTATCGTCAAACGATCAAGGGCGAATGGTTGTAGCATTTGGTGCGTGTCACCACGCATCCCACAGGTGAGCGATGCTGCGAGCGCTTGAAATCAGGGACATGCTGATCATTGACCGGCTGGAGCTTGAGCTGCAGCCGGGTCTCAACGTGCTGACCGGAGAGACCGGTGCAGGCAAGTCCATCCTTCTGGATTCGCTGGGTTTCGTGCTGGGCTGGCGGGGCCGGGCTGAACTTGTCCGTCAGGGCGCCGATCAGGGTGAGGTCGTGGCCGTCTTCGATCTGGGCGAGGGACATCCGGCACGCGCCATCCTGGACGAGGCCGGGCTGCCGTCGGGCGACGAACTGATCCTGCGCCGGATCAATACGGCTGACGGGCGCAAGACCGCCTGGATCAATGATCGCCGCGCCAGCGGGGACGTGCTGCGTGCGCTGTCGGATGTGCTGATCGAACTGCATGGCCAGCATGATGACCGGGGGCTTCTGAACCCGCGCGGCCATCGTCTGCTTCTGGATGAATTCGGGGGGTATGACGACCTTGTGAACGGGGTCAAAACCGCGTGGGCCGACATGGCAGAGGCGAGCAAGGCCCTGAAAGCGTTGGAAGAACAGGTCGCCGCCGCGCGCGCTGAAGAAGATTTTCTGCGCCACTCGGTGAAGGAACTCGACACGCTCAACCCCGAACCGGGGGAGGAAGCCACCCTCGACACCCGCCGCCGCATGATGCAAGCCGCCGAAAAGATCCGCGACGACATTGCCCGCGCGCATCAGCTTCTGGGGATTGAAGGCGGTGAAGGCGCGCTCAGCGACGCTGCCCGCTGGCTGGAAGGGGTGGCCGATCAGGCCGGCGAGGCGCTGGATGAACCCATTGCGGCCTTGTCCCGCGCCCTTGTGGAATTGGGAGAGGCGCAATCCGGCGTGGAACGGGTGCTGGAAAGCCTTGATTTCAATCCGGCCGAGCTGGAAGAGGCCGAAGAACGCCTCTTTGCCATACGCGCGCTGGCCCGCAAACATGGCGTGGCCCCTGACGATCTGGGCGATTTCGCGGAAGACCTGCGCGGGCGGCTTGCAGCCCTTGACGCGGGGGAGGCCGGTTTGGGCACGCGGGCAAAGGCGCTCAAGGCGGCGGAGGCAGCTTATGACGCCGCCGCGACGGCGCTGACCCAGGCCCGTCAAGCCGCGGCGCAAAAGCTGGACAAGGCGGTGATGGCGGAACTCGCGCCCCTGAAAATGGATCGCGCCGTGTTCGAAACACAGATCGCGCCCACCGATCCCGGCCCCGAAGGGCGCGATGCGGTCACTTTTACCGTGGCCACCAACCCGGGCGCGCCAGCCGGGCCGCTTAACAAGATCGCTTCGGGCGGGGAACTCAGCCGGTTTCTTCTTGCGCTGAAGGTCTGTCTGACCGGCACCGACAGCGGCCGCACCCTGATCTTTGACGAGATCGACCGCGGTGTGGGCGGGGCCACCGCCGATGCCGTGGGCCGGCGCCTTGCGTCGCTGGCGGGGCAGGGACAGGTTCTGGTCGTCACCCATTCCCCCCAGGTGGCTGCGCGCGGCGCACATCACTGGCGGGTGGAAAAACAGGTCCGCGATGGCGCGACCCTGTCTACCGTGACCCCGCTGCCCGAAACCGCCCGCGTGGACGAGATTGCGCGGATGCTGGCAGGCGACACCGTCACGGACGAGGCGCGCGCCGCCGCCCGTGCGCTTCTGGATGCATAAAGCACGTCTCTCATCTTATTGAGCATGAACGGGCTTTTCTGTCCGGCCTCTCTGTCCTAGACAGGGATGAACCCTGGCCAAAGGCAGGTCGATGGCCCGCGAACGCTCACTTCTGTCTCAACAGCTGGATCAGGCCGTCAGCGCCTGCAAGGAAGGCTGGCGCGTGCTGCGCCTGCGCGGGCCGTCTCAGGTGCAGTTCTGGTTCATTGCGCTGGCCATCGGGATCGCGGCTGGCTTTGCTGCGCTTTTGTTCCGCAAAGGGATCGAGGCGCTACAGGCTTGGCTGTACAGGTCAGACGATATCCAGATGATCCACACCCATGCGGAATCGTTGCCCTGGTACATGATCCTTCTGATCCCCGTTGTGGGCGGGCTGATCGTGGGGCTGATCCTGCACCGTTTCACGCCGGATGGCCGCGTCCGGTCGGTGGCGGATGTGATCGAAGGGGCCGCATTGCATGATGGCCGGGTGGAAACGCGGGCCGGGTTGGCCTCGGCCGTCGCATCGCTCATCACGCTCAGCTCTGGCGGGTCTTCGGGCCGGGAAGGGCCGGTGGTCCACCTGGCAGGTGTGCTCTCGACGAAAGTCTCCCGCTGGATCAAGGCCGATGGCATCACCGGGCGCGACCTTCTGGGGTGTGCGGTGGCCGCGGCTGTCTCGGCCAGCTTCAACGCGCCCATCGCCGGGGCGCTCTTCGCGCTTGAGGTGGTGCTGCGCCATTTCGCCGTGCACGCCTTTGCCCCCATCGCCATCGCCTCGGTTGCGGGCACTGTGATCAACCGGTTGGAGTTCGGTGATATCACCGAATTTTCCCTGCAGCAAAACGGCGCGCTGCAATTCTATGTCGAACTGCCCGCCTTCATGCTTCTTGGCCTGATCTCCGGCCTTGTTGCCGTGGCGCTGATGAAATCCATCTTCTTTGCCGAAGACTTCGCAGATCACATCCAAAGCCGTACGGGCCTGCCGCGCTGGCTCAGGCCGGCCATTGCAGGGCTTCTGCTGGGTGCGTTGGCGATATGGTTTCCCCATATCATTGGCGTCGGATATGAGACGACCACACGCGCCCTTGCAGGCGGGCTCTTGCTGCACGAGGTCATTGTTTTTGCGATCCTCAAGGTCATCGCCGTCGCGATCACCATTGCGGGCCGGATGGGCGGTGGGGTTTTCTCGCCCTCGCTGATGCTCGGTGCGCTGACGGGGCTGGGCTTTGGGCTGATCGCCACCTCGGTCTTTCCTGACGTGTCAGGCTCTTACACCCTCTACGCGCTTGCGGGCACCGGTGCGGTTGCGGCGGCTGTGCTGGGTGCGCCGATTTCCACCACGCTGATCGTGTTTGAACTGACCGGCGACTGGCAGACCGGGCTTGCGGTGATGGTGTCAGTGTCGCTTTCGACCGCGCTTGCCTCCCGCCTCGTGGACAGGTCCTTCTTCCTAAGTCAGCTGGAACGGCGCGGAATTCACCTGGCCGCGGGACCACAGGCGTATCTGCTGGCGATGTTCAGGGTCTCTTCTGTCATGCGCGAGTTGGAGCATCAGCGTGCAGCCCCCGTATCGGAATGCTGGGACATGATTGCCGAGGGCATCTATATCGACGCCTCTGCCACGCTTGAGGCCGCAATGCCCGTCTTTGACCGCATGTCGGTGTCCTTCATCCCGGTTGTGACGCTGACCGGGGAGAACGCAGCGCCCGAGTTGCAGGGCGCGTTGTTCCAGGTCGATGCGCTGAAGGCTTATAACCGGGCTCTGGCCGCGACGGCTGCGGAAGAACACTCCTAGGCCCGCAGCGCAGGTGTGAAGATTGACCGCCTGCGCGTCAGACCCGTTCCACGGTCACCCGATCGCCCACATAGAAGGCCAGATGATCCTTGATGGCCGCCACGGACTCCTTCGGATCTTCATAGCTCCACACCGCGTTCTCGATCGTGCCGGATTTGTTCACGATCGAAAAATAGCTGGCATCCCCCTTGTGCGGGCAATGAGTTGTCTTTTCGGTGCGATCCAGAAAGGCCATCGCAATATCGCCGCGCGGAAAATAGATCACCGGAGGATAGTCGCCCTCGCTCAGTTCCAGCGCATTGGCGCTTTCACCCAACACGGCCCCACCAGACCGCACGGTCCAGACACCTTCTGCCTTGCGAATGCGAATATGGTCAGCCATTCCCGGCCCTCCTCCTCAGATCTTCAAATTCATCTGCCCGAACAAAGCGACACAGGTGTAACACGCAAAGCGCCTGTCACACGCGCAAAAGTCAGATCGGGGCAGAAGCCGCATCCAACCACATCTGCGCCGCCTTGCCCAGACGTGAGTGCAGTTTTTCCCGCACCTCGGCGTGATATCTGTTCAGCCAGGCCAGCTCCTCGCGGCTCATCATATCGGGCAGGATCAGGCGCCGGTCCAGCGGCACGAATGTCAGCGTGCGCCAGGACAGCATGGGCCGATGCGCATCGCCGCCCATGGGCACTTCGACCTCTTCCACCACGATCAGGTTTTCCAGCCGGATGCCGAAGGCCCCCTCACGGTAGTACCCCGGCTCGTTCGACAGGATCATGCCCGGCTCCAGAGGCACCTGGCTGACCCGGCTCAACCGTTGGGGGCCTTCATGCACGTTCAGATAGGTGCCAACACCATGGCCCAGGCCATGGTCGAAATCCTGATGCGCCAACCAAAGCGGCATGCGCCCTGCCATTTCGATGTCGCGGCCCGCCAGCCCCTTGGGCCAGATCAGGCGCGACATGGCAATCATGCCCTGCAACACGCGGGTATAGCAGGCTTTTTCCTCGTCCCCCACATCGCCGATGGCAATGGTCCGGGTGATATCGGTGGTGCCGTCCAGATATTGTCCGCCACTGTCCAGAACCAGCAGATGACCGTTTTCCAGCACGCTGTCGGTCTCTTCGGTCACCCGGTAATGCATGATCGCCCCATTGGGCCCGGTGCCCGAGATCGTATCGAACGAGATATCCTGCAGCGCATTATCCTTGCGCCGCAGTTCCTCCAGCTTCTTGACCACCGAAATCTCGGTCAGGCTGCCGGGTGTCTGATCGTCAAGCCAGGCCAAAAGTTCGATCATCGCGACCGCATCGCGCAGATGCGCCTCTGCCGTACCGGCAATCTCGACCGGGTTCTTGCGCGCCTTGGGCAGGGCGCATGGGTCGCGGCCCAGAACCGGCTCGGCGCAGGCCTCGAAGAGGGCATAGGGTACAGTTTCACTTGCCAGAAGCACACGGCCCTTCAAAGCGCGTACGGTCTCCTCTAGCGCGTCAGGCTCGGCCTGCTGCACCGCGTCACCCAGATGATCCCCCAGATCAGTCAGCTTTTCCGGATGGGTAAACAGATCGACCCGCCCATCTGCATGGAGAATGGCAAAGCATTGCATGACCGGGTTCCGCTCAACATCCGCGCCGCGGATATTCAGCAGCCACATGATACTGTCGGGAAGGGTGATCACCGCCGCCGCCAGACCCTGCTGGCGCAGGTCTTGGGCCAGGCGCACGCGTTTGTCCTCATGCGCCTCGCCCGCGAATTCCAGCGGATGCACCTTGGCGGGTTCCATGGGCGGGGCAGGCTGATCCTCCCAGATGCGGTCCACGAGGTTGTCCGCCACGGGCACCAGCTCGATCCCGCTGCCATCCAGAGCATCGCGCGCCTGCGCCACCTGGCTTTGTGACATCAGCCAGGGATCAAACCCGATCCGGGCCGCGCCATCGAACTGGTCTTTCAGCCAATCGGCCAGCGTGGTCTCGGGCCAGGGCACAGGCGTGAAGTGATCCAGATCGACCTGAGCCTTCACCTGCGTGCGATAGCGCCCGTCGATGAACACCCCCGCCTTTTCAGCCAGCGCCACGCAAAACCCGGCCGATCCGGTAAAGCCCGTCAGCCACGCCAGCCGCGCATCGCGTGCAGCCACATATTCTCCCTGATGGGCATCCGCACGGGGCACGATGAAACCATCCAACCCCTCCGCTTCCATTTCCTCGCGCAACGCGGCCAAACGCGGCGGACCCTGATCGGGGCGCGCGGTGACGTCGAATGTCTGAAACATGAACGCTCTCCCTTTCAGGTCAAAGACTTGGCGCGCGGCTGAGTGAAAGTCCAGCGCTCATCGCGCAGATGACCTGCGCCCTCTACACACCGGCGGGCCGCCCTTGCCGGAACGGCCCGTCTTCTTCTCTTTCCAAATACGGAATCCCGCCGCCAGCCCGGCAGCGCAACACTCAACTGGCGCGTTTCATCCCCATCACGCGGGCCCTTGCGCGCGGATCGGAATCAAACAGCGACGCCAGCTGTTCCGTCATCGCACCGGCCAATTGCTCCACATCCGTGATGGTCACCGCCCGGTCATAATAGCGCGTCACGTCATGGCCGATACCGATGGCCAGCAGTTCCACCAGCTTCTTCTTCTCCACCATCGCAATCACGTCACGCAGGTGTTTTTCCAGGTAATTCGCAGGGTTCACGGACAAAGTTGAATCGTCCACCGGCGCGCCATCCGAAATCACCATCAGGATCTTGCGCTGCTCGCGTCGCGCCAGCATCCGCCGGTGCGCCCATTCCAGCGCCTCTCCATCGATGTTTTCCTTCAGAAGGCCTTCCTTCATCATCAGCCCCAGATTGGGCCGCGTCCGCCGCCATGGCGCATCGGCGGATTTATAGATGATGTGGCGCAGATCGTTCAGCCGTCCCGGCGTCTGAGGCCGCCCGTCATTCAACCACGCCTCCCGCGCCTGACCGCCTTTCCACGCGCGTGTGGTAAAACCCAGAATTTCCACCTTTACGTCGCAGCGCTCCAGCGTGCGTGCCAGAACATCGGCACAGATCGCAGCAATCGAAATGGGCCGCCCGCGCATGGAGCCGGAATTGTCCAGCAAAAGCGTCACCACCGTGTCGCGGAACTCGGTATCCTTCTCGACCTTGAAGGACAAAGGCGTCGTCGGGTTCGCCACCACCCGCGCCAGACGACCGGCATCCAGAATACCTTCCTCCCGATCGAACTCCCAGCTGCGGTTCTGCTGCGCCTGCAAGCGCCGCTGCAGCTTGTTGGCCAGCCGCGATACCGCGCCTTTCAACGGCTCCAGCTGCTGGTCCAGATAGGCGCGCAGCCGTTCCAGCTCCACCGGATCAGCCAATTCTTCCGCGCCGATCTCCTCGTCATTGTCGGTCTTGTAGACTTTGTAATCCGGATCGGCATCCGACACGGGCTGAGGGGCAGGGGGTTCCAGCGGAGCCTCGCCCTCGGGCATCTCGGTCTCTTCGCCCATCTCCTGATCGGCCATGTCATCCATGCTGACCTGAGCTTGGGCGGCGTCCTGCTGATCTTCCTGAGCCTGTTCGGGATTGGCTTCCGCGTCTTCTTCCTCGCTGTCATCCTGACCGGTGCTGTCGGGATCCTGCTCCTCTTCGGCGTTTTCCTCTGCGCCGTCTTCTTCGTCTTCGTCGATCTCATCCGGATCGTCGCCCAGCTGATCGCCATAGCCCAGATCGGTGATCACCTGCCGCGCGAAGCGGGCAAATTCCGACTGATCCGCCAGGATATCCTGCAGGTTTTCCAAGGTGCCGCCGGCCTGATCCTCGATAAACCCGCGCCACAGATCCATGACGTTCTGTGCTCCGCCGGGCAAATCGCGCCCCGTCGCCAAGTGCCGGATCAGATAGCCCGCCGCGACAGCCAAAGGCGCCTCCGACGCCTCCTTCACTTGGTCATAGCCCCGCCGCAGCGCCTCATGGGCGATCTTCACGTCGATATTTCCGGCCGTTCCGGGCATGTCCCGCGCGCCCATCGCCTCGCAGCGCGCCATCTCCATCGCCTCATAAAGATCGCGCGCCATCTCGCCCGCAGGGGCATATTTCGCATGTGTGCCCGCGTCGTGATACTTGTGCTGCAACGCCAGCGCATCGGCGGTGCCGCGTGCCAGCAGAACCTCTTCCCGGCTCATCCGGCGAGAGACCTGCGGCAGGCGCATGGCATCCCCCGACAGGCCCGAGGGGTCAACCGAATAGCTCACCGAAAGCTCAGGGTCGTCCGCCATCACCTTCGTGGCTTCGGCCAGGGCCTTCTTGAAAGGATCGGCCGGATTGTCGGTGGGTTTGTTCATGTCACATCGTCCAAAGTCATCTGCCCTGTCGCCAGCCGCGCCAACACATCCACGTGGATGTCCAGCGCATCCACAACCCTATACCCCGGATCGGCCGCGTCAAACACAAGGCCCAGATCCGTGCCGCCCAGAACCACCGCATCCGCGCCCCGGTCGATCAGCTTTTGCCCTTCCGCCAGGAACATCGCTGTCTCCTCAGCCCTGGCCGCGCCCCGGATTGCCATCGCTTGATAGGCCTGCCCGATCCTGCCCAGATCGCCTTCCGGCACCAAGGCGGTGGTCTTCTCAAGCGCGCCGTAAAACCCCGTCTCCATTACGCGCCCGGTCCCAAGAATGCCGATCGTTCCCAGTTCTTCTCTTTCAAAATACGGATCCAGCGGCGTGACCCCACTCACCAGCGGTAGGGAAGACAGCGCCACCGTCTCCGCAAAACAGAAATGCCCACCCAACGACGTGATCGCCACGCAGTCACAGCCCGCAGCCTTCAACCCGTCAATCAGCCCGGCATAGATCTGCGCCTGCGCCGCTCGGTCATCGGCGTTGAAATTCCGCTCAAGGTCAGAGACTTGCGCGTGAGCAATGGTCAGTTCGATCCGATCAACGGCCGCTGTCAAACGCTGGTAATAGGCGACCGTGGCCGCCACCCCGATCCCGCCGATCAGGCCGATATGCATCTCAGACCAGCGCGGCGCTCGCCGCACTTTCTGGCAGTTCCTCGTCAAAGCAGCGCTGATAGAACTCCGCAACGGTCTGGCGCTCCAGCTCGTCGCATTTGTTCAGGAAGCTCAGCCGGAACGCATAACCCACATTGCGGAAGATCTCGGCGTTTTGCGCCCAGGTGATCACGGTCCGCGGGCTCATCACCGTGGACAGATCGCCATTCATAAAGGCCGTCCGCGTCAGATCCGCCAGCGTCACCATTTGACCAACCGTCTTGCGGCCCTTCTCGGTGTTGTAATGCGGCGCTTTGGCCAGAACGATCGCCACTTCAGCGTCATGGCTCAGATAGTTCAGCGTCGCCACCAGCGACCAGCGGTCCATCTGTGCCTGGTTGATCTGCTGCGTGCCGTGATAAAGGCCCGTCGTGTCGCCCAGACCCACGGTGTTGGCCGTGGCGAACAGGCGGAAATAGGGGTTCGGTGTGATGATCTCGTTCTGATCCAGAAGGGTCAGCTTGCCGTCATGCTCCAGCACCCGCTGGATCACGAACATCACATCCGCGCGGCCTGCGTCATATTCGTCGAATACGATGGCGCAGGGGTTGCGCAGCGCCCAGGGCAGGATGCCTTCGTGGAATTCGGTCACCTGCATGCCGTCGCGCAGCTTGATCGCGTCCTTCCCGATCAGGTCGATCCGGGAGATGTGGCTGTCCAGATTCACCCGCACCGTGGGCCAGTTCAGACGCGCAGCGACCTGTTCGATATGGGTCGACTTCCCGGTGCCGTGATAGCCCTGGATCATCACACGCCGGTTGCGCGAAAAGCCCGCCAGAATGGCCAGCGTGGTTTCGGGGTCGAACTTGTAGGTATGGTCGACATCCGGCACCCGTTCGGTCCGCTCGGGAAAGGCGCGTACCATCATGTCAGTGTCGATGCCAAAGACCTCGCGCACCGATACGTCTTCGGTGGGTTTGGCATTCATGTCGATTGCGCCGTCAGCCATAAGATGTCCTTTCATTCCTGCCCGGTGGCAGGCCCGTTTTCCAACCCGCACGTGGTGCAACATATTGCGGTGACGTGCAAGGGGAAGGCCGGGTTTTTGCCCCCGCTGTCAGATTGCGTTTTCTGACGCAGAAAACGCGGGGAATTTGACGCAAATTCCCCCACTCGAATGTCCCTATCTCTGCGTCAGAGATGGGGCAGAGTTTGCGTCAAACTCTGCCTGCTCATTCCTTGAAGCTGCGGCTGACCTTGATCTGGTCCCACGCCCAGACAACTTCCTGAAGCTGTTCTTCCTGACTGCGGTCGCCGCCATTCATATCTGGGTGCAGCACCTTGATTAGCTTCTTATAGGCTTTGCGGATCTCCGTCTTGGTCCAGGTGGCTTCGGCCTCCAGGATCTCGATCGCGCGTTTTTCCGTGGGGGGCAGCTTGCGCCCGCCGGTACTGCGTCCGGGGTTTTTCGTGGCATTGCCGCCCAGAACCTGATGCGGATCCTCGATGCCCAGCCGCGCCCAGGCCCGCGCTTCCGGATCGCCCATCGGCTTGGTCTGACGCTCCCAAACCTTGTCCTTGGATTGCTGGGCGTTGATCTCGGCCTCCGTCGTGCCGTCGAAGAAATTCCACTTCTGGTTATATTCCCGCACATGCTGCTGGCAGAACCAGAAGTAATCATCCAGCACATCCGGCGCCTTGGGCGCGCGATATTTCCCCGGCTCCTCGCAGCCGTCGTGATCGCAAATCCGGGTCGAGGTCTCAGACGCCCCCGACATGCCACGCCGCCCGCGCGGGTTCTTCTTCTTTGCGGAAGAAACCGACATATCAAACCCAAAGGGATCACTTTTGCTCATAACACATCACCTTCCGACTGCTCGGCGCGCCGCTCTTTTCGACTCGGACGGCTGAGTTTAATCTGTCCGCCACCAGATAGAAGAGGGCGGGGGCAAAAAAATCGCTTCCCCACGTAAATCCGCAAAAAGGCACAGCACATGAGCGTCACTTCAGAGATCACCCAGAAACTACAATCCGCGTTCGCCCCGCGCGAGTTGGAGGTGATCGACGACAGCGAAAGCCATCGCGGCCATGCCGGATATCAGGAGGGCGGAGAAAGCCATTTCAATGTGCGCATCCGGTCCGACGCGTTCAAGGGGCAAAGCCGTATTGCGCGCCACCGCGCGGTCCATGCGGCGCTGGGCCCCGAACTGGTGGGCCGGATCCACGCCTTGGCTTTGGATATCGACGCGTAACGCTATTCTGCCGCTTTGATCGCGGCCGCGCGGGCTCTCAATCCGGCGGTGACACCGGCGCCTGCGCTGATGTCTTCCGCGCGCGGCCCCTCGACGGGCACAGGTTGCAGCGGGGGCGGATCACGCCGCGCCTCCGCCGACACGGGGGCAGGGGCCGCAATCTCGCGCGGGGCAAACACCTCCAGGCTGCCGCCGCGCACCCTGCGAAACACCAGCAGATTGCGCCAATTCGTCGTCGATCCGGTCAGACCCTGCCGTTCTTCGCTGGGCAGCATGTCGGCGCGCACGTATTCCCAGCCTTCACCGGCCAGTTCGTTCATCAGGGTTTCCACCGCATGGGCGAACCGCGCCTCTGGCGTTTTCACACCTTTGGCCTTCGCGCCCTTGGTCGGGGCGGGCACTACTTTGTATTCGAATTCCGGCATGTCCAATTCTCACTCACACGAAAACGCAGTCTAACCCGCCCTGGCCAAAGGAGCCAGTGGCTCAGCCCCGCGGGATTCCAATCTTGCGGCCCACCCGTTCAGGCCGGGGCAGGGCCTTATGCGCCTGCAAGACCCCCTGCATTTTTGAAAACACATCCTCGGGCATGGGCGCGACCCTGGGCCCGCTGATGTCGATATGCAGGCCCAGCCCTTCCCCCGTGGCCGACAGCCAGCCATCCGCATGGTGAAGCTCCTGATAGAAATGAAACCGCTTCTCATCCATGTCGATCAGCTGAGAGGTCACGTAAACCGCATCCCCTTCCTTTAGCTCGCGCAGATAGCAGACGTGAAACTCGGCCGAAAACGTGCTGAAGCCGCGTGTTTTGGGGTAATTCGGACCGATCCCGAACTCGGAAAACAGATCATCCGCGCCCCGGTCGAACAGGACGTTGTAATAGGCCATGTTCAGATGGCCATTATAGTCGATCCATTGCGGTTCGACCGTCATCATGCGGGAACGGTGGGGGGCGGTCATGAGGATCCCTTGCGGCTTTCAACGCGCGGACCCTATGCCAGCGCACTGCCCAAGGACAAGGCCCCGCCGCCGCTCAGTCGGTCGGGCCGTCGAACTGCTCCCAGGCATCCAGCGCCTGCGCGGCATACATCAGCGACGGACCCCCGCCCATATAGACAGCGACGCCCAAAATCTCCTGAAACTCGGCCCGTGTCGTGCCCAGTTTGATCAGGGTGCGGGTGTGAAACCCGATGCAGCCGTCGCAGCGCAGAGCAATGGCGATGCCCATGGCGATCAGTTCCTTGGTCTTTTCATCCAGTGCCGCACTCTGCGTTGCGCCCTGCGCCAGGGCCGCAAACCCCTTCATCGTGGCGGGGATACCCTGTCTTAACTGACCCACCTGCCTCGAGATTGCATCGGTCAATGCGGGATAGGACGTGTTGCTCATCTGGCGCTCCTTTTGGCTCTTGCAGAAAAGCGCCTAACACCGTGCACCGCCCGGTGTTTTGAGCTGGATCAAACCTGTGAAAAAGCGAGCGTGATGCATTCAAATCGCACCTGTAAAGGCGCGACCCTAGCGTTGCACGGAACTGCGTCTGCCGCGCATCCAGCGAAAGATATACATCAGCGCCACCATACACAGGACAAGCCCCAGCAGATCGCCAACCGCGTAGATCAGTAGGACTTCATTGGCCAGGTCGAACTGCATGATTCCCGAAAAAACAAGCGTTTGCCCGACAGAGTTGATCACCGACGACACTGCGCCAATCAGAATCATGCCCCTCCATCGCAGTCTCTGCGCGCCGCCCGAATAGAAATGGAACCCCGCCAGCCGAAACAGCTCAAAGGCCAGAAATGCCGAAACCGCACCCACCAGAATGCTTTCGATCAACACAGGTTCCAGCAGGTTCAGATCGTCGCTGGGGGTAAACATCACCGATGCCAGCACGCTGCCCAGAACCAACGCCGGAAGGGCCTTCCAGCCCAGGGCCCAAGTGGCCAGAACCCGGACACCATGGGGCAAATAGATCAAACTGGCAAAGACGGTCGCTTCGGGAAGAACACTGGATTGGAGCGGATAGACCAAAAAAGTCGTCAGACCGTGGCACAGCACATATGCCGCAACGATCCAAAGAAAACTCATCACGGCACAATCCTGCCCAAGACATATCTGATTGACGTCAATAGCGCGTCATAAATCATTGTTTTACAGTGCTTAATCAAGTTTTCAGCTTACTCAGGTTCATGAGTCCGCCCGTTCGCTTCGAACCACATAATGGCGCGATTTATACCCATCGGCCCGCTCAAGCAGCCCCAGTTCAAGAAGGGATCTGAGCGCGCGGTGATAGGTCGCCTGCGCCAACTCCGAGACCAGCGAGTGCCTGCGGATCTGATCAGACGGCACCGCTTCGCCCTCCTTGGGTGTCACTGCATGGGCGGCAAGAAAAACGTCAAGTTCGGTCGGTGTCAGATCGTCCAGCCCGATGTCCCGCTCCATCTCGCGAAACATGCATCTTAGCTCAAACAGTGTCGTAATCTTATTCACGAAATCGAATATCCTGAAATATGCATGTCCTCTGCAATGCCCGTTTACACCTCTTCAGGTCAAGTGGGGATGCAAAAAACTATCACATTGACAATTTTCCAAAACTGTTTGAGCATCTTCGCCGGGAAGTATCCGTGAGTGGTGAAATCCCGGTATTTGAAATAATTTCTTCCCCGGTCGTGGCAATCGACCGGGGAAATTTTTTTTGCCTGTCGCCATTTCTTTGCGTTGCGTCAATCCGCAACTGCCCTCAACCATCTTGCCGGCGCAAGCGTCTTGGAAGACGCTTGGCGCGCCTCGCTCAAACGTGTTTCATATGCTCAGAGGGCGAGGTGCCCACAGCATTTTGCGGGTGCAAAACGAACAATCGCACCCGCAAGTCTTGTACAAAACGCACAAAACACAGGGCGTGGGTCACAGACCCAGCTTGGCAGCCACGATTTCGTTCACGGCTTTCGGGTTGGCTTTACCGCCGGTCGCCTTCATCACCTGACCCACGAACCAGCCCGCCAGTTTCGGGTTCTGTTTCGCCTTTTCGACCTGCGCGGGATTGTCGGCGATCACCTGGTCGACGGCCGCTTCAATCGCGCCCGTGTCGGTGACCTGCTTCATGCCTTTTTCTTCAACAATTTCAGCAGGATCGCCGCCTTCTGTATAGACGATCTCGAACAGGTCCTTGGCGATTTTTCCGCTGATATCGCCCTTGGCGATCAGGTCGATGATCCCGCCCAGTTGCGCCGGAGAGACAGGGCTTTCGGTGATGTCATGATCTTCCTTCTTGAGCCGGCCGAACAGCTCGTTGATCACCCAGTTCGCGGCCATCTTTCCGTCGCGGCCCGCAGCCACGTTTTCGAAATACGCGGCGGCTTCCACCTCGGCCGTCAGCACCGATGCGTCATAATCGGTCAGGCCGAAGTCCTTGATAAAGCGTGCCTTTTTCTCGTCCGGAAGCTCTGGCAGATTGGCGGCAATCTCATCGACCCAGGCCTGTTCGATCTCCAGCGGCAGCAGATCAGGGTCGGGGAAATAGCGGTAATCATGCGCCTCTTCCTTCGAACGCATGGACCGCGTTTCGCCCTTGTCGGGATCGTAGAGCCGGGTTTCCTGCACCACTTCGCCGCCCGCCTCGACAATGGCGATCTGGCGGCGCGCTTCAACTTCGATCGCCTGCTGGATGAAGCGCATGGAGTTCATGTTCTTGATCTCGCAGCGCGTGCCAAGGTGGGAAAAATCCTGTGTTTCCTGATACTTCTCGTAATCGCCGGGCCGGCAGATCGACACGTTCACATCCGCTCGCATGTTGCCGTTCTGCATGTTCCCGTCACAGGTGCCCAGGTACAGCATGATCTGCCGCAGCTTGGTCAGATAGGCAGCGGCTTCTTCTGGTCCGCGGATATCAGGGCGCGAGACGATTTCCATCAGCGCGACGCCAGTGCGGTTCAGGTCCACGAAAGACATGTTGGGATCCATGTCGTGAATGGATTTCCCCGCGTCCTGTTCGATATGGATCCGTTCGATCCGTACCCGGCGCGCCACGCCTTCGCCCATCTCGACCAGCACTTCGCCTTCGCCGACGATCGGGTGGTAAAGCTGGCTGATCTGATAGCCCTGCGGCAGGTCGGGATAGAAATAATTCTTGCGATCAAAGGCACTTACGAGGTTGATCTGGGCTTTCAGCCCAAGCCCGGTGCGCACCGCCTGTTCCACGCAGAATTCGTTGATGACCGGCAGCATGCCCGGCATTGCGGCATCCACGAAAGCGACGTTCGAATTGGGTTCGGCCCCAAATTGCGTGGACGCGCCCGAGAAAAGCTTGGCCTTGGACGAGACCTGCGCATGTACCTCCATCCCGATCACAAGCTCCCAATCGTGCTTGGCGCCGGCGATGGTTTTGGGCTTTGGGGCGTCGTAAGTCAGATCCAGCATGGTGCAGGCCTCTCTCGCGTCATATCACGCAAGGCTTCTAGGCCAGCGGATGGGGCTGGGCAAGAGGGTCAGGGCGTGATCTCAACCCCTTCCGGGGTAAAGGTGATCTGCTGACCTTCGGCAATCTCGGCCTCGAACAGATCGCTCAGCACCGCAAGCGCGCGCGCCTTGCCATGGGCGGCAAACCGGCTGAGCGAGGTGACTGAGGCGGCATTGTCAAACCCTTCGGCCGCATGGGCCCAGATAAGCGGGTGCAATTCGGTCATATGGTCACGGATCACCCATTCGGCGCAGGCCGCAAGGGTGGGGGCGGTGGCGTGATGCGGCCCGTGGCGCGCGATGGAGACCGCGCAATAAGCCGCCAGCAGGTTTGCGGTGGCCTGACCGGGTCTGCGCAGAAGAATGTCCTTCAGCCCGTCAATAAAGAAATCGGTATCCACCACCGCGCAGGCGCCTTCGTCATTGGCGACCGCGTCGAACATGACCCAGGTATATCCCGCATGGCCCCAGATATCCTGGCTGCGCGAAGCGGTGCGCCGCGCCTCAAGCTCAAGCTGGGCATAATCGCCGAACCAACGCGGCAGCAGGTGGTTGCCCATGGCGCGCATGTGACGCTCGTTATGGGGGTCAAGGTCGATCAGATCCTCGTAATCATCGGCAATGCGGGCGCGTGGATCGCGCAATCCCGGCAGCAGAGCACATCGTGCAGCCGCCAGCGCAGGGCTGTCGAGTTCGACCCCGTTGAACCGGTCGAGGATCTTGCCTGCGCGGTCGAAATGCGCGGCAAAGGCTGATTTGTGTTGTTTGGGTACGTCGATCTCAGCATCCGATCCGCGCCAGGCCCATCCAATGTCGATATGGGCAAGGGCCACAACCAGTGCGATGGCCGGGTCGGTATCATGTTCGGACAGAACCGCCTCGAGCCCGCCGATCCCAGACAAAAGCGCAGGCGATCCTGCAGGCACGCCTTCTGAAATCGCGTGTTCGGCGGCGGCCACCACGTCATTGCGCGCGCCAAAGGCCAGAAGATCGGTCACCGGCATACCGCCCGGCGTTTTCGACCGCGCGCGTTCGGCCATGCGGATCTTGGCCGCCAGATCGCACCAGCGGTCCTGGCGCGCCAGAAATTGGCCCACGCTGCGCAGGCGGGTGCATTCATCATCTTCTTCGGTGGTGTTGCGGACGGGGATATGCAGCAGACGTTCCGCATCGGCCAGAGAGGCGCGCGCGGCCGTGGGCAAGAGCGGATCCAGCACATCATCGGCAGGGCTGGCCCATGCCTTTACCTGTCGCGCCCAACGCGAAAAAGGTCCTGAATTTTCCATGGCCGTCCTGCAATACTCGTTCACGCTCGTTCCCTTGGGAATAGGCGGTGTTTTGGACGAATTGATGGCAGCTGGATGGAGGGGGGCAGGCAAATCCAAGCTGTTTTTCCGGCAAAGCTGGGGCGCAGCTGCAGTCAGAGCAGAGAGAAATGATGTCGTTCGGTTCTAAGCCCGCGATTTTGGCATTCGGCCTCGAGGATCTTGTGCGGCGGAAGCGCATCATAGGGCAGGCGAATGCGCGTCTTATCGGGCGTCACGGCGCTGACCCTCACGGAAAAATCCAGCCGCGTGTCAAAGCGCATATGGTCGATCTCGGCCAGGTCCATATGGGCCTGGCCGCGCCCGCTCCACCATTCCAGGCGATCGTCGCCAAGCCGCAGGCCTGCGCGGCGATTGGTGTAGATATCCCAAAGCGCGGGCAGGGTGAACAGCGCAACGAACACAACGATCCACCAGGCCGCGTCAAGCAGCAGCCAGGCTCCCAGCAAGACGGTATAGATACAGGCCAGTATGATCAGCGCACGCGTGCTGCGCCCGCTGGTTTCATACTGAAACGGGTCCGCCATCAGCGCCCGCCGGTGACGTCGATGGCGCTTCCGGTGACATAGCTGGCCTGATCCGACATCAGCCACAAGATCACCTCGGCCACTTCTTCGGCTGTTCCCTTGCGCTTCATCGGCACCTTGGGTGCAAGGCGGTCCGCGCGGTCAGGTTCGCCCCCCTTGGCGTGGATGTCGGTGTCGATGATGCCGGGCCTGACAGATACGACGCGGATACCCTGGCCCGCGACCTCGTCCGACAGACCCTTGGTGAAAGTGTCGATGGCCCCTTTGGAGGCGGCATAATCGAGGTACTGATTGCCCGATCCCAACCGCGCCGCGGCGGACGAGACATTGACGATCACGCCCTTGTCCATGCGCAAAACGGCCTCTTTCGCGACCAGCATTGCGCCGATCACATTGACATCGAACATCCGTTTCAGCCGCGCGTGGTCCATATCGGTCAGCCGCGCGGTCTGGCCCACGATGCCTGCATTGTTGATCAGCCCGTCCAGCCGGGGGATATGCGCAAACATGGCTGAGATCGCTTCGGGATCGCCCACATCGGCCTGAAGAACTGTCGCCGTGGCCCCGGCAGCCCGCGCCGCTTCGGCAGAGGCTTCGGCACCCGCCGCATCGGAATTGTAGTTGAGATAAAGGTCATAGCCCCGTTCGGCTGCGAGCCGCGCGCAGGCAGCACCGATCCCGGCGGACGCGCCGGTAATAAGAATGGTTTTACGTGTCATGCGTTCAAAATCCTGCCAATCATTTCACCGGTGTCACGAGAGAGGCCCTGTTGCCCCATGATCCGCTCCATCGCGTCGCGCATCAGGCCTTGGCGGTCGCCGTCATAGCGCTTCCAGGTCTGGAACGCCGAACACATCCGTGCTGTGGTCTGTGGGTTGACCGGATCCAGCTTGATCAGCCAATCGGTCATCAGCCCATAGCCCGAGCCATCGGCGGCGTGAAACCCTGCATGGTTCATCGCAAAAGCGCCAAGGGTCGAGCGGAAGCGATTTGGGTTTTTCCAATTGAAATCAGGGTGTTCTGTGAGGGTTTGCGTGACGGCTGCGGCCTTGGTTGGATCGGCATGCACGATTTGCAACATGAACCATTTGTCGATCACCAGCCGGTCGGCCTGCCACTGGTCGTAGAAGGCTTGCAGCTCTTCTTCCCCGGCTTCGGCAGAGAGCAGACATCCCAAAGCAGACAGCTGCAAGGTCATATTGTCGGCCTTTTGGTACTGTTGCGCCGCCTGCGCTCCGCCATCCAGCCGGGAGAGCAGCGACAGCGCCGCACTGGCCAGCGCGCGCTTGCCCGATTGTTCGGCATCGGGGCGGTAGGGGGCATCGACATGAGATTCCGCATAAAGGCGCGGCAGAAGGTCCTGGCAATGCTGGGCCAGCGCCTGTTTCAGCGTCTCGGACGCCTGCCAGATCTTCATCGGATCCGGCGTCATCCCCGCCTGCGCGATGGAGCCCGCCAGGTCCGACTGCCCCGGCATGCCCAGCATCAGCGCGCGATAGGCCGGATCAAGGCTGTCGTCACGCAGCACCGCCGCGATCCCGTCCAAATAGGCGGTTTCCGGCGTGGCACCTTCGGTGGCCATGGCGCTCAGCGTGGCCCGCGCCAAGGCACGGCCTGCTTCCCAGCGATTGAACGGATCGGTGTCATGGGCCAGCAGAAAGGCACGCTCAGCACTGTCTGCCTCGCGATCAAGCACAACCGGCGCCGAGAAATCCCGCAGGATCGATGGGGTGGGTTTCGTCGCAAGGCCGTCAAAGGTAAAGCTCTGGGTTGCTTCCGTCATCTCAAGCATCGTGGTGGGCACGACCTCATCCCCGTTGGGGGACAAGAGGCCAATATTGATCGGAATGACCTGCGGCTGCGGATCGGGTGTCGTGGCGCTGGGCGGCAGGGTTTGCGTGAAGGTGAGGGTATAGGTGCCGTCCTCCCACGCCTCCGCAACGCTCAGCCGAGGCGTTCCGGCCTGAGAATACCAGCGCTTAAACTGGCTCAGATCGCGGCCGGTGGTGTCTTCGAACACCTTCAGCCAGTCTTCGATGGTGCAGGCCTGCCCATCGTGCCGGTCGAAATAGAGATCCAGCGCCTTTTTATAGGCCTCATCGCCAACAAGGCGCTTGAGCATGCCTATGACCTCAGCGCCTTTTTCATAGACTGTTGCGGTATAGAAGTTGTTGATTTCCTGAAAGCTTTCGGGCCTGACAGGGTGCGAAAGCGGCCCCTGGTCTTCGGGAAACTGCCGCCCACGCAAGTCGATCACATCGTTGATCCGCTTGACCGGAGCCGAGCGCATATCGGCGGTGAACTGGGCATCGCGATAGACCGTCAGCCCTTCCTTCAGACACAGCTGGAACCAATCCCGGCAGGTGATCCGATTGCCGGTCCAGTTGTGGAAATACTCATGCGCGACGATGGCTTCGATCCGTTCAAAATTCAGATCGGTCGCGGTTTCGGGGGAGGCCAGAACGGCCGACGAGTTGAAGATGTTCAGCCCCTTATTCTCCATCGCGCCCATGTTGAAATCATCCACGGCCACGATGTTGAATTCGTCCAGATCGTATTCGCGCCCGTAAACCTCTTCATCCCAGGTCATGGATTTCTTCAGCGCTTCCATGGCGAAGGCGCATTTGTGCTCGTCCCCGGGCCGGACCCAGATCGCCAGTTTCACATGTTTGCCGGACGCGGTGGTAAAGCTGTCCTCATGCGCGATCAGATGGCCAGCAACCAAAGCAAACAGATACGCGGGCTTGGGCCACGGGTCATGCCAGACAGCGTAATGCGTGTCGGGCGCATCGCTGCCCATGCCTTCGGGATTGCCGTTTGAGAGCAGCACGGGCATCTCGTCCTGCGGGGCGGTGATGCGCACGGTGAAAACGCCCATCACATCCGGGCGGTCCGGGTAATAGGTGATTTTGCGGAACCCCTCGGCCTCGCATTGGGTGCAATACATGCCGTTCGACATGTAAAGCCCCTCCAGCGCGGTGTTGGCCTGGGGGTTGATCTCGACCTCCGCCTCGAAGGTGAAGGGCGCGTCGGGTGCATCGCAGGTCAGGCCTGTGTCGGTCACCTCTGGCGTAACGGGCGCCCCGTCGATGGCCGCGCTGATCAGCTTCAATTGCTCGCCATGCAGAAAAAACGTCCGATCCGTCGTCTCGGGGTTGGGCCGGAATGCGATGCGGCTTTTCACGCGGGTGGCTGTGGGGTGCAGCGTGAACTCCAGCTCCACATTGTCCACACAATAGCCGAACGGGGCATAGTCTTTCAGGTAAATCGTCGTCGGGGCAGCGTCGCGCATCGCGGTCCTCATGTCAGTTGAACGGGCAGACGGTATGTCGATCCAGATAGGGCTGCAAGCGGGGTTTCCATGGGCGCTTGGCGTCTTATCTTCTGCGCCATGAGCGCTCCGGTTCTTTTGTGGTTCAAACGAGATTTGCGGGTGTCCGATCACCCGGCGCTGGCCTACGCGGCCAGTCAGGGTCCTGTTGTGCCTGTCTATATTGTTGAGCCCGAATATTGGCGGCTCGATGATGTCTCGGGCCGCCAGTTTGCGTTTTTGGGCGAATGCGTGCGGGATTTGCGGCAGCAGCTTGCAAAAACGGGCCTGTCACTCTGCCTGCGCGTGGGCGACGCGGTGGAGGTTTTGGATGCCCTGCGGGTTGAAACCGGCGCGCACCTGCTGGTCAGCCATGAGGAAACCGGGAACGGCTGGACCTTTGCGCGCGACAAGCGCGTGGCAGCATGGGCGCGGGTGCAGGGGGTGCGGTGGTCTGAGTTGCCGCAATCGGGTGTCGTGCGGCGCTTGGACAGCCGCGATGGCTGGGCCGCCAAGCGAAATCGGTTTTTGCGCGAGCCGCAGATTGACGTGCCGTCTGTGACACCGGGTCCGGATTTGCCAAGTGATGACTGGCCGGGTCTCTTGCCCGACGATTGCCCGCAGCGGCAACCGGGTGGCCGCGCGCAGGCGCTGTCGCTGCTCTGTGGGTTCCTGACCGAACGCGGGCGGGATTATCGCCGCGCGATGTCCTCGCCGCTCAGCGGGGAACAGGCCTGTTCGCGTCTGTCGCCCCATCTGGCGCTGGGCACGCTGTCGGGGCGCGAAGCCGCGCAAGCCACCGCCGCGCGTCAGCGAGAAGTCAAAGGCACGCGCGAGGGCTGGGGCGGGTCGCTGAAAAGCTATCAGGCGCGGCTCGCCTGGCGGGACCACTTCATGCAGAAGCTGGAGGATGAACCGGCGATGGAGTTTCGCTGCCTGCATTCGGCTTATCATGGCCTGCGGGGGGATGATGTCGCGCGCAGGCAGGCCTGGGAAAAGGGCGAAACCGGCGTGCCCTTTGTCGACGCCTGCATGCGCTACCTGAACGCCACCGGCTGGTTGAATTTCCGCATGCGGTCGATGGTTCAGTCCTTTGCCTCCTATCATCTTTGGCTCGACTGGCGGCAAACGGGCCTGCATCTGGCGCGGCAGTTCACCGATTACGAACCCGGCATTCATTGGAGCCAGGTGCAGATGCAATCAGGCACCACCGGCATGAACACCGTGCGTATCTATAACCCCGTCAAACAGGGCCATGATCAGGACCCCGAGGGCCTTTTCACCCGCCGCTGGGTGCCCGAATTGGCGGACGTGCCCGATCAGTTCCTGCAAGAGCCTTGGCGTTGGGATGGGGCAGGGCGCTTGGCCTATCCCGCCCCGATCATCGATGTGGCCGGAGCTGCAAAAGAGGCGCGCCAGAAAATCTGGGCGGTGCGCAAAGGCGGCGCGTTCCGTGACGAGGCGGCGCGGGTCATTGAAAAACACGCCTCGCGCAAGGATGCGGACGGGCATTTCGTGAACGACCGCGCCCCGCGCCGCCGCAAGGCCAAATCGGATCCAAGGCAATTGGGGCTAGACCTCTGATGCCGCGCGGTGTGGCCAAGACGAACCTGCCGGAAAAGACCTGCCTGACCTGCGGCAGACCCTTCACATGGCGTAAGAAATGGGAGCGTGTCTGGGACGAGGTCAAATACTGCTCGGACCGCTGTCGCCGGGAACGCCCCAAGCGCACATTCAAAACTGGTCAAAATAGCTGACCACGGCTGTTGCCTATAGGAAACTTTCGTTCTAAATGCGCCCTGCATACCATCGCGCACAATCGGATGAGGAGAGCGGGACATGAGCGAGCGGCAGGCAATCGAGGGGCTGAAAATCGCCCCTGAATTGGTAGATTTCATTGAAAATCAAGCGCTTCCGGGCACCGGAATTGATGCGGCCGCTTTCTGGTCAGGTCTCTCGCGTATGATCCACGAGCTGGGCCCGGAAAACCGCCGTTTCCTGGAACTGCGCGAAGAGATTCAGGCGAAAATCGACACCTGGCATATTGAACACCGTGACGGCGCGCATGATCACGCCGCCTATCGCGCCTTCCTGGAAGAGATCGGGTATCTGAAACCCGAAGGTGAGGCGTTCGAGATCGAAACCGCCAATGTCGATCCCGAAATCGCCGAAGTGCCTGGACCTCAGCTTGTTGTTCCGATCACCAACGCCCGCTATGCGCTGAACGCCGCAAACGCCCGCTGGGGCAGCCTTTACGATGGCTTCTATGGCACCGACGCGATGGGCAGCCCCGCACCCAAAGGCGGGTATGACAAGGGTCGGGGCGCGAGGGTTGTTGCCCGCGCCCGGGTGTTTCTGGACGAGGCGTTCCCCATCGACGGTGGCAGTCACGCGGATGCGCAGCGCTATTACGTGCATGATGGCGCTCTGTTGATCGACGACATGCCGCTGGCCCAGCCCGAGAAATTCGTGGGCTACAAAGGCCACCCCAAAGCCCCTGATGCGGTTCTGCTGCGCAACAATGGCCTGCATGTGGAACTGGTGTTTGACCGCACGCACCCCATTGGCAGCCGCGATCAGGCGGGTCTGGCCGATGTGGTCATGGAAAGTGCCGTGTCCGCGATCATGGATTGCGAGGATTCTGTCGCCTGCGTGGATGCCGAAGACAAGGTGCTCGCCTATTCCAACTGGCTGGGCCTGATGAAAGGCGATCTGGAAGAGACGTTCGAGAAGGGCGGCGAAACGCTGACCCGCAAACTGAACGCAGATCGGGTTTACACCGCGCCGGACGGGGGCGAGGTGACCATCAAGGGCCGCGCGCTGATGCTGGTGCGCAACGTGGGTCACCTGATGACGAACCCTGCGATTCTGGACAAGGACGGCAATGAAGCGTTCGAGGGGCTGATGGATGCCCTGATCACCACGATGATCGCGATCCATGATCTGAAGCGCGACAGCGGCAATTCGGTCAAAGGGTCGGTCTATGTGGTCAAGCCCAAGATGCATGGGCCTGATGAGGTGGCTTTTGCCGACCGCATCTTCACCATGGTGGAAGAGATCCTGGGCCTGCCGCAATACACGGTGAAGCTGGGCATCATGGATGAGGAACGGCGCACGTCGGTCAACCTCAAGGAGTGCATCCGGGCTGCCAAGCATCGCGTGGCCTTCATCAACACCGGGTTCCTGGATCGGACGGGGGATGAGATCCACACCTCGATGGAAGCAGGGCCCTTCAGCCGCAAGGATTTCATCAAGCGCAAGGGGTGGATCGGGGCCTATGAGAACCTGAACGTGGATATCGGCCTGGAATGCGGTCTGCAGGGCAAGGCGCAGATCGGCAAGGGCATGTGGGCCATGCCCGACATGATGGCCGCGATGCTGGAACAGAAGATCGAACATCCCAAAGCGGGCGCGAACTGTGCCTGGGTGCCGTCACCCACCGCGGCCACGCTGCACGCGCTGCATTACCACAAGGTCGATGTGTTCGCGGTGCAGAACAAGCTGAAAGCGGGCGGACGGCGGGCCCATGTGGACGGCATTCTGGACATTCCGCTGGCCACCTTCCGCAAGTGGAACGAAGGCCAGATCATCCGCGAAGTGGAAAACAACGCCCAAGGCATCTTGGGCTATGTGGTGCGCTGGATCGACCAGGGCGTGGGGTGTTCTAAAGTGCCGGACATCAACAATGTGGGCCTGATGGAAGACCGCGCGACCTGCCGGATTTCTGCCCAGCACATCGCCAACTGGCTGCATCACGGGGTGGTCAGCGAGGATCAGGTGATGGAGGTCATGAAAAAGATGGCCGAAGTGGTGGACGAGCAGAACAAGGGCGACAACAACTATACACGCATGGCGCCTGGCTTTGACGGGATCGCCTTCCAGGCGGCCTGCGATCTGGTTTTCAAAGGCCGGGTGCAGCCCTCGGGCTATACCGAGCCGGTTCTGCATGCGCGCCGATTGGAGCTGAAAGCCAGCCTGCGCGGGTGACTGAGTGAGGGAGTGAGGGGCCAGCCCCTCACACTCCCCGCCGTATTTTGAGCAAGAAGAACAGGGAGGCCCGCATGGCCATTTCGCTGAGAAAAGCACGCACGATCATCCGCAAAGCTCTGGAAAAGGGGCGCGAGCTGGAACTGAAGCCTCTTTCGGTTGTCGTTCTGGATGCAGGCGGCCATGTGCAGGCGTTTGAACGGGAAGATGGTGCTGCACCGGGGCGGTTCGCCATTGCACATGGTAAGGCCTATGGCTCGGTCATGTTGGGCATGGCGGGCACGGCGCAGATGGCGCGGGCAGAAGCGCAGGCCTATTTCATGGGGGCGGTGAACGGTCTTTACGGTGGCAAGGTTGTGCCCGTGCCGGGCGGTGTTCTGGTGCGCGATCGCAAAGGTGCGGTGATCGGGGCGGTCGGCGTCACGGGCGACACATCCGACAATGATGCCATTGCGGCCATGGCCGGGATCGAAGCGGCAGGACTGACGGGCGAGATCTGATCCTCCGGACCTTTCCGCGCGTCCAACCGGCTTTGCCGTGATTTTGGGCGCGGTGTTTGCGCACATCTTGTTGTGCGGCACCGCGCATGGGTTCGAGTTGCCGTTTGGCCGGCATCCTTCTATTTATGGCTCAAGAAGCCAAGTGAGGGATATCGAGCCATGGCGCGTCCGGTTGTGGGCATCATCGGCAATTCGTATCTGATTAATGATCAATACCCCACCCATGCGGGCGGGACGATGAATTCCTGCGCGGTGTCAGAAGTGTCGGGCTGCATCCCCCTCGTGATTCCGGCCGATCCGCGCTATGTCTCGGTCGCGGAACTGATGGAGGTTTGCGACGGCTTCCTGTTGACCGGTGGGCGGCCCAATGTGCATCCGGAAGAATATGGCGAGCCCGAGACGGAAGCCCATGGTGTGTTCGACCGCGCCCGTGATGCGATCACCTTGCCTTTGGTGCGCGCCTGTGTGGCATCCGGGCAGCCCTTTCTGGGTATCTGCCGCGGCTTTCAGGAGGTCAACGTCGCCATGGGCGGCACCCTTTACCCAGAAATCCGCGATCTGCCTGGACGGATGAACCACCGCATGCCCCCGGATGGCACGCTGGAAGAGAAGTTCGCCCTGCGCCACAAGGTCACTCTGACGGAAGGCGGCGTTTTCCACCGGGTTTTCGGCGCCAGCGAAGTGATGACGAACACGCTGCATGGTCAGGGGATCAAGACGCCCGGTCAGCGCGTGGTGATTGAAGGCCATGCACCCGATGGCACGCCCGAGGCGATCTATATCGACGGTGCACCCGGCTTTACGCTTGCGGTGCAATGGCACCCGGAGTGGGACGCGGCGAATGATCCGGTCTCGCGCCCGCTGTTTAGCGCTTTCGGTGATGCTGTCCGGGCCTGGGCGTCGGGCGAACGGCCCGCGGGGCTAAAGGCGACGGGCTGAGGCAAAACGCGCCTGTTAAACATGATCTTGCGCAATGATCTATCGGTGCGGCCCGGCTAGACTGGGAGTGCCGGGTTGAACACACCTATTGAGCAGACCGGCGCGTGCAGGAGATAAGATGCCAGGTTTCGTTCTTTTCGTCTTTTACGTGATCATCGCGTTGGCCCCTTTGGGCCTTTCCTGGGTCGCCGGGTTTCCCCGTCGTCCGTTGATGGATGAGCTGTCTTCGGCCCTGGCCATGACCGCTTTTGCGGTCTTGCTGCTGGATTTCGCGTTGTCGGGCCGGTTTCGTCTGATGTCTGGCCGGATCGGCATTGATCACACCATGCGATGGCACCAGCTGTTCGGCCGCGTCGTTCTGGTTCTGGTGATCGCGCACCCCTTTCTTTACACCCTGCCGATTCCGGTTGTGGCCCCTGCCTGGGATCCCAGCGCGGCGGAATATCTCAGGCTGGATGGCCTGGGTCTGATCACCGGCGCTTTGGGCTGGGTTCTTCTGATCACGCTGATCCTCTCTGCCATCTGGCGCGATGCGCTGCCCTTGTCTTACGAAGCCTGGCGGCTGACCCATGGGTTGGGTGCGGCGCTTGTGGCGGGGCTGACGGCGCTTCACGCGTTCGAAGCGGGCCGATACAGCGGTACCCAAACGCTGACCTGGTTCTGGGCTGCGCTTCTTGGGCTGGCGGCGTTGACGCTGGTTTATGTGTATCTCCTCTCTCCGCTGATGCAGCTTCGCGACCCGTTCCGCGTGACCTCGGTCAAGCGTATTGCGGAACGAACCTGGGAGTTGAACATCGCCCGGCGCGATGGCAGGCCTCTTTCGTTCAGGCCGGGCCAATTTGTCTGGCTGAGCCTTGCGCGTCATCCGTTGACCCTTCGCGAAAACCCGTTTTCGATCGCTTCAGATCCGGGACGCGATGAGTTGAGCTTTGTCATAAAGGAAGTCGGCGATTTCACCAAAAGCCTCGGGCAGGTGACGCCGGATCAGGCGGCCTGGATCGACGGACCGCATGGCGCGCTCGTGCTGCCCGACATGCAGGAGGCGCCTGGGATCGGGCTAATCGCAGGCGGGGTGGGGATCGCGCCGCTCTTGTCGATCTGGCGGCACATGGCGGCCACCAATGATCCGCGGCCCTCGGTATTGCTTTACGGCAATCGCGCAGAAAGCCAGATCGTCTATCCCGATGAGCTGGAGCGCCTGGCGGCCCGGCCCGGAAATTCGCTGACCCATGTTCTGCAGGAGCCGGACCCAGGTTGGAACGGGGAGGTGGGATTTGTCGGCCCCGCCTCCATCGCCGCCGCCTTCGACGTGTGCGAGGGGTCGGAAAACTGGGTCTATCTGCTTTGTGGTCCGCCGGCGATGGTACATGCGGCCGAGACCGCCTTGCGCGCGCGCGGCGTGCCGCCCGCCAATATTCATAGCGAAAAATTCGTCTACGATTGATGCGCGGTGCCGCGGATCAGGCCACCAGAAGCGGCGCTTCGTGCTGGCGCAGGCACAGGCGGGCCGTATCACCGAAGGCGCTGAGACCGCTGCGCAGTTCGGGGAACAGATCGAACATCTCTGACCGGCTGCGATCCGTGACGGATCCAAGCGCCATATCGCCGGGATAGAAGCTTTCGGTGGGCATGCCATTGGCATAGATCACTTCGTGCCGGTCGAACAGCAGGTGGACATAAGTCACCTCGCCGCCGTCCAGAAGCGTCACGGCGGGATTTGCCAGAAGGTGTTTCGCGGCGACCAGCACCTCGGTTTCCCCAAACAGCATCTGCGCGCGGTAGCCCTCCCACAGCAGGCGATGCTGCTGCGAGACTATCAGCGGAGCCGTTGCGCCGCGCACCAAAACCGGGTCGATCCGCACGGGCGCCAAAACGCCTGTTGCGGGCACCGTGCGCTTGCCGATCCAGCGCAGCGGCTGGGGTCCGCGATCGCGGGTGATCACTAGATCGCCGGGGCGCAGGTCTTCGATCGGGCGAAGGCCCCGCGGGGTCTTGATCAGCGTGCCGGGGGTGAAACAGATGATATTTTCGATATTCGAAAAGGTCAGCAACGTGCCGTCGATCAGCTGGATCGACCCGCTCAACTCGCCCACCTCGTTGGTGGTGAAATTCAGCGTGGTGCGGTCGCCCAGCTGGTTCAGATCCAGTGTGTCACCTGCAACCTCGTCGGTTTCGCCACCGACCAGCGTGATGGTTGAGCTGCCAGCCTCGGCCAGATCGACGATGCGAAAGACGTCATCGCCAGCTCCGCCCGTAACACTGTCGCCCTCGGCAATGTCGATCGTGTCGTTGCCTGACCCGCCATCAATGCTGTCGGCCCCTGTGCCGCCGTCCAGCAGGTCATCGCCTTCTTCACCAAAGATCGTGTCGTCGCCCGCACCGCCCGAGATCGTGTCGTTGTCTGCTGCCGGGATCACGTCGAAATACAGATCCGAGATCCAGATCGCCTGAGTGCCGATATCGGCATTGGAATAAACGATCTGGATGTCACTGACCGGCCCGGCGATTTCGACCAGAATAGACCCCTGGGCATCCGCCGCGCTTTGGCCGCCATCGGCTGCGGTCACGGTGTTGCCACTGACTGTGTCCGCACCTTCGGGGGTAATGATCACCTCAACAGGATCGCCATTGGCATCGGTGGCTGTGATTGTCAGGATATCCCGGTGGTTGCCTGCGGCATGGTCCACGTCATTGATGCGGAAAACGACATTTTCAACCTCATCCTGCGCGGTGGGATCGTTCGACGCAAATCCGATATTCAGCGTTCCGGTCAGGCCATCGCCATCGCCGAAGAAGTAAAGGCTTGAGAACGGATCGAAAGGTTCATCCGCGCGGACATAGTTCTGGTCCGTCTCTTCGATGGCCAGAAAGGCGTTGTTGTTTGCACCGGTGGTGTCCAGGCTGACGGTAACGTCCATCAGGCCCGTGGTTTGCGTGAAACCCGATGTCACGTCGGTGCCGTCCACGCCCTGAGCATCCCAGCTGAGCGTTTCCGTCGTTTGAGTGCCGGGCGCATCGCCGCCGTAAAGGACATCGGCACCAGCGCCGCCGTCGATCACGTCGCTGCCCGTACCGCCATAGACCGTATCGGCCCCTGCGCCCGACAGCACGGTGTCATCGCCGGCCCCGGCCAAAACCCGGTCGGCATCGGCATCGCCACCGGCCGTAGATCCGTCATCGACCTGATCACCCTGGGCATCCGTAAAGGTCGCGTCGATCACATCCGCGCCGGCTGTCCCGTCGACCTGGTTGGTGTCCGCATAGGCAGGTGCCGAGACGACTTCAGCACTTCTCAGAGTGTCGACCTCACCGAAATCAGGAATGAAGTAGACGTTGCCATCGGTGCCCAGATAGTAGTTGCCAGGCTCAACTTCGTCTCGGTAATTCGTACCGCCATCTCGACCGGTAAAGATCCACTGGCCTGCGCCAAGATCTTCCTGAATGTCAAAGCTTGTCCAGGGATCGGAAATCGTATCCCCCGATCCCAGCGTGTTGTCCGTGCCCAAGCTGACGATATAGCCGAATGGCATCTGCTCTGTCCTTCTCAACGCCGCGCCATGTTCGGTGTGCCCGTCTGGCGCGATCATTTCGGACGCAATGCGCCCGTCTTTGTCGTTGAAAGTGGCAACTATGCACGGCGGATTTTCGGAAAAACTGCGGTGAGTTTAAGGCAAACTGCCCCGATCTTGACGCATTCCCGCTGCGAAATTGATCTGCACCAAGGTCCGAAGCAGCAGGCAATGGTAGCGTGCCTCAACACCTCAGATGAAGGGAGAACGTGAATGAATATCCTTATCTGCTATGCCTCGACCGAGGGGCAAACGCGAAAGATCGCCCAGTTCTGCGCAGGGCAGCTTATTGCCAAGGGCCACAGCGTCGAAGTGATCTCGGCCGGGGATGCGGATGAACTGGACCTTGGTGTCTTTGACGCGGCGATCTTGGCCGGGTCGGTTCATCTTGGCCGCATTCAGTCGGAACTGGGCGATTTCGCCCGCACCCACGCGGCTGTGTTGAACGGGATGGCGACGCTGTATCTTCAGGTTTCTCTTGCCCGGGCAGGGGAGGAAGAGACGGATATGGCAGAACTGGCCGCCATCGCCAGCCGGTTTTGCGCCGATTCAGGCTGGACTCCAGGTGCTATCCACCAGATCGCAGGTGCTTTTCGCTTTACCCAGTATGATTTCTTCAAGGCCTGGGCGATGCGCTGGATCGCGTCGCGCAAGGGCCAGGAGATCGACCTGCAGGGCGACACCGAATATACCGATTGGGCCGAACTGGCTCAGATCCTGTCGGACTGGCCCTAGATCAGCAGATCGAAGGTTTTGATGAACGGCAATTCGCGCGCCCGGATGCCGGTCAGATCAAACAGCGCATTGCCCAGGGCAGGCATGGCGGGTGGCGTGCCCGGTTCGCCCGCACCGCCCATATGGGCGTTGTTTTCAAGTATCCGGATCTCGACCTCGGGCGCGGTGTGCATCCGCATCAGCGGATAATCTGGGTAATTCAGCTGTTCGACCTGGCCATCGGCAAAGCTGATCTCTTCGAAACAGGCGGCCGACAGGCCAAAGATCATGCCGCCAAACATCTGCGCCTTGATGTTTTCAGGGTCGACCGCCAGCCCCGGATCGCAGGCAAGCCACGCCTTGTTGACGCGGATCGTTCCGTCTTCGTCCACCACTTCGACCACCTGCGCGACCGAGGTGCCGAAGGAATAACAAAAGGCCACGCCGCGCCCGACGCCGTCAGGCGTTTTGCCTGTCCAGCCGGACATTTCGCGCACAGCCTCCAGGCAGGCGGCGCTGGGCGCATGTTCGGTGCGCATCAGCTCAAGCCTGAACTCCAGCGGATCGCGACCGGCGGCATGGGCCATCTCATCGATGAAGGTTTCCTGAAAGAACGCATTGTGCGAATTCCCAACCGACCGCCAGATGCCGACAGGCACCGCCAGATCGGCCAGATAGCCACGCATCCGGTAATTGGGCACGGCATAGGGTTGGTTGTAAAACCCCTCGACCAGCACTTTGTCGGGGCCCATCAGCGGCAGCCCGGCCATCCGGTCGGCCATTTGCGCGATGGGCGGTTGCGCCGCGACCTGGCCGTCAATCATCACGGCCTGTCCATCCAGAACCGCGCCTGACATCCGCGCCACGGCGGCAGGGCGGTAAAACCCGTGGGTCATGTCCTCTTCCCGGGTCCAGGTCAGTTGCACGGGCGTGCCAGGCATGGCCATTGCCACCTGGGTGGCAAGATTTGCAAAGTCCAGCTCGGCCCGCCGACCGAAACCGCCGCCCAGATAGGTGGTGTGAACCGTAACCTGATCGGTCTCAAGCCCCGCGCGTTTGGCACAATCCCATTGCACCAGGGTGGGCGCCTGCGTGCCGCACCAGATCTCAAGCGCGTCGCCGGTGAAACGCGCGGTTGCGTTCATCGGCTCCATCGTCGCGTGCGCCAGATAGGGCACCTTGTATTCCGCCTCGATCCGCTGCGCGCCCTCTGGCAGGTCGGTCACGTCGCCGTCGTTTCGCAACCGGCTATTGGCGCGGCCATCGAAGCTGCGCGCGATCTCGGCATAGATCGCGTCGGAGGTTTCGGGGTAGGGGGCAGGGCCCCATTCCACCCCGATCGCATCGCAAGCCTGGACTGCAAGCCAGGTGTTCGTAGCGATCACTGCAACACCCCGGCCAAGATCCACGATCTGCTCAACCCCTGGCATTTCACTGGCAGCGCTGGCGTCAAACGACAGCATATTGCCCCCCAGCCTGGGGTTCATGCGCAGAGCCGCGAATTTCATGCCAGGCAGGCGCACATCCACGCCGAATTCCGCTGTACCGGTGGCCTTGGGAACCATGTCGATCCGGTCCATCGGCTTGCCCAGGTACCGCCAGTTGGACGCGTCGCGCAGCGGGGCGTCGACCGGGTTGACCCTCGCCGCATCTTCGGCCAGCTGGGCATAGGTTAACTCCTGACCGTCGGGCGCAATCACTTTGCCACCCTCGGTCCGCAGGCTGTCACGGGACACGCCCAGACGTTGCGCGGCGGCCTCTTTCAGGGTTTCGCGTGCGGTTGCTCCGGCCTCTCTCAGACGCACAAAGCCATCGCGGGTCGAGGCCGATCCGCCCGTGATCTGCAGGTTGACCAGTTTCGCCACATGGCCAATGGCCTCGGTATAGGCGTGTTGCCATTCGCCCCGGTCATAGCCTTTGCCAAAGACCGTGTAATCGCCAAAGGCCGAATTGTAATAGGCCTTTGCCGGAGGGCCATGAAGCACACGCACGTCGTCAAGGTTTACATCCAGCTCTTCCGCGATCATCGCGGCCCAGGTGGATTGCACACCCTGTCCCATTTCGGCGCGCGGTGTGATCAATGTAACACCTTGCTGGTCGATGAACACGAACGGATTCAGCGCCGCTTCGCCATCACCGGGCTTCAAAGGGTTCGGCGCGGGCCGCGATACCGCATAGGCACCAAAGGCCACGCCGCCCACAATGGCTGTGGACCCGATCAGGAAGCTGCGGCGCAGGATCTTTCCGACAGACGCCATCTCTTACGCCTCCTTCATCATCTGCGCGGCCCGTTTCACCGCTGCGCGAATACGGGGGTAGGTGCCACAGCGACACAGATTGCCCTGCATCGCGTCGTTGATATCGGCATCGCCGGGGTCGGGGTTTTCTGCCAGAAGGGCGGCGGCCTGCATGATCTGGCCGGACTGGCAATAGCCGCATTGCGCCACCTGTTCCTCGACCCAGGCGCGCTGGACAATGGCCAGCGTCGCGGGCGTGCCCAAACCCTCGATCGTTGTCACGTCGCCCCAGACATCACCCAGTGCCACCTGACACGAACGCACCGCTTCACCGTCGATATGAACCGTGCAGGCCCCGCAGGCGGCCACGCCGCAGCCGAATTTCGTGCCGGTCAGGTTGAGGGCATCGCGCAGCACCCAAAGAAGCGGGACGTCATCGGGCAGGCTTACATCGTGTCGGATCCCGTTCACGGTCAGAGATGTTGTCATGGCGTGATCCTCCATCTGCGCGTCTGACATTTTTGTCGAAAATTGTCATGGTGTCAATTGACAAAAATGTAGGCTTCTGTCAACTATCTGACATGAATGAAGAAACTGGCGATAGCAAACGGCAGGCAATCCTTCAGGCTGCATGGCAGGTTTTTGCGGCATATGGATATCGCAAAACCTCGATGGATGATATTGCGCGCGCCGCCGGCATGTCGCGCCCTGCCGTCTATCTGCATTTCAAGGGCAAGGAAGAGATCTTTCGCAGCCTTGCGCAAAGCTATTTCGACACGGCATGCGATGCCGTGGCGCAGGCGCTTTCCCAGGATGATAGCGTGGCGCAAAGCCTGGAACGGGCCTTTGAGGCGCAAGCGGGCGAAACGATTGCAGCCATGCTCGGTTCAGCGCATGGCCGCGAATTGCTGGATGCGGGCGAGACGGCGGCCCCCGATATCGCCGCTGAAGGCGAGGCGCGGTTGACCGCGATCTACGCCACCTGGTTGCAGCGCCTCGCCGATCAGGGCCGCGTCGATCTTGCGGGCGATGCCACGGCAACGGCCGCCACAATCAGTGCGGCCTACAAAGGTATCAAGACGGCAAGCCCCGACTTCCCCAGCTTTCAGCAGCATCTGCGCATTCTGGCGCGCAGCATCGGTCAGGGATTGACCCGCGCGGGCTGATCAAAGCGCCGTGCGCAGGTGCCACAACTCGGGGAAAAGCTCCACCTCCAGCATCCGTTTGAGGTAACTCACCCCGCCCGTCCCGCCTGTGCCACGCTTGAAGCCGATCACGCGCTCGACAGTGGTGACATGGTTGAACCGCCAGCGGCGGAAGTAATCCTCAAGGTCCACCAGCTTTTCAGCAAGCTCGTACAGCTCCCAATGGGTCTGCGGATCCTCGTAAACCTTGCGCCAGCACTCCATCACCGCGTCATGACGCGCCTCATCCGACGCCTGGTCCAGATCAGCGGGCAGGGGGTACGCCTGATGCAACGCCGTCAGCGCCACGTCATAAAGCGAAGGTTTTTCCAGCTCTTCCTCCAGCAGGCGCACCAATTCCGGGCGATGGGCGTGTGGACGAAGCATCGCCGTGTTCCGGTTGCCCAGCATGAATTCGATCAGCCGGTACTGATGCGACTGAAACCCCGAAGACTGGCCAAGGGCGGCGCGAAAGGTGGTGTAATCGCTGGGCGTCATGGTGCGCAGCACGTCCCAGGCGCTGTTGAGCTGTTCGAAAATCCGCGACACGCGCGACAGCATCTTGAAGGCGGGGCGCATCTCGCCGGTCTGCAGCTGGTTGCGTGCCGCGTTCAGCTCGTGGATCGCCAGCCGCATCCACAGCTCGGATGTCTGGTGCTGAATGATGAACAGCATCTCGTCATGGGCATCCGACAGCGGCTTTTGCGCCGTCAGGATGGCATCCAGGCCAAGGTAATCGCCATAGGACATGCGCCCGTCAAACGACATCTGCGCGCCTTCGGTCGAGGGATCATAGGGTGTGTTGGTCATGGTGTGTCCTTTCACATGCTTGGGAACCGGGGTCAGGGAAAGGACACCCCCCTCTGGTTCCGCGTCCCGCAGGCCGCCAGCCGCCGCCACAGGGTGATCCATCCGGCCGGGCGGCACAGGGGCAGGCGCGCCGTGCTCATGTGACGGCTGCGCGCACCTTGTATTCGGCGCGGTCCCATTCTTTGTTGGTCATGACATCGGAAATGATGCTGATGGCGGCCGACACATCCGCTTCGTCGATGTAAAGCGGAGTGAACCCGAACCGCATGATGTCGGGCGCACGGAAATCCCCGATCACACCGCGCGCGATCAGCGCCTGCATCGCGGCATAGCCTTCGACAAACCGGAACGACACCTGGCTGCCGCGCGCCTCAGCGTCGCGGGGGGAGGCCAACTCAAGCTCGGGGCAGGCAGCTTCGATCCCGGCGATGAACTGCTCGGTCAGTGCGATGGATCTTGCGCGCACATCCGCCATGTCGGCCATGTCCCAGATATCCATCGCAGTCTCAAGCGCGGTCAGCTGCAGCACGGGCGGTGTGCCCACGCGCATCCGCTCAACCCCCGTACCCGGGCGATAGCTCAGATCGAACGCAAAGGGCGCCTTGTGGCCTAACCAACCAGACAGCGCAGGCACGGCCCGGCCTGCATGGCGCGGCGCGACATAGATGAAAGCAGGCGCGCCCGGACCACCATTGAGGTATTTATAGGTGCAGCCCACAGCGAAATCCGCGCCCGCGCCCGCGACTTCCACGGGCAGGGCGCCCGCGCTGTGTGCCAGATCCCACACGGTAAGCGCGCCCACCGCATGGGCCTTGGCGGTCAGCGCGGCCATGTTATGTTTGCGCCCGGTGCGGTAATCGACCTCGGTAATCATCAGCACGGCGATGTCTTCGGTGATGTTTTCCTCAACCGCCTCCGGGTCCACCACCCTCAGCTCATATTCCGGCCCCAACGTGCGCAGCAGCCCTTCGGCCATGTAAAGATCGCTGGGAAAGTTGCCATTGTCCGACAAGACGACCTTCCGGTCTGACTGCAACTCCAAAGCCGAAGCCAGCGCCTGATAGACCTTGATCGACAGCGTATCGCCCATGGTCACATGGCCCGGCTCTGCCCCGATCAGCTTGCCGACCCGGTCACCCAGTTCCATCGGCTGCGCCATCCATCCGGCCTTGTTCCAGCCGGTGATCAGCATCTCACCCCATTCCTTGCGCATCATCCGGTCCAGCCGGGCAGGGGCCGCCTTTGGCAAGGGGCCCAGCGAATTGCCATCCAGATAGATCACGCCCTGGGGCAGATCGAACATGGCCTTGGTCGCGGCGAAATCGGTCATCGGGCAGCCTTCCGATTTATTTTAAGCTTGAAGTATATTGTGAGACCTACCCCCAATCGCGCGCCCTGTCCAGTGAAAGGGCGCGCCTGGTCTTCTTCTCTTTCCAAATACGGAAAAATCCCGGCGGCGGGGGTCAGACCTGCCCGCCGGCAATCTCGATCGTCTGGCCGTTCATGCTCTCGGACCCCGGACCGCAGAGGTAAAGCACCGCCGCCGAAACCTCCTCGGGTGCGATCAGGCGGTGATGCCGGTTCGAGCTGACCATGATTTCAAGGGCCGCTTCCTCCGAAATGCCTGCCCGCTGCGCGATCGAGGTGATGTTGCGCGTCACGATGGGCGTATCGACGTAACCGGGGCAGATCGCGTTGAATGTATAAGGCGTGCCCAGATAATCCTCGCTCAGCGACCGGGTCAGACCGATCATCCCGTGTTTCGAGGCCGAATAACACGCCGCCCCCTTCAGCCCGCGCAACCCGGCAAGCGACGCCACCGTGATCACCCGCCCCCAATCGGTCTGCCGCATGGATGTCAGACTTTCCCGGATCGTCAGGAACGCGCCATCAAGGTTCGTGGCCATCATGTTGCGCCAGAACTCCATCGAGGTCTTGTGCACTGCCTTGCCCTCGGCAATGCCTGCATTGGGGATGCAGATCTGAATGGGGCCATTCTGGGCCACGGCCATGGCGATCTTGTTGGTGACATCCGCCTCGTCGCGCACATCCATGGCCATGCCGGTCATGCCATCGGTGGCGACCTCGTCCAGAACCTCTTGGCGGCGGCCGGTTATGGTGACATGGACGCCCTGCGCGACCAGCGCTTCGGCGATGGCGAAACCGATGCCGGTGCCGCCGCCTGTGATCAATGCGTGTTTTCCTGCCAGATTCATGTCGCGTTCCCTCCCTAAGATCTGTTGTCGCGCGCACCGTGACGCGCGCTGCGCCTGCATGCAAGACGCGCCGTTCCGTCACGTTGCGCGCGGCACCCGTTTTCTTCCAAAGAAAACGGGTCGGAGATTTTCCAAATCTCCGTTACCCGCGAAGGAAAGGATACGCCATGAAATGGATCGACATCCCGCCCGTCTGGCTTGCTGCGTTTCTTGCCGCGGCCTGGGTGCAATCCAGCCGCTTTCCCATGGGCCTGACCTTTGGCGGGGCGTGGTCCGATTTCGCGGGTGGTCTGCTGGTTGGCGGAGGGCTATTGCTGATGCTTCTGGCGCTGATGGAATTCCGCCGCCACAAGACCACCGCCGTTCCACACCACACGCCCTCCACATTGATCCAGTCCGGCATCTTCCGGCGCACGCGCAACCCCATCTATCTGGGCGATGCGCTGATCCTGGCAGGGCTGATTCTGCGTTGGGATGCAGTGTTGGCGCTACCACTTGTACCGATTTTCATCTGGGTGATCGAAAAGCGTTTTATCATTCCCGAAGAAGACCGGATGCGCCGCACATTCCGGGCCGATTTTGCCCGTTATGCCAGCAAGGTACGCCGCTGGGTGTGAGAGGATTGCGACATATTCCTGCCAAGACACGCCATCAGCTTGCGCAATTTTATTGCGCGCTGTAGTGGACAGATTCTGCAACCGAACCATTTTGCGCCACAGCATGGCGAGAGGGGGATGACAGGTGAAAATCGGAACGCCGAAAGAGACGGACGCGGGCGAAAACCGCGTCGCAATGACACCGGACAGCGCGCTGCAGCTGCAAAAGCTGGGCCATGAATGTGTGATCGAAACCGGGGCAGGCGCTGCCGCCGGCTTTTCGGACGCCGCCTATAAAGAAGCGGGCGTCGAAGTGGTCAAAACGGGTGCCGCGCTCTTCAAGGCCGCCGATATCGTGGCCAAGGTTCGCCCCCCGTCCGACACCGAGGTCAAACGCCTGCGCGAAGGTCAAACGCTGATCTCGTTCTTCTACCCGGCGTCCAATGAAAAGCTGATGCAGCAGGCCGCCGACAAGGGCGCGACCGTCATCGCAATGGACATGGTGCCGCGGATCTCCCGCGCGCAGAAGATGGACGCGCTGTCCTCCATGGCCAATATCGCCGGTTACCGCGCGGTGATCGAAGCGGGCAACAACTTTGGCCGCTTCTTCACCGGTCAGGTAACCGCCGCAGGTAAGGTTCCGCCCGCCAAGGTTCTGGTCGTGGGTGCCGGTGTGGCCGGTCTGGCCGCCATCGGCACGGCAACCTCGCTGGGTGCGATCACATACGCCTTTGACGTGCGCCCCGAAGTGGCCGAGCAGGTCGAATCCATGGGCGCCGAGTTTGTCTTCCTGGATTTCGAGGAAGAACAGCAGGACGGTGCGGCCACTGGCGGCTATGCCTCTGTCTCCTCGCCCGAATTTGCCGCGGCACAGCTCGCCAAGTTCCGCGAGCTGGCCCCCGATATGGACATCGTCATCACCACGGCGCTGATCCCCAACCGCGAAGCGCCCGAGCTGTGGACCGAGGACATGGTGCAGGCCATGAAACCCGGTTCCGTCATCGTGGACCTTGCGGCCGAACGCGGCGGCAACTGCAAACTGACCGTCAAGGACGAGAAGATCGTCACCGATAATGGCGTCACGATCATCGGCTATACCGACTTCCCCAGCCGGATGGCCGCGCAGTCGTCGACACTTTATGCCACCAACATCCGTCACATGATGACTGACCTGACGCCGGAAAAAGACGGTGTGGTCAATCACAACATGGAAGATGACGTGATCCGTGGCGCGACGATCACCCATGCCAAGGAAGTCACCTTCCCGCCGCCGCCGCCGAAAGTGCAAGCCATCGCGGCGCAGAAGAAGGAAAAACCCAAAGAGCTGACCGCGGAAGAGAAGCGCGCGCAGGAAGTCGCCGCCTTCAAGGCGCAGACCAAGCAGCAGGTGACCCTGCTTGCCATCGGTGCCGCGCTGGTTCTGGGTGTGGGCCTCGTGGCCCCGGCCAGCTTCATGCAGCACTTCATCGTGTTTGTTCTGTCGGTCTTCATCGGCTTCCAGGTGATCTGGAACGTGGCGCATTCGCTGCACACCCCGCTGATGGCTGTCACGAACGCGATCTCCTCGATCATCATTCTGGGTGCGCTCATCCAGATCGGATCAAGTTCGGTGCTGATCACCCTCCTTGCCGCCGCGGGGGTCTTCATGGCCTCGGTCAACATCTTCGGCGGCTTCCTCGTGACACGGCGCATGCTCGCCATGTTCCAGAAATCCTAAGACGCGAGGGCTGAGATTATGGAATTCGGATTTACCATTGCGGCCTATGCAGTTGCCGCTGTTCTGTTCATCCTCTCGCTGGGCGGCCTTTCGGGGCAGGAAAGCGCGAAACGCGCCGTGTGGTACGGCATCGTCGGCATGGCGATTGCCGTTGTTGCCACGATGGCAGGGCCCGGTCAGGGCCTGTGGGGCGCGTCGATCATCCTGATCGCGCTGGGCGCGGGCGTGGGATATCAGCTGGCCACCAAGGTCCAGATGACCCAGATGCCCGAGCTTGTGGCGATCATGCACTCCCTCGTCGGTCTGGCGGCGGTCTTCGTGGGCTTCAACGCTGACATCATGATCAACAATGTCGGCGCGATCTACGAGGGCGCGGGCCAGGTCATGGGCGCGGTTGGCCCCGACGGCTATACAGCCATTGGCCTGCCGAAAGAGCTGTATGACGGTCTGTCCTCCTTCGGGCAGCTGATCGCCAAGAAAACGAATGTCGAGATCAACATTCTGAAAATCGAACTTGTGCTGGGCATCTGGATCGGTGCCGTGACCTTCACCGGGTCCGTGATTGCCTATGGCAAGCTGGCCGGCAAGGTCGACAGCGCGGCCAAGCAGCTGACCGGCGGTCACATGCTGAACGCGGCTGCGGCCTTCTTCTCGGTCGTGCTGGCGGTGATGTACCTGGCCGACGCGGGCAGCTGGACGCTGATCCTGCTGACGCTTCTGGCGCTTTTCATCGGCTATCACTTGATCATGGGTATCGGCGGTGCCGACATGCCCGTCGTGGTGTCGATGCTGAACAGCTATTCCGGCTGGGCGGCTGCGGCCATCGGTTTCAGCCTGGGCAACGACCTGCTGATCGTTGTGGGCGCGCTTGTGGGTTCGTCCGGTGCGATCCTGTCCTACATCATGTGTAAGGCGATGAACCGGTCCTTCATCAGCGTGATCCTGGGCGGCTTCGGCGGCGCTGCAGGCGAACAGATGGCGGTCGAAGGCGAACAGGTCGCGATTGACGCCGATGGCGTTGCCGCAGCCCTGAACGAGGCCGACAGCATCATCATCATCCCCGGTTACGGCATGGCCGTGGCGCAGGCGCAGAATGCGGTCAGCGATCTGGTCAAGAAGCTGCGCGCCAAAGGCAAGAACGTGCGTTTCGCGATCCACCCGGTTGCAGGCCGTCTGCCCGGCCACATGAACGTGCTGCTGGCCGAAGCGAAGGTGCCTTACGACATCGTGCTGGAAATGGACGAGATCAACGAAGACTTCCCCGATACGGACGTCGCCATTGTGATCGGCTCCAACGACATCGTGAACCCCGCCGCGCAGGAAGACCCCAACAGCCCCATCGCCGGGATGCCGGTTCTGGAATGCTGGAAGGCCAAGCAGGTCTTCGTGTCAAAGCGTGGTCAGGGCACAGGGTATTCGGGCATCGAGAACCCGCTTTTCTACAAGGAAAACACCCGCATGTTCTATGGCGACGCGAAAGCGTCCCTGGACATGCTGCTGCCCAAGATCGACTGATCCCAGGCATCAGATGCAACAATAAGGCCCCGCCAACCGGCGGGGCTTTTTATTTCACCCTTGTCAGGTCAAGATTCGCCGCATAGATTAATCCGAGTAAAACACTCGGATTAATTTGAACCGCATGCACGTTTGTAACACAGCCCTTCGCGACAGCACTCCGCTGGTAACGCACACGCCACCACCTCCGAAGGTGCTGGCCGACCTGCGTGTCATGGGGCGCAAGGCGCGGCTGTTCGGGGCCATCGCTGATGATCCGATGCAAATTCTGCTGGCACGCTTGCCCAAGGCTCTGGGGCGGCGTTTGGTCTTTTTTGAGGCCACGTCCCACGAAATGTCCTTTGACGAAGCCTGGTTGCTGAATCTGTTCGATGCCGTTCACAAGCTGGATCACGACCGGTACTGCTTTGCCATGCGGTCCCGGATGTCCCGCGCTCAGGCGTCCGAGCTGCACTTTCTTGTGTGTAAAGCTGCGCGAGCACTAGACGTCTAACGCTGTCATGCTAAGTTGACAGCGCCAGCCGTCGCCAGCCTAAACGAAAAATTGAACGAGGATACACCCATGACACAGACTGCTGTGGATCTCAGCCCGTCTGCCCGTGACGCCATCGCTGACGCGTTGAACCAATGCGTTGCTGAGACGGCCGTAACAACCATGTTGGCGCAGAACTTCCACTGGAACGTGACAGGCATGGCGTTTGGCCCGCTGCACGAACTGTTCCAGAAAATCTACGAAGACCATTTCGAAGCCCAGGACGATCTGGCCGAACGGGTCAAAGCGCTGGACGCCCATGCCGAAGGCACGCTGGCCGGTATGCTGAAACGCTCCAAGATCGACGAGTTCGAAGGGAAGGGCGACGATCAGACCATGATCAAAACGATGATGGATGCACAGGTCGCTCTGGCGGCGACTGTTGCCTCAGCAGGTGAGCTTGCGGCCGAACATGGCGATACGCTGACCGAAGATCTGTGTATCGCACGCGGTCAGACACACGAGAAATTCGCGTGGTTCCTGCGGTCCCACCTCGCGTGATCTAGGCGCATCGCGCCAATCAGGCAAAAGGGTATTCAATGCCTTTCTTGGCGCATTTCTTCGCGTAAGCAATGCGCCACCCCTTGTACTTGCCCATCTCATTTTGCTGATGCTCCAGCATTTGCACAAAGGCGGCACGGTGGCTGTCTTTCTTTAACGATTTGAAAAGAGACTTCTGCGCCTTGGTCATTGCGCATCCGATGCAGTGGCCGGCGCGCTTGTATTTGCAGACATCGATACAGGGGTTGGGTGTTTTCGCCATAACTTCACTTTGTCAGTATCAGTTTGCCGGATTTCGTGACGCGCAGGATGTAAAGCACACCGTTCAGCATCAGGCCGGCACGCTGATCCGGGCCCAGAAGGCCGTCCACGTCGTGGATGGGCATCTGCCCAGGGTCGCTTTTGGGGCCTGTTGCATCGGTCATATCCGCAATCTGACTAAAACAGTCAGAAATAACAAGAGGGCATGGCGCCAAAAAATATATTTTTGAGATAAATGTTTTTTGCAGCCGCAGGGCTGCTGAAAAATTGCGCGAAATCTGCGGATTCCGCATACAAAGGTGTACATGTAAATATCAGAAATCTTTAGATTTTTTCTTTACAGACGGCCTTGGCGCAGTACATAGCTGTCTCAAAGGAGCATCAGATGCCGCCAATCGAAGACCATCCTCTCCGCTACAAGCTGGCAAATGAGCTGCATGCGCGCCCGTTCCCGTCCATGGCGACGCCCTGCACAGCCGTCTATATCGCGATCAAACAGCCCACCGAGGCCGTCAGCCGCGACCGGGCACTGGACCTTGCCCATCTGACGGCCTTGTTGGACCGGTATGGCGCGCCGCATCCACAGCCGGGGGCAACCCATTATTCCGGGAAGATCGGCCGGTATAAGCTGAAATGGGAACAGCACACCGAATTCGTTACCTACACGGCCTTTTTTGACGGTTTGAGCCCGCGCGCCTTCGATCCCGCCGATTTCGAGGTTTTTCCGGAAGACTGGCTGGAGCAGGCTCCGGGCCAGCGCATCACCTCCGTCACCTTGCGGCTGGAAGAGCGGCCCAGTGACACGGATATCGACGCCTATCTGACGGATTGGTTCGTGCCCGAAAGCCTGGCCGTCAGCACGGTTCTGGACGACACGGCTGTCGTGGCGGGGGATTTCCGCATCGACACGGCCGGGCATCTGCGCTTTGCGGTCTTTGCCAACCCCGATACCGGCAGCCGCAGGCTGGGCCGCATCGTCCAGCGCCTGTGCGAGATTGAGACATATAAATCCATGTCCATGCTGGGCTTTTCACGGGTCCGCAGCCTGTCCCCGCGGATCGGAGAACTGGACAATCACCTGACCAAGCTGATGGGCGAGATGACCGCAGGCGAGCACCCGGCCGAGGAAACGCTGCCGCAGCTTCTGTCCATCTCGGCCGAGCTTGAGACGATTTCGGCCAAATCGTCTTTCCGCTTCGGGGCAACGGGCGCCTATGAGGCGATTGTCACCCAGCGGATCAACGCCCTGCGCGAGGCGCGGTTCAAAGGCCGGCAGACCTTCGCGGAATTCATGATGCGCCGCTATGAGCCGGCCATGCGCACGGTCAAATCGACCGAGGCGCGGCTGGCCGCACTGGCCGACAGGGCCATCCGGGCGGGCGATCTGCTCAGGACGCGGGTGGATGTGGAACGCAGCGCGCAGAACCAGAAACTCTTGGAAAGCATGGACCAGCGCGCCGATATGCAGCTGCGCCTGCAGCGTACGGTCGAAGGGCTGTCCGTGGTCGCGATCAGCTATTACGCGGTCTCGCTTGCGCGGTACATGCTCTATCCGCTGTCCGATGCCAGCGGGGTCTCTTCCGGGTTGCTGACGGCGCTGGTCACTCTGCCGGTTGTAGGCCTTGTGTGGTGGCTGATCCGGCGGATCCGGAAACAGATCGAATAAGCGCCTGCGTGGCCAGCGCGCCCGCTGCGATGGCCACCAGCGCGAGGATGGCCGCAACGCTCAGCGTCGCTGTGCCCGACAGGCCTGCGCCCACCGTGCAGCCGCCCGCCAGAACACCGCCCACGCCCATCAGCGCACCACCGGCCAGATAACGTCCGGTCTGGCGCGGCGATTCAAAGCTCTGCCAGCGGAATGTGCCAGCCAGCAGCGCCGCGATCAGCGCGCCGCCCAGAACGCCACCCACAAGGCCCACGCCGAAACCGGCCGGGATCGACGATGACGCCACGGTGAAGAACAGCGTGTCGGCCGCAGGTGAGGTGAAGGACAGGCTTTCCATTGCGATCGGGTCGAATTCGTCAAACAGCACAAACCCTGTGCCCACCCATCCCAGCGGGACCAGAAGGCCAAGTGCGGCGGCCCCCACAAGCGGCAGGGCGCGATTGCCTGACCGCCAGGCAACGGCAAGCGCGGCCAGTACCAGAAGTGCGGTCCAGACCACTGCGCCGCCGGGCAGGGCGGCCAGAGACGTCATTGCGCCCAGATCGACGGTGACGGCGCCCAGCGTGGTGCGCAGGGGCGCCAATACGCCTTTCAGCGTCGCATGGGCGACGGCCGCGAAAACAAGAAGCACCAGAAGCGCACGCAGGTTGCCGGTGCCGGTCAGGACCGTCAGACGGGACAGACAGCCCCGCGTCAGCACCATACCCGCGCCAAAGGCCAGACCGCCAAGCGAAATGGCCAGCACGGGCAGGTCGGACGCCATGAACCGATGCGCGTCAAAGGCGATGAGCCCCTGCGCCACCGCGATCTGCGTGCCCAGAACCGCCGTGGCCAGCGCTGTCAGCCACACGCCTGAGGCTGAACGGCGATCGCTGCCCACCAGCGAGCGGCGCAGACAGAACCCTGTGCGTTCGGCCAGAACCCCAAAGGCCAGTCCCAGCGCCAAAGCCAGAAAGACGCTCGCTTCGCGCGGCGTCGTGTCGATGAATCCAAGGCTCTCGAACATGGTGTCCCCTTTTTCGCGTCAATGCGGAACAGATGTTCCAGATGAGCCAGACTTTGGGGTGAATCAAGAGCCGGGTTCTTCGCTTGCCATCGCACGACAGGGAAATTGTTCTGGCCTGGGGAAAAGGGCTGAACAACGGTTCTGCCTGACCGGCGCCCGGCCACGCGGGCGTTCGCGATGGAAGCCCGCATGTTGAAAGCCGGTCTTTTTTTGTGGTTCAGCGGCCCCGGATACGTGGATCAAGCGCGTCGCGCAGGCCATCACCAAGGTAATTCACGCTGAGCACGGTCAGTGAGATCAGCAGCCCCGGCCAGATCACCCGTTCAGGATACAGTACCATCCGGTCCACGCTGTCATTCAGCAGGCGTCCCCAGGTGGGGAAATCCGGTGGGAAGCCGAAGCCCAGGAAGGACAGCGCCGATTCCGTGATGATCGCCGTGGCAATGCCCAATGTGGCCGACACCATGATCGGTGACAGCACATTGGGCAGCAGGTGGCGCACCATCAACTGAGTGGAATTCGTGCCCACCGAACGGGCGGCCAGGACAAACTCCCGTTCCTTCAGCGCCAGCACATCGCCGCGCACGATCCGCGCGGTCTGCATCCAGGAGGTGATCCCGATCAGGGCCACGATCAGGATGAAGATACCGCCCTCGGTTCCGAAGGCATTGGACAGGGGTTCGCGGAAGAGAAGCGAGGCGACCAGGATCAGCGGCAGCAGGGGCAGAGCCAGGAACAGGTCGGTCAGGCGCATCAGCGGGCCATCGAGCCGCTTGAAGAAGCCCGCGATCACGCCGATCAGCGTGCCCAGCAGGATCGACAGGACCATGGCTGTCAGCCCCACCGCGATTGACACGCGGCCACCTGACATGAGCCGCGCGAGGGTATCCCGGCCAAGGTTGTCGGTTCCCAGCGGATGCGCCCAGTTCACTTTTGCCCCGCTGTCCCACAGCGCGACATAGATGGGCCGCGTATCGCGCAGGTTGATGAAATCGCGCCCTTGGGGCAGGAATTGCGGGTCCACATGCCAGATCAGCGGGCCTACCAGCACACCCAGAATGATGAAGATGAACAGATAGGCACCTGCCATGGCGCCCTTGTGGGCCTTGAGCTGGCTCCAGATCTCGGCCCATTGGCTGCGCGGCGGCTTGGTCGGGATGGCCTCGACCACACCTTTTTCGGGTGCCGGGGTGGCGGGGACGGGCTCAGTCATAGCGGATCCTCGGGTCGAGAATGCCGTAGAGGATATCGGCAATCAGGTTAAAGAGCACGATCAGCACGGCAAAGATGAAGGTCAGCGTCTGGACCATGGGCAGGTCGTTGGCCTGGATCGCGGTGATCAGCAATTGGCCGATGCCGTTCACCTTGAAGACCTGTTCGGTGATGATGGCGCCGCCAAAGATGGACGGAATGCCAAGCGCGATCACGGTCACGACCGGGATCATGGAGTTTCGCAGCACATGCACCAGCACCACGGATTTCTCGCGCAGGCCCTTGGCGCGGGCGGTGCGGACGTAATCCTGATTGAGGTTGTCCAGCATCGAAGCGCGCATGAAGCGGCTGATCTGGGAGGTGATCTGCAGCGCCAGCACCATCACCGGCATGATCATCTGCTGAAGTTGCACCACGAAACTGTCCCAATCGGTGACCCGGTGCGTGGTGTCGTAAATAGATGGGAACCAGCCCAGTTGCACCGCGAAGATCACGATAACCAGAACGCCCGAGAAGAAAGGCGGGACGGAAAAGCCGACCATGGTGATGAAGGTACCGGCGTTGTCGAACCAGCTGTACTGGCGATAGGCGGAATAGATGCCCACGGGCAGGGCGATCAGGATACCGACGACATAGGCGGTGCCCACCACCCAGAGGGTTTGGGGCAGGCGCTGGACAACGATGTCCATGACGGGGGAGCGGGTCTGCCAGCTGATCACGCGCAGATCATCGGCGCTGAAAGAGGTGCCTAGGTAATAGTCGATCAGAACCTGCGGTTCGATCCAGAAGAACTGCACGATCCATTTCCAGTAGCGGATCGGCCAGGGCTGGCCCAGACCCAGCGCCTCGCGCATCTTTTCCTTGACTTCGGGTGGGACGGTCAGCGGCACCTGCGCCATCGGGTCGCCAGGGGCCAGTTCGAGAAGCAGGAAGATCACCAGAGAGATGAACAGAAGCGTCGGGATAGCCAGAACCAGACGTCTGATCGTGAAGGTCAGCATTCAGGGATACCTCGGTACATATCTCTGTAGGGGAGGAGCGACAGACGGGATGTTCCCGTCTGCCAGGGTTTCGCATGCGAAACCTTGTTTGTTAACAAAGGGTTAACAGGTCTCGCGCGATGCGGATCAGGAGCCTTCCAGGCGGTACCAGTCCGCCACGTTCCACAGCTCGCTGTCCCACACGTTCAGGATGACACCACCCAGCGTGTTGGCATGCGCCGACAGACGCCCTCGGTGCACCAGCGGGATCATCGCGCCACCTTCGACCGCCATGTCGTTCAGACGGCGCGCAATCGCCGCACGCTCGTCAGCGTCCGCGGTGGTGGTAAGCGTTGCATACAGCGCGTCATACTCTTCGCTGCAGAAGCGCGAGATGTTCTCGCCCTGCCACTGCGTCGCGGGAGAGGGCGCCTTGTCGCAAAGTGCGTTGCCCAGATAGGACTGGGGATCGGTGCCGTTGAAGGTGTTGGCGTACATTTCAACATCGGCATAGAACTTCTGGAACGTGTCGGGCGAACCCGGGTCACCACCGAAGAAGACCGATGCGTTGATGTTGCGCAGCTCGGCTTCGATACCGATTTCAGCCCACCAGCCCTTGATCAGCGCCTGGAAGTCCTGACGGACGGCGTTGGTCGACGTCTGATAGAGGATCTTCATGGGCTTGCCGTTGGCTTCGCGGATACCGTCGCCATCGCTGTCGACATAGCCGGCTGCTTCGAGCATGGCTTTCGCGCCTTCCAGATCCTGGGTGTCGCAGGTGAAGGTGTCGGAGTTCACAGCCGCCGGAGCAGGCACCCAGTTGCAGGTCACTTTACCTGCCTGGCCATAGCCGATTTCCACCAGCAGCGGACGGTCGATCGCCATCGACATGGCTTTGTAAACGGCCGGATCACCCAGGAACGGATGCGGGCGGATCACCGAACGCTCATCCGGGCCCAGGGCCGGATCGGGGTTGGTGTTGTTCAGCATGATGCGTTCGACCAGCGGGCCAAAGCCTGCCACGGGCGTGCCTTTTCCGCCGGCTTCCATCTGTGCGATCACATCAGGTGCCAGCTGCAGGTTCCAGGCATAGTCAAACTCGCCCGTTTCCATCACCGCGCGGCCCGCGGCCGTTGCATCGCCGCCGCCCTTGAAGGTCAGCGTTGCGAAGGCCGGTTTGTTCGGATCGCGATAGTTGGGGTTTGCCGACATGGTGATCACGTCGTTGGGTTTGAACTCATCCACCACAAAGGGGCCGGTGCCGATCGGGTTGAAGTTCTGTTCGGTGCATTCCGGTGCACGCGCGCCCATGCAGTCCGCGAATTGAGCAGCCTGGATGATGGGGCTTTCGCCGCCAACGAAGGGGCCATAGGGGAAGGGCGTGGGTTTGTCGAAATTCACGATGACGGTCAGGTCATCGGGGGTTTCCACACTGCTCACACCATCGAATTTGGTCAGCTGCGCGCAGCCGCCTTCGGGATGGGTGCAATATTCATAGGTGAATTTGACATCGGCCGAGGTGAACGGGGTGCCGTCCGACCAGACGATGCCAGGCGTGATCTTCCAGGTGATCTGCGTCAGGTCTTCGTTCACGCCACCATTGGACACGGTGGGCACTTCGTCCACCAGCCAGGGGACCAGTTCGCCCGTTTCATTATAGCGCGCCAGCGGCTCGATCACGAGCGAGGCGGATTCCACATCCTTCGTACCGCCCGACAGGAACGGGTTCAGGATCGAGGGGGCTTGCCAGTAGATGATGCTCACATTGCCGTCCGATCCGCGTTCGGCGAACGCGGCCGGCGCAAGAGCGGTCGTGGCAATTGCACCCATCAAAAGGGTTTTGAGGTTCATTATACACTCCTTGTTGGACACTAAGGTCGCGTTATCGGCCCGGACGTTTGCCGGACCTTGATGTGACGCCCAAAGCAATTGCCCGGGTTCGCTGCGAAAACCTTCCGGTTTTTCGAGACAACCCAAGCGCGTCAGGACGGCCATGCGATCATCGAAACAGAGTTTTTGAAAAATGCAAGCCTTGCCGTCGGGAAATCTGCCCGTTTGGTTTGACACTGCCTAGGACGTGGTCTTAGCGTTTGCCAACCACTTCTGAGAAGGAACGCGCGTGCTGGATCAGCCAATTGCCCAGATCAAGGGGCTCCGTGTCGAATTTCAAACCAAGGATGGACCGGTTGTCGGGGTCGAGGATGTCTCGTTCGACATCAATCCGGGCGAAACCGTTTGCGTCGTGGGCGAATCCGGATCGGGCAAATCGGTCTCGTCTCTGTCTCTGATGCGGTTGGTGGAATTCGGCGGCGGAGATATCGCCGGGGGCGTGTTGCTGTTTGATCGCCGCGATGGCGGAGAGATCGACCTGTCGAAGGCCTCTCAGGACAAGATGCGCGATATCCGCGGCAACGAGATCGGCATGATCTTTCAGGAGCCGATGACGGCATTGAACCCGGTCTTCACCGTGGGCCGCCAACTGACCGAAGGGTTGCGTATTCACAAGGGCATGTCGCAATCGCAGGCCGAAGCCCGTGCGCTGGAATTGTTGCGGCAGGTGCGTATCCCCGAGCCGGAACGCCGTTTGAAGCAATATCCGCATGAATTGTCCGGCGGGATGCGCCAGCGGGTGGTGATCGCCATGGCGCTGGCCTGCGAGCCGCGTCTGCTGATCGCGGATGAACCGACTACGGCTTTGGATGTGACGATCCAGGCCGAGATCCTGGCCCTGATGGACCGGCTGAAACGGGAAACCGGCACGGCCGTGATGTTCATTACCCATGATATGGCGGTGGTGGCGCAGATGGCGGACCGGGTTGTCGTGATGTACCGCGGCAACAAGGTGGAAGAGGGCCCTGTCGAAGACATTTTCGAGAACCCGCAGCACGATTACACCAAGGCGCTTTTGGCGGCTGTCCCCAAGCTGGGCGAGATGAAGGGCAAGCAATATCCCGAGCCGATGAAGCTGCTGGGTGTGGAAAACCAGAAGATTGCGCCGATCCCCGGCACGAACGAGACCTTGCTGACGGTCAAGAACCTGACCACGCGTTTTCCCGTAAAGGGCGGGTTCTTCCGGCGCACTGTGGCCAATGTGCACGCGGTGGAAGATGTGTCGTTCACGCTGAACAAGGGCCAGACGCTGAGCCTTGTGGGGGAATCGGGGTGCGGCAAATCCTCGGCCGGGCGGTCGATCCTGCGGTTGGTCGAGCCGTTGTCGGGGCAGATCGATCTGGATGGCACCGATGTGATGAAGCTGGGGCGCGAGGGGCTACGCCGCGCGCGCCAGGACATGCAGATGATCTTCCAGGATCCGTTTGCGTCGCTGAACCCGCAGATGCAGCTGATGGATCAGGTGAGCGAGCCGATGCGCAATTACGGCATTGCGTCCGGGTCGGAGTTGCAGGACCGGGTGGCGAGCCTGTTTGACCGGGTGCAACTGCCGCGCAGTTTCATGCGGCGTTACCCGCATGAGATGTCGGGCGGGCAACGCCAGCGGATCGCGATTGCGCGCGCTTTGGCGTTGAACCCCAAGCTGATCATCGCGGACGAGGCTGTGTCGGCGCTGGATGTGTCGGTTCAGGCGCAGGTGCTGAACCTGATGATGGACCTGCAGGCCGAGCTTGGGCTGAGTTATCTGTTCATCTCGCACGATATGGCGGTGGTAGAACGGGTCAGCCATAACGTGGGTGTCATGTATCTGGGCCGGATCGTGGAACTGGGCCCGCGGGCGCGGGTTTTCGAAAACCCGCAGCACCCCTATACCCAGGCGCTGATGAAAGCTGTGCCCATCGCGGATCCGCGCAAGCGCAAGTCTGAGAAAGAGCTGAATTTCAAGCCGATCCCGTCCCCCATTCATCCGGTCGATTATGATCCCGCGCCCTCGGAATATAACGAGGTGGAACCGGGCCATTTCGTCCTGACCACCGACAGCGGGTATTGAGCGCGATGCTTTTCTTCGAAGAAAAGCACGCCGGGCCCGGGAACGGGTGCGCATAGGCAATATGACACATGTCCTGACGCCGCTTGAAATCATGACCAAGCTGATCTCGTTCCCGACGGTCAGCCGCGATACCAACCTGCCACTGATCGACTGGGTCGAGGAGTATCTCTCCTCCCATGGTATCACGTCCCATCGTTGGCCCGACCCGGATCAGCCGCATAAGGCGGCGCTTTTCGCCCATGTGGGCCCTTGGGAGGAGGGGGCGGTCGTTCTTTCGGGCCATACGGACGTCGTGCCGGTCGACGGCCAGCCCTGGGACAGCGACCCGTTCGAGGTGGTCGAACGCGACGGGAAGTATTTCGGCCGCGGCACCTGCGACATGAAGGGCTTTGACGCGCTTGCCATCTGGACGCTGGTCGACGCGCATCGGCGCGGGGTGAAAACGCCCCTGCAACTGGCGCTGAGCTTTGACGAGGAAGTGGGCTGCACCGGCGCCCCCCCGATGATCGAGGCGATGCAGCCCGTTCTGCCCAAAGGCGCGTCTGTCATCGTGGGCGAGCCGTCGATGATGAAAACCGTCACCGGCCACAAGGGCGGGCAGGGCTTCATGGTCGACGTGATCGGTTTTGAGGTCCATTCCTCGATCATGCATACGGGCGTCAGCGCGATCATGGAGGCGGCCAGGATCATCGACTGGGCCAATCACGTGAATGCCGAAGAACAGGCGCGTGCGCCGTCGGCGATTGCGGCGATGTTCGATCCGCCCTGGACCTCGCTTCATACCGGGATCATCGAAGGCGGCACGGCGCAGAACATCACGGCCAAGCATTGCCGGTTCGATATCGGCTATCGTGCCGTGCCGGATGCGGACCCGAAAGCCTGGCGCGACCGCATTCTTGAGCGCATCCGCAGCGTCGAGGCGGATATGCAGAAGATCCACCCCGATGCGCGCATTGACGTGGACGAACGGTTTCACGTGCCGGGCCTCAGGCCTGAGGAAGACGGGCAGGCTGAGGAACTGGTCCGCGCCATCACCGGCGACAACGGCACCCATGTGGTGAGCTATGGCACCGAAGCCGGGCAGTTTCAGGCCGCCGGATATTCGGCCGTTGTCTGCGGGCCCGGTGATATTGCCCAGGCACATCAGCCCAATGAATTCGTCACCGTGGCGCAATTCGAGGCAGGCCATGCCTTCATGAAAAAGCTGGTGGATCGTCTGGCTGCCTGATCCTTCGACGGCCCTTGCGGGGGCGCGTGCTTTTATGCAGGCTGCGCCTCGCACCTCAGGAAGGATCCCCCATGCCCATTCGCAATCGCCTCGCCGAACTGCATCCCGAAATCACCAAGTGGCGCCGGCATCTGCATGCCCATCCCGAACTGATGTACGAGCTGCATGAAACCGCGGCCTTCGTGCAGGAACGCCTGAAAGAGATCGGTGTGGACGAGATCACACCCGGTATCGGGCGCACCGGCGTGGTGGCCGTGATCAGGGGCAAGACCGATACAAAGGGTCGGGTGATCGGGCTGCGGGCGGATATGGATGCGCTGCCCATCCCCGAGCAATCCGGGGTCGATTATGCATCGCAGACGCCCGGTGTGATGCATGCCTGCGGACATGACGGTCATACCTCGATCCTGTTGGGCGTGGCGAAATATCTGGCAGAGACGCGGAATTTCGACGGAACAGCCGTGCTGATCTTCCAACCGGCAGAAGAGGGCGGCGCAGGCGGCAAGGCGATGGTCGATGACGGGTTGATGGACCGATGGGGCATTCAGGAGGTTTACGGCCTTCACAACGCCCCCGGCATCCCGACGGGCCAATTTGCGATCCGGCCCGGCCCGCTGCTGGCCAGTTCGGATGAATTCGAAATCACCGTGACCGGCAAGGGCGGCCATGCCGCCGCCCCGCATGAGGCGATTGATACCACTCTGGTGGCGGCGCAGATCGTCGTATCGCTGCAATCCATGGTCAGCCGGAATGTCGATCCGATCCACCGGGTCGTGTTGACCGTGGGCACGTTTCGGACCGACAGCAACGCGTCGAACGTGATCCCGCACACTGCCGTGATGGAGGGCACCGTGCGCACGCTGGATCCCGAATGGCGCATCCGGGCCGAAGAGCGCATTCGCACCATCGTTGAACATACCGCGCTGGCCTATGGCGCCACGGCCGAGGTGAAATGGACACCCGGCTATCCGGTGACCATCAACCATGACGAACAGACCGCCTATGCCATCGACGCGGCGATTGCCGTGGCGGGCGAGGCGCAGGTCGATCCTGACACGCCGCCCATCCTGCCGGCGGAAGACTTCTCCTATATGCTGGAAGCGCGGCCCGGGGCGTTTATGTTCCTGGGCAATGGCGACACCGCCATGTGCCACCACCCGGCCTATATCTTTGATGATGAGGCGATCCCGGCGGGGGCCAGCTGGTTCGTGGAACTGGTGGAACGCCGGATGCCCGCGCAATAGGAGAGCGTCATGCCCATCAAGAACCGCATTGCCGATATCGCACCAGAGGTCGCCGAGTGGCGCCGCGATATTCACATGCACCCCGAAACCCGGTTCGAAGAACACCGCACCGGCGCCTTCGTGGCCGAAAAGCTGAAGGAATTCGGCTGTGACGAGGTGGTGACGGGCGTTGGTCAAACCGGAGTGGTGGGCGTGATCCGGGGCCGTCCGAGCGACCGCGTGATCGGGTTTCGCGCAGACATGGACGCGCTGCCGATCATGGAGGCGACGGGGGCCGACCATGCTTCGATCACGCCGGGAAAGATGCATGCCTGTGGGCATGACGGGCATACGGCGATGCTGCTGGGTGCGGCCAGATATCTGGCTGAGACGCGGAATTTCGACGGCACCGTCATTCTAATCTTCCAACCGGCGGAAGAAGGCGGGGGCGGCGCGCGGGCGATGATCGCCGATGGCCTGATGGAGCGTTTCGGCATTCAGGAAGTCTATGGCATGCATAACTGGCCGGGCCTTCCCGCAGGCCAGTTCGCTGTGCGGGACGGGCCGCAAATGGGGGCCGTGGATTTCTTTAACATCACCGTGCGCGGCCGCGGCGGCCATGCGGCGTTGCCGCATCTGACGGTGGATACCTCGGTTGCGGCTTCTGCCATCGTGATGGCGGCGCAGTCGATTGCCTCGCGCAATGTCGATCCGCTGAAAACCGTGGTTCTGTCGATTGGAGGGCTGCGGTCGGATACCGATACGTTCAACGTGATCCCTGATACGGTCACCTTGAAGGGCACGGTGCGGTATCTGGAGCCTGAGGTGCAGGCGCTGGTCATTGACCGGCTGACTGCGATTGCCGAAACGACCGCCCAGGCCTATGGCGCGACCGCGACGATCGACTATACCAAGCAGGTGAATGCCACGATCAACGATCCCGAAGCCGCCGCCCGTGCGGCCGAGATTGCACGGGCCGTTTCCGGCGACGTGATCCGCGACATGCCACCCGTGATGCCGGGAGAGGATTTTTCCGACATGCTGAACGCCGTGCCGGGCGCCTATATGTTCATCGGCAATGGCGACAGCGCGGATCTTCACCATCCGAAATATGATTTCAACGACGACATCATCGCCACCGGCATGAGCTGGTATGCCGAGATGGCCGAACAGGGCGCGCGGGCTTGAGACTTTTCTGCGAAAATTCTCGCCTGCCGCCACAGACAAGGGAAAGATCAGACAGATGCCAGTAAAGAACCGCTTTGCCGAATTGCATGATGATATCAGTGCCTGGCGGCAGGATCTTCATGCCCATCCCGAGATTGGCTTTGATGTGTTCCGTACGGCCGAGATCGTTGAAGAGAAACTCAGGGCTTTCGGTTGCGACGAGGTGGTCACAGCCATCGGGCGCACCGGGGTTGTGGGCGTCATCAGGGGCCGTGCGGATACGCAGGGCCGTGTGGTGGGCCTGCGCGCGGATATGGACGCGCTGCCCATTCACGAGGAAACAGGCGCGCATCACGCCTCGCGCATTCCGGGCAAGATGCATGCCTGCGGCCATGACGGCCATACCGCGATGCTGCTGGGCGCGGCACAATACCTGGCCGAAACGCGGAATTTTGACGGCACGGCCATTGTGATCTTTCAGCCCGGCGAGGAGGGCTATGCCGGTGGGAAAGAGATGTGCGAAGACGGGCTGATGGACCGGTTCGGCATTCAGGAGGTCTATGGCCTGCATAACGCGCCGGGTCTGCCGGCGGGCAGCTTCGCGATCCGTCCCGGCCCGATGATGGCAGCCACGGATGAATTCAAGATCACGCTGGAAGGGCGCGGCGGCCATGCCGCGCGGCCCAACAACACTGTCGACACGGCGGTGATGGCCTGCCATCTGGGCGTGGCGCTGCAAACGGTGGTCAGTCGCAATGCCGATCCGGTGGAACAGCTGGTTGTGTCGCTCACCGCAATCGAAACATCCTCCATGGCGTTCAACGTGATCCCGCAGCGGGTGACCTTGCGCGGCACCGTGCGGTCCATGTCGGCCGAGATGCGGGAGCTGGCGAGACGCAGGATCGAAGAGGTGACCCATGGCATCACCCAGACCTTTGGCGGCCGGGCGGAGTTTGATTTTCCCGAAGGCTATCCCGTGCTGATCAATGCCGAGACCGAGACCACCTATGCCGAGGAGGTGGCGCGCAAGGTGGCCGGCGATTGTCAGCTTGCGCCCATGGTGATGGGCGGCGAGGATTTCGCCTTCATGTTGCAGGAGCGGCCCGGCGCCTATATCCGTTTGGGCAATGGGGACAGCGCCGGACTGCATCACCCGAAATACGATTTCAACGATGAGATCATTCCGGCAGGCTGTTCCTGGCTGGCCGAAATGGTCGAAACCCGAATGAAGGTGGCCTGAGCACCAGAATTTTCAGCGAAAATTCCGGATCGGGCGACCAGTATCAAAAGAGGAAACGCGAGAATGCCTGTCAAAAACCGATTTGCAGAATTGCAAGACGAGATCACCGCCTGGCGACGTGATCTGCATGAAAACCCCGAAATTCTGTTCGAAACCCATCGCACAAGCGCCATGGTTGCCGAAAAACTGCAGGAGTTCGGGCTGGATGAGGTTGTCACCGGCATTGGCCGCACGGGCGTTGTGGGCGTCATCAAGGGCAAAAGCGACACCAAGGGCCGGGTGATCGGCCTGCGCGCGGATATGGACGCTTTGCCGATCCATGAGCAGACGGGGCTCGATTATGCCTCCAAAACGCCCGGTGCGATGCATGCCTGCGGGCATGACGGGCATACCGCGATGCTGCTGGGGGCCGCGAAATACCTGTCCGAGACGCGGAATTTCGACGGCACGGTCGTGGTCATCTTCCAGCCCGCCGAGGAAGGCGGCGGCGGCGGCAAGGAGATGTGCGACGACGGCATGATGGAGCGTTGGGGCATCCAGGAGGTTTACGGGATGCATAACTGGCCCGGCAAACCGGTGGGGTCCTTTGCGATCCGACCCGGCGCGTTCTTTGCCGCGACCGATCAGTTCGACATCACGCTGGAAGGCAAGGGCGGGCATGCTGCCAAGCCGCACGAGACCGTGGATACCACCGTGATGGCGGCCCAGGCGGTTCTGGCGCTGCAAACCATTGCCAGCCGGAATGCCGATCCGGTGGATCAGGTTGTCGTTTCGGTCACGTCGTTCGAGACCTCGTCGAAGGCCTTCAATGTGATCCCGCAGAAGGTGCAATTGAAAGGCACCGTGCGCACCATGTCGAACGACATGCGCGATCTGGCTGAAAAGCGGATCAAGGAGATCTGTGACGGCATCTGCACCACCTTCGGCGGCACGGCGGAAGTGACCTATCACCGGGGCTATCCGGTGATGGTGAATTCCGGAGAACAGACCGAATTCGCCGCCGAAGTGGCGCGCAAGGTTTCGGGCCAATGCGATGACGCGCCGCTGGTGATGGGGGGCGAGGATTTCGCCTTCATGCTGGAGGAACGCCCGGGGGCGTATATCCTTGTGGGCAACGGTGACACGGCGTCGGTCCACCACCCGGAATACAACTTCAATGACGAGGCGATTCCGGCAGGCTGTTCCTGGTGGGCAGAGATTGTTGAAACCCGGATGCCTGCAGCTTGATCTGGCGGGCCCCGGGCATGACCCGGGGCCTCAGCCGTCCAGCAGGCGGCGATAGAGCGCGATCAGCGCTTGCGCTTCGCTTTCGATGGAAAACCGCGCCTCGACATGGGCGCGGGCATTGCCGCGCCAGGCGTCCAGCGTGTCGCGGTCTGACAAAAGACGGTCTGCCGCCACGACCATCTGATCCACTTCGCCCGGGTCGATCAGCAGGCCGGTTTGCCCTTCGGCAACCAGCGCCTCGAACGCACCGACGCGGGTGGCGATCACGGGGCAGCCGGTGGCCATCGCCTCGATCGGGGTCAGGCCAAAGCCTTCCCAGCGCTGGGGCGCGATGTAAAGATCAAGGATCCGGTACCAGTCGGCCATGGCTTCGGGCGGCACTTCGGGCATGAACAGGATCCTGTCGACCAGCCCCGCATCCGCCACTTTCTGGCGCAAGCCTTTGTCGAAACTGACATATTTCTCGGTCGCGCGCCCCATGACCAGAGCTGTGGCATCCGGGTGATCGCGCAACACGCGTATCATAGCATCCACATAGACATCCGTGCCTTTCTGCGCCCGGATACGGCCATAACAGCCGATCAGAGGCCCGGTGTCAGGCACGCCCAGTTTGCGGCGGAGTGCCGCGCGGTCATGGGAGGGGGAAAACCCTTCCGTATCAATGCCATGCATGATGACCTGCGCGGGCACCTGAAGATAGCTTGCGGTCTTGTCCGAGGTGGCCACAACCGCATCCATCCGCCGGATCAGCCAGCGGGTAACGCCGGTTTGTTCCCGCTGGGAGGCCGAGGTGAACAGAAGTTTCAGCTTCTTGCCCAGCAGGTATTTCAGCGCGAGCCCGCCAATCATTTCGACATTGCGCCGTGCGTGCCAGACCCGCCATCCCTTCGGGCCGGGGCCGCGACGGGGCAGGGTGATCAGCGAGGATAATGGGATCTGCGGAACCTGTGCGGGCAGAACGGGGCCGGTTGCCACGATGTTGATATGGGCCGATTGCACCGGCACCAGCCGCACCACGGTGGCGGTCACACCTGACAGGCGACGTTTGAAATTGGGGGCGATGACCTCGATATCTTTGGGGGCGATCATGGGGCGGCACCTTCATTCAGGTTGAGCTTTTCCATGATCAGGCTCACCATCTCCTCCAGCTTGTCGCCGTACCTGCTGACAAAACCGTGTCCGGCGGTTTTGGCGGCCTCAAGCGCCTTGGGGTCTTCGATGAAGGATTGCACCGCTTTGGCGATCTCCTCGCTGCTTTCGACCAGGCGGGCCGCTCCGATCCGCTCCATCGCCTCATAGGTTTCGGCGAAATTGCTGACATGCGGTCCGGACAGCACCACTCCCCCGGCGCTGGCCACTTCGAACGGGTTATGCCCGCCGATGGCGCGCAGCGAGCCGCCAACAAACACGATATCGGAGAGGGCATACCACAGCCCCATTTCACCCAGAGTGTCGGCCAGAAGAATGTCGGTATCCGCCCGCGGCGTTTCCCCCTTTGAGCGGCGCACCACAGATCGGCTGCCCATCGCGATCAGTTGTGCCACCTCGTCCCCGCGCTCGGGATGGCGGGGCACCAGCACCAGAAGGGCATCCGGCACTTGTTGTAACAGCTTGGCATGGGCGGCAAGGATCGTCTCTTCTTCCCCCTTATGGGTGGAGGCGGCGACCCAGATGGGCCGGTCCCCGATCTGACCGCGCAGGCGGGCCAGTTCCAGTTCATCCACGGGCAGGGGCTTGGCCATCGCCTTGAGGTTCACGCCGCTTTTGACCCGCGCCTCGTCCGCGCCCATTTCGCGCATGTAATCCGCGTTCTGGCGGTTCTGGGTCAGGATCAGATCGAACTGGTCCAGCACGAAGGCGCTGGTCGCGGGGTATTTTTTCCAGCCTTCAACGGATTTCTGCGACAGTCGCGCATTGACCAGCGCCAGCCGTACCCCGGCCGCGCGGGCGCGGACCAGCATGTTGGGCCAGATTTCGCTGTCGACGAAGATCCCGGCATCGGGGTGCCAGTAATCCAGAAAACGGTCCACCGGACCGATTGCATCCAGTGGCGCAAACTGGTGCTGGCAGCCCGCGGGCATGCGTTTGGCCAAAATCTCGGCCGAGGTGGCGGTGCCCGAGGTCATCAGGATGTTCAGATCCGGGCGTTGGCCTTTCAAAGCGTCGATCAGGGTCAGCACCGACAGGCTTTCGCCGACGCTGGCACCATGAAACCAGACAAGCGGGCCTTTGGGGCGCGGAAGGCTGGCATGGCCCAGCCGTTCCTGCATCCGAAGAGGCGGCACATCATAGCGTTTCAGCTTGCGCGACACCACCTGCCATGCAACCGGCGCAAGCGCTGTCATCGCGCCACGATAAAGCTTGTAAAGGGCCGTTGGACCGTGTGTCGCCCTATGGGGCGGGGCGGACATCAGCCGCCTGTGTGGCTCATATGGCGGGACATCTGACCGTCCAGACGTTGGCGCGAATAGTCGAAATCATGTCCCTTCGGCTTGCGGTCGATGGCGGCACGGATGGCGGCCTCAAGCGGTGCTTCGGTATCGGGGTGATCGCGCAGGGGGCTGCGCAGATCGGCCATGTCTTCCTGGCCCAGGCACATGTACAGTTCGCCCGTGCAGGTCAGGCGCACGCGGTTGCAGCTTTCGCAGAAATTGTGGGACAGGGGCGTGATGAAGCCGATTTTCTGACCGGTCTCTTCGAGCCGGACATAGCGCGCAGGCCCGCCCGTGCGTTCGGCCAGATCTGTGACCTTGTAGTGCTGTTCGTAAGTGGCGCGCACGTCTTTCAGCGACCAATACTGCCCCAGCCGGTTTTCATTGCCGATATCGCCCATCGGCATGACTTCGATCCAGGTCAGGTCCATGCCGCGTTCTGCACACCATTCAGTGATGCGCGGCAGTTCTTCTTCATTGAAGCCCTTCAAGGCCACGGCGTTGATCTTGATCCGCAGGCCCGCCTTTTGCGCCGCGTCGATGCCGCGTAGCACCTGGGGCAGCCGGCCCCAGCGGGTGATGGCGGCGAACTTGTCCTCATCCAGTGTATCAAGCGATACGTTGATCCGCCGCACGCCGGCGTCAAACAGATCATCGGCAAAGCGTTCCAGCTGCGAGCCATTGGTTGTCAGCGTCAGTTCCTTCAGCGCGCCCGCATCCAGATGGCGGGTCATCGACCGGAAAAAGGTCATGATATCGCGCCGCACCAGCGGTTCGCCCCCGGTGATGCGCAGCTTCTCGACCCCAAGGCGGACGAAGGTCGAACACATCCGGTCAAGCTCTTCCAGGGTCAGAAGCTCTTTCTTGGGCAGAAAGGTCATGTTTTCCGACATGCAATAGACGCAGCGGAAATCGCATCTGTCGGTCACGGAAACCCGCAGATAGGTGATCGCGCGGGCGAAGGGATCTATCAAAGGAGCGCTCATGTTGAGCAAATTAATCAGGCATTTTCCGGGCCGCAAGACCTCAGTTGCCAATTGCGGGCGCGGGAGGGCGCGGATAGAGTTTTCTCCATGAGATATCTTGTCATTTTTTCTGTCTTTGCGCTGGCCGGTTGCGACATGGCGCGTGGATTTTTCGGAGCGGGGGAGGAGGACGCGATTCTGCCCGCCGCCGCCCCGGTTGAAGCGACAGTTCTGGACTCGGCAGATGCGCCGGAAGCCGCTGGCGAGGCTGACGCGGCCCCTGCTGTGCCGGACGCAATGCTTCCACCGCCTGTCGGGGGCGGATCGGTTCTGGGCAATACGGTTGTGTCGCTGGGCGATCCGGCGATCGGGGGAATGTGGCTGAAGACGCCGCTTGTGACATCGGAACAGCCCGGGCAGGTGCGCTGGCGCGGCACTGTCGTGGCTTTGACATTGCAGCCGCTTGATGCCGAGGTGGGGGCAGGCAGCCAGATCTCGGTCCGGGCGATGCAGGCGCTGGGGGCGTCGCTGACAGATCTGGTGGAAGTCACGGTCGAGGCGATCTGAGGGTCAGACCGGAGGCAGGTATTTTCCGGCTTCCTTGCGCGCGAAGGGTTTCATGGCTGCACCGTGCTCCGCCAGAAAAGCACGCACACGCTCCGCGTCATGTTTGGACAGTTCGCGCAGCCACCAGGCGATGGCCTTCTGAATGAACCAGTCGCGATCGGGCACATAGCTGGCGGCCCAGCCAAGGATCCGGTCACGCCGCGCCAGGTCTTCGGGCTTTGGGTGGTTCTGCTTGGTCCAGGGCAGGGTGATGACCAGTGCCGCGCGGCGGGTCCACATAAGGTCTGACCGGGTCCAGGTTTCGACCTCGTCCAGGCGGGTGGGATCGGCCAGCAGACGCCTTTGACCGGCCATGCAGGCGTGATCGGCAATGGCCCAGCTGTCGAAATCGGGCACCCAGGAGGCGATAAGCCGCCAGACGCCATCGTCCGGTTTGATCCGCGCCTGGGTCAGGAGTTTGGCTGCGGCCAGCCGGGCCTCGAATATGTTGGTCTGCCACAACCCGTCGGCCACTGCGATGCGCTGATCCACTGTCAGATTTTGCCGCCACGCTTTCGTCATGTCGTTTACCTGGGGGTTCGACAGGCCCAGATAGCGCCGCTCTGCCTTGTGATAGGCGGCCATCCCTTCCGCGCGCACCGGATCGGCTGCGGCTTCAAGCTCCTCCAGAAAGGGTTGAAACGCGGCGGATCCGGGCATGGGCGTCTATTCCACCGTCACGGATTTGGCGAGGTTGCGCGGCTGGTCCACATCTGTGCCCTTGGCGACCGCCGTGTGATAGGCCAGAAGCTGCGCCGGAATGGCATAGAGGATCGGCGTCAGAAGGGGGGGCACAGACGGCATGCGGATGGATGTCCAGACGTCATCGCCCGCTTCTTCAATGCCGGCATCGTCCGACACAAGAATGACCTTCCCTTTGCGCGCCATCACCTCCTGCATATTCGAGACGGTCTTGTCGAAAAGGGTGTCGCGCGGGGCCATAACCACCACGGGCATATGTTTGTCGATCAGCGCGATGGGCCCGTGCTTCAACTCCCCAGAAGCATAAGCTTCGGCGTGTATATAGCTGATTTCCTTGAGTTTCAGTGCGCCTTCCAGAGCCAGGGGATACATCAGGCCGCGACCCAGGAACAGGACGTCGCGCGATTCTGACAGGCGGACCGACGCTTTGCGGATCGCTTCGTTCTGATCGAGGGCGAGGCTGATGATCGACGGGATGGCCCGCAGCGCCGACACGTGGTCTGCGCGTCGATCGGAACTGAGATGGCCGCGCAGTTCGCCGGCTTTCAGCGCCAGCAGGAACAGGACCGTGATCTGGCAGGTGAAGGCCTTGGTGGAGGCGACGCCAACCTCAACTCCGGCCAGAATGGGCAGCGCGATATCGCTTTCGCGCGCGATGGAGCTTTCCGGCACATTGATAACCGACAGGATCGTGTCGGCCTTGTCCCGGCAATAGCGCAACGCGGCCAGAGTGTCGGCGGTTTCGCCGGACTGGCTGACAAACAGCGCAAGTGTCCGCGCGGGGATGGGCGGTTCGCGATAGCGGAATTCCGAGGCGATATCAACCTCGACCGGGATCCGGGCGATCTGTTCGAACCAGTATTTCGCGACCAGGCAGGCATAGTAAGCGGTGCCGCAGGCCACCATCACGATCCGGTCAACCTTTGCAAAATCAATGGTTTCCTCGGGGAAGTGAATGTCGTTTTCGGGTGTCAGGTAATGGGCCAGCGCGTCGCCGATGACTTTGGGCTGCTCGGCGATTTCTTTGGCCATGAAATGCTTGTGACCGGCCTTGTCGACACGCGTGTTGTCGATTGACACGGTTTTGATCGGCCGGTTCGCCAGCCGCCCCTTCTCATCGCGGATTTCGACGCCTGCGCGGGTCACGACGGCGCGGTCGCCCTCCTCAAGATAGGTGATGCGGTCCGTCAGCGGGGCCAGCGCGATCGCGTCAGAGCCTACGAACATCTCTCCGTCACCATGGCCGACGGCGAGTGGGGAGCCCTTGCGGGCCGCCACGATCAGGTCGTCTTCGCCGTCAAACAGGAACGCCAGCGCAAATGCGCCTTCCAGACGGTCCAGAGCGGCAAAGGCAGCCTCAACCGGTGACATGCCGGTTGAAAGATAGTGATGGGTCAGCAGCGCCACGGTTTCGGTGTCGGTCTCGGTCTCGAAACTGATGTTATGTTGTGCAAGTTCGGCCCGGATCTCGCGATAATTTTCGATGATCCCGTTATGGACGACCGCAACGGCGCCAGAGCGGTGAGGATGTGCGTTGGTGACGGTCGGCGCGCCATGCGTGGCCCAGCGTGTGTGACCGATCCCGGCTTTGCCTGCCAGCGGTTCATGCACCAGTTGGTCGGACAGGTTCACCAGCTTGCCGACCGCGCGCCGCCGGTCCAGCTTGCCCGCATTGACGGTCGCGATCCCGGCGCTGTCATAGCCACGATATTCAAGGCGTTTGAGTGCCTCAACCAGAATGGGGGCGGCCTCGTGATCGCCCAATACGCCAACAATTCCACACATTAGCTCTTGCCTTTATCATTTTGCTTTTTCTTGGCTTTCAGTAATTCAAAAAGGCGGATTGCAGCGCCTGGCTTGTTGGTTTGCTGACCGCGAGCCAGCGCCAATGCGCCGGGTTCGACGTCTGTCGTGATCACGCTTCCGGATCCGGTCATGGCGTTGTCACCCACGCTCACCGGGGCCACCAGCATCGTGTTCGATCCGATGAAAACATTCTGCCCAATCGCGGTGTGGTGCTTCATCACCCCGTCGTAATTGCAGGTGATCGTGCCCGCGCCGATATTGCTGTGCGCGCCAATGGATGCGTCGCCGATATAGCTGAGGTGATTGACCTTGGCACCTTCGGCAATGACGGCGTTTTTGATCTCGACGAAATTGCCGATCTTGGTGTCTTCCGACAGTTCCGTTCCGGGGCGCAGGCGGGCATAGGGGCCAACCACCGCGCCGCGGCTGACATGGCAACCTTCCAGATGGGAAAAGGCGCGGATCTGCGCGCCGGATTCGACCGTCACACCGGGGCCGAAGACCACGTTGGGCTCGATCACCGTGTCCCGGCCGATGACAGTGTCGAGGGACAGGTGCACCGTTTCAGGCGCCACCAGGGTCACGCCATCTTCCATCAGTTGCTGACGTGCGCGGGCCTGAAAAATCGCCTCTGCCCGGGCCAGTTCCGCGCGGGAGTTGATGCCAAGCGTTTCGGCCTCGTCGCAGGTGACAGCGGTGGCGGTCAGGCCCTTGTTCCGGGCAATCTCCACGATGTCGGTGAGGTAATATTCGCCTGCGGCGTTGTCATTGCCCACAGCGTCAATCAGATCGAACAGCGTGTCTTTGTTACAGCATACAAGTCCGCTATTACAAAGGCTTATGGTGCGTTCCTCATCCGATGCGTCCTTGTATTCGACGATCTTCAGAAGCTCATCGCCCTTTGTAACCAGCCGCCCATAGCGTGCAGGATCGGCAGCGTTGAAACCCAGCACAACCACATCCGCGCCTGCACGCGCCGCCAGCATGGCTTCCAGCGTCTGTGGCTGAATGAAGGGGGTGTCGCCGTAAAGGACGATAACGTCGCCAGAAAACCCGTCCAAAGCCGTGCGCGCTTGCGCAACAGCATGGGCCGTGCCCAATTGTTCGGTCTGCAGAACGATCTGCGCGTCTTCGTCCAGATCGGCCAGTACGCGGCTCACCTCATCAGCGCCGTGGCCTGCCACAACAACTGTGCGTTCCGGCTCAAGGTTTTGTCCGGCGCGCAGGGCGTGGGCCAGCATCGGTGCCTGTCCGATGGGGTGCAGGACCTTTGGCAGGTCCGAGTTCATCCGTGTGCCTTTTCCTGCCGCAAGGATAACCAGCGCTGTGGTCATTTGTTTTCTCTTTGTGTTTTTGGTCCGCTCGTTTTATCCGGCTGACGCGGCTGCGCAACATGTAGACGCATCAATTCAGGTTGCGGGCTGCAATATATCCGCGCGGAAAGGCGCCGATGGGAGGGATCATGCGCACAGTGATTTTCGATCTGGACGGCACGCTGGCCGATACAAGCGGTGATCTGATCGCGGCGGCAAATCATTGTTTTCGTCAGATGGGGCTGGGCGATGTGCTGGATGTTGATCGGGATGCCGGTATTGCGCTGCGCGGCGGGCGCATGATGCTGACGCGTGGGCTTGAGCGGGTCGGCCAGTTCAGCGAAGCGCGCGTGTCCGAATATTACCCCGTGTTGCTGGATGCCTATGCCGAGGCGATTGACCATCACACAGTCCTGTATCCCGGCGCGATGGAGGCGGTGGAAACGTTGAAATCCAATGGTTTTGGCGTGGGGATCTGCACCAACAAGCCAGAAGGTCTGGCCGAAACGCTGATGACGCGGTTAGGCGTGCGCGATGCGTTCGCCTCGCTCATCGGGGCGGATACGCTGCCGGTGCGCAAGCCCGATCCCGAACCCTTGCGAGAGGCCGCGCGGCGTGCGGGAGGCGACCCGGCGCTGACCTGTCTGATCGGCGACAGCGATACCGACCGCAACACGGCGCGCGCGGCGGGCGTGCCCTCTGTTCTGGTGACTTTTGGGCCGTCCGGCGAAGACATGGTGTCGCTTGAGCCCGAGGCGCTGTTGTCGGATTTTGCGCATTTGCCCGGGATCGTCACGGAATTGATCGGCCCGGCCCGATAAAATCACAAATCTGACCCATTGACCGGGGCGTCTAGCCGTTTCAAAACAGACCCATGAGCGAGATTTTCACCGGCAATTTCACCCAGCAGGAGCCCATTCCCGAAGAGGGGATCGAGGCCGCCGTGGCCGTTATGCGGCATGGGCGTATCCATCGCTATAACCTCTCGAAGGGCGAGGAGGGGGAAGCCGCGCTGCTGGAGCAGGAATTTGCGGCGCAGATCGGGGCGAAATATGTGCTGGCCGTGGCCTCTGGCGGGGCGGCGATGACAACCGCGCTGCGCGCGGCCGGAGTGCGGCCAGGCGACAAGGTTCTGTCCAACGCCTTCACGCTGGCCCCCGTTCCGGGCGCGATTGCGGCTGTGGGGGCGGTGCCTGTCTATGTGGGCGTCGCTGAGGATCTGACGATTGATCTGGACGATCTGGAAGCCAAAGCGGGCGAGGCGTCTTATCTTCTGCTCAGCCATATGCGCGGGCACATTTGCGACATGGACCGGCTGATGGCGATCTGCGATGCAGCGGGCATCAAGGTGATTGAAGATTGTGCGCATACGATGGGGGCTGCATGGAACGGCGTACCCTCGGGGCGGTTTGGCATCGCGGGCTGTTATTCTTGCCAGACCTATAAACATGTGAATTCCGGCGAAGGGGGCTTTCTGGTCACCGATGACGCGGATCTGGCCGCGCGGGCGATCATCCTGTCGGGGTCATATATGCTGTATGAACGTCATTTGGCGGCCCCTCCGCCCGAGGCGTTCGAGAAGGTGAAATACGAAACGCCCAATATCTCCAGCCGGATGGACAATCTGCGCGCCGCGATCCTGCGGCCACAACTGCGTCAGCTGGACGTGAATGTGGACCGGTGGAATGACCGCTATCGCACGTTGGAGGCGGGGCTGGACGGCACGCCTGGGCTGACCCTGATCCAGCGCCCCGAAAAAGAGCGGTTTGTGGGGTCATCCTTCCAGTTTCTGCTGCTCGACTGGGCGCCCGCCCGCGTGAAAGAGGTGGTGGAGCGTTGTCTTGCCCGCGGTGTGGAACTGAAATGGTTCGGAGAACCCGAGCCCAAGGGCTTCACTTCCCGCTATGACAGCTGGCGATATGCGCCGTCAGAGCCGATGCATAAAACGGATCGCATTCTGGCGGGCATCGTCGATATGCGCGTGCCGCTGACCTTTTCGGTCGAGGATTGTCAGCTGATCGCCCGGATCATCCGGGCCGAGGTGGGCGCCGTCTATCAGGCCGCCTGACTCAGATTTTCGAAAATTCGCCATGTCCCGCGGATAGCGATCCTTGGTGGGATCGCGCGCGAATCCCTTGACCGCATGCCCGCGCCGGCGTTATATGAACAAGTGTTCAATAAACCGATTGGGGGAGCTCTTTCATGTTCAACGCGGTCATGCAGTTCGATCTGGGCGAAGACGTCAACGCCCTGCGTGAGATGGTGCATCGCTGGGCGCAGGAGCGCGTCAAGCCGATGGCTGCAGACATCGACGCCAAGAACGCCTTTCCCAACGAGCTGTGGCGCGAGATGGGAGAGTTGGGCCTTCTGGGTATCACTGTGGGCGAGGAATATGGCGGCGCGGGTATGGGATATCTGGCCCACGTCATCGCCGTGGAGGAGATTGCGCGGGCATCCGCCTCGGTCTCGCTGTCCTATGGAGCGCATTCGAACCTGTGCGTGAACCAGATCAAGCTGAACGGGACAGATGAACAGAAGGCGAAATACCTTCCGAAGCTGGTGTCGGGCGAACATGTGGGCGCGCTGGCCATGTCGGAAGCCGGGGCAGGCTCGGACGTGGTGTCGATGAAGCTGCGCGCGGAAAAGCGCAACGATCATTACAGGCTGAATGGCAACAAATACTGGATCACCAACGGGCCGGATGCCGATACGCTGGTGGTTTATGCCAAGACCGATCCCGAGGCCGGGTCGAAAGGCATCACCGCCTTCTTGATCGAGAAGGACATGACCGGGTTCTCGACCTCTCCCCATTTCGACAAGCTGGGGATGCGCGGGTCGAACACGGCCGAGCTGATTTTCGAAGATGTCGAGGTGCCCTTTGAAAACGTGCTGGGCGAAGAGGGCAAAGGCGTTCAGGTGCTGATGTCGGGGCTGGATTACGAGCGTGTCGTGCTGGCGGGCATCGGGTCGGGCATCATCGCGGGCTGCCTGGATGAGGTCATGCCCTATATGGCCGAGCGCAAGCAATTCGGTCAGCCTATCGGGAATTTCCAGCTCATGCAGGGCAAGATCGCCGATATGTACACGGCAATGAATTCGTCGCGGGCTTACGTCTATGAATGCGCCAAAGCTTGTGACCGGGGCGAGGTCACGCGTCAGGATGCGGCGGCGTGCTGCCTTTATGCCTCGGAAGTTGCCATGACCCAGGCGCATCAGGCGGTGCAGGCGATGGGCGGGGCCGGGTTCCTGTCGGATAGCCCGGTCAGCCGCATGTTCCGCGATGCCAAGCTGATGGAGATCGGCGCAGGCACGTCCGAGATCCGGCGCATGCTGATCGGGCGCGAGCTGATGGGGGCCATGGCCTGATGCATCTGCCCGGCCTCACCGCAGAGGGGGCATGGGACGTGCCTGCGGGGCTGAACATGGCCGGGCAATGTCTGGCGCATGCACCTGATGCGCTGGCGATCATCGACATGACGGGTGATGCGCGCCGTGATGTGACCTTTCGCGATTTGTCAGCCATGGCGGACCGCGTGGCACGCGCGTTGCTGAGCCAGGTGCAGCCGGGGGATCGGGTGGGCGTGTTGCTCAGCCAGTCGCCCTGGTGCGCGGCGGCCCATCTTGCGGTGTGGAAGATCGGTGCGATCTCGGTCCCGTTGTTCAAGCTGTTCAAGCGGGACGCACTGGCCTCTCGCGTCGGCGATGCGGGCTGCGACATCGTTCTGACCGATGATGAGGGGGCCGCGCTGCTGGGCGATCTGGCCACGCCGTGGCTGATCGAAGAGATCGGCGTGGATGGCGCACCCATGCCCTTTGCAGATACAAGGGCCGAGACGCCTGCGGTGTTGATCTATACCTCGGGCACAACAGGAACGCCGAAGGGGGCCTTGCACGGTCACAGGGTGCTGACGGGTCATTTGCCGGGCGTTGCGCTGAGCCACAATCACCTTGGCCAGCCCGGCGATGTGATCTGGACGCCAGCGGATTGGGCCTGGATTGGCGGGCTTTTTGACGTTTTGATGCCCGGTCTTGCGCTGGGCGTGCCGGTTGTGGCCGCGCGGTTCGACAAGTTCGCCCCGGAAAGCTGTGCGCAGCTGATCCGCGATGCCGGCGTGCGCAATGTGTTTTTCCCGCCCACAGCGCTCAGGATGCTGAAGGTGGCTGATCAGGCAATCCCCGGCCTGCGCTCTGTCGCGTCAGGCGGGGAGCCTTTGGGCGCGGAAATGCTGGCCTGGGGGCGGGAGGCCTTCGGGCTTGAGATCAACGAATTCTATGGCCAGACCGAATGCAACATGACGGTATCCTCCTGTGCCGATGCGTTTCCGGCGCGACCTGGATGTATCGGCAAGCCAGTTCCCGGGTTCGACGTTGCCGTGATTGACGAGACCGGTCAGCCCACTGATGGCGAGGGGGACGTGGCCATTCGCAGAGGCGCTGCGTCTATGATGCTGGAATATTGGCACAGGCCCGACGCGACGGCCGAGAAATTCCAGGGTCATTGGCTGATCACCGGGGATCGCGGCATCTGGGAGGGGGAGTATCTGCGGTTTGTGGGGCGCGAGGACGACGTCATCACCTCGGCCGGCTATCGCATCGGCCCGTCCGAGATCGAGGATTGCCTGCTGACCCATCCCGGCGTGGCCACCTGCGGCGTGGTGGGCAAGCCTGATCCCCTGCGGACCGAGATCGTGAAAGCCTATGTCGTGCTGAAAGACGGGGCGGAAGCCAGCGCGCAGGAATTGCAGGATTGGGTTAAGGAAAGGCTGGCAAGCTATTCCTATCCAAGGGAAATCGCTTTTGTTGATGCCTTGCCCATGACAGTCACGGGCAAGGTCATCCGAAAAGAACTGAAGGCGCGGGCCGCAGCGGAGGCTGCGTCATGAATGCGCGCGCGTGTCAGCAGGTTTTGCCCGCCCGTAGTGCATGGTCACAGGCGGGCGTTTGGTCAAAACCGATGGACATAGGAGATCCCGAGGACAACCGGGTCGATATCGGCAGTGCCGATAGGCGCGCCGTTCAACGTCACATCGCTTTCAATGTCGATCCACCGCGCGTTCACGCGTACCGAACCGCGGTCGCTGACGGCGAAGTCAACACCCAGTTGCACCGCAACACCGACCGAGTCGTCCAGTTTCAGAACCCCAAGCGGCGAGGTTTCGTCGAAGAAGGTGGTATAGTTCACGCCGATCCCGACGAAGGGCTTGATGTTGCCACCTGTGGGGAAATGGTAGTTCAGCGACAGTGTGGGCGGCAGGTGACGCACATTGCCGGCATAGGTCGCGCCGCCCAGCGTGACATTGTGCTTGAACGGGGTGGCCGCCAGCAATTCGATCCCCAGATTGTCGCGGATGAAGTATTCGAAAGTCAGCGACAGTTGGGTGTTGCTGTCCACGGTCGCTGGCAGGGTTGCAAGCGTCCCGTTGTTGGATTTCGGGTTCACATAGGCCGCGCCGACGCCAAAGGTCCAATCCCCCTGGGATTGCGCGAAGGCGGGTACGGCAAGCAGGCAGAGAGCGGTTGTGCCTGCGGCGAGTGCGGAAAGCTTTGTCATGAGAGCCCCTCTTCTTTGGTGATGTCCGCTTGCTATTTCAGACGGGCCGCAAGGGGCGTTGATTTGGATCAAGGATCGCTGGTGCCGCGCTGCGGCATTCGCGCGCAGGAACGGGCCGTGGGAGGTCAGATATGAAGCTGAAATCGAATGTGATGACCGGATCAGAACAGTTCGCGGCCAATCGCGAGTTGCATCTGGCCGCGCTCAGCCAGATCGAGGCGGCGGCGGAAGCCGCGCGGCTGGGCGGCGGCGCGACGGCGCGGGAACGGCATGAAAGCCGCGGCAAGATGCTGCCCCGGCGGCGCGTGGCGAACCTGTTGGATCCCGGATCACCCTTTCTGGAGGTGGGCGCACTGGCCGCCCATGGGCTATATGACGGGGCCGCGCCCTGTGCGGGTGTGATCGCCGGGGTGGGACGGGTGCAGGGCCGCGATGTCATGGTGATCTGCAACGATGCCACCGTGAAGGGCGGCACCTATTACCCGATGACGGTGAAAAAACACCTCCGCGCTCAGGAGATTGCCGAGGAATGCCATCTGCCCTGCATCTATCTTGTGGATTCGGGTGGCGCGAACCTGCCCAACCAGGATGAGGTGTTCCCCGATCGCGATCATTTCGGGCGCATCTTCTATAATCAGGCGCGGATGAGCGCAAAGGGCATTCCGCAGATCGCGGTGGTGATGGGGTCTTGCACCGCTGGCGGGGCCTATGTGCCCGCAATGTCCGATGTGACCATTATCGTGAAGGATCAGGGCACGATTTTCCTGGCCGGGCCCCCTTTGGTGAAGGCGGCCACCGGCGAATTGGTCAGTGCCGAGGATCTGGGCGGCGGCGATGTGCACACGAGGCTGTCCGGTGTCGCGGATTACCTGGCCGAAGATGATGCCCATGCGCTGGCGCTGGCCCGGCGCGCCGTGGAGTCTCTGGGTGCCGGGCTGAAGCCCGGCCTACGGTTGGAAAGCGTCGAAGAGCCTGCCTATGATCCCGAAGAGATCTTAGGCGTGGTACCTGGCGACCTGCGCACGCCCTACGACATTCGCGAAGTGATCGCGCGGCTGGTGGATGGCTCGCGCTTTGACGAGTTCAAGGCGCGGTTCGGGGAGACGCTGGTGTGCGGCTTCGCGCATCTCAAAGGCATCCCCGTGGGGATCATTGCCAATAACGGGGTGCTCTTTTCCGAAGCGGCGCAGAAAGGCGCGCATTTTGTCGAGCTGTGTTCGCAGCGGAAGATCCCTCTGGTGTTTTTGCAAAACATCACCGGGTTCATGGTGGGCCGTAAGTACGAAAATGAAGGGATCGCGCGGCATGGGGCCAAGATGGTGACCGCCGTGGCCACCACATCTGTTCCCAAGGTCACGATGTTGGTGGGCGGGTCCTTTGGCGCCGGCAATTACGGCATGGCCGGGCGCGCCTATCAGCCGCGTTTCCTGTGGACATGGCCCAACAGCCGGATCTCGGTGATGGGGGGCGAACAGGCGGCCGGAGTTCTTGCCACGGTCAAGCGCGATGCCATCGAACGCAAGGGCGGCAGCTGGTCGGCCGAGGAAGAGGCGGAATTCAAGCGCCCCACGATCGAGATGTTCGAGGAACAGTCGCATCCGCTTTATGCCAGCGCCCGGCTTTGGGATGACGGGGTGGTCGATCCGCGCAAATCCCGCGATGTGCTGGCGCTGTCACTGCGCGCGGCGCTCAACGCCCCGATTGAGGAGACACGCTTTGGCGTGTTCCGGATGTGATGACCCGGATTTTGTGTATGTGGGGCCCGGCGGCGATGGTCGGATCGGGTATTTGGGGCCAGAAAGAAGCAGCACGGATGAGCAGATATGTTTGACACGATCCTGATTGCCAACCGGGGCGAAATTGCCTGTCGGGTCATGGAAACGGCGCAGGCCATGGGTGTGCGCTGCGTGGCGGTGTATTCCGACGCTGATGCTGGTGCGAAACATGTGGCGATGGCGGATGCGTCGGTCCATATCGGCGGGGCGGCTCCGGCCGAAAGCTATTTGCGGGGGGAGCGGATCATCGAGGCGGCGTTACAGACCGGCGCGCAGGCGATCCATCCAGGATATGGATTTCTGAGCGAGAACCCCGATTTCGTGGAGGCGGTGGAGGCCGCCGGGCTGACCTTTATCGGCCCTTCGGCCAGGGCGATCCGGGCGATGGGTCTGAAAGACGCCGCCAAAGCCCTGATGGAGGAGGCCGGCGTGCCGGTTGTTCCGGGATACCACGGCAGTGATCAGGATCCGGGCCATCTGGAGGTGGAGGCCGATCGCATCGGATACCCCGTTCTGATCAAGGCGGTCGCGGGCGGCGGCGGCAAGGGTATGCGCAAGGTGGACGCGCCCGATGCGTTCATTAACGCGCTGGAAAGCGCCAAGGCCGAGGCACGGACGGCCTTTGGCAATGACGCCGTGCTGATCGAAAAATTCGTGGAAAAGCCGCGCCATATCGAGGTGCAGGTCTTTGGCGACGGAGAACGTGCCGTGCATCTGTTCGAGCGGGATTGTTCCCTGCAGCGCCGGCACCAGAAGGTGATCGAAGAAGCCCCGGCGCCCGGCATGACCGACGAGATGCGGGCCGCCATGGGACAGGCCGCGGTGCGCGCCGCCGAAGCCATCGGATACAAGGGCGCGGGAACGGTGGAATTCATCGTCGATGGCTCGGATGGGCTGCGGCCGGACGGGTTCTGGTTCATGGAGATGAACACCCGTCTTCAGGTGGAACATCCCGTGACCGAGGCGATCACTGGCATTGATCTGGTGGATTGGCAGCTGCGCGTGGCCGCAGGTGAAAGCCTGCCCGCGCGGCAGGAGGATCTGACCATCACCGGCCACGCGTTCGAGGCGCGGCTTTACGCGGAAGATGTGCCCAAGGGCTTTTTGCCGGCAACAGGCACGCTTGCGCATCTGGCCTTTGCGCCAGACGCGCGGTCGGACAGCGGTGTGCGGTCGGGCGACACGATCAGCCCCTGGTATGATCCGATGATCGCCAAGATCATCACCCACGGTCCCACCCGTGCGGTGGCATTGACCCGTATGGCGCAGGCGCTGCGGCAGACGCAGGTGGGTGGTACGGTGACCAACCTTGCGTTTCTTGGTGCATTGGCGGAACATGAGGGCTTTGCGGCGGGTGACGTCGACACCGGGCTGATTGACCGGGATCTGGAGGCGCTTGTGGCCGATATCGCGCCGAGGGATGCCGATATCGCGATGGCTGCATTGGTCGCTGGTGATCTGGAAACACCGGCGCCGGACACGGGCTTTGCCGTTTGGCATCCGCTGCGCCGCACTGTGCCGCTTGGTTGGCAGGGCGAAGCGCTGCAGGTCGAGCTTGAGGTGTTGGGGCCGCAGCGGGTCGATATTTACACTGACGGACGCATGGTTCAGGCAGAGCATACCGGCGCGGGCTGGCGGCTGGACGGCCAGATTGCGCCTTCGGCCCAGCGTGTAGGCGCGCAGGTGTTTGTATTCGCGCAATACGGGCTGGCCTTCGACATTGTCGATCCGCTGGATCGCGCCGCGAGTGCTGCAGGCGATGGCAATGTGATCGAGGCCCCGATGCCCGGTCTGGTCAAGGCGATCTATGCCCGCCCGGGTCAGAGCGTGCAGCAGGGTGACCGGCTGGCGGTGCTGGAGGCGATGAAGATGGAGCATTCCCTGCTGGCTGCGCGCGACGGTGTCGTGGCTGAAGTTCTGGCAGAAAGTGGCGCGCAGGTCGAAGCTGGGGCACCGCTTGTGCGCCTGGAAGAGGAAGAGGCGTGATTGGCCTTCTGCTCACCGGGTTTGGCGACAGCGTTTATACGCGCGCGGTCCGGATGGCGCTGGCGGAAAAGGAGTTGGCATACGAATTTACCGATGTGAACCCGTTCGAGGAAGACGGGCAGGCGGCCCTTCTGGGCCATCACGCCTTTGGCCGGGTGCCGGTCCTGCGCCATTACGCGTTTGAGCTTTATGAAACGGCGGCGATTCTGGGGTATCTGGAGGATGGCTTTGATGGCCCAGGCCTGACGCCCAAAGGCGCGAAAGCCCGTGCGCGGATGCGACAGGTGATGGGGATCGTCGATGCCTATGTCTATTGGCCGCTGGTACGCCAGGTGTTTGGCCATGCCTTCTATCGCCCCGCTGTCGGGATCGAGGGGGAGCCTGATGTGATCGCAGCGGGGTTGGCGGAAGCGCCCCGCGCGCTGGATGCGCTGGAAGAGATCGCCTCGGCCGGGTTGGTGCTGACGGGGCGAGAGGTGACGCAGGCCGATTGCATGCTGTTGCCGATGATCGACGCCTTTACCTGTGTGCCCGAGGGACGCGCGATGGTAGAGGCGCGACCGGGCCTGGCGCATTGGTATCAAAGCGTGTCGGTCAGACCGTCGGCGCAGGACACGCGGCCCGCGATTATGGGAAAGGGTTTGAGCCATGGCTGAAATGGTCGAGATATTCGAGGTCGGGCCCCGCGACGGGCTGCAGAACGAGGCGCGGGACATCCCTGTGATCGACAAGATCGCCCTTGTCGATCTGCTGAGCGACGCCGGGTTTCGGCGGATCGAATGCGCCAGTTTCGTGAGCCCCAAATGGGTGCCGCAGATGGCAGGCAGCGCGGCGGTTCTGCAGGGGATCACCCGCAAGCCGGGCGTGCGCTATGCCGCGCTGACGCCGAATATGCGCGGATTTGAAGATGCCATGGCCGCCGGGGCTGATGAGGTGGCCATCTTCGGATCGGCGAGCGAGGGGTTTTCCAAGGCCAATATCAACGCAACCATCGCCGAAAGCCTGGAACGGTTTGCTCCCGTGGCGCAGGCCGCGCAAGAACGGGGGGTGCCGGTGCGCGGCTATATCTCTTGCGTGACGGATTGCCCTTATGACGGCCCGACGGCGCCTGACGATGTGGCCCGCGTGGCCGAGGCGCTTTGGGACATGGGCTGCTATGAGATCAGTCTGGGCGATACGATCGGGCAGGGGCGGCCCGAGACGATCACCGCGATGCTGGAGGCCGTGCTGCAAGTGGCCCCTGCCGACAAACTGGCAGGCCATTACCACGACACAAGCGGACGGGCCCTGGCCAATATCGACGCCTCTCTCGCCCTTGGACTGCGGGTCTTCGATGCGGCCGTGGGTGGGCTGGGCGGTTGCCCCTATGCGCCGGGCGCTGCCGGGAATGTCGCGACGGAAGCCGTGGCCCGGCATCTGGCGGACGGAGGATATGACACGGGGCTGGATCTGGATGTGATCGCAAAGGCGGCGGATATGGCGCGCGCCATGCGCGGCTGAGCCTGAGCGGGGAGGAAGACATGTACGACACGATCACCATCACCACCGATGCGCGCGGGGTCGCGACACTGACCCTGAACCGGGCTGACAAGCACAACGCCATGTCCGCACAGATGCTGGCGGACCTGACCGATGCGGCGGCAAAGCTGGGCGCTGATGAGGCCGTGCGCGTCGTGGTATTGACCGGCGCAGGCAAAAGCTTTTGCGCGGGCGGCGATCTGGGCTGGATGCAGGAACAGATGGCCGCCGATCCCGAGACGCGGGCGCTCGAAGCGGCCAAGCTTGCGCATATGCTTCAGGCGCTGAACACGATGCCGAAACCGCTGATCGGTGCGGTACAGGGCAACGCCTTTGGCGGCGGTGTCGGCATGGCCAGCGTTTGTGACATCGCGCTGGGCGCGGATCACATCAGGATGGGCCTGACCGAAACCCGGCTGGGCATTATCCCCGCAACGATCGGGCCCTATGTCATAGCGCGTATGGGCGAAGGCCGCGCGCGCCGGGTCTTCATGAATGCACGGCTTTTCGGGGCAGAGGAGGCGGTGAGCCTGGGCCTTCTGGCGCGGGCCGTGCCCGCTGATGACCTGGCCGATGCGGTTGAGGCTGAGGTCGTCCCCTATCTCAGTTGCGCGCCGGGCGCGGTCGCGGCGGCCAAGAAACTAGCACGCGATCTGGGGCCACGGATCGACATGGATACGATCGACATGACCATCCAGGCTCTGAAATCACGTTGGGAGACGGAAGAAGCCGCCGAAGGGATCGGCGCGTTTTTCGACAAACGCAAGGCCGCGTGGATGCCGCAGGCGTGATCCCTTCGGCGACGCCCGTCAGAAGACGTAGCGGATCAGCAGCAGGTTCGGCACGGCAAAGGCGAACAGGATGCAGAAGCTGCGGGCAATAACGACCACACGGCCCGGCTTGCCTTTTTCGTGAAATCCGCCGGCCAGTCCGCTGGCCATCAGCATGGTCGCATATCCTTGCTGTTCGCGCTTTTGTTCTGCGGCTTCAAACGCGGCCACAGCGTCTTTATAGGTCTGGCTGTGCGTCCGGGTTTCTGTTGTGTTTTCAATGTCGAATTGGGTGTCTTTCATAGCTTCCTCCGCTTGGCGACCGGGCAGGTAGCGTGCGTGTGACCCCTGTCGAGGTGTTCTCGAGAGCTTTCCACGCTCTGCGACAATCCGCACCTCCGCCTACCGTGCTTGACAGAAAGGCCAAGGGGCGGGAGCCTGCGGATATGAGCCGTTTCATGCAGCCTGCCATCCCAATCCTGCGCAGCTTTGACGAGGATGCGACGCGCGCCTTCTACCTGGGTTTTCTGGGATTCGAGGTCGCCTTCGAACATCGCTTCGACGCGGACGCGCCGCTTTACATGGAGGTCAGGCGCGATGCCTGCGTGATTCACCTGTCAGAGCATTACGGTGATGCGATGCCTGGCGCGGCCTTGCGTATCGCGGTCAGAGATGTTCACGGATTATGCCGCGAACTGAATGACAAAAGCTTCAAGTACGCCCGCCCGGCTGTGCAGCGGCAGGATTGGGGCGAGGATGAAATGATCATTCGGGATCCGTCCGGCAACAGGCTGGTTTTTTCAACGCCGGTGATGATGCCGTAGGGGCAGTTTTCCTTTTGTGATCACAAACGCTTAACTGCGGCGATTCAACCCCCGATCCGGGGTGGGAAGCCGTTGACGCTCTTTCTGACGGCAGGTACACACACCATAGCCAAGTCACGTGTTGACTGCGCAGCCCATTGTGCTGCGACATGAAAGGAGCCACCTCGTGGAAGAGATGCTGAGGGAGTACCTCCCCATTCTCGTGTTCCTGGCCGTTGCCGTCGGTCTCGGTCTGGTCCTCATCCTCGCTGCTGTTGTCATTGCTGTCCGCAATCCCGACCCTGAAAAGGTGTCGGCTTATGAATGCGGGTTCAATGCCTTTGACGATGCGCGGATGAAGTTCGATGTCCGGTTTTATCTGGTCTCGATCCTGTTCATCATTTTCGATTTGGAAATTGCCTTCCTGTTCCCCTGGGCCGTCGGGTTCAAGGACATCAGCGATGTGGGCTTCTGGTCGATGATGATCTTCCTGGGCGTTCTGACCATTGGTTTTGCCTATGAATGGAAGAAGGGGGCGCTGGAATGGGAGTGATGACCGGCACCAACACCGCAGGCGTGGACCGCGAAGCCTCCACCCAGGAGCTGAACCGCGAGCTGCAGGACAAAGGCTTCCTGCTGACCTCGACCGAGGACATCATCAACTGGGCGCGCACCGGCTCGCTCCACTGGATGACATTCGGTCTGGCCTGCTGCGCGGTTGAGATGATGCACACCTCCATGCCGCGCTATGACCTGGAGCGCTTTGGGACCGCACCGCGTGCGTCTCCGCGCCAGTCGGATCTGATGATCGTGGCGGGGACGCTGACCAACAAGATGGCACCAGCGCTGCGCAAGGTTTACGACCAGATGCCCGAGCCGCGCTATGTGATTTCGATGGGGTCCTGTGCCAATGGCGGCGGCTATTATCACTACAGCTATTCCGTGGTGCGGGGCTGTGACCGGATCGTTCCGGTGGACGTCTACGTGCCGGGCTGCCCGCCGACGGCCGAAGCGCTGCTTTACGGCATCCTGCAATTGCAACGGAAGATCCGGCGCACCGGCACGATCGTGCGCTAAGGGGGTACTATGTCAGACGCATTGAACGAACTGGGCGCCTATATCGAAGCCAAGCGCCCCGACTGCGTGTTGGGCTGGGACCTCACCCATGGTGAGTTGAACGTCGATGTGGCATTGTCGAACATCGTCGGCTTTGTTGAATTTCTGAAGGCCGATCCGACCTGCCGCTTCTCGACCCTGGTGGACATCACAGGCGTGGATTATCCCGAACGCCCCAAGCGGTTCGACGTGGTTTATCACTTCCTGTCGATGTACCAGAACCACCGGATTCGCCTGCGCGTGGCTGTGCGCGAAGAAGATATGGTGCCGTCCATTATCGAAGTGCACCCTTCGGCCAACTGGTTCGAACGCGAAGTGTTCGACATGTTCGGCATTCTGTTCTCGGGCCATCCCGATCTGCGCCGTATCCTCACCGATTACGGCTTCCGCGGCTATCCGCTGCGCAAGGATTTCCCGACCACCGGCTATACCGAGGTCCGCTATGACGAGGCGCAGAAACGCGTCGTTTATGAGCCCGTGAGCCTGGTGCAGGAATACCGCCAGTTCGACTTCATGTCGCCCTGGGAAGGGGCCGAATACATCCTGCCCGGCGACGAGAAAAAGGAGGAAGACGCATGAAAGAGCTGATCGATGCCGTGATCGAAGCCATTCGTGGAGCGTTTTCTCCGGAGCCTGAGCGCAAGCCGGTGCCTGTGCGCGCCGAAAAACCCAGGAAAGGGCAAATGCCATGGAAGGGGTAATCTGGCTGATTTTCACCGTTCTGACGGTGATCCCCATGCTGAAGCTGCTGCCGTATTTCGGGATCAACAAATACTGGGCCCTTGCCTGCATCATTCCTCTGGGCCTGCTGGCCCTGATCTGGTGGATGGCCATGAAGTTGCAAGAATTGGAGCAACGCTGATGGACGGCGCTCAGGCCATCGACGCCGGTTTGCGCGACGCGGCCCTTGCGTATTGCGAGGCCGTCTATTTCGCGCGCGCCGAAGTGTTCGAAGGCCTTTGCCACGACAAGTTCCAGATGACCCTTGTCGAGAATGGCGAGACGACCTTCTGGGATAAGGCCTCGTATCTTGAGCGGGTGCGTGGCCGCGACCCGTTTCCGGCGCCTGCGCAGTACGAGATCCTGTCGATAGATCAGGCAGGCAATGAGATGGGCCGCGTGCATCTGACAGTCGATGTGCCGCCGCTGCGTTACGAGGATCATTTGGGCTTCGTCCATGTGGACGGGGCGTGGAAATTATTGACCAAGGTGTTTCGCACTGTCGCACACCTTGATGAGGGAGAGTGACCATGATGGACGGCTCCAAAGGATTTGAAGACGCGCTGACCGGCGAACAGAAGATCCGGAATTTCAACATCAACTTCGGCCCGCAACACCCTGCCGCGCACGGTGTTTTGCGTCTAGTTCTTGAGCTGGACGGCGAAATTGTCGAACGCTGCGACCCGCATATCGGCCTGTTGCACCGTGGCACCGAAAAGCTGATGGAAAGCCGGACCTACCTGCAAAACCTGCCTTATTTCGACCGGCTGGATTACGTGGCCCCGATGAACCAGGAACATGCCTGGTGCCTGGCCATCGAAAAGCTGACCGGCGTGGAAGTGCCGCGCCGCGCCTCCCTGATCCGGGTGCTCTATTCCGAGATTGGGCGGGTGCTGAACCACCTGCTGAACGTGACCACGCAGGCCATGGATGTGGGCGCTCTGACCCCGCCGCTTTGGGGCTTTGAAGAACGTGAAAAGCTCATGATCTTCTATGAACGCGCCTGTGGTGCGCGCCTCCACGCGGCCTATTTCCGTCCCGGCGGTGTGCATCAGGATCTGCCGGATGAGCTGCTGGATGATATCGAGGAATGGGCGCTGGAATTCCCGAAGGTGCTGGACGATATCGACGGGCTTCTGACCGAAAACCGCATCTTCAAACAGCGCAACGCCGATATCGGCGTGGTGACCGAAGAAGATATCCTGAACTGGGGCTTCTCCGGCGTGATGGTCCGCGGATCGGGCCTGGCTTGGGATTTGCGCCGCGCGCAGCCCTACGAATGCTATGACGAATTCGACTTCAAGATCCCGGTGGGCAAGAACGGCGATTGCTATGACCGCTACCTCGTCCGCATGGAAGAGATGCGCCAATCGGTCAGCATCATCCGCCAGGCCATCGTGAAACTGCGCGAGGCAACGGGTGACATCATGGCCCGCGGCAAGATCACCCCGCCGAAACGGTCGGACATGAAGACCTCGATGGAAGCGTTGATCCATCACTTCAAGCTCTACACCGAAGGATTCCACGTGCCCGAGGGTGAGGTCTATGCCGCCGTTGAAGCGCCCAAGGGTGAATTCGGCGTCTATCTGGTGGCTGACGGCACCAACAAACCCTACCGCGCCAAACTGCGCGCGCCGGGGTTCCTGCATCTGCAGGCGATGGATTACATCGCCAAGGGGCACCAGTTGGCTGATGTGGCCGCGATCATCGGGACGATGGATGTCGTGTTCGGGGAGATTGATCGGTGATGTTCGCCTCCAGTTTTCTTCTTGCAAAAAATACGGCCGCCGGAGGCGACCGCCGCTGCAAAACATTTGAAGGGACAGCTTAATGCTCCGCCGTCTCCACCAAGACCAACCCGACGCATTCGCCTTTACCCCGGCCAATCAGGCCTGGGCCGAAGCGCAGATCACGAAGTATCCCGAGGGCCGTCAGGCCTCGGCCATCATCCCGCTACTTTGGCGCGCGCAGGAGCAGGAAGGCTGGCTGACGCGGCCCGCCATCGAACATGTGGCCGAGATGCTGGGCATGGCCTATATCCGGGCGCTGGAAGTGGCCTCGTTCTACTTCATGTTCCAGTTGCAACCTGTTGGTTCCGTTGCACATATCCAGATTTGCGGCACCACGTCCTGCATGATCTGCGGGGCCGAAGATCTGGTTGCCGTCTGCAAGGAAAAGATTGCGCCCAAAGCGCATCAGCTGTCGGCCGATGGCAAGTTCAGCTGGGAAGAGGTCGAATGCCTGGGCGCATGTGCCAACGCACCCATGGCCCAGATTGGCAAGGATTACTATGAGGATCTGACCGCCGAGCGCTTTGCCGAAATCCTGGATGAGCTTGCGGCCGGCAAGGTACCGACGCCGGGCTCTCAGATCGGGCGTTTCGCGTCAGAGCCGCTAAGCGGTCTGACCAGCCTGAAGGAATTTGAAAGCGGGCACACCAAATACAACGCCTCGGTGCAGCTTGCCACGGATATTGGCGATACGATCAAACGGATCGACGGCACGGAAGTGCCGCTGCTGACACCGTGGCAGGGCAAACCGGCGGCGAATAAAGCGTCGGCGCCGAAGGACGCGCCGCGCACGGGTCTGAGCGAACGCCAGAACGTGGAAAGCGTGGCTCCTCCCAAGGCCAAGCCGGAACCGTCGCCCGTGGAAAGCCAGCCCGAAACGCTTGAGGCCGCGCGCGAGGGCGGGGCGGATGACCTGAAACTGCTCAAGGGTGTTGGCCCGAAGCTGGAACAAACGCTGAATGAGCTGGGTTTTTATCATTTCGACCAGATTGCCGCCTGGACCGATGCCGAGGTTGCCTGGGTCGATACACGTCTGAAGTTCAAGGGCCGGATCCAACGGGACGGTTGGATTGACCAGGCGAAAATCCTGGCCGGGGGCGGTGAAACCGAATTTTCAACACGCGCACAAAAGGGTGCTAAAAACAAAGAGTAAGACATTTACCTCAAGGGAGAGTGAAAGAGATGAGCAACAATTCAGGTTCATTGGTTTGTGCCGCCACATGCTGGGGCATCGCCCTGCTGGGCGGCGTCTTGGGAGCCGCGCTTTTGATGGTGCTTGCAGGCTGGAGCGTCATGCAAGCGATCTTTATTGGCGTCGTCCTGTTCTTGGTTGCTGGTGCCCTGCTCAGCTGGCTTTTGTGCAAACCCTTGCCCGCGCCAGGGTCCGTCTCGATCCAGCCGAAAACCCCGGGTGAACATCCCGCAAAGGCCGCGGCCAAACCGGCTCCGGCAGCTGCCCCGGCCGAAGCGGCTCCCGCGGCTGCGCCTGCGGCGGTCAAATCCAGCCAATTGGCCGGAGAGGCCGAGCTGTCCCAGCGCAAGGGTGAATGGAAATACGAGGGCGAAGCGGCTGCCCCGGCTGCGGCTCCGGCTGCGAACAGCGACGCGGGTGAAAGCGCGCCCGAAACCCTCAGCGGGCCCCGTGCCGGCGGGGCGGATGACCTGAAACTGCTCAAGGGCGTGGGCCCCAAGCTGGAAGGCACGTTGAACGAGCTGGGCTTTTATCACTTTGACCAGATCGCGAAATGGACCGATGCCGAGGTTGCCTGGGTCGATACGCGCCTGAAGTTCAAAGGCCGGATCGAACGGGACGGCTGGATCGAACAAGCGAAAATTCTGGCCGCCGGTGGCGAGACCGAGTTTTCGAAGAAAAGTAAAAAGTAAGCAGCTTTCGGGCTGAGGACAAAACAGACGATGGACGCCGAGAAAGACAAGAAGATCGCTGCCAAGGGTCGCCACATCTCGCTGGTGATCGCGGGCACGATGATCCTGTGGATCGGCGTCCAGTTCGTCGGGCGGCAGATGGGATTGCCGGGGCGTTACGCTCTGCTGTTCGATTTTGCCGCTTTGGCCGCCCTTGTTTATGCGGGCGTAAACATTCTGCAACTCCGGCGGATGCGTCGGGATAGCGAAGGATAAGCAGGAATGCTGAAAGACCAGGACCGGATCTTTACCAACCTTTACGGCATGCATGACCGGACATTGGCGGGTGCGAAAGCGCGCGGCCATTGGGACGGAACGGCCGATATTATCAAGAAGGGGCGGGACTGGATCATCCAGAATATGAAGGATTCCGGTCTGCGCGGCCGTGGCGGTGCGGGTTTCCCGACCGGCCTGAAATGGTCCTTCATGCCCAAGGAAAGCGATGGGCGCCCCAGCTATCTGGTGGTGAACGCCGATGAATCGGAGCCCGGCACCTGCAAAGACCGCGAGATCATGCGCCACGATCCGCACACGCTGATCGAAGGTTGCCTGATCGCGTCTTTCGCGATGAACGCAAATGCCTGCTACATCTATATCCGCGGCGAGTATATCCGCGAGAAAGAGGCGCTGCAGAACGCGATTGACGAGGCCTATGACGCCGGTCTTCTGGGCAAGAACGCCGCTGGTTCGGGTTGGGATTTCGACCTCTATCTGCATCACGGGGCAGGGGCCTATATCTGCGGTGAGGAAACGGCTCTGCTGGAAAGCCTTGAGGGCAAAAAAGGCATGCCACGCATGAAGCCGCCGTTCCCGGCAGGCGCGGGGCTTTATGGCTGCCCGACCACCGTGAACAACGTGGAATCCATCGCGGTTGTGCCCACGATCCTGCGGCGCGGGCCGGAATGGTTCGCGGGCTTTGGCCGCCCGAACAACGCAGGCACCAAGATTTTTGCGATCAGCGGTCACGTGAACAACCCCTGCGTTGTCGAAGAAGAGATGTCGATTTCGTTTGAAGAGCTGATCGACAAACACTGCGGCGGCATTCGCGGCGGGTGGGACAACCTCAAGGCGGTGATCCCCGGTGGTTCCTCCGTTCCCTGCGTGCGTGGGGAGAACATGAAAGACGCCATCATGGATTTCGATTACCTGCGGGGTGAACTGGGCTCGGGTCTGGGTACCGCAGCGGTGATCGTGATGGATCAATCGACCGATATCATCAAGGCAATCTGGCGGCTGTCGAAATTCTACAAACACGAAAGCTGTGGCCAGTGCACGCCCTGCCGCGAAGGCACCGGTTGGATGATGCGCGTGATGGACCGTCTGGTGAAGGGCGAGGCCGAGGTTGAAGAGATCGATATGCTCTTTGACGTCACCAAACAGGTCGAAGGCCACACGATCTGCGCCTTGGGCGATGCGGCGGCCTGGCCGATTCAGGGTCTGATCCGCAACTTCCGGGACGAGATCGAAGACCGGATCAAAGCCAAACGCACCGGTCGCGTCAGCGCGGTGGCGGCGGAGTGATCCGCGCGATCTTCATATCTTTGGCGCTTTGCGCCACGCCTGCCTTGGCAGACTTGCGACCTGCGCCCGGGTATTTCCTGGATGCGATCGTGGCCACGTCGACCGCGCAGCAACTGGCACGGTCCTGCCCTGAGGTCAGTGTTGATCCGGTGGTGATCAGCCGGTCCACGGGCGAGGTTCTCGGCCAGCTTGAGGCCGACGGATTCGATGTGAACCAATCGGATATGGGCATGCTGGATGCCTCGGCCGACATCAAATCCCGCCAAGACGCCTTTCTGGCCAAGCATTCCCTTGCCGATGGAGCCAGCACCGAGGCGGTATGTGCAGCGGCCAAACTTGAAATCGCAGATGAAACGCTGATCGGCAGTTACCTCGTGGAGGTGGCGCAATGATGCCCCGTCTTCTGGTCTGCCTGGCGCTTCTGGCCATTGCGCCGCCCAGTTTCGCCTCGGAACGCGCGCAATCCGAGATCGTCAATCTCGTGATCGCCTGGCGTATGGACAACCGGTGCAATGGGGTCGGGTTCGAGCGCAACAGGTCCGTTGAACGGTTCATGCCCTATGCGCTTGGCGTGTTGAATCGTGAAGGTCGGTTTGAGCTGGAAGAGGCGTATGCTGCTCTCGATACATATGGCGAGGCCGAAACCTGGGCCTCAATGAAGGCCGTGATGGCAGCGCGCGGCGTGGCGATAGAGGATACATCAGCCTTGTGTCGATATGGGCGCCAAGTGGCGGGCAATCGTCGTGATTCAATCGGCCGATGGCTGGAGGCGCAATGACCGGCATGCATCTGGCAGAGTTGAATATCGGACGCCTGCGTGCGCCCACAGACGACCCCCGCGTGGCGGAGTTCATGGAGAACCTCGACCGCGTGAACGGTTTGGGCAAGCGCATGCCAGGGTTCGTGTGGATGATGGAAGGCTCGGGCGAGCCAGGCACGGGCAATACCGAGAACAGCATCGGCGAGGATCCGCAATTCGTGGCGAACCTGACCGTCTGGGAAGATGCCGCCAGCCTTGAAACCTTTGTCTGGGGCACGATCCACAAGCAGTTCTACGAGCGTCGTCAGGAGTGGTTCGAGGTGCTGGGCGAACAGCATTTCGTTATGTGGTGGATTGAACAGGGTCACCAGCCCAGCCTGGAAGAAGGGCTGGAGCGGTTGGAGCATATGAAAACCCACGGCGCCAGCGATCACGCCTTCGGCTGGTCCTATCTGACGGAACATGAGATGTGGCGCACCCACCGGTGCAGCCCGACAGCGGCGGAGTAAGGGATATGCGCACATTGATCATCGCAGCTTTGGCATGCAGCGTCATTGCCGGATGCAACCGGAAAGACGAGCGCATCCTGTTTGACGGGCAGGCTTTCCGCGCCAAGGCCACGCATGTGGAAAAATCCGACCGCAGGGATTTCGTCGCTTCGGTCTCGCCCGTGTCCGCCTCGCTTGAAGGCGCGCGGGAAGCGGGCCGGTATGAGGGGACCAAATACTGCATCAACGAATATGGTACGTCTCAGATCACCTGGACGGCCAGCCCGGATGCCGAACCGCAAGCCTGGACCTTGGATCGTGACACTGTGACCTTCGCAGGACGTTGTGAACCGTGAACGCTGCGTTGGCATATCCTTGCCGTTCGCCGGCCTTTGGTCCCGTGCTGTTATTGAATAACGGCACGCTGCGCAGCCATCTGTGCCTCTTTGATCAGACAAGAGGTATGTCATGAGTTACGCAAAAACCCTGGGCCTTGCCTGTGCCCTGTGCCTGAGCGTCAGCAGCGCGGTTGCCGCCAAACCGCCCCTGCGTGAGGTGGCCTATGTGGATGATGGTCTGTTCCAGATCGCCCTGGCCAATGTGATCCGCAAAGGGTGCGATGATATCGACGCGCGTCTGTTGCGCGCCTTTGGCGTTCTGCGTGATCTGAAAAGCCACGCCTTGTCGCTGGGCTATACCGAGGCCGAGATCGACGCCTATGTCGACAGCGATGCCGAAAAAGACCGGATGCGTGCGCGCGGCGCGGAACTTTTCCAGGCGCGCGGTGTGAACCCTGATAACCCCGAAGATCTTTGCCGCATGGGGCGGGAAGAGATCGCGAGTAACAGCCCCGTGGGCAAGCTTTTGAAAGCGAAGTGAGAGAAATGTCTGACCTCCGCAAAATCATCATCGACGACACCGAAGTGGAAGTGGACGGGGCGATGACCCTGATCCAGGCCTGTGAGGAAGCCGGGATCGAAATCCCGCGTTTCTGCTATCACGAGCGGCTGTCGATCGCCGGCAACTGCCGGATGTGTCTGGTAGAGGTTGTGGGCGGCCCCCCGAAACCCGCGGCGTCCTGCGCGATGCAGGTGCGCGATCTGCGGCCAGGGCCTGAAGGGCAGCCTCCGGTGGTCAAGACGAACTCCCCCATGGTCAAGAAGGCCCGCGAAGGGGTGATGGAGTTTCTGCTGATCAATCACCCGCTGGATTGCCCGATCTGCGATCAGGGCGGGGAATGCGATTTGCAAGACCAGGCCATGGCTTACGGGGTGGACTTCAGCCGCTTCCGCGAACCCAAGCGCGCGGTGGATGATCTGGATCTGGGCCCGCTGGTCGAAACCCACATGACGCGCTGCATCTCGTGCACGCGCTGCGTGCGCTTCACGACCGAAGTGGCCGGGATCTCCCAGATGGGCCAGACCGGCCGGGGCGAAGATGCCGAAATCACCTCCTATCTGGGGGAAACGCTGGATTCGAACCTGCAGGGCAACATCATCGACCTCTGCCCGGTGGGCGCGCTTGTGTCCAAGCCTTACGCCTTTACCGCAAGGCCTTGGGAACTGACCAAGACCGAGAGCATCGACGTGATGGATGCGCTTGGATCGAACATCCGGGTGGATACCAAGGGCCGCGAAGTGATGCGGTTCCTGCCGCGCAACCATGACGGCGTGAACGAGGAATGGATTTCCGACAAGACACGGTTCGTCTGGGACGGGCTGCGCCGTCAGCGTCTTGACCGGCCTTACATCCGCGAAAACGGCAAACTACGCCCGGCAAGCTGGGGTGAAGCCCTGGCAAAGGCGGGTGATGCCATCAAAGGCGCCACGAAACTGGCTGGTCTTGTGGGTGATCTGGCCCCGGTCGAGGCCGCCTTCAGCCTCAAACAGCTGATCGAAGGACAGGGCGGTGTTGTCGAATGCCGCACCGATGGCGCGAAATTGCCCGCAGGCAATCGTTCGGGTTATGTCGGGACGGCGACCATCGAAGAACTGGATGACGCGGAATATATCATGATGATCGGCACCAACCCGCGCGAAGAAGCGCCGGTGCTGAACGCGCGCATCCGCAAGGCCTGGACCAAGGGGGCGAAGATTGCCCTGATCGGCGAGAATGTCGATCTGAGCTATCCTCATGTGCATCTGGGTGCAGATCGCGCCGCTCTGGCCGCGTTGGCTGACAAGAAGATCGACCACATGCTGGACAATCGCAGCGTGGTGATCGTGGGGCAGGGTGCCTTGCAAGAGGCCGATGGTGCGGCCGTTCTGGGCCACGCGATGGCCTTTGCCGAACGCAGCAAGTCCAAACTAATGATCCTGCACACCGCCGCCTCGCGTGTGGGCGCGATGGATGTAGGCGCGGTTAATGACGCGGGGATGGCCGCCGTCAGCGAGGCCGACTTGATCTATAACCTTGGCGCGGATGAGGTGGAGATCGGCGAAGGTGCCTTCGTCATCTATCAGGGCAGCCATGGTGACCGGGGCGCGCATCGTGCCGACGTGATCCTGCCAGCGGCGGCCTATACCGAAGAGAACGGGCTGTTCGTGAATACCGAAGGCCGCCCGCAATTGGCCTTCCGCGCCAGCTTCCCTCCGGGTGAAGCAAAAGAAAACTGGGCGATCCTGCGGGCGCTGTCGCCCGAACTGGGCGCGACGCAACCCTGGCACAGCCTTGCGCAACTGCGCCAGGCGATGGTCGAGGCGGTGCCGCATCTGGCACAAATCGATGAGGTGCCGGAAAACGAATGGACCGCGCTGCCTGCGGGCAAGCTGGGCGATGCGACTTTCCAAAACGCGATCCGCGATTTCTATCTGACGAACCCGATTGCACGCGCGAGCGAACTGATGGCCGAGCTGTCGGCCAATGCCAAGGCGCGCGGCGAGGCGAAGATCGCCGCGGAGTGATGCGAATGGGGCTTATGATACCCTCCCTTCTGATGCTGGCGGCCTGTGAAACCGCCGAGCCGGAAGTGGCGCGCGCAGAGCGCGTGTATGAAGGCGTGGAAACGCGCCTTCTGGAGGGGGATCTGGTCCAGTTCAAAGTGCAAATGACCAACCCGCGCACGCCGCTGGATGTCAAAGCCTATTCGGAATGTGCGGCGGCGCAATACACGCTGATCCGCGGTTTCGGTTTTGCGCGGCATTTGCGCACAAATGTATACGAAGAGGGTGGCGTCTGGATGGCTGATGCTGTTTACACCATCTCGCCGGCTCTCCCCCGGGGAGAGCGCACAATCGACGCCGAAGTCGTGGCCGCGAATTGCGCGGAAAACGGAATACCCATGGTGTGAGGAACGATGGCTGAATTCTTTACAACACCCGGCGGCATCGCTGTCCTGATCCTGGCGCAAGTGCTTGCAGTTGTTGCCTTTGTCATGATCAGCCTGCTGTTTCTGGTTTATGGCGACCGCAAGATCTGGGCCGCCGTCCAGATGCGCCGTGGCCCCAATGTGGTGGGCACGTTCGGCCTGCTGCAGACGGTGGCGGACGCGCTGAAATATGTGGTGAAGGAAGTCGTCGTTCCGGCAGGCGCCGACAAGACGGTGTTCATGCTGGCGCCAATGACGTCATTCGTGCTGGCGTTGGTCGCCTGGGCGGTCATTCCGTTCAATGACGGCTGGGTTCTGTCCGATATCAACGTGGCCATTCTTTACGTCTTCGCCATCTCCTCTTTGGAGGTGTACGGCGTGATCATGGGCGGCTGGGCCTCGAATTCGAAATACCCTTTCCTAGGCTCGCTCCGGTCTGCCGCGCAGATGATTTCCTATGAAGTCTCGATCGGCCTGATCATCATCGGTGTGATCCTGTCTACGGGCTCGATGAATTTCGGTGCGATCGTGAATGCACAGGACACGGCCTATGGCTTTTTCGGCTGGTACTGGCTGCCGCATCTGCCGATGGTATTCCTGTTCTTCATCAGCGCCTTGGCCGAAACTAACCGTCCCCCGTTTGACTTGCCCGAAGCGGAATCGGAACTGGTGGCGGGATACCAGGTCGAATACTCCTCGACGCCGTTCCTGTTGTTCATGGCCGGGGAATACATCGCCATCTTCCTGATGTGCGCATTGATGTCGCTGCTGTTCTTCGGTGGCTGGCTGTCGCCTGTACCCTTCCTGCCGGACGGCCCGGTCTGGATGGTGGCGAAGATGGCGTTTTTCTTCTTCCTTTTCGCGATGGTGAAGGCGATCACGCCGCGCTACCGCTATGACCAGCTGATGCGGATTGGTTGGAAAGTCTTCCTGCCGTTCTCGCTGGCTTGGGTCGTGTTCGTGGCCTTTGCGGCCAAATTCGAATGGTTCTGGGGCATCTTCGCCCGTTGGAGCACAGGAGCATAAGCATGACGCAGATGGATTACACCCGCGCCGCGAAATACTTCCTGCTCGCGGATTTCGCCAAAGGCATGAAGCTGGGGCTGAAGTATTTCTTTGCGCCCAAGGCAACAGTGAACTACCCGCATGAAAAGGGGCCTCTCAGCCCGCGCTTCCGGGGGGAACACGCGCTGCGCCGCTATCCCAACGGGGAAGAACGCTGCATCGCCTGTAAACTGTGCGAAGCGATCTGCCCGGCACAGGCGATCACCATCGACGCCGAACCGCGCGAAGACGGCTCGCGCCGCACCACGCGGTATGACATTGACATGACCAAATGCATCTATTGCGGTTTCTGTCAGGAGGCCTGCCCGGTCGATGCCATTGTCGAAGGTCCGAATTTCGAATTCGCGACCGAGACTCGGGAAGAGCTGTTTTACGACAAGGACAAGCTGCTGGCCAACGGCGAGCGTTGGGAAGCCGAGATCGCCCGCAACCTGGAACTGGACGCGCCCTACAGATGAGCAACACGCCCACAAACCCGTTCGAGGCCATGCTGGCCCAGGCGCATGAGATGGCGAAAGCCTTCAACCCCGCGCTGGAAAACTTCAGCCCCAAGGGGTTCGAAGCGCTGTGGCCCACCATGCCGAAAGAGGCGATGGAATTCTGGTTCGGCAAGACGCTGAACAAGGACGGGCTTGACGCCAAGACACGGCTGTTTCTGACGCTGGCGGGCTTGACCATGCAGGGTGCGCAGGCCGATACGGCGGTGCGCCAGACGGTGCGTCATCTGCTGGAAGCGGGCGCGAAAAAGCAGGAAATCGTGGAAGCCATCGGACAGATGTCGGTTTTTGCAGGCATCCCTGCGGTAACCCGCGCGCTGGATCTGGCTCAGGATGCCATGAGTGACAAGAAAGAGGACGGGGCATGAGCGTCTTTGCATTCTATCTTTTCGCGATCAGCGTGATTGCCGGAGGCCTGTTTACAGTGGTCAGCCGCAATCCGGTGCATTCGGTCCTGTGGCTGATCCTGGCATTCCTGTCGGCGGCGGGCCTCTTTGTGCTGCTGGGCGCGGAGTTCGTCGCAATGCTGTTGATCATCGTCTATGTGGGCGCGGTCGCGGTCCTGTTCCTGTTTGTCGTGATGATGCTGGATGTGGATTTCGCCGAGCTGAAGGCCGAGATGGCACGATACATGCCACTGGCTCTGCTGATCGGCGTGGTGATCCTGATGCAATTCGTGCTGGCCTTCGGGGCTTGGGAAAGCAACGCGGCGGCTGAAGGGCTGCGCCAGCAGGTGACACCCGTTGACCGGCACAATACCGAAGCCTTGGGGCTGATCCTGTATGACCAGTATTTCCTTCTGTTCCAGCTGGCGGGTCTGATCCTGCTTGTGGCGATGATCGGGGCCATCGTGCTGACCCTGCGCCACCGTCAGGACATCAAACGTCAGGACGTGCTGGCGCAGATGTATCGCGATCCGGCAAAGGCGATGGAACTGAAAGACGTGAAGCCAGGGCAGGGGCTGTGACCCGCTTTCTTTGAAAGAAAGCGGGCCGGAACGTTTGAAACGTTCCGCCCTGCCAATGAACAAGGGCCGGAAAACCGGCCAAAGGGAACGAAAGAGACCTGAGGGACGACATGATTGGACTGGAACATTACCTGACGGTGGCGGCAACGCTGTTCGTCATTGGTATCTTCGGGCTGTTTCTGAACAGAAAGAACGTGATCATCCTGCTGATGAGCATCGAACTGATGCTGTTGGCGGTGAATATCAACCTGGTCGCGTTCTCGTCCTTTCTGGGCGATCTGGTGGGGCAGGTCTTTACGCTCTTTGTGCTTACGGTTGCGGCGGCTGAGGCTGCGATCGGCCTGGCCATCCTCGTTTGCTTCTTCCGGAACCGCGGAACCATCGCGGTTGAAGATGTCAACGTGATGAAGGGGTAAGAGATCATGGAAACGATACTCCTTTTTGCCCCGCTGGTCGGCGCGCTTCTGTGCGGCTTTGGCTGGAAGATCATCGGTGAAACGGCTGCCATGTGGGTCGCCACCGGCCTTCTGTTCCTGTCGGCGATCCTGTCCTGGATCGTGTTCCTGACCTTCGATCCCTCGCTGCATGAGGGCGGGCATTACACCGTCTCGATCCTGCGCTGGATCGAAAGCGGCACGCTCAGCACCGATTGGGCGATCCGGATGGACCGGCTGACCGCGATCATGCTGATCGTGATTACAACGGTGTCGTCTCTGGTTCACCTCTACAGCTTCGGCTATATGGATCACGACCCGCAATGGCGCGAGGGCGAGACCTATAAGCCCCGTTTCTTCGCCTATCTGTCGTTCTTCACCTTCGCCATGCTGATGCTGGTGACGGCCGATAACCTCGTGCAGATGTTCTTTGGCTGGGAAGGCGTGGGCGTCGCGTCCTACCTGCTGATCGGGTTTTATTACCGCAAACCCACTGCCAATGCCGCGGCGATCAAGGCCTTTGTCGTCAACCGTGTCGGCGATTTCGGCTTTGCGCTAGGCATCTTCGCGCTGTTCTTCCTGGTTGACAGCATCAACCTGAGCGACATCTTCGCAGCTGCCCCCACGCTGGCCGAAACGCAGGTCACGTTCCTCTGGACCTCGTGGAACGCGGCAGAACTGGTGGCGTTCCTTCTCTTCATCGGCGCGATGGGCAAATCGGCCCAGCTGATCCTGCACACCTGGCTGCCGGATGCGATGGAAGGCCCGACCCCGGTGTCGGCTCTGATCCACGCGGCGACCATGGTGACGGCGGGTGTGTTCCTGGTCTGCCGCATGTCGCCGATCATGGAGTTTGCGCCCAACGCCACGATGTTCATCACGATCCTGGGTGCCTCAACGGCCTTCTTTGCGGCCACCGTGGGGCTGGTGCAAACCGACATCAAACGCGTGATCGCCTATTCGACCTGTTCCCAGCTGGGCTACATGTTCGTGGCCGCGGGCGTGGGCATGTATTCGGCGGCGATGTTCCACCTGCTGACACACGCCTTCTTCAAGGCGATGTTGTTCCTGGGCGCAGGCTCGGTCATCCACGCGATGCATCATGAACAAGACATGATGAACTATGGCGCTTTGCGGAAGAAAATCCCCTATACGTTCTGGGCCATGATGATCGGCACGCTGGCGATCACCGGTGTCGGCGTCCCCGTCTGGATCGCGACGCTGGGCGAAATCCCGATTGGCTTCGCCGGCTTCCATTCGAAAGACGCCATCGTTGAAAGCGCCTATGCCGCTGGAACGGGCTATGGCTTCTGGCTCTTGGTCATCGCGGCGCTCTTTACCAGCTTCTATAGCTGGCGCCTGATGTTCCTGACCTTCTATGGCGAGGCGCGGGGCGATAAGCACACCCATGAACACGCCCATGAAAGCCCGATGGTCATGCTGATCCCGCTGGGCGTTCTGGCCATCGGCGCGATCTTCTCGGGCATGGTGTTCTACAAGTCCTTCTTTGGCCATGTGGACACGGTCGGCAAATTCTATGGCATCCCCTATGCCGAGGCGTCGGAGCATGGCGAGGCGAAAGCCGACAGCCATGGTGAGGACAGTCATGGGGAGGCCAAGGCCGAGGACAGCCATGGCGAGGACAAAGCCCACGGCAAAGAAGGTGAGCACCACTACGCCTTTGCAGGCCAACCGGGCGAGGGCGCGCTTTACATCGCGCCGGACAACACGCTGCTGGATGATGCGCACAAGGTGCCGTACTGGGTGAAAACCTCGCCTTTCGCGGCGATGCTTCTGGGCTTTATCGTGGCTTACTGGTTCTACATCGTGAACCCGGCCATCCCCGGCAAATTGGCCGAAAACCAGCGCCCGCTGTACCTGTTCCTCAAAAACAAATGGTATTTTGACGAGCTTTATGACGCGATTTTCGTCAAACCCGCATTGGGTGTCGGGCGTCTCTTCTGGCGGCGCGGCGATGGCAATGTCATTGACGGGACGATCAATGGCGTAGCCTTGGGCATCATCCCATTCTTCACCCGCCTCGCAGGCCGCGCACAATCTGGATACATCTTCACCTACGCCTTCTGGATGGTCGTTGGAATCGCCTGCCTGATCACCTGGATGACGATCGGCGGAGGAGTGGAATAATGGACAACCTTCTCTCCATCACCACCTTCATTCCCGCACTGGCCGCGCTGATCCTGGCGCTGTTCTTGCGGGGTGACGATGAGGCGGCACAGAAGAACGCCAAATGGGCGGCTCTCTTTGCCACCTGCGCGACGTTCTTTGTCTCGCTCTTTATCCTCTTTGGGTTCGATCCTAACGACACCGGCTTCCAGTTCGTGGAAGAGGGGGAATGGATCCTTGGCCTGAAATACAAGATGGGCGTGGACGGGATCAGCGTTCTGTTCGTGATGCTGACCACCTTCATCATGCCGTTGGTGATTGCGGCAAGCTGGGATGTCACACACCGCGTCAAGGAATACATGATCGCGTTCCTGCTGCTGGAAACGCTGATGCTGGGCGTGTTCATGGCGCTGGATCTGGTGCTGTTCTACCTGTTCTTCGAGGCCGGTCTGATCCCGATGTTCCTGATCATCGGTATCTGGGGTGGCAAGGAACGCATCTATGCGTCCTTCAAGTTCTTCCTCTACACCTTCCTTGGTTCGGTCCTGATGCTGGTCGCCATGGTGGGGATGTATGTGGATGCAGGCACCACCGATATCGAACAGTTGCTGACGCACCAGTTCGGATCGGAAAGCTTCAACCTGCTGGGCGTGCAGATCGTAGGCGGGATGCAGACGCTGATGTGGCTTGCCTTCTTCGCCTCTTTCGCGGTGAAGATGCCGATGTGGCCGGTGCACACCTGGCTGCCAGATGCGCACGTGCAGGCGCCGACCGCAGGCTCGGTCGTTCTGGCCTCGATCCTGTTGAAGATGGGTGGCTATGGTTTCCTGCGCTTCTCCCTGCCGATGTTCCCAGTGGGGTCCGAGGTGATGGGGCCGCTGGTTCTGTGGCTGTCAGCTATCGCCATCGTCTACACCTCGCTGGTGGCGCTGGTGCAGGAGGATATGAAGAAGCTGATCGCTTATTCCTCCGTGGCACATATGGGCTTTGTGACCATGGGTATCTTTGCCGCGAACCAGCAAGGTATCGACGGCGCAATCTTCCAGATGATCAGCCACGGCTTTATCTCTGGTGCGCTCTTTCTGTGTGTCGGCGTGATCTATGACCGGATGCACACGCGCGAGATCGACGCCTATGGCGGCCTCGTGAACCGCATGCCGGCCTACGCGCTGATCTTCATGCTGTTCACCATGGCGAATGTCGGCCTGCCTGGCACGTCTGGCTTCATCGGGGAATTCCTGACGCTGATGGCAGTCTTCCAGGTCAACACCTGGGTGGCGGCTGTGGCGACGACGGGCGTGATCTTCTCGGCCGCCTATGCGCTCTGGCTCTATCGCCGGGTCGTGATGGGCGATCTGATTAAGGAAAGCCTCAAGACCATCACGGATATGTCCCGCCGCGAACGTGCGATCTTTGCGCCGCTGGTGGTGTGCACGATCCTCTTCGGTGTCTATCCCGCACCGATCCTCGACATCATTGGACCATCGGTCGAAGCACTGGTGGGCAATTACGAAACCGCGCTGGCGCAGGCGGAAGCCGCGATCCGGCTGGCATCGAATTAAGGGAGCCGGGCTATGATCCAGGCTGATCTGAACGTCATTCTACCCGAGATCGCATTGTCGGTGTTTGCCATGGCCGCGCTGATTTTTGCGGTCTACACCAGCAAGGACAAGCTGGCGCCCACACTGGTTTGGGTCTCTGCCGCCGTTCTGGTGGCGGTGGCAGCCTTTATCGGGCTGAATGGGTCGGGGGAGAACATCGCCTTTGGCGGCATGTTTGTGGACGACGCCTTTTCCCGCTTTGCCAAGATCGTGATCCTTCTGTCAGCTGCCGCCGTGCTGGTGATGAGCCAGGAATACATGCAGCGCCGTGATCTGCTGCGGTTTGAATACCCTGTTCTGATCGTGCTGGCATCGGTCGGCATGATGATGATGGTGTCGGCAGGCGACCTGATGGCTCTCTACATGGGGCTGGAGCTGCAATCGCTGTCGCTCTATGTCGTTGCCTCCCTGCGGCGCGACAGTGTGAAATCGACCGAAGCGGGTCTGAAATACTTCGTGCTGGGCGCGCTGTCTTCGGGCCTGCTGCTTTACGGCGCCTCGCTGGTCTATGGCTATGCGGGAACGACGCTCTTTTCCGGCATTATCCAGACGGCGACCGAGGAAGACATCTCTCTGGGTCTCTTGTTCGGCCTGATCTTCGTGATCTCGGGCCTCGCGTTCAAAGTCTCGGCCGTGCCGTTCCACATGTGGACGCCGGATGTCTATGAAGGCTCCCCCACGCCGGTGACAGCCTTCTTTGCAACGGCCCCGAAAGTGGCCGCGATGGGCCTTTTCGCCCGCGTGTTGCACGACGCCTTTGGCGGAGCCGTCCCGGATTGGAGCCAGGTTGTGGCGCTTCTGTCGGTCCTGTCGATGTTCCTGGGCGCGGTGGCGGCCATCGGTCAGACAAATATCAAACGCCTGATGGCCTATTCATCTATCGCCCATATGGGATATGCGCTGATGGGCCTGGCGGCAGGCACGGCGTTCGGTGTGCAGGCGATGCTGGTTTATATGGCGATTTATGTCACCATGAATGTGGGCACCTTCGCCTTCATCCTGATGATGGAGCGTGACGGTCAACCGGTCACGGATATTGGCGCGCTGCGGATGTATTCCAAGCGCGAACCGGGCAAGGCGCTGGCGATGCTGATCCTCTTGTTCTCGCTGGCCGGTGTGCCGCCGATGCTGGGCTTTTTCGGAAAGTTCTATGTGCTGCAGGCCGCCTATCAGGCCGACCTGATCTGGCTGGCGGTCGCAGGGGTTGTGGCGTCGGTGATTGGCGCCTTCTATTACCTGCGCATCGTCTTTTACATGTATTTCGGCGAGGACACCGGTGAAGACCTGGATACCGGCGGAAACCCGGTGCTGTCGGGCTTCCTGATGGCATCAGCCGCGATCATGGTTGTAGGCATCGTCAACATGTTCGGCGTCGAAGGGGCTGCGGAAGCGGCGGCTGCGGTTCTTGTCAATTGAGCCCGATCGCGCGGGGCCAGTGTTGCTTGCCGTATTTGGAAAGAGAAGAAGAACAGGTTGGTCATGACTGACTGGCCGCAGGGCTATGGGCTGCAGGTGCTGGAGGAGGTCGACAGCACGCTGAACGAGGCCGCCCGGATCGCGCCGGGGCTGAGCGGGCCGGTCTGGATCATGGCGCGCAGGCAAACCGCGGCGCGCGGGCGGCGCGGACGGCCCTGGATCGTTCCGGAAGGTAACCTGTCGGCCACGCTGGTGATGCGCCCCGAAGGCGGGCCAGAGACAGCGGCGCTGCGGTCCTTCGTGGCCGCACTGGCGCTTTATGACAGCATCGCCGATGTGACGGGCCGGACCGACGGCCTCGCGCTGAAATGGCCCAATGACGTGCTTCTGAACGGCGGCAAGCTGGCGGGCATCCTGCTGGAAAGTGCAGGCAGCGGCGGCGGCCTGGGCTATCTGGCCATCGGGATCGGTGTGAACCTTGCGGATGCGCCGCCGGTTGAGGCGGTCGAGGCGCGGGCGGTGCGCCCTGTGTCGCTGGCTGGGGAGACGGGAGTGCAGATCACTCCGGATGATTTCCTGAGCGTGCTGGCCACTCATTTCGACCGTTATGAACGGCAGATGAGCGATTTCGGCTTTGCGCCCATTCGCACCGCATGGCTGGCCCGCGCCGCAAAGCTGGGCGAGGTGATCACAGCCCGCACCGGGCAGGCTGAAACCACCGGTGTCTTCCGCAGCGTGGACTCTGCCGGTAATCTCGTTCTAGAGACGGCACAGGGCGCGGTCAGCATCCCCGCGGCAGAGATCTTTTTCTGAAGGAGGCAGCGTCATGCTTTTGTGCATTGATTGCGGCAACACCAACACGGTCTTTTCCATCTGGGATGGGGAGAGCTTTATCTGCACCATGCGCACCTCGACCCACCATGCGCGCACGGCGGATGCCTATTTCACCTGGTTCTCGACGCTGCTGGATCATTACAAGATCGATCCTCAGATCACCGACGTGATCATTTCCTCCACCGTGCCGCGGGTGGTGTTCAACCTGCGTGTCTTCGCCGACCGGTTCTATGGTTGTCGCCCGCTGGTGGTGGGCAAACCCGATTGCCTGCTGCCCCATCCGCCGCGTGTGGATCAGGGCACGCTGGTGGGGCCGGACCGGCTGGGGA
>NZ_JXYH01000040.1 GCF_001262635.1 Aestuariivita boseongensis
CCCCGCCGCGACCGCGTGCTGCGGCAGGCGCAGGATTGGGGCACGCACAAGCTGGAAGACGCGCTGGTGCTGATCACCGACACCGATCTGCAACTGCGATCCGCCGGGCAAACCGCACCCGCCATGGCTTTGGCCGAACGCATGCTGATCCGGCTGGCGATGCTGGGGCGCAAGCGTTAGAACTCCGCAAAACATCAGAGAGGATTGATCATGTACACAGTCGTCGGTCGCATTCGCAGCCGTGCTTTTCGCGTCATGTGGGCGCTTGAGGAACTGGGCGTGGACTACACCCATGTCGATTGCGGCCCCCAAAGCGAAGAGGCGCGTCAGTACCACCCGTCGGGCAAGATCCCGGTGATGATGGTGGATGACCAGCCGCTGACCGATTCTGTTGCGATCATGTCCTATCTGTCAGACAAGCATGGCGGCCTTGGCTATCCCGCCGGCACCGTGGAGCGCGCCCGGCTGGATGCCATGCTGCATTACCTGAACGAGGATCTGGATGCGCCGCTCTGGTTGATTGCACAGCATTCGATGATCCTGCCCGAAGACAAGCGCGTGCCCGAGGTGATCCCGGTGACAAAGGAAATCGTGGGCCGGAACCTCGACGGTCTGGCCAAGCGGATGCAGGGCGAATGGCTGATGGGCGATGACTTCACCATTGCCGATATTCTGGCCGTGCATTGCCTGGGCTGGGCCTTCGGGCTGGAGATCCCGGTGACCGACCCGGATGTCAAAGACTATGGCAAGCGCGCCCGCGCACGGGCTGGCTTCATTCAAGCCGGGAAGCGATAGAGCGCCCGACCCAGCGCCCCGTGGCAAAGCAGGCGGTCAGAAGATAACCGCCTGTAGGCGCCTCCCAATCCAGCATCTCGCCCGCGCAATAGATGCCGGGCAGATCGCGCAGCATCAGCGCATCGTCCAGCGCGGCAAAGGGCACGCCGCCCGCGGTCGAGATTGCGCCGTCCATATCCGCCATGCCCTGATGGGCGACCGGCACCGCCTTGATCAACCGCGCCAGCGCCGCAGGATCATCCGGGAAGGGCCGGCCAAATTCGTTCAGCAACCCGGTGCGCACCGGGCCAAGTTTCAGCTTTTTGCGCAGATGGTTCGACAGGCTCGCCTTTCCACGCGGGGCTGCGAGCCGCTGCGCAACTTCTTCCTCGGACAGATCGGGCAGAAGGTCGATGGTCAGCCCCGCCCCCTCGCGCACCGCTTTCGAGATGGTGTAGATCCCGCCCCCCTCCAACCCTGTGGCAGAGATCACCGCCTCCCCCCGGCTGATCGATGTCCCGGCGCGAAACGCCACCGCCTTAATCGGCTGACCCATCAGAGGGGCCATATGGTCTGACCATGCCACGCGCAGCCCCACATTCGCGGGCTGGAACGGGGCCAGTTCAATGCCCTTTTCCTGCAGAAACCCGGCCCACACCCCATCAGACCCCAACCGCTGCCAACTGGCCCCACCCAGCGCCAGAACCGTGGCATCCGGGCGCAGCAGCTGCCGCCCTTCTGGCGTGTCAAAGGCCAGCGCGTCGCCGTCCCAGCCGATCCAGCGCCAGCGGGTGCGGGTCTCGACCCCCATCTCCGCCAGCCGCGCCAGCCATGCGCGCAAAAGCGGAGAGGCCTTCATCACATCGGGAAACACCCGCCCCGTCGTCCCGGTGAACAGGCTTTGGCCCAACCCCTCGGCCCAGGCCATGACTTCCTGCGGTCCAAAGGTCTCAAGCATCGGGCGCAGGGGGTCCGCGCCCTCGTCGTAAGCACTCAGGAAGGGGTCAAACGGCTCGTCCTTCGTCAGGTTCAGGCCCGACTTCCCGGCCATGAGGAACTTGCGGCCCAAAGACGGTTTCGCATCGACCACAAGCACCTGCAAACCGGCGCGCGCCATTTCCTCGGCGGCCATCAGACCCGCCGGGCCACCACCGATCACAAGGCAGGTCATGCGTCGCCCTTGGGCAGCCCGCCTTTGATCTCGACCACGCGCTGCGGATAGGGGATTTCGATGTCGTGCTCTTTCAGCGCGTTCCAGATCAGGAACAACACGTCCGAGGTATATTTGTTCGGCCCGTCATCCAGCCCGTTCACCCAAAATTCCACAGCAAAATCAATGCCGCTGTCGCCAAACCCGCGCAGCTCGCAATCGGGCGGATAGGGTTCGGACAAAACACCGGGATGGGTCGCCACGGCGGCCTCAACAATATCCGGGATCTTGTTGATGTCAGTGTCATAGCTGACGGAAAACGGCGCCTCGTACCGGTTGGCCGATCCCTGGTCGGAATAGTTCACAACCCGCGTGATGATGAAGTCTTCGTTGGGCACCACGATCCAGCGGCCATCGAAGCTTTCCAGAATGATCGCGCGAGCGGTCATGCGGACGATGGTGCCGGCCTCCCCGCCATCCAGTTCGACATAATCGCCGACCGTCGCCTGCCCTTCCAGAAGCAGAATGATGCCCGAGACATAGTTCGACGCGATCTTCTGCAGGCCAAAGCCCAGCCCCACGCCAATCGCCCCGGTCAGCACCGCGATAGAGGTGAGCGGGATGCCCATGATGTTCAGAAACACCAGGGCCGCCACCACGAAAATCGCAACTTCCGCAGCCTTTTCGGCCAGCTGCCGTGTCGCTGGGCGCATATCCTCCTGTCGCTGGATCAGCGAGGCCGACTGATCATTCGACCACCGACCCAGCCAGAAGATCACCCCGCCCACCACGACAAAGCGCACCGCGTCCTGCAGATCGAAGGACAGGTTGCCCAGGGGAATGATCACACTGTCAAGCCAGGCCAGGACCGGGTCCAGAAGCCCGACGGTGTACAGCGCGGCCACCGGGACAAAAACGAAGCGGCCCAGAAACTTGAGGAACGGATCGGTGATGATGTCGCGCACAAAGGCGCGGACGGCGATGAACAGGAACACCCGTTTGCCAAAGGCGATCACCGCACCGGATTCAAACATCGACCGGACGACGCTTTCACCGATGGCGGTCAGCCCGAACGCCAGAAGTGGCAACAGAAGCGGCAGGAATTGGCAGAAGAACGCACGCGCCTTGGAAATAAGGGTGTCCGCGCCTTCCTCGGGCGTCAGCAGCCGGGTCAGGACGGGACGCAAACGGCGGGTGATCAGCACCGCCAGAAGCCAGGCCGCGATCAGCAGCGCGAATTGCGACCAGGCGGCTGGGCTTAACAGCCAGTCCTGCGCCAAGGCCCATCCCTGCAGGGCATAGCCCGCGGCCTGCTGCACAATCTCGGGCTGTGCGCTCAGATCGAATTCCATGGCCCGTGCCCTCTTGAAACATGGCGTATTGGCTGCACGTTCTTGCACCGATGGCCGAGAACACACAAGACACCATGCCGATCTGCCCCCTTTGTGACCGCCCCATCCCGCCGGGCGTGCCGCAAAGCCTGCATCACCTGATCCCGAAGCTGAAAGGCGGCAAGGGCGGGCCTGTGGTGCTGCTTCACCACATCTGCCACCGTGAGATCCACGCGACCCTGACCGAGGCGGAACTGGCGCGGTCCTTCAACACGGTCGAGGCGCTGAGGCTGCATCCCCGGCTTGAGAAATTCATCCGCTGGGTGGCCAAACGCCCGCCGGATTTTCAGTCGAAAATTCCGGGGAAACGTCGGAAACGGTGATCAAGCATGACTATAAAGCTCAAGCCGGTCCTGAGTACGTTATCCCTGGCACATTGCCTTGATGCCGGTCGCAATGTCAGGTCGGGCCGCCAGCGTGTCGGCGGCCAGATCGCGAACCGTATCCATCAGCGCGTCCGGCTCCACGATCCGGTCGATCAGACCAAAGCGCAGCGCCTCGTCGGCCAGCAGTTTCTGCCCGCCCATCAGCATCAGCTTGGCGCGCGCAGGGCCCACCAGATCGCGCAACCGGCCGGGGTCGGACGGTTGCGGCAGAAAGCCCAGCTTCATCACCGGGTAAAAGAACTTGGCCGATGGCACCGCGATGCGCAGATCGCAGGCCAGCGCCATGCCCATCGCGCCACCCGCCAGCGTGCCGTTCAGCGCCGCAATGCTCAGCCCCGGCAGTGCCGCGATATTGCCCGACAGGCGTTCCCACACATCCGATGTGGCCAGCCCCGCGCGCGCCTCGTCCAGATCGGCCCCGGCCGAGAACACCTTGCCCTCGCCCGTCAGGACAAAGACCCGCGCGTCGCGGGCAGCTTCGGCGATATCGGCCAGTTCGGACAGCATCGCGTGGGTCAGCGAATTGGCCTTGTCGGGCCGGTTGATGCGCGCGACCCACAGATCGCCGTCCTTGGTCAATTCAATCATATCAGACCCACCTTCGCGCGGATGCCTTCGTCGCGCAGCGAAATTTCCTCGCCGATATACGCATCGGCTTCGGACCCGCACATCCACAGCAGCGCCTTCGCGGGCCAGTCGGCCGGGATGTGATCGGACCAGTCCAGCTGACTGACCGGATTGATGCCCGAGGCCTTGATTTCCCGCTGCATCTGCGTGGCCACGGTGCCGGGTGACAGGCCCATCGCCCGAATGCCGTTTGCGCGTTCCTCCTTGTCGAGGCAGCGCGTCAGCATCGCCGCCCCGGCCTTGGAGGCGCAGTAATGGCTCCACGCCTCGACCGGGCCGTGGGCCGCGCCGGAACTGATGGTCAGCACGGTGCCGCCGCCTGCGGCCTTCATCGCGGGCAGGGCCGCGTGCATGCCATAGAAAACACCCTTGAGGTTGATGTCGATCACATGCCCCCAGGCATCGGGATCGGCCTTGCCCAGATGCGCGATGGGTTCGACCGCGCCTGCGTTGTTGATCAGGATATCAAGACCGCCAAAGCCGTTCACACAAGTCTCGACCGCGCGGGCCAGATCGTCATAACGGCTCACATCGCCGGGGATGGCCAGCGCGGCCGATCCGATTTCGGCCACCAGATCGCTCAGGCTGTCTGCGCTGCGCGCCATCAGCCCCACCCTGGCCCCTGCCGCGGCGAAGACGCGCGCCGCTTCGGCCCCGATCCCGCGGCTGGCCCCCGTGATCAGAACCACCTTTCCTTCAACTGACATCTTGCATCCTCTTCCTGTTCTGGGCGCAGAGGTAATCCGCATCGCACCAAAAGGTCCAGCCTTCGCCCTTGACCTGCCCTGCCGAAGGCAAGACGATACCCCCGAGTCCAACGGAGAGGGTCATCCAATGAGTAAGGGTATCTTACGCGGGTCCACCGCGCTTTTTTTATGTGCGTTCGCAGCGGGGGCCGCGCAGGCGGATGTCACGGCGCAGGACGTATGGTCGGATTGGAGGGCCTATCTGTCCGGCACCGGATACGAGCTGACCGCGACCGAACAGATGTCGGGCGACACGCTGAACGTCAATGACGTGTCGCTGACGATGACCCTGCCGGAAGATGACACCACCGTGGTCATCAACCTGGGGAATCTGAGCTTTGTCGAAAACGGCGATGGCACCGTCGCTGTCCGGATCCCCGGCACCATGCCGATTACCATTGCGGGTACGGATTCGTCGGGCGATGGGTTCGAAGCGGATGTGAATGTCACCAATACCGGGTTCAGCATGGTGGCAGCAGGCGATCCGAATGACCTGACCTATAACTATACCGCGGCCACGATGGGGATGGAGCTGGCGGATGTGCGCATCAACGGCACCTCTCCGGGCGAGGATTTCGCGAAGGTTGTCTTTGGCATGGCCAATGTGATCGGGACCACCCGTGTGACCGGCGAGAGCCTGCGCAGCTATAGCCAGACCGTCAAGGCGGATGACCTGACCTATGACGTGGCGGTGCGCGATCCGGAAGAAGGCGGGTTCCTCACCTGGGTCGGCGGGTCCGAAGGGATCGAGCTGCAAAGCGTCACCAGCCTGCCCTCCGAGATGGATACCGAGAACATGGCCGCCATGATCGAAGCCGGCTTTGCCTCGGACGGCGGCTTTGCTTTTGGCGCGGGGTCCAGCACGCTGAACTTCCAGGATGAAAGCGAAAGCTTCAGCTATGAAAGCACGTCCCAAGGCGGTCTGATCTCGTTCCAGATCGGGCCGGACGGTATGGGATACAGCATGGAACAGGCGACGGTCTCGATCAACATGGCGGGGTCGGAAATTCCGCTGCCGGTCTCTCTGAACTTTGCCGAACTGCTGTTCAACATGGTTGTGCCGGTCATGGCGTCGGACGAGTCGCAGGACTTCAAGCTGGTCCTGTCGATGTCGGATTTCACCATTTCGGACCTGATCTGGGGTATCTTCGACCCCACCGGCCAGTTGCCGCGCGACCCGGCCACGCTGGTGGTCGCGCTGACCGGGCAGGCCAAGCTGCTGGCCAACATCATGGACCCGCAGGTGATGGAAGATCTGGAAGACGGCCCGCCCCCGGGCGAGCTGGAGGCGCTGAATATCGAGGCGCTGGAAGTGACAGCCGCCGGCGCCAGCCTGACCGGTGACGGGGCATTTACCTTCGACAATACCGACCTGACGACCTTTGACGGCATGCCGCGCCCGACGGGCATTCTGGATCTGCAGCTGGTGGGCGGGAATGCCCTGCTGGACAAGCTGGTCGCCATGGGCCTTCTGCCCGAGGAACAGGCCGGCGGCGCGCGGATGATGATGGGCCTGTTCGCCCGTCCCGGCGATGGGCCAGACACGCTGAATTCCACGCTTGAGATCAATGACCAGGGCCACATCCTGGCCAATGGGCAACGCATTCAGTAACCGCTGATGTGTCTGATTACCGGGCCGTCCCGCGCGGGCGGCCCAGTTCTTTTTTGGAAGGGCCGGTCTTGCACGGGGCTGCGGGCAGGGCTACCTCCCGATGAACGCTGAATACACCGGAGAGACGCATGACGCACCGCCTGCCTGACATCACCCAAGCGCTGCTGGAGGCCGCGCGCAAGGCCGGGGCGGATGCAGCCGATGCGATAGCGGTTCAGGATACGTCGGTGCATATCGACGTGCGCGAAGGCAAGCTGGAACAGGCCGAAAGGTCCGAAGGGGTGGATATCGGTTTGCGGGTCTTCGTGGGCCAGCGGCAGGCCAATGTGTCATCCTCGGATGTCAGCGCGGCCACGCTGCAGACCATGGCGGAACGCGCGGTGGCCATGGCCCGCGAGGCGCCGGAGGATCCCTATCTGGGCCTGGCCGATCCCGACCAGCTGGCGCGCGACTGGGACATTGCCGCGCTTGAGCTTTTCGACCCCAGCGCGGAGCCCGATCCCGAAGCGCTGCAGGCCGACGCCCTTGCGGCCGAGGCGGCGGCGGGCGCGGTCAAGGGCGTCACCCAGGTGCAATCGGCCAGCGCCGCCTATGGCGCAAGCGAGGTTCATTTGGCCGCCACGAACGGGTTTTCCGGGGGCTATCAGCGCAGCAGCCGGTCGACATCCTGCGTGGCCATTTCCGGCACCGGCACGGGGATGGAGCGGGATTACGACGGCGACATGCGCATCTTCCAGGCCGATCTGCGTGATGCGTCCGAAATCGGGCGGATCGCAGGTGAACGGGCGGTGGAACGGCAAGGCGCGCGCAAGCCCAAGACCGGCACCTATACGGTGCTGTTTGATGAACGCATCTCCTCCAGCCTTGTAGGGCATGTGCTGGCGGCCATCAACGGAAGTGCCATTGCCCGCGGATCATCCTGGCTGCGCGACGCGATGGGCGAGCAGGTGCTGCCCAAGGGGCTGAGCCTGACCGAAGACCCCCATCGCCCGCGCGTCACCGGATCACGGCCGTTCGATGCCGAAGGGCTGCCCACTGCGAAACGTCTGATCATCGCCGATGGCGTGTTGCAGGGCTGGACGCTGGATCTGGCCACGGCGCGCAAGCTGGGGCTGAGCTCTACCGGGAACGCGGCGCGGTCGACCTCTGGCCCGCCCTCGCCCAGCCCGTGGAATATCGAACTGACGCAAGGCTCCTCCAGCCAGGACGACCTGATCCGCGACATGGGCACGGGGCTGCTGGTGACGTCGATGATCGGGGCGACGATCAACCCGACGACAGGGGATTATTCGCGCGGCGCCTCGGGTTTCTGGGTCGAGAACGGGCAGATCGCTTACCCGGTGAACGAATGCACCATCGCGGGCAATCTGCGCGATATGATGGGCCGTATCATCCCGGCCAATGACGCGCGGCCCTACCTGTCGCGCGTGGTGCCGTCGCTGATGATCGAAGGGATGACCCTTGCCGGCGCATGATCTGACCCTTCTGATCGACGCCGCGCAGGAAGCAGGCCGGATCGCCAGCCGCTTTACCGGCACGACTGCGCAGCGCTGGGACAAACCGGGCGGCGCAGGCCCGGTGACCGAGGCCGATCTGGCCGTGAACGCCATGCTGGAGGCCGAGTTGCAGGCCGCCCGCCCCGATTACGGTTGGCTGTCCGAGGAGACCGAGGATTCGCAGGACCGGCTTGAGCGTGACAGGGTCTTCATCATCGACCCGATCGACGGCACGCGCAGTTTCACCGAAGGGTCACGCACCTGGGCGCATTCGCTGGCGATCGCCGAAAAAGGCATCGTGACAGCTGCGGTGATTTTCCTGCCGCAGCGCGACCTGCTCTATACCGCCGAGGTCGGGAAAGGCGCGCATCTGAATGGCAAACCCCTGACCGCCGCAGATCGTGGACGTTTGCCGGGGGCCGAGGTGTTGGCCAATCGCGGATCGCTGGACAAACGTTTCTGGCGCGACGGAGCGCCTGAGGTGAACCGCTCGCACCGGCCCTCCCTGGCCTATCGCATGGCGCTGGTGGCGCAGGGCCGCTATGACGCGATGCTGACGATGTTCCCGGCCTGGGAATGGGATATCGCCGCGGGCGATCTGATCCTGCGTGAAGCGGGCGCGACCGTGTCCGACACAGCCGGCCAACCGCTGGTCTTCAACCAGCCCCACCCCCGCGCCAAGGGCGTTGTGGCGGCGGGCAAGTCGGTCCATGTCGCGATCATGGATCAGCTTGCCCCTGCTTGACCCGCAAGGGCATTCGCGTAGGTTGCCCGGCACCCGGACCCATCACCGAAAAGGACGCGCCTTATGGCCCAGCGGCTTCATCTTGTCTTTGGCGGAGAACTTGTTGACCCGACGAAATCGGCCTTCAAAAATGTCGATGACATCCACATTGTCGGCATGTTCCCCGATTACGCCAGCGCCTATGACGCCTGGAAAGCCGAGGCACAGCGGACCGTGGACAACGCCCATATGCGATATTTCATTGCTCATATTCACCGGCTAAGGGACGAGGAATCCGAAGTCTCTTCGACCGAGGAGCTGGGATAAGCCCTTGGCCCGGTCGCTGACCCTTGCGGCCTATCGCGCGCTGCAGGCGCGTGGGCGGGAGTCGCGCCTGACAACGCGGATGCAGCGCCCGGAGGGGGAACTGATCTGGATGCACGCGACCTCGCACGGGCGACTGGCGGCGATGCAGGATGTGGCGCGGCGGCTGAAGGCCCAGCGCCCCGGCGTATATGCGCTGATCACGATCAGCGAATTCACCCAGACCGAAGCGGAAATGGTCCCGCGCGGGGCCGATTGGGTCTATCCGTTCGGGCCGGACACACCGGGATACACGGCCGAATTTCTGGATCACTGGCGGCCGGATCTATGCATCTGGACCGGCGGGTACTTCCTGCCCAATGCGCTGATGTCCGCGCGCGACCGGGGCATGCCAATGATCCTGGTGGATGCCGATGAGAATGGCGTGCGCAGCAGTGCGGGGCGGTGGATCCCCACGCTGGCGGGCAAAAGCCTGAGCTGTTTCGACCGGATCTTCGCCTCGGGGAACGCGACGGCGGAACGGCTGATCCGCAAGGGCATCCCGATGGAAAAGATCGCGATCACCGCGCCTCTGCAGATCTCGGCCAACCCGCCATCGGTCAATGAAGACCATGTGGATGAAACGACGCAGATGCTGGCGGGCCGTCTGGTCTGGATGGCTGCGCATGTGCAAAGCGACGAGGTGGGCATGGTGCTGGACGCCCATGCGACTGCCGCGCGCCTGTCGCACCGTCTGCTGCTGGTTCTGACACCGGGACGGGGCACCACAACCGCCCAGCTGCGCGAGGCTGTGGATGCACGCGGGCTGCGCTGCGTCGATTGGGACGAGGGCGAGGAGCCGGATGATTTCTGTCAGGTCATCATCGCCGAAGGTGGGGCCGAGATCGGGCACTGGTACCGGGTGGCACCGGTTGTCTTTCTAGGCAGTTCCCTGACGCCGGGCCATGGCGGCAGCAACCCGTTCGATGCGGCGGCATTGGGTTCGGCGGTTCTGTACGGGCCGAATGTGCGCGATCATCTGGCGGTTTACACGCGACTGGCCAGTGCCGGGGCGGCGCGGATCGTGAAGGATGCCGAGGGGCTGGCCACGGGGGTGATGCGCCTGATCGCGCCGGATAATGCCGCGTCAATGGCGCTGGCGGCGTGGGAGGTCGTGTCGGAAGGCGCTCAGATCACCGATCAGCTTCTGGACTTGGTGCAGGACCTTCTGGACCAGAGGGAGGGGGCCTGATGCGCGCGCCCGCCTTCTGGGACAATCCCGCCGAGGCCCCGGGCTGGCAGGCTCGGGTGCTTGCCCCTCTGGGGGCTCTTTATGGTTGGCTGACGGCACGGCGGCTGGCGCGGGGTGCGCCTGCGCGCGAGGGCGTGCCGGTGATCTGCGTGGGCAATATCAACGTGGGCGGCACTGGCAAGACGCCCACGGTGATCTGGCTTCTGGAGCAATTGGGCCGGATGGGGCACCGGCCGCATGTGATCTCGAAAGGCTATGGCGGGACGGTGGAGGGCCCGGTGCGGGTGGACCCCGCGCGCCATTCCGCCACACGGGTGGGCGATGAGCCTTTGCTGATCGCCGCCTTCGGGGAGGTCTGGGTCGGCAAGGACCGTGTCGCCACCGCACGGGCGGCGGTCGAGGGCGGCGCAAGCGTTCTGATCATGGATGACGGTTTTCAGGATCCCGCGCTGGCCAAGGATCTGTCCATTGTCGTGGTGGATGCCGCCAAAGGGTTCGGCAATGGCCGCTGCCTGCCTGCGGGGCCGTTACGGGAGCCCGTGCACGCGGGTCTGCGCCGCGCCGATCTGGTGCTGAGCATCGGTGATGCTGACGCGCAGGCCGCATTCGGCGCCGATCTGGGCGGCGTACCGCGCGCGCGGGGCGAGATGCAGCCGCTTCAGACCGGCATGGATTGGGCGGGCAGCCGGGTTCTGGCCTTTGCCGGGATCGGCAATCCCGAGAAATTTTTCACCACCCTGCGCCGCGAGGGCGCGCAAATCGTCCGGGCGGAGGCGCTGGACGATCACCAGAAGTTCGGCCCCGGCATGCTGAACCGGCTGGAGGCGGAGGCCAAGGCGCTGAACGCGCAGCTGGTGACGACGGAGAAGGACGCGGCGCGTCTGCCTCTGAGCTTCCGCCACAAGGTAATCACCCTGCCTGTGCGGCTGCATGTGGAAGAGGAGGATCCGGTGCGGGATATTCTGAAGAAAGCCGCGCCGGCGCCCTGAGCCAAAATGTTTCGCGCGCGAAACAATTGCTTGGATTTTAACGGTAATCTTAAGGATTTATTAGGGAGTTGGAGCCGGGCTGAAGCCCGGCCTACGTGTTGTCTTCGCCCAGTTTCGGCGCGGGGCGATGCAGCGCCAGGTCGGCATCCGAGAACCGGAAAGGCGCGCGGATGCCCGGAACGCCATCCAGTTCGATCTGCATGCCGCGCGCGATAACCTGCGGATCGGCCATCACATCATCCAGACGGTTGATCGGGCCTGCGGGAACACCCTGCCCCTCGCATGCCGCCAGCAGGTCGTCGCGGGTGCGCTGCGATGTGGCGTCATTCAGGCGGCGGATCATCTCGGCCCGGTTGGCGATGCGGTCGCGGTTGCGGGCATAGGCAGGGTCATCCGCCATGTCATCCAGCCCCAGAATACGGCAGAGCCGCTGGTATTGCGCGTCGTTTCCGGTGGCGATGATGATATGGCCGTCCGAACAGTCGAACACCTGATAGGGCGTCAGGTTGGGATGGGCGTTGCCCATCCGGCCAGGCGGCGTGCCGGTGGTCAGATAATTCATCGCCTGATTGGCAGTCACGGACACGGCGACGTCTAGCAGGGACATGTCGATATGCTGGCCCTTGCCGGTCTGGCCGCGCTGGTGCAGGGCCGCCAGGATCGCGGTGACGGAATAGATGCCGGTGAAGATATCGGTGATCGCCACGCCGGATTTCTGCGGCTGGCCGTCGGCCTCGCCCGTGATGGACATAAGCCCCGACATGCCCTGAATGATGAAATCATATCCAGCGCGGTGGGCATAAGGCCCGGTCTGGCCGAAGCCGGTGATGGAGCAATAGATCAGGCGCGGGTTGACCTTCGACAGGCTGTCGTAATCCAGCCCGTATTTCGCAAGGCCGCCCAGCTTGAAATTCTCGATCAGGATATCGGCATCGCGGACCAGCTCGCGGACCTTTTCCTGGCCCTCTTCAGTGCGGAAATCCACGGTGACAGAGGCTTTGCCCCGGTTCGTGGAATGGAAATAGGAGGCCGACACATCGTCGTCCCGCGTCACGAAGGGCGGGCCCCAGGCGCGGGTGTCGTCCCCGTTCGGGCTTTCGACCTTGATAACCTCGGCACCCAGATCAGACAGGGTTTGACCGGCCCAGGGGCCGGCCAGGATGCGCGCCAGTTCGACGACTTTCAGACCCGCGAGCGGTGCTGACATCAGCTTCCCATTGCCTCGTCAATCAGGGACGAGAATTCATCATAGGCCATGTTGGTATAGGTGCGGCCGTTGATCACGAAGCTGGGCGTTGACTGGATGCCATGTTCGATCGAGTTCTGCTGGTACCAGGCCACCAGGGTCTGGGCCATCTCCTGGTCCTGCAGGCAGGCTTCGAGTGCATCGTTTTCGATACCGGCCAGGCGGCCGATCTTGCGCAGCTCATCCGCGATCTGCGGGGGCGAGCCGGCACGGCTCCATTCCGATTGCAGTTCATAGATGATTTCGGTGATGCCGAAGAAGCGCTGCTGGTTTTCGCCGCAACGCGCGATCATCGAGGCCCAGAGGCCGAAGCGGTCGAAATAGACCTCGCGGTAGATGAAGTTGATCTTGCCAGTGTCGATGTAATCGGCCTTGAGCTGCTTGAACGCCCCTTCATGAAAGCGCGCGCAATGCGGGCAGGTGTAGGACGCGTATTCGATCACGGTGACCGGCGCATCGGGATTGCCAAGTTGCATCTCCATGATGCCGGAGGTGTCGATATCCAGGTCCTGAGCATGGGCCGCGCCGGGCAGATCCACGGCATTGGTCCCGCTGGGACGAGTGAGGACATAGCCGCCGGCGGCAATCAGCGCGGCAGAGGATAGAAGGACATGACGACGGTTCATTCGAAACCCTTTCATTCTTTGGCGTTCGTTAGAACGTTCTGCCCCAGACGTTCAAGGGCCTGTCGCAGATCGTTATTGGATATCTCGGTCGTGGCGTCCCGTGCGCGGGCCTGAAGCGCCGGGTCGGGTTTTCGTTTATCGGTGGCGTCGGGGGCATGCAGGAAGGTGGCCTGTCCTTCGGCAAAGCCGGTTTTGGCGGTTTGCGTGATGCGCACCCGCGCGATGGCGTTGTAGCCATAGACGGCATTCACCCGCGCGCGGATCTGTTCCTTTTGCATCTCAAGCATGGGGGCCTGTGCGCCGGTGGTCAGGATGCTGAGCGTCGCGCCGAACCCGCCCCGGCCATAGGACACCTCGACCGGGCGGCAGATGGCGGCGGTCTCGTAGCCCACGATCTCGGCCCAGTGGGTCAGCACGCGTGAGACCGCAAAGCCCCGGCTTTCGCCCACCTTGCGGATGCGGTCACCCAGAAGGGTGGCCGTGCGCTTGAAGCCTTTGGTTGTGGACGGGCGTTGCGCCATCGGGTTGGTTTCCTTTGTCTGCCCTCTAATTTAGGGAACGTGGCGGGCGGTGCCAGCGAAACCGGTGAAGGGGGAATAAAACTTGCGTGACGATCCGGTAACAACCGATCTGCCCGGTATCCTGCTGGAGTGGTATGACATGCATGCCCGTGTGATGCCCTGGCGCGTGCCGCCAGATGCACGCAAGGAAGGCGTACGGCCAGACCCCTATGCCGTCTGGATGTCCGAGATCATGCTGCAGCAGACCACCGTCGCGGCGGTGAAGGATTACTTTGAACGTTTTACACGGCGCTGGCCGACCGTGCAGGATCTGGCCGCTGCCGAAGATGCCGCCGTGATGGGGGAATGGGCAGGTCTTGGATACTACGCGCGGGCGCGCAACCTGCTGAAATGCGCGCGGGCGGTGGTGGCCGATCATGGCGGGGTCTTTCCCGATACCTATGACGGGTTGCTGAGCCTGCCGGGCGTGGGGCCTTACACCGCGGCGGCGGTGTCGGCCATTGCTTTCGACCGGGCCGAGACGGTGCTGGATGGCAATGTCGAACGGGTCATGGCGCGGATGTATGACATTCATGACCCGCTGCCGGGATCGAAACCGAAGCTGAAGACGCGGGCCGAGGCGCTGACGCCGGAGAAGCGGCCCGGCGATTATGCGCAGGCGGTGATGGATCTGGGGGCCACGATCTGCACGCCGCGCGGGCCCGCCTGCGGAATCTGCCCCTGGCGTGGGCCCTGTGCCGCGCGGGTCGCGGGTACGGCGCCGGACCTGCCGAAGAAAACGCCAAAAAAGGCCAAACCCACACGATATGGCATCGTCTATCTGGGTCAGCGCGAGGATGGCGCCTGGCTGGTGGAGACTCGGCCCGAAAAGGGCCTTCTGGGCGGCATGATGGGCTGGCCTGGATCGGACTGGACGGACACTGCACCCGACCCCGCCTCGCCCTGCCCCGCCGACTGGCAGGATCTGGGAGCAGAGGTGCGCCATACCTTCACCCATTTCCACCTGATCCTGCGGGTGATGACCGCCCACCTGCCCGGTGACACCGTGCCCGAGCGCGGCTTTTTCCTGGACAAGCATGCCTTCCGCCCATCCGACCTGCCCACGGTGATGCGCAAAGCCTTCGATTTGACGCGAAAGGAGTAAGGTCGCACTTGGGCAAGGGGCGCGGACTGCGCTAAGCTTGGCTTAGCCAATGAGATCGCAGCCGGAGCCACCCCGATGATCGCCCCAGACCAACTTGCCCGATGGCAGCGCGCCGCGCCGTTCTGGATTTCGCTGGGATTGTTGCCACTGGCCTGGATCGGCGCGGTGAATGGCGGCTGGACGCTGGCGTTGCTGCCGCTGGTCACCTGGTATTTCTTCGCCGCGCTGGACGGATTCGTCGGGCTGGAGCTGGAAAACGCCGATCTGTCCGCCACTGAGGAGGATCTGTACTGGTACAAGCTGGTCACGCTGATCTGGGCGCCGCTGCAATTCGTGACCCTGTTCGGCCTGATCTGGTACGCGATCCATACCGACCATTTGTCAGGCTTTGGCAAGGTGGTACTGTTTTTCGGCATGGGGGTGATTTCCGGCACCATCGGGATCAATTACAGCCATGAGCTGATGCATCAGAAAGACAAGCTGGAGCGGTGGCTGGCCGATTTCCTTCTGGCGATGGTGATGTATTCGCATTTCAGGTCAGAACATTTGCTGGTGCATCACCGCTATGTCGGGACGCCGCGCGATCCTGTGACGGCGCGCTATAACGAAGGGTTCCACCGGTTTTATCCACGCGTTCTGAAGGAAAGCCTGGTGTCGGCCTTCAAGGCGGAAAAGGCGATGCTGGCGCGCAAGGATCTGCCCTGGCATGACGCGTCGAACCCGTTCTGGAAATACTGGACCTTGCAGGGGATCATGCTTTTGCTGGCTTTTGCCATCGGCGGCTGGGCTGGGGTGCTGTTTTTCCTGATCCAGGCCGGCACGGCGATCTGGCAGCTGGAACTGGTCAACTATGTGGAACATTACGGGCTGACGCGGAAACATCTGGGCGATGGGAAATACGAACATGTGCTGCCGCAGCATTCGTGGAACGCCGCGCAGAAGGCATCGAACTGGCTTCTGATCAACCTGCAGCGTCATTCGGATCACCATTACAAGCCCGACCGGCGCTTTCCGCTGTTGCAGAACTATACCGAAGCGGACGCGCCCCAGTTGCCTTACGGATATCCGGTGATGACGGTTGCGGCGATGATCCCGCCCCTGTGGAAGCGCATCATGAACCCGCGTGTGAAAGCGTGGCGGACGCGCTATTACCCCGAGATCACCGATTGGCGGCCCTATAACAAACACGCCACGCCGCTGCCGCGATAAGCGTCAGATCGTCCAGACGTCGATGGGGCGGTCGAGGCCCCGGATCGCACGTGGCCCGCGATTGGCGAACCCCGCCAGCGTCGGATCGGTGTCCGAGCTTTCGCGGATCGCCTGCACGCGAGTGTGATCGCTGATGGCGATGTCGGCCTCAAGCTCTCGGGTCAGTTTTTCCAGGCGGGCGGCGACGTTTACGGTGTTGCCGACCACGGCGAATTCCAGCCGGTTCACACCGATATCGCCCAGAACGACTGGGCCGTAATGCACGCCGAAATGGGCGGTGATTTCCGGCTCTCCTATTGCGCGGCGTTCGGCGTTCCATTGCTCCATCGCCTGGACCATGGCCTTGGCACAGCAGAGCGCGTTCAGCGCATCGCGTTCGCCCGCAACGGGCGTGCCGAAGGTCGCCATCAGACCGTCGCCGAGATATTTGTCGAGCGTGCCGTCAAAGCGAAACACCTCGGTCTCCATCCGCTGGTGGAAGCCGCGCAGCATGCCGATGACGTTTTCGGGATGTTCATCGGCGGCCAGGTTCGTAAAGCCCACGATATCGACGAAGAGCACCGCGACGTTATGGGTGCGTATCTGTTTCAGGGGGTCGTCGTTGTTCGACAGCTCTTCCACCACATTAGGGGAGAAGTAGCGCGAGAGGTTCGCACGTTCGCGTTCAAGTGCGGCGTTGTTTAACAGCAGCAGGTTAAAGCGACGGACTGTCAGGGCGAGAGTGTAGGCCACCAGGACAAAGACGACGACCTCCTGAAACCGGATGTCGAAATCAATGTTGTTGGGATCAAAGAGTTGAAGGAGTGCGGGGTCATTCCCGAACGCTTGCGTCGCAGCATCAGTCATTTCGGGATAGGTCGTTCCGAAAAACCAGACCAGCACCGCTCCACCGATCCACAAAGCGGCTGTCCAATGGCCGATGGCGATGATCGTGCGCCAGGAATATGCCAGCGTACCGCCTGCGAGAATGATGAAGAAATAGACGAAATTCCCGAACTCATAAGCCATCGCGGTGGGCCAGTCGCTGTCACCGAAGGGGTTCGGCAGGGTCAGTGCGATGGTCAGGACCAACAGGTCGATAAAGAGAACGAGCAGCTCGAGCCGGGAGACGCCCACGCGCCCCACACGGCTGGCCACCCAACCGTTCAACGCCATAATGGCCAGCAGTGCGTGGTAATACAGAACCTCCCACTGCGGATTAAGAATTGGCAGCATGATCGCCACGACCGCCAGCGCGATCCAGCGGGCTTTGACGGCCAGGTTCAGCCCGTCGCGCTTGTGCATTTCCAGCGCTTGTTCGGTGTAGCGGTTCTGCTGGTTGTCTGACAGTTCAGCCCGGGTCACGATCAATGACATCGGAAATCTTCGGCGGGGTGGCGCGGCGGTGTCGACCATGTCGGCGTCCTTTGAGGGCGGTTCGTTCGTTCCAAAATAGAATGTTTATCCAATTTACATAGCCCCCTGACGAAAAAAACCCCGCCGGGAAAGGCGGGGCTTGAGTTTAGTGCCATGTGTCAGGCCACAGGCACCGGCGGTATGGGTAAGTCTTTTTTTGCGAGGTTAATTCTGCATCTCGGCCCGGATCTGCTTGCGCAGCAGGTCGATGGGCACGCGTTTGCCGTCGCGTTTGAAGTGCCAGTAGGTCCAGCCATTGCAACTGGGTGCGCCTTCCAGATGGGCGCCGACCTGGTGGATCGACCCCTTCACATCGTGGCCGATCAGCGTGCCATCGGCGCGGACTTTGGCGACCTTGCCACGGGGGGAATAAAGCTCTTCGCCCGGGCGGAGCATGCCGCGTTCGACCAGCTGGCCGAAGGGCACGCGCGGCTCGGCGCGTTTGGAGGTTGAGACCTGCAGCGCCTCGCGATCGAATTTGCGGATCTTCGACAGGCGTTTTTCGGCGACTTTGCGATAGGCTTCCTCGCGTTCGATCCCGATGAAATCACGGCCCAGCATTTTGGCCACGGCCCCGGTGGTGCCTGTGCCAAAGAACGGATCGAGGATCACATCGCCGGGGTTCGTGCAGCCCACCAGAATGCGGTGCAACAGTGCCTCGGGCTTTTGGGTGGGGTGTGCCTTGTCGCCGTTTTCATCCTTCAGACGTTCATGGCCGGTGCAGATCGGGATAACCCAATCGCTGCGCATCTGGATGCCTTCGTTCAGCGCCTTCAGCGCCTCGTAATTGAAGGTGTATTTCGCGCCTTCCTGTTTGGAGGCCCAGATCATCGTCTCATGCGCGTTGGTGAAGCGTTTGCCGCGGAAATTGGGCATCGGGTTCGACTTGCGCCAAACCACATCGTTCAGGATCCAATACCCTTGGTCCTGCAGGGTCGCACCCACACGGAAGATGTTGTGATAGCTGCCAATGACCCAGATCGCGCCGTTGGGCTTCAGCAGGCGCCGCGCGGCTTTCAGCCAGTCGCGGGTAAACTGGTCATAGGCGGCGAAAGAGGAAAACTGATCCCAATGATCATCGACCGCATCCACCTGGCTGTTGTCGGGGCGGTGCAATTGGCCCTTCAGCTGCAGGTTATAGGGCGGATCGGCAAAGATCAGGTCAACGGATGCCTCGGGCAGCGTATTCATCACGTCGATGCAGTCGCCATCCAGAATCGTATTGAGAGGGAGCGCGGTCGCGCCCTTTGTCTTGGTCTTTGTCATTGTCTGCCTCTGTCCCGGCGTGTTTCACGCTCGTTGGTTGTGGACAAAGATGAGTCAAACCTGATTCGCCGTCAATTTCTTTTTTGAATCAACGACTTACATTTTTCTCTTGATACAATATATTGTGGACAGGTTTGAAAGACCGTCTATGGTGTGGGGTCACCCCAAGATTTTGAAGCGCCTCTTTGTGGCTTTTTGTCGGGTATCCGGCGTTCGCGTCCCAGCCATAGCCGGGGTGCTGTTGCGCCAAATCCACCATGATCTGATCGCGACATATTTTGGCCATAATTGAGGCCGCCGAAATCGACAGGGAGCGGGTATCGCCCTTGACCACGGCGCGGGCCGGAAGGGCCAGACCGCGCGGGATCATGTTGCCGTCGATCAGCAGGAAATCCGGCTGGACCGGCAGACCGGCCACGGCGCGCTCCATCGCGAGGTGAGAGGCGCGCAGGATGTTCAGCTGGTCGATCTCGGCGACCGAGGCATGGGCCACGCAGACATGGGCCTTTGCGTCGATCTCGGCTGCGAGGCGGGTGCGGGCCTTGGCGGTGAGTTTCTTGGAATCGTTCAGGCCCTGCGGGATGTCGTCCGGATCAAGGATCACCGCGGCGGCGGTCACCGGGCCTGCCAGCGGGCCGCGCCCGACCTCGTCCACACCGGCGATGCGCAGGTGACCCAGGGCCATCAACTCGTGTTCGATCTGGAAATCAGGCGCAGACATGGGCACGTCAAACCGCAGGGGCGCGGGTTGCGCAAGCAAAAAGGGAAACGCCGGGGACGGAGGCGTTTCCCTTGAGGTGCGGCTTGGGTGCCGCTCTCCCCGCTTTTTAGTAGCGGGCGATCTCGTAACCGTTCTGGCGCAGACAGCGCGCGCCATAGACCCAGCGCCATCCGCGATAGGTTTCGATCTGGCGGGCGCAGTTGCGCGGCAGCTGGTTGGCAAAACGGTAGTTCCGTTCCAGGCAGCGCGCGCCCAGGACACGGCGGGTGTTGCCGTGGCGTGCCTGCACTTCACGCACGCATTGCGCGGGCAACGTCTTGCGCGACACGCGCGGCGGCAGGGGGCGGGGCTGGATCACCGGGGGACGGTGGGTGTTGTAATTGTGGTTGTAGTTATGGGTGACGTGATCGTCTTTTTTCCGATCGCGGATCACCTTGCCGATGATCGCGATCGCGGCAATGCCGGCCAGCGCCTTGGCAAGATCGTCGCTGTCCGCGCGGGCGGGGGCGGCAGACACGCCGGTGATGACAACAGTCAGGGCAACCACGGCGGCAATGAAATAGCGGTGCATTGGAACACTCCTTCTTCGGGTCAAAGAGGTGCCGGAACACCCCTGTGCACCGGCTTGATCCAAATCTGCGGGAGGGGGCGTCAGACACACAATAACAGCCCATGGTTATCGGATATCAGGCCGCTAAGACGCGGAAGTTATTGTATATCCATCAGACAGCGCGCAATCTGACGGCATGAAACAGATCGCTTTTTCCTTGCTGGCCGTGGCCCTTATGGCCGTTGCCGCGCCCGCGCAGGCGGAATGCTATGCCGATTACAAGGCAAAGCAGGATAACCCGCTGAGACTGCATTACGGTGTGGTCCAGCTGCAGGGGCCCTGTTCGGCAAACGCCGCCCGGGCCGAGGTCGCCGCCCGCATCGCGCAGGGCGGCTGGACCCTGCTGAACATCGTGTCGGTCTTCGGGCCGGAAGGTTTGACCGAGAGGAGGGACAGTGCAGGACCCTATTTCCTTCGCTTCTGAGCCGGTGCGCCAGAATACGCGGATCGTGCCCATCGGCATTGCCGCTATCGTCCTGATCCTGGCCGCTGCCGCGACGGTGCTGTTCCTGACTTTGCCGGATGCCAATGCCTTCAACATGAAGGTGGAACAGATCTTTGTGGAAAATGACGACCTGACCAGCCAGGCCGAAATCAAGCTGCTTGAGATCCTGGCGCAGTCCGGCACCGCCTTTTCCGATACGCTGCGATCCTACCGTTTGGTGATCTTCGTTCTGTTGGTATCCGCAACCGCGATGCTGATCGCGGCTTTGGTCTTTCTGGTGATGCTGGTCACGCTGAACCGGCGCATGGCGCAGGTGGAGCGGGCGGGGATCCAGGTGAATTCGCTGCTGATCAGCCGGGAAGAAAACACCGTGTATCTGAACAACCTGGGCTTCAAACTGACCGATGCAGCGATGGAAACCCTCGCGGTTCTGGCCGAAGCGCGGATGGATGACGACGTGATGTCAGGAGCCGAGATCGAGGCGGTTGTTTCGGGCCGCAATGCCGCCGATTGCGACGAGGCCGCGGGCGCGACCCGGATCAAGCGGCTGCGCGACACGCTGGGCAATCAGATCGTGAGCGAGCTTCTGGTCAAGAACATCGCCCGGCGCGGATACATGCTGGCCATCGAAAAAGACGTCATCAAGATGATCTGAGGTGGCGCGCCTGCCCGGCTTCATGGCTGCGCAAGTCCGACGAGCTTAAGACATTGGTGACCCCGGCAGGATTCGAACCTGCAACCTGCCCCTTAGGAGGGGGCTTTTCATATCACATTTTTTCCTTTTTTGCCAAATAGTTAGTTGACGACTGATTTCCTGCTTGTACGGGATTTGTACGCAGGCGCTCTCTGATTTCACCTTCATCAACAACCGAATGTGCATAAGTTCTCATAGGCAAGTTGGGGTCCGCCCACCTGCCGGCCTTGGCAGCATCTACTGGGTTCACTCCCAGACGCACTGTCAACTCGGTAAAGTAGCCGTGCCTGCCAGCTTGATGCGCTGGAATGTACGGTATTCCGGCTCGCTGGCAGATGGTGCGCCATCTTTTTGTGTAACCAGTTGGGCTACCATATCCAAAGATACGCGCCTTCATAACATCGCCTGTTTTTCGGTTTATGGGCCGTTTAGGCGGCAAGTTGGCTAGATCAATCATCATTTGATGTGATATTGAGACCCACTGGGCCGGGTGGCCTTTCTGAGCCTTCAACCAAACCCGCCGTTTCATAAGGTCAACATCCCGCGGCGTCAGGCTTACCGCTTGGTCGATACGGGCTGCTGTTTCAAACATGAAACGGGCCATCGCCGCGTTGTGCACGTCTGCTTCAGCACAGAAAGCCTCCAGCCATTCCCTGTTACCGGGCGTTCGCTCGACACGGCTTTGCTTACCGCGACTTTCATCTTGTTGGATGCGTTCTTTCTCTGAGTACCGCTTGACCTTGATTGGTTGGCACTTGCCCAAATCATGCGCACTATTAATGACGGACCTCAACGGCGTCACGACCTCGCGCCACATTGTATCTGTTGACGCGCTTGGCTTCAGTATTCTGGCCAGATCACGCAACTCTTTTCCCGTGATGCTATCCACCTCACGGTTCAAAAATTCGCCACCAATAGCATTGAAGATGCCCAGCAGGCGCTTGGCCTCTTTTGGCTTGGCGTCATACAGGGTGATCGCATCCCTTAATATCAGTTTGTCCGCTTCTTCTCCAAGGATGTAACGACGGATTTCCCGGGCTTCAAAGTCTTTGATCCAGTCATGAGCGCCTGCCTCTTCAGATGCTCCAGTGCTGCGTCTGATGTATTTGGTGATTGGCTTGCCGTTGTAGTGGACGCGACCAGAAGCCCACCAGATATGTCCGCGCAATTTGGCTTTGAGTGGCATTCCGTGACCTCCTTGATGAGATTGGTCATTTGTTCTCCGGTGATGACGGTTTTACCGAACACCTTGTATCGCTGGCCTGTTTCATTCGCCTTTTTCCGAATAGTGTCGGCCTTAACCAGTATTCCGCGATCGGAGAGGTATTCCGACCACTCTTCTGGGGTGTACCCTCCGTCAAGAATTTCGCAGCCCGTGTCTGTATTCGCCGGCATGCTTGGTGCGTGCTTTCTAGGCATCGGGGTTGTCCTGTCGGGCTAAATTTTGCATTGCTAACAGTGCATTAGATGAAATTCTCCGTTGCACCTCGCCAAATAACTCATGGTCTGTCGTTGGCTTCTCCAGGTCGAAGCTAAAGTGCCAATTAAAGTGATCTTTTGTGCGCACATCTTCATCAATACGATTGCCAACGACCTCGCCGTATCGTTGTCCCGCCAGATTGATGGATACCATGGATCGCCCCGGAGTATCCGTGATTAGCAAATAGTCCGTTGCCTCGAATGACCACCGTCCAGAGAAGACCGCTGAAAAAAGCAGTGTTAGAAGCCCTTCGAGGTCCACGGGTAGTTCATCTAAGAACGTCGGAAGCTCGATTTCTTCGACTTCGCTTTCGTCTATTGGTCCACCAGCTCTTAAAACAGCCGGGAAATTGCCATCTGCCATTTCAACTATTGCTGTTGAAAACCGCGCAGCCTCAAGTGCTTTCACGGCCTCAGCAGCTCGGGTTGGTGGGTATAGTATGGCGCCTAGGAGCAATGCACGACTGAAATCGATTGGCGTCATTTCGGGAGCATTTGGTCCGCGCCCACCGGTGGTAAACAGTCCAGCCTTGCGAGCGACCATGACAAGCGAGTTGCTGCGCGCTTTGTCGCCTCCGTTCATTTGCTCGATCAATACTGCCAAATCTTTGAGCTTTGCCATATCCGACCCCTGCGCCCATGCCTACAAAACAATATTTCGTAGAGAGGTACAAGTCAACGAAATAATATTTCATTAGACACGTAGAGATTTTTTGCGCGACAAAAAAAATTCTTTTGAGCTTCTGCCTGCTGTCGTCTGAGATCTTTTGTAAAGAGTCGCGCTGTGAGGCTACAAAAGGCTATGGAAGCGTTGGCATGGGTCTTGGGTATCGGCGATATGTCACCAGTGTTCTGATCGGTTTGGGGACGAAAGACACTGATGGCCAAAAAGCGGCCTGTGCTGAGCTGCCGCGCCCCCGTGTGGGCCGAAAGGCGCGGATCACCGGGGCAGTTGAGGAAATGTTGCCGCCTGAGGTGATCGAATGAAGCACATGCAATTGATGCCTGCTCTCCTCTTCGGAATCATAGGTTCCTCTAGCATGGCTATGGAAGAGACTGTAACGGTTCCAGGGTGTCCCTCTCCCGTCCCTTTTGAGATGAACGATTATTGGTCAGATGCCAGCCAAGCGCCCGACATTATTCAGAATCTTTCAGCGAACAATGCCAGAAAGGCCGAATACACAGCGGCGTGGATGGTCGAGCAAGAACGATCTGATCCAGCGTGGGTAGCAATTGGAACACTTGGCTCTCTCAAGGCAGCCCAAGGCAAAATCACTATCGGGCAGTTCGAAGAAATTCGGTCTACTTTCCTTGCCCAAGTTGAAAATTTGTCGCCAGAAATCCGGGATGCCGTGAGGGAACGATCTGATGCTTTAGCGCGCGGAGCATTGGTCCCGTTCGATCAGCCCGAGTACATGCTGTTTGGATCGCTCGAAGATGAACAGAGCTTTGCCGTCCTTGCAGCACGATTTCCCTGAAGCGGACATTCAATATACTCGAATTGTTCAAAGTCAGAACCCACCATATTCGGGGCTAGCTTCGGATGTCTCTCTCGAGAACAAATGGACCAAATGGCGGTTTTAAGGATTCGAAAGTTATTGGGTTTGCGCACTATCGGGCGGTCCACAATAAGAGGCGCTCGAATTTCTCTCTGAAGTCAACCAGCGTCGAAACGGTTTTTCCTGAGGTCTCTTGCGGGCGCAAGATCCAGCAAATCCAAGCATGCTGCCGCCAAGTCGGAGCTAGCGATCTCTGAACCAGGAACAGTTGCCCACCCGCTCCGACGAACTGCATCCCGTCGCAAGTATAATTGAGCTCCACTGATTGCTCGGAGTTTTGCGACGCGGTCAGCATCACTTAGGGACAGAGCGAGACATGTCGGTACCAGGGCTGTTATCATAGCGTCATGTGCCATCAGTCTCGCTGAATCACGAAAGTCTGGGCCATTTGTTAGGTTGCCTAAGAAAAAACCGAAGAGACCGAAGACCACCGCAACTGTCAAAGGCTCATATAATTGTGATGGAAGCAATTTAGGGGGTTGCATAAGGTATCCTTCAGCGGGAAAGCCCCACTCAAATTATGTCTATGCGACCTGTAAACGCATCTTTGCTATGGGCCGCAGGCGTCAATAGCTACGCATCGGTCGCGGATTCTCGAACTGCCTGTTGCTGTTGAAAAAATGCAGCAAATGACAGTGAAGCGTACTTGTAGCAGCATAGTGTTCTATGCTGGACTGATTCAGAGCAGTATCTGGGCCGATTTCCGTTCCTGGGTCGCGACACGCCGGGAGCCTCCTTGACATCAACTGAACATAGCCCTCTGGCCCGCAAGCTTTCTGCCTTCGTCGCTCTGTCGGAGGTCGAACTGGCCGTGCTTGCACAACTTCATCAGCGTCGTCGCTCCTTCGTCGCGGGGCGCGAGTTAGTGCATCAGGGCCAGTCAGCTCAGGCCGCTTATATTCTGTCCGCGGGTTGGGTCTGTTCCTACAAGCTGCAGGCCGACGGGACACGGCAGATCGTCGATTTCCAGCTGCCAGGAGATTTTCTCGGGCTGCGGAGTGTACTCTTGCGCACGTCGGACCACAGTTTCGAACCCATCGTCGACATCGAGGCTGCGGAAGTGTTGAAGAGCGACCTTCTTAATACGTTCGCGCGGACCCCTCGCCTAGCGACCGCCATACTCTGGGCGGCCTCACGGGACGAGGCGATGGTGGTGGAGCATCTCGTAGGCATCGGTCGGCGCGATGCGGACGCCCGCATGGCGCATTTCCTACTGGAGCTGGGAACGAGGCTTGCGCTAGTGGGAATGGGGAGCAAGGATGGGTATGACTGCCCGCTAACCCAGTACCACCTTGCGGATGCTCTGGGGCTGAGTGCCATCCACGTGAATCGCGTTCTGCGCCATCTTCGCGAGAGCGGACTGGTCACCTTTCGGGACCGCCGCGTGTCGTTTCACGACTATGGAGCACTGGTGGAACTTGCCGAGTTCGATCCGGCATATCTGGATCAGACCGGGCCGCTCCTGAAGTGAAAGGGCCACCCTTCGTTGCCCGGCAGGCGACCCCAAGTATTGAAACAAACGATGGCGTTCACGCGAGGGCGTGGATCGCCGCATTCAATTCCTTGTTGGTCTCGGCGTCGTCATTCACCGTATGCGCCTTCTCGGCTGCCAGGAAGTGTTTCATAGCCGCATCCTTTTCGGGCCGGCGGACGCCTTGTCCAGGCGGCCTTGACGGACTTCATCTTCCCGGCATTCTTGTTCTGTTCGGGAGCCATTGGATTTGTCTTTTCCTTGGCACTCCGAGAATAAGAAGCGCGCAGACATGCCGACTTTCTGTGGATCGGCACGCCCACACGCTTCTCGGGTACTCGAAAAAGTTGCGCCACCAAATACACAGCTGGCACGTCTTACCTGACCGATATCGGCTTCCTGCCGCACTGACGCAAGTTAGTCCCGGTTTCTTTGGCAGGTAGATTGCCTCTGCTCATGTCAAGTCACTGCAGTTTGCTGGTGGGAAATCCTCAGCCATCTGTCGTCATCGTTGAGGTAGGTAGAGGCGCAGAGAGCTTTGTAGATTGGCACGTCTTTTTTCTCTGCCGAAACGCGATAGGTGAGAATGGCGATGTCATGACACCGCATCACGCGCCGTTCAGCAATGACAACGGTTTGCCAGCCGGTCCTTTCAGGAAGGTTGGTCCAGATCTGGTCGCCCTGCAGGATTCCGGGCGGATAGGGGAAGACCATGACGGCGTTGGTCGCAGTCGTTGCCCGCGCGTTGTCGGCGCCACTGGTCCAGAAGCGTTCCTCCATGTCCCAGAGTATGCCCTGTTCGTGTGGAGAAAGTGTACCGGACTTGTGCGCGGCATGTGCCGGTCTCCTCGTGGTCGCGGTTGATGCGGTCATTCGCCTGACCCCGAACCGCCAACCATGAGTATCTGAAACAGTATAAAAATGATCGCGAGCACCGCCCAGATAGCGCCGCTTGTTGCCGGGCGGCCGTCGTCTAACTTGGAGGCAGTTCGCTGCGGGGCACCTAACGTCGGTCCTTCGGGAAGCAGCCGACTCAGGTCTCTTGCGACCCTCCCGTGATCGTTTGCGAGCGCAGGGACGTCCCGAAATCGGACAAGCAGCGTTCCCAATCGTGCGCGCGCGTCGTCGCGCCCAAGCTTAACCAGTTCAGCGGTTTCTGTCCATGGATCGAGGCCGAGGCGCGCGAGGGTGGAGAGGACCGTCACGAAATATCCGTTCCGGTCCTCGCCCACGTACGCATAGAGAAATCGTTCGAACTCGGGCGGGTGCGGGTTGAGAACTTTGGGGCCGGCCATCGCCACTCCTTTCAAGTGTTGCAGGAACGCAGATCATCCCTTTTTGCCAAAGGATACGTGCAGGTCGGTCTCGTCGCCCTTACACAGGTCAGTGCACGCGACTGCCCCTAAGGAAAGTCGCAACCGGTGCTGTGTCCAGGACTAACATGGGTCAGCGCCAGTCGGACAATCTCGAGGTACAAGAGAGTAATTCGTTCGACTGATCCGTCTAGCATTCCAAGGGGTGCAACAGTGATGAGCGACGGATCTGCCAACATCGCGGAGTTTAGAGATGAACATGCGGTCCACCAGATCGGCGGTAACGTTTTCAAACCCGTTCGCCTTGCCGGGATAGCCGGGCGATTTGCCCGCAGACGACTTTGAGGTTCTCGTCAAAGAGGAGCTTGTGGGGGGTCGAGCTTCGAAGCCTATCGACTGACGGCGACCTACCAGATGGCGCCTGCGGAAGGCAGTCATGCGGGGCGTACAGCGTTGAGGGCGATATCCGACAGCCACCTACAATAGGCGCTGAGCCGGGACGCAACAACATCCGAAACAGACAGTCATAGCGTAGCGGTGCTTTCTCCGCAGGAGGAATTGAAATGAATACTTCAGAATGGTTCAAACCCGGCATCTATGGTGCCGTTATTGGGGCGGCCTTTGTCGGCATCTTCGGATTTTCCTTGGGTGGCTGGGTGACAGGCGGCACCGCTTATGACAGGGCGATGGCGACGTCTCGCGACAGCGTTGTCGCATCCATGGTCCCGGTCTGCCTCGAAATGGCGCGCTCCGACCCGTCACGAACAGACAAGTTGGAAACGATCCGAGCCGCCTCGACTTACCAGAGGCGCGACGCCCTCATGACAGCCGGCTGGGCGACGATGCCGGGTACCGATGTGCCGAACCGGGATATCGCGCAGGCTTGTTTGGCAGCACTTGCTGTCGACCGTTCGCCGGAGCGCCCGGAAAACGCGGTTGATGAAGGATGAACCACGCCATGCCGATAGCTTCCCCGGAGATCACCGACCTCGAGCGGCGCGTGCTCGCCCATGAAAGGGTGCTTCAAGCCCTGATCGCTTTCATGGCGCGCACTGAACCGCGATTTGTCGAACATTTGAGAGAACGGTTCGTCGAGCCGATGCGTATGGTCCGGCACGAACATGACCACCGCGAAACCGACGATTATGCGGAAGAGTTCATCCGCGCCGTGATGCTCCTCGGAGAAGCGCGCGCGCCCAACGCGAAAGAGCCGGAAATGACCAACATGAAATCCGGGCCGCAGAATATAAGAGGTGGAAAAGGTTCTTCCGTGAACCGGGCGGCGCAGCGCGGTAGGGTTCAGGTGCGCAAAAGAAACGGCATCTGGGAGGTACAGGTCGATGGCAAGTTCCGCGGCGACTACCACCAGAAGGAACATGCCCTTGCAGCTGCGGCCTTGCACAAATTGTCTTCTGATGACTGGTAGCAGCCGCACGACTATCCAAAAAGACTTCTCGATCCAAGTGGCGGAGAACGAAGGCATGCCGCCGGAACCAACTTCGGCGAGCTCCCCGCCAAAATTCGCGCCCACCCGACGGGTCACCGGAGCGTTCAGGCTTAGGCTATCGAAGGCCCCCCGGCGGCAATCAACAGACACTGGTCTGCTAAGGAAACGCCGATGAGATACCACAAGGCACCAACGAAACGTCCGCTTGCAAGGCTAATAGCGAGAATAACAGTCTTGGCTGGTGTCATCGCGTCCATTGTCGTCCCTGTCTTTGCGCAGGACGGCATAGGTCCGATGCCACCGAACGCTCAGTTGCGCAGCTATGGCGGCGGTTGGAACTGCAATCTTGGTTATCGGGTGGAGGGTGCCAAATGCCTGGCTCTCGACATCCCTGAGAATGCCTATGCAACGGGTCGGGCCTACGGCCTGGGTTGGGCCTGCAGGCGTGGTTACAAAGAAGTGGGAGGCACGTCCTGCGAGGCGATCCCAATGCCCGAGAATGCCTTTCTGCGATCCGCGGGATACGATTGGCAATGTTACCGCGGATACCGACGGAATCGCGATACCTGCGTTCTGGTCGTCCTGCCAGAGAACGCCTATCTCATCGACGACACCTCAGGCTCCGGATGGACCTGCGATCGCGGTTTCAAGGCCAGCTACGGCGCCTGCGTTCCGATCGCGGTTCCCGAGAACGGCTATCTAACTAATGCGGACTACGGTCACCCATGGGCGTGTGAGAGAGGCTTTTTCGAAGTCGATGGCCGCTGCGATCCCGTGGTGCTTCCTGAGAATGCGCTTCTTGACCCGGCCTCCTACGGGCCGGGATGGCGCTGTGAACGCGGATTTGAGCCGGTGGACAACGCCTGTGTCGCGATCGCCCTTCCGACCAACGCGCATCTCGATCGATCCGGAAACCGTTGGCGATGCGATCGCGGCTTTCAACTCGCGGATGGGGAGTGCGTTCTTGGACGATAGAGCTCCACGATCAAACTACCGCGACGCGCCAAGCATCCGAATGCAGATCGGATGCCGCCTGCGCCACCGGCTGACGCAGCCGACGCCCCTAATCGCGATGCTGAACGTGCATTACTCTCGATTCGGGGACTTGGAGCGCGCTGACTACCTGGTGACATCGCCGAGTGTGCCGTTGCAAAGCTATCGCGATTGGTTCGGGAACTGGTGCACACGTATGGTGGCGCCGGCCGGCGACTTTACGCTGTCCACCGACGGGATATTCCGCGATTGCGGTCGCCCGATCCCATCGCGCCAGAAGCCGCACAACAAGCCGCACAGGATTTGCCTTTCGAGACACTGGTCTATCTTCTTGGCAGTCGCTACTGCAACACGGATATTCTGTCGGAAGAGGCGTGGCGCCTGTTCGGGAACACCCCGCCGGGCTAGGCGCGTGTGCAGGCGATCTGTGATTTCGTGCAATCAGCCGGTTCGTTCGACTACATGCAGGCGAGCGCGACCCGCACAGCGTCCGAAACGCTCGCCGGAGGTCACGGCGTCTGCCGCGACTTCGCCCATCTCGCCATCGCCCTCCGCCGCTGCATGAACATCCCGGCCCGCTACTGCACTGGCTACCTGAGCGAGTCCGGCGAACCCGAGCCCCACGCCCTGGACGATTTCGCGGCCTGGATTGGGGTCTATGTCGACGGTCGCTGGTGGGTCTTCGATCCGCGCAACAAAACTAGGCGCATCGAGCGCATCCTGATCGCCCGGGGGCGGGATGCGGCGGATGTGCCGCTGACCCAGACATTCGGACCGAATAAACTGACGCAATTTGACGTCTGGATAGATAGGTTGACCTGACTTTGGGTTCATTTGCGGCACGACATCGTAAATCGGGTCGCCAGTCCCTATATATATGTCACCGACGCCAACCGTCCCGGTCCGACATGGACGAGGAGTTGGCGCCGGCCAATCAAAGGATCGATAACATGTCATTCAATGACCTGACTGCCCGGGCGGCGGCCGCGATGAAGCCGAAGCTTGCGGAGACCACTAAGACTCCTGCCAAGGCCAACGAGCCAAAGGCCACCGACGGGGAAGCGACAACGAAATCTAAGTCATCTTGAGACCTGCACAGACGATGCGCCCCATCCTCAAATGGGGCGCAGACCACCCGCAACAAACAGGGAGAGGATCACGCCTATGGAAGACCTGACGAGCAAGACGATCGCAGTCTTTTGCCGACCATTTACCGTTCCAGGCTTTGCCGAAACGCTTCCGGCGGGAGAGTACGAGATTGAAACGGAACTGGTTTCACCCCCTGATCAACATGATCCTGCAGCCTGGAAAGCCTCTGTCATGGTGAAGCTTCATCCTAGGACATCGCATCCGGGACTAGAGAGAATCCTAACTGTTTCTCTTGCCGACCTCGACCACGCACGCGCAAGGGACAAGCTGACCGGCCAGGCCTTGACGGATTTCGTCCTTGAAGAGATGCTTTCCGACCCGATGATCCGTCTCGTCATGCAGGCGGATGGCGTCTCCGAGGCGCATTTGCGACATCTCCACTCCGGGCCTGGCTTGCCTGAGGTAGACAGAAGGCAGGCAGGGCAAGATGATCCATCCAAGATGGATGGGTGCCATGGCGGGATGGATGCGAGTATTTCCGGCCCACTCCCCGGTAGTCCTCGCCCTGGCATAGGAGAATGACACCGGTGACAGTCAGATGCCGACTGATCCAAGCCACTGGCGACCTGAAACGACTGAGGAAACGCGAGGAGCGGAAATGACGATCAAGTCTGCGGACGTGGAAGTGGAGATACCCAGGGCGGCGGCAGACATTCCTGGCGAGCGTATCTGCCTGAGGTGCAGGTCGCTCTTCTGGAGTGAGGGATTCGGCGAGCGGATATGTTCGCGCTGCAAGGGATCAGTTGTCTGGCGCGCGGCAATCTCCGAGGGTGGCGGACATGGGCGCCGTCGTTCCGGCGGTCGATTGTCATAGGCCTCGCCGATGCCGTCCGTCATCATCAAACACGCGACCTGCTATCGGTATCGCAATACGGTTTCTCTAGGACCGCACAGGCTGATGCTGCGTCCGCGGGAGACCCGTGATCTCAGCCTGACGTCCTTCGATCTGCAAATCAGCCCCGAAGCCCGTATCGACTGGTCACACGATGTTGCTGGCAATTCGGTCGCGACGGCGCAGTTCGACGCTGCAACGGAGACGCTTTCAATACGATCGCGCGCGCGTGTAGACCTGCGTGCCCCCGTATGGCCCGTGTTTCCGATCGCTGCCGATGCGGCGTTTTACCCGTTTCAATATACGATCGACGACCGGACCGACCTCGGGGCGTTGGCCGTGCCAGAATATGCGGATGATGCTGGGCGGTTGTCCCGGTGGGCCGAAGGCTTTGTAATGGGCCGCCCGACCGACACGCTTTCCCTACTGAAGGACATCAGCAACGGTGTCACCGGTCAAATCTTGTACCAAAGCCGGGAGACGGAGGGCACACAAGGGCCGCTGGAGACCCTCGACAAAGGCTGGGGGTCCTGCCGCGATTTCGCCGTTCTCTTCGCGGAAGCGGTCCGGACACTTGGCTTTGGCGCGAGGATCGTTTCGGGATACCTCTTTAATCCGTCCGGAAACGAGTTTGGCTCCGCCGACGCCGGCTCGACTCATGCCTGGGTCGAGGTCTTTGTCCCCGGCGCCGGCTGGATATCGTTCGACCCAACCAACAGATCTGTTGGCTCCATCAATCTCATTCCTGTCGCAGTTGCACGGAGGATCGAACAGGTCGCGTCTGTGTCCGGCAGCTTCCAGGGTAAGTCATCTGACGTTTTATCGATGAATGTTAGAGTGGAAGTGAATGACTCCTGACGGCCGTTGCATGTGTATCAATCGTGTGAGTCGTGGAACGAGGTACTGCCGGGTGAACCACATCTGCTACCCGCTCAAGAGCAGCGGATTGTCAGTTTGTCCGAGACCCGCAAATTGCGCGCTTCATCGTTGCTGCAAGTTCCATCGGTGGCCGGTCATACCGCCGCACGGCAGCGATGAGGTTTGCGCACATGCGGCAATTTTCGTGCTGCGAGCGTGCGCAGCGCTAGATTAAGAGGTCTCCTATGGGCTCAACACAGACATCCGACAGTTTTTCTCAGATGACCGCTCTTCGCCGCCAAGTGGGCGTAGAAAGACTGTGATCACTCAGAGATCAAATTCTCAATTTCCTTTTCCATCCGCGCCAGGTCATTGATCTGCTTGCGCATCTCGATCCATTCCCTCGACCGCATCCCGTGCTTGTAGGCCGGGTTTGCTCTGCCGGGGCCATGACCACCTCGGGCACCGTGGAACCGACACACCGACCAACCTTTCACGGCCGGCCCCTTGCACCGCTCGCCCGTCCGCTTTGATGTTGCCGTGCATCTGGGGGCGGCATGCGCGCTCTTCATGAGGTTGTTGTCACTTTTCATGCGTAGCCCTCCCCCCCGGTCGCCACATTGCCGACAATGGCCTGACCGCCCTCTTCGACATTCACATGTTGCACCGTGACCGTCTGTTTGCCGCCATTGCGGTTTTTGCGCAGCGCCTCAACCTGAGCCGTAAAGGTGCGGGCCAGCTTGTTGTAGGCTTTCTCATGCGCTTCGAATTGCGGGAGGTGCTGGGCATACGCCATGCGGTTGCCTTGCCGGACCAGAGCGACATGGGTTGTGGCCATCTGCACCGCCAGCATGCGCTCGACCGCATCGCGCGGCTCTATGTCTTTTACGATGGACAACATGAAGCCGCGTTCATCATTCGCCTCGCCTGCATCCCCGGCCTCAGACCCCATCAGGACTTTCAGGCAATGGGCTATCAGGGCATTGGCCTGTAGGTCGCAGTCAGTCGCGAATATGTCTTTCAGTGCGCTCTCGCTAGACAATATGAGCTGGTGTCCGTCCTCTGCCGATCCTTCCAGCCTTACGCCCAGACCCGGACTAGCCTCCGCATTTTTCGTCTCTTTTGGTACTTTGCTCATGTGAAAACCGCCTCTGCTCAGATGGCTCTGATGACAGCTGCAAGTATACCTGAATGGCGTGTAGACCGGAACCATTTGTTCTCATATTGTTCTAACCATTGATGAGCGAACACCGCAGCCCATACAGAGCACGCCATATGCCCAAATGGCCGATGACCATTCCGTACGACTTGCGCTGCAAGCTAGAAGCATTGGCAGAACTGCGGTGCCACACCGGTCCGCAGGATCAGTGGTTGGTTATTCTTGAATGGCTGGAGGCGCACGGGGTGCCTGCGCCGGACTATACGCTACCGATGGAGCCGGAACGGCGCGGCCAGAGCGGACACTGACCGAAAATACTTGATTTTGCCCACGTAAAATATTGGCTGCCACCACCGCTCCCAGGGTTGGTGAATCTAGAAACAGACCCAGTTCCTTCGTGGGCATTGCCGCACAGGCTAACAGAGGACCGTCAGGCGGGCCGCTTTCTGTCAAAGCTGACGTTCATGCATACCGCAGCGAACGACTGCTCTGAGCCCAAAGCGGCCTTTGTCGGAGCGATGCCTTTACTTAATCTGGCAGTCCAGCGGCTTTCAGTTGCTCGGCAAGCCTTGCATTTGCAGACTGATCACCAGCGTAGCCCATACCAGTTACAGCAACACCGATTGTCATAGTTGGGTACAATTCAGTGAGCCTTCGAACCGCTTCAGACGCGCTATCTGGCTTGTTGAGTGCGATGTTGCTGGCGACCTGGAAGACTTGACAGGCTGAATAACCCGGCGTCTTGGCAAGACAGTCGCTCGCGGCCTCTAGAGATGCATCGTATTCACCCTGTCCCCACAACGCGCGACTCATCGCAGCATCATAGTAACTAGGTCTGATCGGGTTCAGCTCGAAAGCTTTCCGCGCTGTTTCGACCGCTTTGTCGAACTCACCGATATTGGCATATGCACGGCCCAGAAACAGGATGTTGTCTGCATCTCCCGGCCCGAGTTCCACCGACCTTCTCGCGGCTTGAAGCGCGCCTTCAGTATCGCCAACCCAAGACCGAAGTATACCAAGTGCCTGAAATGCGGTCGCCAGAGTCGGGTCGATTTCAATGGCCTTCTCGATCTTTGCAATCGCCGATGACAGATCGGCTGGTCCGAGGTCCGAAGCCCAACCGAAGGCAATGGCTATCCCTTCCACCCAACCCAGGTATAGCCAAGCCGGTGCGTAGTCCGGGTCCAGTTCGATCGCGCGAGAAAGATCTTGTCTCGCCAATTCCGAATCTACAGGGTTCAGCCGATGCTTCCGCGCGACGCCACGCAAAGCGAGTTCATAGACGTCCAAGGTTTCCGGCGGTCGCCTCAGAATTTCGCCCTTTTCGATTTCGCGAACTTCGGAGAAAAGAGAACCTACAATCCGTTCGACGATGTCGTCCTGCGTATCGAATACGGTTTCCGCTGTGCTCTCATAGGCCTCAGCCCAAACATTCCTCCCACTTTTCCCGTCGACCAGCTGTGTTGTGATCCTGAGGTGATCGCCGCTGCGCCGGACACTGCCTGTGAGTAAGTAGTAAACGCCAAGTTCTCGCGCAATCTCGGCGGCGTCACTCGTTTTCTCTGCGACAGCAAATGATGCTGACCGCGCCATCACTGTAAGCTCGGCATTGCGCGCAAGCTGCGTAATGATGTCTTCGGACATGCCATCGGCGAGATAGCGATAGTCTTCGTCATCTCGGAATGTTTCGAAAGGCAGAACCGCGATTGAGGGCCGGTCGGGTAGCTGAAAATCCGCACGCCCCCCAAAAGAAGCGTCATCTCGATACCACCATATTCCAACGCCGGTGATCGCGATCAAGATCAGAACCGCGGATACCAGACCGATGCGGCGTGCCAGATGTCTTCTGAGTAGGGTCGGTCGCTTCCTGACTACGCCACCAGTTTGAAAACTGAAGACCCGTATGGGATCAGCAACATTCTTCAGCGTTTGCAGTCCAAGGTCGCGAAATTGGCCATTCACCTTTCCCTTGACCTGATCATGGGCGCTTTGGGAAAGAAGTATCCCACCGGGCTCTGAGAGGCTTTCAATACGTGCCGCAATATTCACGCCGTCGCCATAAATGTCGTCGCCCTCAACGATCACATCGCCGATATTGATGCCGATGCGGAAATCGATGCGCTGCTGCTGCGCGGTCCCGGCATTGCGATTTTCCATCCCGCTCTGGATTCCAACTGCGCATTGCAGAGCGCTTACGGCACTTGGAAATTCGACCAGAAGACCGTCACCCATCAGCTTGACGATGCGCCCGCCATGTTCAGAAACCAGTGGAGCGATAAGGTCCTCGATATGTGAACGCAGCGCGGTCAATACGCCCGTTTCGTCCGCGCCCATCAAGCGCGTGTAGCCGACGACATCCGCCGCGAGAATTGCCGAAAGCCTGCGTTCCATTCTCACTTCCCTTGGGTACGAAGGCTAACCCACGCAGTCTGGCCATGCCAGAATGAAAGCAGTCGTTTTGCGTCGCATCACATCTCTGCACGCAAGAGCCTGCTCCAAAGCAGGCAATTCGTGGACCGCTTCGTCCGCATCTGAGACGTCGGAGGCATCAGTGCCGAATGGCAAGTGCTGGGAGAAGCGGTCGTTCAGGCACCAAAGCGGGCGCCGCCGGTCGGTTCGGTCGTCTTGAAGGGCTTCTGTAAGCTGATTTGCGGACATCTGACTGAAC
>NZ_JXYH01000041.1 GCF_001262635.1 Aestuariivita boseongensis
GGGTGCCCGCCGGATCAGGATGCGGAACAGGTACCGCCGCTCCACCGCCGAAAACCGCGCGTGCCAGTCATCGGCGACCGGTGCGCAGTCCAGTATCGCCACCGGTTCGGGCTTCAGATGGTAATTCAACGCCTCTGACAGGCGGAACGGGTCCCAGTCACGCTCCATATCGCAATGGGCCACCTGCGCCAGCGCGTGGACCCCCGCATCCGTCCGGCCTGCCGCCGCGATGGTATGCTCGCGCGGCTCCAGCCTGGCCAACGCGGCTTCGACCGCGCCCTGAACCGAAGGCTGGTCGGCCTGACGCTGCCACCCGGCGAAGGGCGCTCCGTGGTATTCGATCTTCAGGGCATAACGAGGCATGGGAGCGGCAGGTAAACCGCCCCGCGCAATCAGGCAAGCCCCAACACATTAAGGGGAACCGGCGCGCCGCTTTCCCCACTGGCATCGCTGCCTGCCCGTGCCTATCTTGGACCTGAGACAGAAGCAGGAACACGGTTTGGTCATTTCAACACTTGCCGATACGCTGGTCCGAAGCGTCGAAGAGGCGGGTGACCGGATAACAGGTGCCTTTTTCGAACCGGTCATCCGACTGGGCGTCACCGGGCTGGCGCGGTCGGGCAAGACGGTGTTCATCACCTCACTGGTCGCGAATATGCTGGACAGGGGGCGCATGAACGGCCTTCTGGCCGCGCAGGAAGGGCGCATCGCGGCGGCGTTCCTGCAGCCCCAGCCCGACGACACGATCCCGCGTTTCGACTATGAAGCGCATCTGAGCGATCTGAGCGGCCCCGCGCCACACTGGCCCGACAGTACCCGTGCCATCTCCGAACTGCGCCTGTCGCTCCGGGTGAAACCGGCAGGGCTTCTGGCGGGTTTGCAGGGCACGCGGACGGTGCATCTGGATATCGTGGATTATCCCGGCGAATGGCTGCTGGATCTGGCCCTTCTGGACAAGACCTTTACCCAATGGTCCGACGAGGTGCTGGCGCGGATGGCGCAGCGCCCCCAGGCGTCCCGGTTTCAGGCCCATCTGGCCCAGGCCGATCTGATGGCCCCCCATGACGAGGTCGCGGCCAAACCGCTGGCGGCCAGTTTCACAGCCTATCTGCAGGCCGCGCGAGATGCGGGCTATTATGACTGCACGCCGGGCCGTTTCCTTCTGCCCGGCGATCTGGCCGGATCCCCCGCCATCACCTTCGCGCCGCTGCCGGGGCCACGGGGCGGGCGCGGCACGCTCTGGCGCGAGTTCGAAAGGCGGTACGAGGCCTATAAATCCCAGGTGGTGAAACCCTTCTTCCGCGATCATTTCGCCCGGATCGACCGCCAGATCGTGCTGGTCGATGCGCTGGGCGCGATCCACAAGGGCCCGGCGGCGGTGGAAGACATGCGCCATGCCATGGCCGATATTCTGGGCGCGTTCCGGCCCGGCCGAAACGCCTTTCTCAGTCAGTTGTTGCTGGGCAAACGGGTGGAAAAGATCCTCTTTGCCGCCACCAAGGCCGATCACATCCACCACACCCAGCACGCCCGCCTGACCGCGATAATCGAGGCACTGACCCGCGAGGCGCGCGACCGCGCGGGCTTTGCCGGGGCCGAAACCGCCGCCATGGCCATTGCCGCGCTGCGCGCCACGACCGAGGAAACGCGCGACCATGACGGCGCCTCGCTGAACATGGTGCGCGGCACGCTTCTGGACACCGGCAAGCAGGCCGCGCTTTATCCCGGCGAATTGCCCGAAGACCCCGGTGCGCTGCTGCGCCCCGCGCGCGATGGCGCGGACAGCTGGCTGGACGTGGATTTCGAAGCCATGCGCTTTGCCCCCGCCGAACTGTCGCTGAAACCCGGCTTCGGCCCGCCGCATATCCGGCTGGACCGTGCCCTGCAGTTTCTGATCGGAGACCGGCTGTGACCGCGCCCCTCCTGCGCCCCGCCCACAGCCTGGATGCCGGCCGGACCGGTGAGATCCTGTCAGGCTTCATCGACGAAACCCCGTGGATGCCGCGCATCCACACCCGGGCCGAGGATCTGAGCTTTGCCGCCGACATGATCGACCGCGGCTGGGTCACGGTGCTCGAACATCAGGGCCGCGTGCAGGGGTTTTGCGCCCGCGACGGCGCGGTGATCCATGCGCTTTACATCGACATGGGCGCGCGGGGCCGGGGTTTTGGCGGGGCGCTGATGTCCGACCTGCAGGCGCGCGAAGGCCACCTGTCGCTCTGGACGTTCCAGGCCAATCTGCCCGCGCAGGGTTTTTACCGCCACCACGGCTTTACCGAGGTCGAACGCACCGATGGCGCGGGCAATGACGAAGGTCTGCCCGATCTGCGCCTTGTCTGGGAAAGGAGCGCCGCATGAGCCAGCGCAAGGGACCGGTTCTGATCGATCTGGAAGACAGCCCCGCCCCGTCGGTGGCGGACGCCCCCGCTATTGCCGATCCCGCCCCCCTCCCGCAGGGCGACGCGATGCAGATGGCGGCACGGCTGGCGGCGCGCAAACCCTCGCGGCTGGCGCGGTGGTTCTGGGGGCTTCTGGGCGCGCTTCTTGGGGCCGTGATCTCGGTCGCGGCATGGGATTTCGTGATGGGGCTTCTGGATCGTTCGCCCCTTCTGGGCTGGGCGGTCACGGTGCTTCTGGCGGCGTTCCTGCTGGTGCTTGCGATCATCGCCCTGCGCGAACTGGCGGCCTTTGGCAGGCTCAAACGCATGGACGATCTGCAGCGCGCCGCCGACGAAGCGCTGGCCGCCGGCGATCTGACCGCGGCGCGCGCCACCGCCGACCGCCTGGTGCGGCTTTACGCCCACCGGCCCGAAACCGAATGGGGCCGCGACCGCTTTGCCGAGGCGCAGGCCGATGTCTTCGACGCCTCTGCCATGCTGGATCTGGCCGAGGCTGAGTTGCTGGCCCCGCTTGACCAGATGGCCCGCCGCGAGATCGAAGCGGCCGCCCGTCAGGTCGCCACCGTCACCGCTCTGGTTCCTTTGGCCATGGCGGATGTGGTCGCCGCCTTGGCCGCCAATCTGCGCATGATCCGGCGCGTGGCCGAGATTTACGGCGGTCGGTCGGGGGTTCTGGGATCGTGGCGTCTGACCCGCGCGGTGCTGACCCATCTGGTGGCCACGGGTGCCGTCGCCGTGGGCGATGACATGCTTGAGCCGATCCTGGGCGGGTCGATCCTGGGCAAGCTCTCGCGCCGCTTTGGCGAGGGGCTGGTCAATGGCGCCCTGACCGCCCGCGTGGGCCTTGCCGCGATGGAGGTGTGCCGCCCGCTGCCCTTCTCCCCCCGCCGCAAACCGTCGGTCCGGGGGATCGTGAAAAATGCCCTCAGCGGGCTTTTGGGAACGCAGAAGACAAAAGCCGACTGATCCGTGTTATGGTGGCGCGCGCAACGCAAGGGGAACACCATGACACAGGCATCTGACGTCGAAGGCCATTACTCATCCGGTCAATTGCTGGGCAGGATCAAAGCAGGTCTTGATGCGCTGGGCCTTGCGCCGCCTTTATCGGCCGATGACCTGGCCCCGGTCGATGAATTTCACATCGGCGGGCGGCTTGCGACGGAACCCTTCGTGGCGGCGATGGGGCTGTCCACGGGGGCGCGGGTCGTCGATCTGGGCTGCGGGCTGGGCGGGCCTGCGCGCTATGTTGCGGGGCAGACCGGCGCGCGTGTCACCGGTGTGGATCTGACCGACGAATTCGTACAGACCGGCCGGGCGCTGTGCGACTGGACGGGATTGGGCGACAAGGTCACGCTGAAAACGGGCAGCATCCTTGATCTGCCATTGGACGACAGCAGCATGGACGCGGCCTATATGATCCATGTGGGCATGAATATCGCCGACAAGGCGGGCCTCGCGCGCGAGGCTGCGCGGGTTCTCAAACCCGGCGGCCTGTTTGCCATCTATGACGTGATGCAGGTCGGCCCGGGAGAGATGGATTTCCCCGCCCCCTGGGCCTCGGATGCCAGCCAGAGCGCTCTGGCCTCGCCCGAGGAATATCGCGCCGCGCTCGAAGACGCGGGTTTCACCATCCGCCAGCAGACCGACCGCACCGGGTTTGCCAAGGACTTCTTTGCCAAACTGGCCGCCGCGCAAACCGGTCAGGACGGCCCGCCGCCCTTGGGCCTGCATCTGATCATGGGGGCCGATACCGGCGTGAAGGTCCAGCACATGGTGCAGAATATCGCCGTGGGCCGCATCGCCCCGATCGAGATGATCGCGCATCTGGCTTGATCCAGCGCAAGGCGGGCACGGCCCCGGCGCATAAAGTGGGCTTTCACGTTGAAAAGCCCGGACGCCATGACCGATCACAGCCACGAGCCCGCCGATATTCACGCCCGCATCAGCAACCCGCCAGGGCGGGGCCTTCTGCGCGACATGATCTATGGCGGGATCGACGGATCGGTGACCACCTTCGCCATCGTGGCCGGTGTGGCCGGTGCGGGCCTGTCACCCTTCATCATCGTGGCGCTGGGGCTGGCCAATGTGCTGGCTGACGGGTTTTCCATGGCGGCCGGCAATTACTCGGCCACCAAATCCGAACTGGATAACGCCCGCCGCCTGCGCAAGGTCGAAGCCGCCCATATCGACCGCTTCCCCGATGGAGAACGCGAGGAAGTGCGCGAGATCCTGCGTCAGAAGGGGCTTGAAGGCACGGTGCTGGAGGATGCGACCAACGCCATCACCGCCCGGCGCGAGACGTGGATCGACCTGATGATGGAAGGCGAATACGGCCTGTCGAATGTCGATCCGCACCCGCTGCGCGCGGCCTGGGCAACATTCGCGGCCTTTATGGTGGCGGGTCTCGTGCCACTATTGCCCTTTATTTTCGGCATGGGCGAAGGCGCGTTCACGATCTCGGCCGTAATGACCATGGTGGTCTTCTTCGCAATCGGGGCCGCCAAAAGCATCTGGTCCCTGGCGCCGTGGTGGTATTCAGCGCTTGAGACGCTTGTGATCGGCGGGGCTGCGGCTGGAATGGCCTTCGGGGTGGGAACGTTGTTTCATCCCTAAGGGGCCGGTTCGGCCACGCGGTCATCGGGCTGGGAAAGCCCGTCTCCAGGGACCGCATTGCAGGACCGTGCCAGCTTCCCAGCCAGCCATTCCAAGGACGTGCCGCTAACCCGCATTTTGCGCAACGGGCTTGTGCTTCATGTCCTGATAGGCCCGCCAGCTGCCAAGATGCGTAATGTCCTCTGCCCCCTGAACCCCCGTGGTCTCAACAAGGAAACCATGCGCCTTGGTTCCGCTTTCAAGCTCCACCGTGCCGATGGACAAAGGCGCGGGGATCCCTTCAAGAAACGCGCCCACGGTCGATTTCGGAAGCGCCCAGACCTCCAGCTCGATTTTTGCGCCTTTCTCGATGCGCAGCAGGCCGGGTCGTTGGGGTGGTCCGCCCGCAAGCGCATAAAGACGATAGCGCGGCGCGGTACATGTGGCTTCCAGCAACCGTCCGCCACGGGATGTCAGCTCATGGTTCAGCGCCATGCCGGACATATGCGCACCGCAGACGGCAATGGCGATTTCGCTCTCGGTGGCATGACCTGGTTTGCCAGCCACCGCCTCGCCCGCAAAGGCCGCCGCGATACTTCCCACCAGTGCGTCGGACCCGCTTGCGGCCAGGAAGGTGACGGATCCGGGGCGCCCGTCGCTGCGCGGCTTTGACGGCACAGCGATGCCGCACATGTCCAGAAGGTTCACGAAATTCGTATAGGTGCCAAGATTCGAGTTCGGCGTCACGGGATCGGCTTCAAGATCGGCAACCGAATAAAAGGTCGGGATTGTCGGAACGCACAGCAAATCGATCTGCGCCAGCAGCCCATGCGCCGCCCGCTCCAATTCTTTCAAGCGGTAGATCCCGCGAAACGCATCGGCGGCAGACAGTTGTTTCGCAGCGCCGATGATCTTTGCTGTCGTCGGATGCAACGCATCTGGCGCATCCCGCATCAGGTCTTCGACAACAGTGTATCGTTCGGCCACCCAGGCCCCCTCGTAAAGCATTTCGGCGACCGCATAGAAGGGCGAGAAATCAAGCTCGACGATCGTGGCGCCCAAGGCCTGCAACTGCGTCAGGCTGTCCTCGAAACTGGCGGCTTGAACCGTGTCGCCAAAGAAAATGCGCGACGCCGCATCCGGAACCCCGACCCTGAACGCGGGTGGGGGTGCGCTCAGATTTCCTGCGGTGACCTGTTTGGAATAGGCGTCTTCGGTATCCTCGGCGCAGGCCACCTGGAAAGCAGCAAAGGCGTCTGTCACATTGGCGGCGAAAATCGAGATCGTGTCGAGCGTACGGCAAGCCGGGACCACGCCGGTGGCTGACAAGGCCCCCAGGGAAGGCTTCAGTCCGACGACATTGTTCAGTGCCGCCGGAACGCGGCCAGAGCCTGCCGTGTCGGTCCCAAGCGAAAAGGTCACAAAGCCATGCCCGACCGCGACCCCGGACCCGCTGGAAGAGCCTCCGGGCACGATGTCGGGATCAATCGCGTTTTTTGGCACGCCGTAAGGTGAGCGCACGCCAACAAGCCCGGTTGCGAACTGATCCAGATTGGTCTTCCCGATAACAAGCGCTCCGGCTGCGCGGAGCCTCGCCACAACGAACGCATCCCGGCCTGGAGTATAGGCATAGGCGGGGCAAGCGGCCGTCGTGGGAATGCCGGCCACGTCGATATTGTCCTTAACGACGAACGGGGTGCCCCATAGAGGCTGTTCATCCGACCGTTCAGCCAACGCATCGGCTTCGGCCAGAACGTCTTCCATGGGCCGGAGATGGATGAAGATCGCCGGATCGCCGACGGCCTCTATGCGCCGGTAGACTTCGCGCACGATATCCGACGGGGTTGCCCCGCTGTCATAGGCCTCTCGCAGGGCGTCAAGGGTAAGGGGCATGTCTTTCGTCATGGGCGTCGTCTTTCCGGTTCTAGGCGGCAATGGATCTGGGGGGCTGCGGGGCGGCCTCGATCAATGCGCGGGTATAGGGGTGGCTGGGGGTGTCCATCACGGTCGCGGTCGGTCCGCGGTCAACAATCTCGCCCTGCTTCATGACAAGGACTTCATCGCAAAGCAGCCTGACAACATTCAGGTCATGGCTGACAAACAGGTATGACATACCCATCTTCGCCCGCAGATCGACCAACAGATTGAGGACCAGCGCCTGAATGGACACATCAAGCGCCGCGGTCGGTTCATCAAGGATCAGAAGCCTGGGCTCCAAGGCGATGGCACGGGCAATTCCGACCCGAGCCTTCTGGCCGCCGGAAAGCTGGTGCGGAAAACGGCTCAGAAGCGGCTGCGGCAGACCGACCAGATCAGCCAGTTCCGATACGCGTGCGGTCAGCTTTGCACCGCGCATCCGGTCGATGCGCGCCAAAGGTTCCGCAATCGCGGACGCAGCCGTGCTGCGGGGGTTCAGACTGTCAGTGGCGTCCTGAAAAACCATCTGGATGTCCCTTCGCACAGCGTGGCGCATGAACCGGGCAGAGGGTGTGGCTGCGATATCCTGTCCATCAAAAAGGATATTGCCCGAAGTCGGGTCCTGCAAGCGCACGATCATCTCGGATGTGGTGGACTTTCCGCTTCCGCTTTCCCCGACCAGACCCAGCGACTGCCCGGCTTTGATGTCAAAGGAAATACCCTTCACGGCCTGAATGGGACCTGTCTTTCCCGGATAGGTCTTGACCAGATCGCGCACTTCCAGAAGCGGTCGGTTGTGAACCTTGTGCCTTGGTTCGGGGCGGCGCGCCTCTGGCGGCAACAGGTTGCGGATCGACGCGCCCAGGCGCGGTGTCGCGTCCACAAGCTTGCGCGTGTAAGCGTGCTGCGGGTCGGTGAAAAGCGTCTTCGGTTCGCCAACCTCGACGATCAAACCATCTTTCATCACGACAATGCGGTCGCAATACTGCGAGGCAAGGCCAAGATCATGGGTGATGAGGATCATCCCCATTCCCCGCTCTTTCGTGAGATCGCCGACAAGGTCCATGACCGCCTTCTGCGTCGTGATATCAAGCCCGGTGGTCGGCTCGTCCGCGATCAGAAGCTGCGGTTTGCAGGCCAGTGCAATGGCAATAACGATCCGCTGGCACATGCCGCCCGAAAGCTCGAACGGATATGCCTCGTACCGCGCGGCAGCGTCGTTGATCTTGACCGCCTCCAATGCCGCGATGGCTTTGGCCTTCGCGGTCTGGAGGGTCGCCTGCGCGTGGCGGATCAGCACGTCTTCCACCTGATGGCCAACCCGGCGGATCGGGTTCAGGGCGGCGCGCGGATTCTGGAAGATCATCGAGATCTCCCGACCCCGAATATCGCGCATGTTCGTCTCGGACGCTGCGCGCAGGTCGATCCCGCCATAGACAACATCGCCTGTGCGGATCTCGCCGCCGGCATCGAGAATACGCATCAGCGCATAAGAGGTGACCGACTTGCCCGAACCGCTTTCGCCCACGATGCCAAGGGTCTCGCCCTTTCCGACGTCGAAAGAGACGCCGCGCACCGCGTTGACTTCCCCTTTTCGGGTCTTGAAAGCGACAGAAAGGTCTTTGACCGACAGCATGGGCCTCAAGTCCTTTTGCGGGGATCGACGATGTCACGCAGACCATCGCCAAGCAGGTTGAAGGTGAAGACAGCAAGCATCAGCCAGAGGCCGGGGAAAACCGCAAGCCACCACTCACCCGAGACGATGAAATTCGCGCCCTCGGCCACCATGATCCCCCATTCAGGGGTCGGCGGGCGCACGCCAAGGCCGATAAAGCTCAGACCTGCCGCGTTCAGGATCGCCCAGCCCAGATTGAGCGAGACCTGCACCATCATCGGCGGCAGCGCATTGGGGAAGATGTGCACCGCCAGCACGCGCAGGTCGCTGTTGCCCGACAGCTTGGCAGCCTGTGCGAAACCCGCGTTGCGGCGAATGTTCACCTCGGCCCGGACAAGGCGGGCATAGAACGGAATGTTGATGATCGCCGTGGCATAGATGATGTTTTCCACCGTGTTGCCCAGAGCTGCGACCACCCCCATAGCCAGCACGAACAGAGGGAAGGCCATGATCGTGTCGAGGCAACGGTTGAGCACCGCGTCAAGCCACCCGCCCCAATAGCCGGCGATCGAGCCAAGGACGGATCCGATTACAAAGCTCAGGGCGACAGCCGCGACCGAGATTGTCAGATCAAGGCGCGTTGCCACAACAACGCGGCTGAACACATCCCGGCCCAGGTTGTCCGTGCCGAACCAGTGGTCCCAGTTGGGGGGCTGCAACGCCCTTGCGCCATTTGTTGCAAGCGGGTCATAGGGCACCAGGGCAGGGCCGAAGAAAGCGCAGCCCAGAAAGAAAGCCAGCATCGCGAAGGCCAGCATCGTGACCGGGTTGTCTTTCAGGACATAAGCGATGTGCCCGAGTGTGGTGTCACCTTTGCGCGCAGCAGTTTTGGGTTGTTGAGAAGCTGTCATATCGGCCATCACTTCAATCCGATGCGGGGATCGATCAGCGCGTAAGCGATGTCGATGATCAGGTTCAGCGCCACGAACAGAAGCGCCATGGCCAGCACAAAGCCCTGCACGGCCGCATAATCCGAGACCACAAGCGCCTCGACCGCATACGAACCGATGCCGGGCCAGGCGAATACCTTTTCAACCAGCACATTCGCGCCAAGAGTGAAGGAAAACACCATCCCAAGTGTCGTCACCACAGGCAGCAATGCGTTCCGGAAGGCGTATCCATACAGGACCTTGCGGGTGCCAAGACCCGCGGCGCGGGCGGTGCGGATAAAGTCCGAGGACAGGGCCGACAGCATCGCCGCGCGGGTCATGCGCGCGATGGGGGCCAGGGTGAACAAGGCAAGCGTGGTCGCGGGCAGGATCAGCTGTTTGAGCGCGCCGAACCATGTCTCCCAGTCGCCTGCCAGAGCGGCGTCAATCAGGTAGAACCCGGTGACATGCGGTGGCGACAGATAGATGAAATCCAGCCGCCCAAGAGGCGATGGCGCAATCCCCGCGAGGTAATAGAAGACATAGATCAGAACGATCCCGGTAAAGAAAGTTGGCATCGACACACCGGCCGTGACCAGAATACGGCACAGATGGTCCACCCATGTACCGGGTCGTGTGGCCGCGAGAACGCCCAGGGGGATGGCAATGCCGCAGGACAGCAGCAGAGCAACAAGCGTCAGCTCAAGCGAAGCCGGCAAGCGCGCCGCCAGATCGGACATCACCGTTTGACCGGTCGTCAACGAGGTGCCCAGATCGCCGCGCGCAAGATCCCCAACGTAATAGAAGAACTGCTGAAACAGAGGTTTATCGAGGCCAAGCGCCTCGCGAATTTCCGCAATCGACGCCTCGTCCGCTGCCGGTCCGGCGAAATACGCGGCGGGATCCCCGGGCAGGGCGCGCGTGAGGATAAACGATATCACCACCACGCCCATCACCACGGGGATTGCCTGGGCCACACGGCCCAGGATCATTTTCGACCGTCCGGCCATCAAGCTGGCGCCGAGATGAGAGGACGCACATCCAGCTGGCGGTGGAACCAGAACTCGTATCCCGAAGCTCCGTTCATCGCCACGTTCAGGGCTGGCTGCCAAAGCGGAATGCGCGGCAGGTCCTCAAAGGCGATCTCGAACATACGCTTGATCTTCGGCGCGTATGACGGATCGTCCATCGGGATGTGGAGCGTGTCGTCCACAAGCTGCTCGATTTCCTCGTTCAGGTAGTTCGAAGAATTGAACAGGTGACCGTTCTTGTAGGCCCAGAAGAAATAATAGTCGGGCGTGTTCAGCCAGCCGCCGAAGTTCTCCAGATGAAGTGGCAGACGTTTCTCGACCAGGGCGGCGGTGCGCCAGTTCGCTCCGGGGATCTTTTCGATCTCGGCCTTGATGCCGATCTGTGCGAAAGCCTCCTGCATCAACAGCGCTGTCGGCTCCATCCAGTCGGCTAGCCCAAGGCTGATCGACAAAGGCACCTCGAAGCCGGAGGCAAAGCCCGATGCAGCCATGTGCTCCTTGGCCTTGTCCATATCGGTCATGTAGGGCGATTTGCGCGGCCATGCGGTGTCGGTGATCTCGGCCTCGCCACCCCACATCGGCGCACCCCGACCATAGGCAGCTGTCTGGAAAATGGCTTCGTACGGAATGGCATAAGCCAGCGCCTTGCGCACATTGGCGTCCTGGAAAGGCTCGAAGTTGAAGTTCGGGCAAAGACAGTGAATGCAGTTTTCAATCGGCGTCGAATAGACGTCCACGCCATCCTTCGCATCCAGTTCTGCGGCATCCTTGTTGGGGATGTTGAAGGACATCTGCACATCCCCGCGCTCGATCAGCGCGCGGCGGGTTGCCGGGCTTGGCACTTCGCGCACGATCACGCGTTGGAAACTGGGCAGCGGACCGCCAACCCAGGCGTCGTTGCGTTCATAGACCAACTGCTGGCCCTGATCCCAACGCGCGACCTTGAAGGCACCGGACCCTGCAGGCGTGGTATGGAGATACTCCATCGCCCAGGGATCTTCCTCGGTTGCGTTGGCTTTGGCGACTTCCGAATTGATGATGAACGGGACCGGCACCGCGAGATCGGGCAGGGTCAGTTTCGAGGGTTTGTCCAGCTTGATGACAAATGTCTCATCATCGACGGCTTCAAACTGCTCGGGGCGCTCAAGTCCGCCGGCCTTCATCTGAACAGTCGGGAACCCGCCCGCGGACACGGCGCGGTCAAAAGACCATTTCACATCGGCAGCCGTGACTTTGCGTCCGTCCCAGAACGTGGCGTCGGACTTGATCTTGAACGTCATGACGAGACCATCATCCGAGATCGTCCAGCTTTCCGCCAGCTCCGGTTCAATCACCGAATAATCATAGGACAGTCCCCCGCCGGGGGTGTCCTTGGTGCCAAAACTCACCAGCCGGTCATAGCAGTTCACCGCAACCTGGTAAGACGCGCGGTTGGTTCCGGTACGGTGCAGGTCAAGGCTGTTGATCGTTTGGCCCGAGACCACGACGATTGTGCCGCCAGACTGGGCCTGTGCGGGCATCGCCTTGAGGAAGGGAAGCATCGCCGCACCCACGGTGCCGCCGGTCAGTTTCAGGAAAGTTCTTCGGGAAGTGTCGGTCATGGCAGGTCCTTTTCGTTGGAGGAGGGCATTGCGCCAGACCTGCCACTATCAAGTGGTGCAAACAAATGTTAAGAATGAACCATAGTGGTGCGTTTTTTGCATCGCTCAAGAAGCGCCCACCCAAGACGGGACCCGCCGCATGCGCCACCTTCGCATATACGACATGATCGAAGCCGTTCACCGCTCCGGATCCATCCGCAAGGCCGCCGAGGACACGAACATCACGGCCTCGGCTCTGAACCGGCGTATCCAGGCCTTTGAAGAGGAATTCGGCTCTGAGATATTCGAGCGCCTGCCCCGGGGGATGCGTCTTAATCCGGCCGGTGAGCTTCTGTTGCACCATATCCGGCTGCAGCGTCAGGATTTGGCCCGCGTTCATGGCCAGGTGGCAGACCTGTCAGGCATCCGCCGGGGGCATGTCAAAATCGCCTGCTCACAAGCGCTGCTGCCCTACTTTCTGCCGCGCGAAATTTCAAAATACCGCGCCGAGTTCCCCGATGTGACATTCACCGTCAATGTCCGCGACCGAATCCAGGCCGAGAAAGATCTGGTCAATTTCGAAAGCGATCTGGCCCTGGTGTTCGAACCTGCCCATATGGTGGACTTCGAAATCCTGCATTCCGTTCATCAACCCGTCATGGCGGTGATGTCAGCGGCGCATCCCTTGGCGGGCCGAGAAAGCCTGCGCTTGCGCGATTGCCTGGAATACGACCTGGTGTTGCCCGCCTCCCAGTTCGGGGTTCGCATGCTGCTTGATCAGGCATCGGCCCGGATCGGAAGAAAGCTCGAACCGGTTCTCGAAACGGACAGCTTCGATATGGTGCGCCATTTTGCGGCTTACGGACAGGGCATCGGGTTTCAGATCCCTGTCGGGCTGAACGCCCTTGCCCGCCCCGACATGGCCTTTGTGCCCATCTCGGCCCGCGATGTCTCGGGGGGAGAGCTTTACCTTGGCCATCTTCGCAAGCGCACCTTGCCGGTTGCCGCTTTGAAGTTCGCCAATCAGATTGCCTCGGCACTTTGAGGGCCGGGGCGACAGTCGCGTGTGATTGGACGGTCCGGGCTGTTCTCTCAGTGACCTCTGCAGGTTTGATCGGTGTCAATGCATCTGCCCTCGGATCATGCAAGTCTTGCCGTGAAACACCGTGAAATGGTGACGGATGCAGGCGCAGCTTCGCTTGCGCTGAAGGCAAGGAGGAACAAGACAATGAGACTATTCGCAACAGCGGCTACGGTGATCCTTATGACTTCACCGGCCCTTGCCGGTTCGTATGAGGTCAGATGCGAAACCAAGCAGGTTCCCTATCAGGAAACGGTGAAGGGCGGCAGCCCCGAGAAAGTGATCGGCGGAGCGATCGTCGGTGGCGTGATCGGCAAAGTCGTGACCGACAAGAATGCCGGCGCTGCTGCCGGCGCCATTGTCGGGGGAGCCATCGCCAATGAGACCAGCAAAAAGACCGTTACCAAGTACAGAGAGGTCGAAACCTGCACAAACGTCTTCATTCCCGAGCGCATTACGGATGAAGAAAAGCTGCAGACTGTTCTGCTTGATCTGAACGAGGGCAAATCCGTCAGCAAGGAAATGACGATGGACGCGCAGTACACGATTGGCGTGTCCTATGACGGTAAATGGGGGCCGAAATCTCAACTGGCCGCCGAGAAATACCTCGCAAATCTCAAGCCCGACGCGCCGTTGTATTCACTGGTGGTCAACGATGTCGTCATCGTCAGCTCGCCCGACGTCAACGCGATTGATGAGATGAAAGAGGCCCTGCTTGAAGCCGGTGTTGCCTCGCAGATCTTCATTGATCTTCAGTGATGCGCTGAAAGCTGACATGCTCAGCCGACCGCCGTCGGCGACAGGGCGCGCAGGGGCGGCTTGGGGCTTGGACCGGCTGCGTGCCAAAAGGCACGGCTTTTGCCCCGCTCGGAGCCACTCTCCGGCAGGGGATGCGTTTATCTGGAAGGAAATGGCGTCAGGGGGCGGGCCCGCTGAATGAATGACGGTCCACGGGCCCCGGGTCGTAAATCCGGAACCTGTGAAAGACGCGCTGGAAAAACCATCGTCCTGATCGCGCCACCGGGTGCCAATCCGGCGACAATGCTGCAGCGGGGAAGGGTGTAGCGCATCAACCTTGCCGGGCTCTTACACCACCGTGCGCAGCACCTGTCAGGCCGGGCTTGCCCCCCGGCATTCCGCTGCCTATAAGCGGGCGCATGAGCCAGCATTGCCTGATCATTATTCGAATTATGTCCCCGGCGCTCTGATCCCATGAGACGCCGGGCAAAGGTGTTTGAGCCATCGCACCGCCCCTTCGACATTTCCGCTAAAGACGATCCAAAGGACGCCACCCATGTGCGCCGACACCCCTGACTACAAAGATACGCTGAACCTTCCGAAAACCGATTTCCCCATGCGCGCGGGCCTGCCCAAGCGCGAACCCGACTGGCTGGCCCGGTGGGAAAAGATCGGTGTCTATGACCGCCTGCGCGAGAAAGAGGGCCGCGCGCCCTTCACGCTGCATGACGGACCTCCCTATGCCAACGGGCATCTGCATATCGGGCATGCGCTGAACAAGACGATCAAGGACATGATCGTGCGATCCCATCAGATGATGGGCTATGACAGCCGCTATATCCCCGGCTGGGACTGCCACGGCCTGCCCATCGAATGGAAGATCGAGGAAGAATACCGCAAGAAGGGCAAGAACAAGGACGCGGTGCCGATCAACGAGTTCCGCGCCGAGTGCCGCAAATTCGCCGAAGGCTGGGTGGATATCCAGCGCGAGGAATTCAAGCGCCTTGGCGTGACCGGCAACTGGGCCAACCCGTACCTGACGATGGATTTCCACGCCGAGCGGGTGATTGCTGAAGAATTCATGAAATTCCTGATGAACGGCACGCTCTATCAGGGCTCGAAACCCGTGATGTGGTCGCCCATCGAACAGACCGCCCTGGCCGAGGCCGAGGTCGAGTATCACGACAAGGAAAGCTTCACGATCTGGGTGAAGTTCAAGGTCGTGAACACTGGCGACGTGACGTTGGACAACGCCTACGTTGTGATCTGGACGACGACGCCATGGACCATACCGTCGAACAAAGCCGTCGTTTACGGCAAGGACGTCTCCTACGGTCTTTACGAAGTCACCGGTCGGCCCGAGGAGTGTTGGGCCCGGATCGGGGACCGCTATATACTGGCCGACAAGATGGCGGCGGATGTTATGGGCCGCGCGCGGCTTGATGATACGATGTGGCGGCGTCTGTGTGATGTCACACAGGACGATCTGGCCAAGATCCAACTGACCCATCCCTTGAACGCGGCGGATGGTTCCAATGCCGAATGGGACGACCTGCGCGATTTCCGCGCCGCCGAGTTCGTCAGCGACGAGGAAGGCACCGGGTTCGTGCATTGCGCGCCGTCGCACGGGATGGAGGAATACGAGCTTTACCGCGATCTGGGCATGCTGGATCAGGTGATCACCTATAACGTCACCGATGACGGCAAATTCCGCGATGACCTGCCGTTCTTTGGCGGCAACTACATCCTGTCCCGCAAGGGCGGCGAAGGCACCGCGAACAAGGCCGTTATCGACAAGCTGGCCGAGGTGGGCGGGCTTCTGGCACGTGGAAAGATCAAGCATTCCTACCCGCATTCCTGGCGCTCGAAAGCGCCGGTGATCTATCGCAACACGCCGCAATGGTTTGCCGCCATCGACAAGACGGTGAACATCGGCAATGACAGCTTCACCATCCGCGACCGCGCGCTGAGCGAGATCGACAAGGTCACATGGACCCCCAAATCCGGGCGCAACCGCCTCTATTCGATGATGGAGGCGCGGCCCGATTGGGTTCTGTCCCGTCAACGCGCCTGGGGCGTGCCGCTGACCTGCTTCACCAAGAAGGGCGCATTGCCCACCGACCCGGACTTCCTGCTTCGGAATGAAGAGGTGAACGCACGCGTCGCCGAGGTGTTCGAAGCCGAAGGCGCGGACGCCTGGTATGAAGAAGGCGCGAAAGAGCGTTTCCTGGGCGGCATCGTGAACCCGGATGACTATGACCAGGTGATGGATATCCTGGATGTGTGGTTCGATTCAGGCTCCACCCACGCCTTCACCCTGCGCGACCGCCCGGACGGGACGGAAGACGGCATCGCCGATGTCTATATGGAAGGCACCGACCAGCATCGCGGCTGGTTCCATTCCTCGCTTCTGCAATCGGTGGGCACCACCGGACATGCGCCTTATCGCAATGTGGTGACGCATGGGTTCACGCTGGATGAGAAGGGCATGAAGATGTCCAAATCGCTGGGCAATATCATCGCCCCGCAAGAGATCATCGACCAGTATGGTGCGGATATCCTGCGTCTGTGGGTCGCGCAGACCGATTACACCGCCGACCAGCGGATCGGGCCGGAGATCCTGAAAGGCGTGGCAGACAGCTATCGCCGGCTGCGCAACACGATGCGCTTCATGCTGGGATCGCTGGCGGACTTTACCGAGGCCGACCGCACCGCCCCCGCCGACATGCCCGCGCTGGAGCGTTGGGTACTGCACCGCATGGCGGAGCTGGATGAAACCGTGCGGGCGGGATATGCGCGGTTCGACTTCCAGGGCGTGTTCCAGGCGGTGTTCAACTTTGCCACGCTGGATCTGTCGGCTTTCTATTTCGACATCCGCAAGGACGCGCTTTACTGCGATGGCGACACCCCGCGCCGCCGCGCCGCGCGCACGGTGCTGGACCTGTTGCACCACCGTCTGACCACCTGGCTGGCGCCGATCCTTGTCTTCACTACGGAAGAGGTCTGGTTGGAGCGCTTCCCCGGCGAGGACAGCTCGGTCCATCTGCAGGATATCCCGGAAACGCCTGCCGATTGGCGCGACGCCGATCTGGCCGCCACCATCGCCGATGTGCGCCGGGTGCGCCGCGTTGTGACCGCCGGGCTGGAACTGCAGCGGCGCGACAAGGTCATCGGATCCTCGCTTGAGGCCGCACCGGTGGTCCATGTGGAAGATGCGCGTATCCGCGATCTGCTGGCAGGGGTCGATATGGATGATCTGTGTATCACCTCGGGTCTTGCCATCAGTGCCGATCCGGCCCCGGCCGAGGCCTTCCGCCTGCCCGAGGTCGAAGGCGTCGGCATGGTGTTCGAGAAGGCCGAGGGCGAGAAATGCCTGCGCTGCTGGAAAATCCTGCCGGATGTGGGCAAGCACGCCCATGACGGCGTCTGCGGCCGCTGCGACAGCGCTTTGGGTTAAGCCTTGCGGGCCGGAAAGTGACACACTTTCCGGCCCGTTTTCTGTGTCAGAAAACGGGTGCGCAACATTCGGATTGAGGATGCGGCGGTCAAAGGGCAGTCTGCCATCATGGCCGTGATTGCAGTGGATACCCAATTCGGACGCATCGGGATCGAAGAGACCGACGGCGCCATCACCCGCGTGATGTGGGACGGGAGTGATGAAGGCGCACCAACAGATCTGTTGAAAGAGGCCGCGCGCCAATTGAGTGAATACGACAAAGGCACGCGCACCACCTTTGATCTGCCCTTTCGCGTCTCAGGCAGCGCCTTTCAGCAAGCGGTCTGCAACGCGATGCTGCAGATCCCTTTTGGCGAAACGCGCACCTATGGCGACATCGCCAAAGAGCTTGGCCAATCCGCGCAAGCGGTGGGCACGGCCTGCGGCGGCAACCCGATCCCGATCCTGATCCCCTGTCACCGCGTGATGGGCGCGGGCGGCAAGCTCACCGGCTTTTCCGGCAAGGGCGGGGTTGAGACCAAAGTGGCGCTTTTGCGCCACGAAGGCGCAGGCGCATTCCTGATCTAGATCAACGATTTGACGGAACATGCAGCGCAGATTTACGTTACATCCAAAAGGAGGATTGCGATGACCCAAGACCGCCAAGCGATCAAAGACGCGCTGCGCACCAAAATGCTGTCGCTTGAAGCGGCCGAGCTGGAAACCGCGATCGAACATTACGAGCGGTTCATGGCCGATGCCAAACTGGGCGGGCGCGAACAATACGACAATTCCGACCTTGCCGAGGCGCGCGAAAACCGCGATCTGGCGGCGGCCTTCGATCACCCGGTGAAAGATCACCATTCCAAGATCGACGTGCTGGAAAATCTGGACTTTGCCGTGACCGACACGGTCCAGCCCGGCGCGGTGGTGCGCTTTGGCGGTCGCTCTGTCATCGTGGCCGTATCCACCGCGCAGTTCGAGCTTGAGGGCGAAACCTATATGGGCATCTCTCCCGGCAGCCCGATCTATCAGGCGATGAGCGGCCTCGGCGCCGGTGACACGTTCGAGCTGAACGGGCGCGAGATCAAGATAGACGAGGTGTTCTGACGCCTCAGCCCCGCGCCGGCACGATCTGCTGCGCAATCCCCGCCAATACGAGGTAAACACTGGTCACAACCAACCCCCACAGGGCCCAGCTTTCGGGGTGGAAATCGACCCAGGCCGCCCAGGCGGCAAACCCTGTCCAGGCAAGCGCCACGGGCAGGGACAGCGCGCGCCAGCGCTCGGTGCGCACGGGGTGAATGAATTTCAGCGGCACGAACATCGCGATGGCGAGCACCGTGACAACGCTCAGACAGACCCACCATTCGGGTTCGATCGCGAACAGGACCAGCACCACCATGTTCCAGCATCCGGGAAAGCCGGAAAAGGAATTGTCCTTGGTCTTCATCCGCGTATCGGCAAAGTAAAGCGCGCTGGTGAAGGTCATGATGATGATCATCACCCAGCCCGACCAGCCATCCATCAGCCCGGATTTGAACAGCGCAAAAGCTGGGATGAACACGTAGGTCAGATAGTCGATGATCAGATCCAGCAAGACCCCGTCGAACTCGGGCGCGTTTTTCTTGACGTGGTATTTCCGTGCCAAAGGCCCGTCGATGCCATCGACAAAAAACGCCACCACCAGCCATAGGAACATCAGGTCCCATTTCGCCTCGATCGCGGCCAGCATAGCCAGCATGGCGAAAACAGCGCCCGTGGCGGTCAGCAGATGGACGGAAAGGGCTTTGTTGCGTGGTGTCATGCAGGGGTCATGCCGGATTTCTGATCTGGGTGCAAACCGTTACGCCTTGGGGTGGGTGCGCTCATAGACCTCCATCAACCGCGCGGTATCCACGGCGGTATAGGCCTGGGTGGTTGACAGCGATGCGTGGCCCAACAGCTCCTGAATGGCGCGCAGATCACCGCCCGCGCTCAGCAGATGGGTGGCAAAGCTGTGGCGCATGGCATGGGGCGTGGCGCTTGCGGGCAGGCCCAGCTGCATCCGGGTCTGTTCCATCACCTTCTGGATCGGGCGCGGGCTAAGCGGCCCGCCCCGCACCCCGCGAAACAGTGGCGCGTCCGGTTCCAGGGCATAAGGGCAGGCGTGCAGATACGCCTCTACCGCATCGCGGGCGGCCTGCAGGACCGGGACCAGCCGTTCCTTGCCGCCCTTGCCGACAATCCGCAGGACATCCGGCAGGGGCACGTCGCGGCCCTTCAGCCCCAGCGCTTCGGATATCCGCAACCCGCAGCCGTAAAGCAGGGTCAGAACCGCCACATCGCGCGCAGCCACCCAGGGCGTGGGCGCTTGCAGGGCCACAGTATCCAGCATTGCGCTGGCCGCATCCGGGGCCAGGGGACGAGGCAGTTTCTTCTGAAACTTCGGCGCGCGGGTCGACAGAACGGCGGTGGGCTCAAACCCCTCCCGTTCGGCAAGCCAGCGATAGAAGCTTTTCACCGCAGACAGTTTCCGCGCCAGCGACCGCGCACCCACGCCCGACTGCCGCGCCTGCGCCATCCAGGCGCGCATATCGCTGACCCCGATCCGCTCCAACGCTTTTAGGCCGGTGGGTTCGCCCTTGTGCAAGGTGATGAAAGACAGGAATTCCGCCAGATCGCCCTGATAGGCCGCGATCGTGTTGTCGGACGCGCCATTCAGAGCCTTTTGCGCGCTGAGCCAGTGTTCCAGCGCGTCGCGGGCGGCCGGAGAAATAAGGCTCAAGACAGCCAGCGGCGCATGGATCGTTCAAACACGCCTGCAAAAAACGACAGAAGGTCGGTGCCCTGCTGGGGGGAGAACTGGTGCGGATCCTCCGCGCCCATCACCAAGAGCCCGGGCAAACGCCCCCGCCCGAAATCCAGCTTCAGGCAGGCTTCCGACCGGATCCAATCGGCAGCCTTGCCGTAGACCTCATGTTCGGCCGCCTGCACCTGGCGCAGGGTCACCTGCCGGACCTGACCACCCCGCCCATGGGTGAGATAGTCATCGACAAACCCCGCCTTGGTCACGCGCAGCACATCCCCCAGTCGTTGCACCACCGGATCATCATCATTCTGCGCTGATTCCAGCACCAGAACCACCGCGTCCACGCGCAAGATCTCGGCCACTTCGCCGCCCAGATCGCGCAGGAAGACCTCGAAATCCAGCGGATCGAGCATGCGCAGGATCGCGCGGTGGACCTGATTGGTGCCCGCAAGGTTTTCATAGGCCGCCGCAATCACGCTGCGATGCGTATCCTCCAGCCGGTCCAGTCGGGACTCCAGCCGCTCCATCGCGATACCGCGCAGATCGACGATATTGCCGCCCATGGATTTCTCATTGGCGGCAATCAGGGCATGCATCACGTCCTGATCGTCCAGAATCGCATCCGGTTTCGCGATGATCGCCTCGCGCAGCGTGTCGTCCAGTTTCGGGCTACTGCTCATGTCCGCCTCGTTGTCTTGGGCGCTTTATAACACGGGATTTTTCGAAAGGCTTGCAAAAAAACCGGCGATTTTCGCACCGGCTTCGTGCTTCTTTCTGGCAAAAAATACCCCGATGAGTTTGAGGGGCTGGCCCCTCAATCCCACCTCAAACCACGCCGCAGTGCTTACAGGATCTTCTGCCCCGTCTTCGCCCAATCCGCCAGGAATTGCTCCAGCCCCTTGTCGGTCAGCGGGTGGCTGGCCAGTTTCTTGATCACCTCGGGCGGTGCTGTCATCACATCGGCCCCGATCCGCGCGCTGTCCAGCACGTGGTTCACCGACCGGATGGAGGCCGCAAGGATCTGCGTCTCAAACCCGTAATTGTCGTAAATCGTGCGGATATCGGCGATCAGGTCCATGCCATCGAGGTTGATGTCATCGAGCCGCCCGATAAAGGGCGAGATAAACGTCGCCCCAGCCTTGGCGGCGATCAGCGCCTGGTTGGCCGAAAAGCACAAGGTCACGTTGATCATCTTGCCTTCGCCCGACAGCACCTTGCAGGCCTTCAGCCCGTCCCAGGTCAGCGGCAGTTTGACGGCGATATTGGGCGCGATCTCGGCCAGTTTGCGGCCCTCGGCGATCATCTCATCCGCTTGCGTAGCGACCACTTCGGCGCTGACGGGGCCGTCGACCAGATCACAGATTTCCTTGGTGACTTCCAGAATATCGCGGCCCGATTTCAGGATCAGCGATGGGTTGGTTGTCACGCCATCCACCATGCCCAGCTCGTTCAGCTCGGCAATGGCGTCGATTTCGGCGGTGTCTACGAAAAATTTCATGGGGTGCCCCTCTTTTGATGGGTTGGCCTTGGGTTGGGTTGGCTTTACCCCAGAAGGGCAGGGGCGGAAAGCCCGGATCGGGGGATGATCGGTGCAGGACGACGCGTTTTTCAACGAAGGGGAGCTGGTGGGGGTTCTGACGACCCAACCGCTGGATCGCCCGTTGGATTACAAGGCTCCCGAAGGCGGGTGCCATCTGGGCGCGTTCGTCGAGGTGCCGCTTGGCCCGCGCAAGGTTCTGGGCGTGGTCTGGGGGAAGGGCGCGGGGGATTACGACCGCTCCAAGATCCGGTCGGTCATCCGGGCGCTGGATGCGGCACCCATGCGCGATGAGTTGCGGGAGTTTTTGGGCCGCGCCGCCGAATATACGCTCACACCCATGCCCGCGATGCTGCGGCTGGCCACCCGCGCGCCGGGGCTGGGCGATCCGCCGTCAATGCGCAAGATCTACCGTTTGGGGGATGTGATCCCTGACCGGATGACCGATGCCCGCACCCGCGTGCTGGAGGTGCTGCGCGATTATGGCGGGCTGTCCTTCACCCTGAAAGAAGTGGCGGAGATGGCGGGGGTAACGTCGTCGGTCGTGAAGGGCCTCGTGAAGCTGGGTGCCGTGCGCGAAGAAGACAGCCCGCGCGATCTGCCCTTTCCTCGGCTGGATCCCGCGCGACCCGGCAAAGACCTGACGGGCGATCAGGAGGCCGCCGCTGCGGCCCTGCGCGACGGGCTGCGATCCGAGCGCTATGGCACGACGCTTCTGAAAGGTGTGACCGGGTCGGGCAAGACGGAGGTGTATCTCGAAGCGGTGGCCGAGTGCCTGAAAATGGGCCGTCAGGCGCTTGTGCTTCTGCCCGAGATCGCGCTGACCGGCGAATTCCTCGCCCGGGTGGAGGCAAGGTTCGGCGCGCGCCCCGCCGAATGGCATTCGGGTGCCACGATGACCGAACGCCGCCGCATCTGGAAAATGGTCGGTCAGGGGGAGGCGCAACTGGTCGTCGGCGCCCGCTCGTCGCTGTTCCTGCCGTTCCAGAACCTGGGTCTGATCATCGTGGATGAGGAACACGACACCTCCTACAAGCAGGAAGATGGCGTGCTGTATAATGCCCGCGACATGGCCGTTTTGCGCGCAGCGATGGGGGGCGCACGGGTGGTTCTGGCCTCGGCCACGCCATCGCTTGAAAGCTGGGCCAACGCAGAGGCCGGGAAATACGACAAGCTGGAGCTGACGGCGCGGTTCGGCGAGGCCGTGCTGCCCGAAATGCGCGCCATCGACATGCGGTCCGAGGCGATGGAGGCGGGGCGCTGGATCTCTCCGACGCTGAAACAAGCGGTCGAGGCGCGGATGGAGAAGGGCGAACAGGCGCTTTTGTTCATCAACCGCCGGGGATACGCGCCGGTGACGCTCTGCCGGGCTTGTGGCCATCAGATCGGGTGCGAGGAATGTGACGCGCGGATGGTCGAACACCGCTTCCTCAAACGCCTGATGTGCCACCAATGCGGGGAGACGGTGCCCATTCCCACGGTCTGCCCGTCTTGCGGGGCCGAAGATCGGTTGGCCCCGGTCGGTCCCGGTGTCGAACGGTTGACCGAAGAGGCCGTCGCGCTCTTCCCCGAGGCGCGTGTGGCGACGCTGAGCTCAGACATGTTCGGATCGGCCCGCGCGCTGAAGGCCGAGATCGAGCAGATCGCGCAAGGCGGCGCAGATATCATCATCGGCACGCAACTGGTGGCCAAGGGGCATAACTTTCCGTTGCTGACCCTGGTGGGTGTAATCGACGCCGATCTGGGCCTTCAAGGATCAGACCTGCGCGCGGCCGAACGCACGTTCCAACTGATGCGCCAGGTGGCGGGCCGCGCGGGGCGGGCGGAGAAATCGGGTCAGGCTTTGCTGCAAACCTATCAGCCTGAACACCCGGTGATACGCGCGATTCTGGGCGGGGATGAGGAGGCGTTCTGGAAGGCCGAAGCGGCGGAACGGCAAGCCGCAGGCGTGCCGCCCTATGGCCGGATGGCCGGGATCGTTCTGTCGGGCACGGATGTGGGCGCGGTGTTCGATCTGGGCAATGCACTTGCGCGCAATGACGGGCCTTTGCGCCATATCGGCGCGCAGGTTTTCGGGCCTGCACCAGCGCCCATTGCTCGGATCCGGGGTCGGCACCGGGTGCGTTTGTTGGTGAAAGCCGCGAAGGGCGCGCCGATTCAGGGTGCGATTGCCCGATGGATCGCGCCCATCCGGTTGAAAGGCGATCTGCGGCTGAGCGTCGATATCGACCCGCAGAGCTTTTATTGAGCGGGGTGCCGGGCTGAAGCCCGGCCTACGGGCAAACGCGTAGGGCGGGCTTCAGCCCGCCACCCCTTCACCAAAGCACAAGGGTTGTGCACAGGTTAATTTCTCCTCGCATCGAATCCGGGACAGGCGTAAGGGAAGGGCATGTTCCGACCGCTTCCCCTTGATCAGGCGGCGTCGCTTCCGCTTTGGCGTCAGCCCGTAGCACTGCTGTTTCTGATGGCAGCCGCGATGCCGATTGCCTTTGCCACGTGGTCGGCGCTTCTGAACAACTTCGTGATCGAGGCCGCGCAGTTCGATGGAAGCGATATCGGTTGGCTGCACACGGTGCGGGAAATCCCCGGCTTTCTGGCCGTGGGCGTGATCGCCATCATCATCTTCGTGCGCGAACAGGTGCTGGCGCTGGTCTCGCTGATCCTGCTGGGGGTGGCCACGGCGGTTACGGCTTGGTTTCCCACGATGGGCGGGCTGCTGACCATCACCATGCTCAGCTCCATCGGGTTTCACTACTATGAAACGGTGAACCAGTCGCTGCAGCTTCAATGGCTCAAGAAAGACCGCGCGCCGCAGATGTTGGGCTGGCTTCTGGCCGCAGGTTCAGGCGCGACGCTGCTGGCCTATGGCGTGATCGTCCTGCTGTGGGAGCCTTTGGCTCTGACCTATAACACCGTCTATATGCTGGCGGGGGGGACCACGGCGGCCATCGCGCTGATCGCCTTTTTCGCCTATCCGCAGTTCGAAGCCCCCCATCCCCAGACCAAGAAGATGATCTTGCGCCGCCGGTACTGGCTTTATTACGCGCTGCAATTCATGTCGGGCGCGCGGCGGCAAATCTTTGTCGTTTTCGCCGGGTTCATGATGGTCGAGAAATTCGGCTTTAAAGTAAACGAGATCGCAGCGCTTTACATGATCACCCTGCTGGCCAATATCGTCTTTGGCCCGCTGATCGGAAAGGCCGTGCATCTCTTTGGCGAACGCAAGGCGCTGGCCTTTGAATATGTCGGGCTGACGCTGGTCTTTCTGGCCTATGGCGGTCTTTATTACTTTGGCTGGGGGGTCGTGCTGGCGGCCGCGCTTTATCTGATCGACAATCTTTTCTTTGCGCTGGCGCTGGCCTTGAAAACCTATTTCCAGAAGATCGCCGATCCGGGCGACATTGCACCCACGGCGGCTGTGGCCTTCACGATCAACCATATCGCGGCGGTTTTCCTGCCGGCGGCCCTGGGGTATCTGTGGCTTTTGAACCCGGCGGCGGTGTTCTGGCTGGCCTCTGCCATGGCGCTGGTGTCGCTGGCGCTGGCGCTGATGATCCCGCGCCATCCCGAGCCGGGGCATGAGACAGTTTTCTCCCGCTTCGCGGCGGCGCCTGCGGAATAAACCATGAGCACCGAAGGCCGTTTCCTGTCAGGCCCCACAATGGGCCATGTGGTGCGCATGACCATGACAGGGGCGGCGGGCATCACCTTTGTCTTCCTTGTCGATGCGATGAACCTCTTTTGGATCGCCATGCTGGGCGATGCGCGGATGGTGGCGGCGATTGGGTTTGCCTTTGCGATCCAGTTCTTCTCGGTCTCGTCCGGGATCGGGCTGATGATCGCGGCGACGGTGCTGACCTCGCGGGCCATTGGCGCGGGCGACAGGCAGCGGGCGCGCCAGATTGCGGGAAGTGCTGTTCTGATCGCCTGTCTGGTGCAGGCGGCCATGGCGGCGCTGATCATCACATTCCGCTATGACATTCTGGAGTTTTCCGGCGCGACCGGAGAGACGCTGGATTTTTCGGCCCGCTATCTGCTGATGACGCTGCCGTCGCTGGTCACCATGGTGGTCGGTATGGTGGCAAGCGGTGTGTTGCGGGCCGAAGGGGATGGCAAGCGGGCGATGTTCATCACGCTGACATCGGGCACCGTGTCGGTCTTTCTGGATCCGATGCTGATTTTCGTGCTGGGGCTTGGTCTGGATGGCGCGGCGATCGGGCTGAATGTGTCGCGGCTGGTGCTGATGTGTACGGCGCTGTATTTCGCGACGCGCACCTATGACCTGATCGCGCGGCCTTCCTTTGCGCAGGCCTGGGCCGATGTGAAACCCTATATGGCGGTGGCGATCCCCGCGATCCTGACGCAGATGGCCACGCCTTTCGGCAATTATGTCCTCACCGCTGTTCTGTCGCAATTCGGCGATGACGCGGTGGCGGGCTGGGCCGTGGTGGGGCGGCTGACGGTTGTGGCCTTTGGGGGGATATTCTCGCTGTCAGGCGCCATCGGCGGGATCTTCGGCCAGAATTACGGGGCCGGGCAGTATGACCGGCTGATCAGCACCTATCGCGACGCGATGATCTTCTGCATCGGCTATACGCTGATCGTCTGGGCCCTGCTGGCGGGCTTCAGCGATGCGGTGGGCCGCGCCTTTGGCCTGACGCCCGGAGGGTTGGAGGTGCTCCATGCCTTCACCCATGTGGGCGCGGGGGCGTTCCTGTTCACCGGCGCCTTCTTCGTGTCGAATGCCGCCTTCAACGCGCTGGGCCGGCCCACCCGGGCCACATTCCTGACCTGGATCCGCGACGGCGCGCTGACCTGGCCGGTGGCGGTGTGGTTTGCGGGGCTGGCCGGTGCGGTGGGCGTGATCTATGCCCAGGCGGCGCTGGGCGTGGTGATGGGGCTTGTGTCGGCGCTGTGGGGCTGGCATTTCGTGCGCAACATCGAAGCAAAAGACATTCAGGTTGATCTCAGGACCCGGCGCGGCTGGCGTGATATCAACGCATTCCGGAGGCGCTGATGCCCACCTTCACAGCCTTGACCACTTTGCCCGGAAAGGCCCAGGCCGAAGCCCTGGGCGACGCGCTGGAACGGATGGAGCCGGAACCCACCGGCATCGGTGTCTTCGAGATGGAGGATGGATCGGGCCTGTGGGAGATCGGGGCCTATTTCACCGATGCCCCGGACGAGGCGGCCTTGGCGCTGCTGGCGGCCGCGTTTGACGCCAAACCCTTTGTCGTCTCGGAAGTGCCGGAAACCGATTGGGTGGCCCATGTGCGCCGCGAACTTGCCCCGGTCAAGGCCGGACGGTTCTTTGTCTATGGCAGCCATGACGCCGACAAGGTGCCCGATGGGACCGAACCCCTGCTGATCGAGGCCGCCATGGCCTTTGGCACCGGGCATCACGGCACCACGTTGGGCTGCCTGCTGGCGCTCGATAGCCTGATCGAGGATGGCTTTGCCCCGCGCAGCGTTGCCGATATCGGCTGCGGCACGGCCGTTCTGGCCATGGCTGCCGCGCGGATCTGGGATGCGACGATCCTGGCCAGCGATATTGATCAGGTGGCGGTGGATGTGGCGGAGGCCAATCTGAAAGCCAACGGGCTGGAGGGGCGGGTCAGCTGCCTTGAAGCGGCCGGATTTGACCATCCCGACCTGCAATCGGCCGCGCCTTACGATCTGATTTTCGCAAATATCCTGAAAGGCCCCCTGATTGCCCTCGCGCCTGACCTTTTTCGCCACAATTCGGATGGGGGATTCGCGATTCTGTCGGGGATTCTGAACGAACAGGCCGATCAGGTGGTCGAGGTTTATCAAGCACTTGGATACAATCTGGTCAGTCGCAACAGTATTGTCGACTGGACGACGCTAGTCCTGCGAAAGAAGGCATAAATAAGCCCAATTTTTCTTGAGATTGGGGCAGTTGCCCAGATTTTGCCACATTTCAGACGTAACTCTTTCACATCCGCTGGTGGGGGCCAGTGTGGAGTAGCTGTCATGGGATTGGGTGACGAGAAAAACCAATTCAAGAAACGCCTGCGCAAGCTTGAGCGTAAGAACCGCGCGATGGAGCGCGGGTTTACCACTCAACTGCGCTCGGACGGGTTGCTGATTGTCAAGCCAAAGCGCCGGTCCGGGGTGATTTCGCTTCGGTCAGTCCTGTTTTTCCTGGCCGCGTTCATCCTGTTCAAGGGCCTGTCTCTCGCCCATGTGGGGCAGGTGACCTATGACGCCAATGTTGCCGAACTGGCCGGGGGCACCTTCGTCGAACAGATGGGAGCTGCTGTCATGCAAAGCGATCCGGTATCGGAGTTCGTCGCTCATCATTTGAGAACGGTTATGAAGTAAACCCGCGGATGGGTAGTAACGAGTGATTTGAGTACGGAATACGTGTTTTAAAAAGTAAAGCGCCGCGTCGACCATGGGTCGCGCGGCGCTGTTCATTTCGGCCAGGGCCGAAAGAAAACTCAGTTCAGTTTGTTCGTGATTGCGACCATGTCGATATCGCCGCGAACCAGACCGATGTCTTCCAGTTCACGATCCGACAGTTTGGCCAGCGCATTGCGGGTCACGCGTGCGTCATTCCAGGCCACGACGGTGGCAATAACAGTGTTCAAGGCGACGCCGATGCGACCAAACAGGCCGGGCGCGCCATAAGTGGTACGGCTGGTGTCAAAAGTTGCCATATCCAGTCTCCTTATCTAGCGTTGCTCTTGTTTCGTTCCGATGGGCGGCAGATAGTGATGCTTTTTTGGGCCCGCAAGCCGCGAAAATCGCATGTTTGATATGCAGCCATTGCATGTCTCGGATTTGCCATAAGGTAATGAAATTTTTACCAAAATTCCGATGGGCGCATGTCGTTTTCAGACCTCGCCCATGTCGGATTTCGCCCTGATGTCGCGGCGGTCAGTCCGGGTGTCGCTTTTGGGCGCAGGGCGGGAATGGCTTGGCAGGTGTTCGCGTTTCGTGCTACTGCCGTAAAAAAGCAACAAACAGGCTGAGCAGGGTCCAGAGATGCGCGTTATGGGAATTGATCCCGGCCTCAGAAACCTCGGCTGGGGCGTGATCGACTCGCAGGGGGGGCGGTTGTCTCACGTCGCGAACGGGGTCTGCCGGTCCGGTGCGGGCGATCTGGCCGCGCGGCTGCTTGAGCTGCACCGCCAACTGACCGAGGTGATCGAGCGTTTCGCCCCGCAGGCAGCAGCGGTCGAACAGACCTTTGTCAACAAGGACGCGGCGGGCACGCTGAAGCTGGGCCAGGCGCGGGGGATTGCGCTTTTGGTACCCGCGCAGTTTGGCCTGAACGTCGGGGAATATGCGCCCAACAGCGTGAAAAAGGCAGTGGTGGGCGTGGGCCATGCCGACAAGGTACAGGTGGATCACATGGTGCGGATGCAATTGCCCGGCTGCGATCCCGAAAGCCCCGACGCCGCCGATGCGCTGGCCATCGCGCTGTGCCATGCCTTCCATTTGCAAAGCGCAGGCTCGCTGAGCCGCGCCGTGAAGGCCGCGTCATGATCGGGCGGCTGACGGGACGGCTGGATTACCGGGCCGAGGATCACGTGCTGATCGATGTGCGTGGTGTGGGATACATCGTCTATGTCTCCGACCGCACGATGGCGGGCCTGCCCGGTGCGGGCGAGCCGGTTTCGCTCTATACCGATCTGGTGGTGCGTGAAGATCTGATGCAGCTCTTTGGCTTTCCCAGCCTGATCGAGAAGGAATGGCACCGGCTGTTGATGTCTGTGCAGGGCGTGGGCGCGAAGGCGTCGCTGGCCATTCTGGGCACGCTGGGCGCCGATGGCGTGGGCCGCGCGATTGCGCTGGGCGATTGGGGGGCTGTGAAGGCCGCCAAGGGGATTGGGCCGAAGATTGCGCAGCGCGTGGTGCTGGATCTGAAGGATAAAGCGCCGTCGGTGATGGCGATGGGGGCCACTCCGCATGAGATCCTGGGCGGCGGCGATGCCGAGGTGATCGAGGCGGATGCGCCTGCGCCCGCGCCTGCGCGCAAGTCTCCTGCGCCCAGCAGCGCCTCGGCGCAGGCAGAGGCTTTGTCGGCGCTATCGAACCTGGGCTATGGCCCGTCCGAGGCGGCCTCGGCCGTGGCGCAGGCCGCCGGCGAGGCGCCGGAGGCAGACACCGCCGCGCTGATCCGCGCGGCGCTGAAGCTGCTGGCGCCGAAAGGGTAGGGTATGATTGACGCCGATCCCACCCTGCGCCCCGATCCTTTGCCCGAGGATAACGACCGCGCTCTGCGCCCGCAGATGTTGGATGATTTCATCGGTCAGGCCGAGGCGCGGGCGAATCTGCGCGTCTTCATCCAGTCCGCTCGCCAGCGGGGTGAAGCGATGGATCACACGCTGTTTCACGGCCCCCCCGGTCTGGGCAAAACCACGCTGGCGCAGATCATGGCGCGGGAATTGGGGGTGAATTTCCGCATGACCTCGGGGCCCGTTCTGGCCAAGGCGGGGGATCTGGCGGCGATCCTCACCAATCTCGAGGCGCGCGATGTTCTGTTTATCGACGAAATCCATCGGCTGAACCCGGCGGTGGAAGAGGTGCTTTATCCCGCGCTTGAGGATTTCGAGCTGGATCTGGTGATCGGCGAAGGCCCCGCCGCGCGCACGGTGCGGATCGAATTGCAGCCCTTTACCCTGGTGGGCGCGACCACGCGGATGGGGCTTTTGACGACGCCCCTGCGCGACCGGTTCGGTATTCCGGTGCGGCTGCAATTCTATGAGGTGGATGAGTTGCACGAGATCGTCACCCGCAATGCCCGCAAGCTGGGCGCGCCCGCCGATGACGCCGGCGCGCGCGAGATCGCGAAGCGGGCGCGGGGCACACCACGGATCGCGGGGCGGCTTTTGCGCCGGGTGGTGGATTTCGCCGTGGTCGAGGGTGACGGGACGATCACCCAGGAACTGGCGGATCGCGCGCTGACGCGGCTGGGTGTGGATCATCGGGGCCTTGACGGGGCCGACCGGCGCTATCTGCGGCTGGTGGCCGAGAATTACAGCGGTGGACCTGTGGGGGTGGAGACGTTATCAGCCGCGCTGAGCGAGGCGCGCGATGCCATCGAAGAGGTGATCGAGCCCTATCTGCTGCAGCAGGGCCTGATCCAGCGCACGCCGCGGGGCCGGATGCTGGCGCAGAAGGCCTGGGATCATCTGGGGATGGATGCGCCTAAGGGGCAAAGCGATCTCTTTGGGTGATCGGTTGTGATGCGTATTTGAGGCAAGAAGAAGATGCAGGCCAGTGAGATAGAGGCGCTGTTCACGCGCGAAGACGGGCAGTTTTTGTTTGCCCGCTGGGGGCGGCCCATCGCGCCCGTGGTGATTGGCGTGGAAGATGAAACGCTGCAGGTGGTCAAAGGCGCGCTGGAGGCGGTGTGTGTGCTGTCGGGCCACAAGATGGCCGAGACCGATCCAGAGCTGGGCGCGAACCTGATGATCTTTTTCTTCCGCGACTGGGCGGAATTGCCCGACGTGCCGAACCTGGATCGGTTGGTGCCGGATCTGGGGCCTCTGGTGGCGCGGTTGGAGGCGGCGGAGGCCAATCAATACCGGGTGTTTCGGTTTGATAAGGCTGGCGCAATTCAGGCGGCATTCGTGTTTTTGCGCATGGATGAGCATCTGAGCGCGGTGCCCGCCGAGACGCTTGCGCTGTCTCAGGTGGTTCAGACGATACTTTTGTGGTCTGACACCGCGTTTCGGGATCGCTCGCCCCTTGCCGTGGCGGGGGAGAAGACTGTGCTGCGCCCCGATATCGCGTCGGTCATTCGCGCGGCCTATGACCCGGTGATGCCGGATGTGGCGCAGGATGCATCCCACGCGTTGCGGCTGGCCGCGCGGGTGGGGCTGGAGAACTGATCGGCCTTTTTACGCGGGTCTTTTTGCTGCGCTAAAACTCTTGACCAAAACAGTTGAGTTTTACGCCGCTTACGCTACGTCATTTGTCTCGTTCATGTTCTTTGGGAGGAGAGCGACGTGAAAGACCATAGTGACCTGAATAACGATCTGAGCCCCGGTATCGAAACGGCCGAGAACGAGGGCCGCCGCAGGTTCCTGCGCGGCGCGGGCTATGCCACGGTGGCGGGGTTGGCTGTGCCATTCGCCGCCAATCTGCCGGAGGGGTTTGTGCCCGCGGCTTTTGCCGATGAGAACCCGCTGGCCGATAAGGACGGGCTGACCCTTTTGGGCGACCGGCCCGTGAACGCGGAGACGCCTGCGCATCTGCTGGATGATGCGATCACGCCCACCAACCGCCATTTCATCCGCAACAATGGCCTGCTGCCGGACAGTATGGATGCCGACAGTTGGGAACTGACCATCGACGGGTTTGTGGACAATCCGATGACGCTGACCATCGCGGATCTGCGCGAGCGGTTCGAGGTGATCACCCGCGCCCTGCATATCGAATGCGGCGGCAATGGCCGGTCGGCCTTTGATCCGCCTGCGCGCGGCAACCAGTGGACCGTCGGCGCCGTGGCCTGTTCGGAATGGACCGGCGTGCGCCTGAAAGACGTGCTGGAGGCGGCGGGCGTCCAAGCGGCTGCGGTTTATACCGGGCATGAGGGGGCTGACATTCACCTGTCGGGCGATCCCGACAAGCTTCCCCTGTCGCGGGGGCTGCCGATTGAAAAGGCGCTGGATGAAACCGTCATGATCGCCTTCGAGATGAACGGAGCCCCCCTGCACCCGATGAACGGCGCGCCTTTGCGGTTGGTTGTGCCGGGCTGGCCGGGGTCGTGCTCGCAGAAATGGCTGACACGGATCTGGGTGCGCGACGTGGAACATGACGGAGAGAAGATGGGTGGCAAATCCTATCGTATGCCCGCCTATCCCGTGGCACCCGGTACCGATGTGCCCAATGAGGATATGGTGATCATGGAGGCGATGCCGGTCAAATCGCTGGTCACGTTCCCCGCAAACGGGGCCGAAACAGGCCTGTCAACCGAAGTGCGCGGCCATGCCTGGGTGGGCGACCGCACGGTGGAGCGTCTGCAGGTGTCGACCGATTTCGGTGCGACCTGGTCGGATGCCGAGTTGGACGCGCCGGTCAATCCGGGCGCCTGGCAGAACTGGCGGGCAAATGTCAGCTTCCCGATGGCGGGCTATTACGAGATCTGGGCGCGCGCGACCGACAGTGCCGGTGTCTCGCAGCCCCATGCGATTTCGTGGAACCCGCGGGGCTATGGCAACAACTCGATGCACCGCGTCGGGGTCAGCGCCAGTTGATCGTGAACTGAACACAGGCGGGGCGCGGCTGTTTTCGGGGCCGCGCCCCGTTCATGCTGCAAGGAGATTGACCTGATGATGACCAAAAAGGCCTCTGTGCTGGCCGCTCTTGCCTGCGCGGGGAGTGTCGGCACGGGTGTTGCGCTGGCTGAGACGACCGTGACCGATGATCAGGGGCGCACGGAAGTGATCTATGACGTGGGCATTCTGCATCCCATGCCGGGCGCGCAGCTGACCTATGATTACTGCACCGTCTGCCATTCCGAAATGATCATTGCGCAGCAGGGTCAGACCCGCGACGGCTGGGACGAGATCCTGGTCTGGATGGTCGACGAGATGGGCATGGGCGAGATTGACGAGACCGATCGCGAGATGATCCTGGATTATCTGGCGACCTATTACAGCCCGGATCGTCCGCATTTTCCCCAGAACTGACGGCGTGACTTGCCTTGGCTTGGCTGGGCGGTGCCGCGGCGCCGCCCGGGCACGAAATGCCCGTCTTGAACCCCTGTGCTGCGCACCATACGGTGCGCCAAGCGCGAGGAGGTTGCCCATGTCCGCCCACAGATTTCCCGTCACTGTCTATTACGAAGACACCGATATGGCGGGCATCGTCTATTACGCCAATTACCTGCGCTATATCGAACGCGCGCGGTCTGAAATCGTCGAAGAGATGGGCGTCGATCAGAACGCCATGCGCGCCGAGGGGATCGTTTTCGCCGTCACTCGGGTCGAGGCGGATTACATCGGATCGGCCCGGCTGGGCGACCGGCTGACAATCGTGACCGAGCATTATGCGCAATCGGCGGTGCGCTGGGTCTTTGAACAGACCGTCATGCGGGGCGATGAGGTGATCTTCAAGGCGCTTGTCACCGCCGTTTGCATGACCACCGAAGGCCGCCCGACCCGCCTTCCGGCAGAAATACGCGCATTGATGCGACCGAAAGCGGCGGGTTGAGGCGGATTTCTTGGCTTTCCCCTTAAAACTAGGCTAAGCTCTGTTCAAATAAGGCCCAACGAATGGCCGTTATAAAAGAGCAGGCAGATGGAAGCAGAGATTCTGGGCGCGGCACAGGAGATTGATTTCTCCATGTGGGGCCTTTTCGCACGTGCAACACTTACCGTTAAACTGACCATGCTGGTCCTTATCCTGGCGTCCTTCTGGGCCTGGGCGATCATCATTCAGAAATTCATCATCTACCGCGCGGCGCGGGGTGAGGCGGCGGAGTTTGACCGGCAATTCTGGTCGGGGGAGCCCCTGGATGGCCTCTTTGATCAGATTGGCCCGCAACCTGCCGGCCGGTCTGAGAAGATTTTTGCTGCCGGCATGACCGAATGGCGCCGCTCGCATCGCGATGATGGCGGGCTGATTGCGGGCGCGCAGTCGCGGATCGACCGGTCGATGGATGTGGCGATTGCCAAGGAGAGCGAGGATCTGCAGAAAGGTCTGTCCATCCTGGCGACGGTTGGATCCACCGCGCCCTTCATCGGGCTGTTCGGCACGGTCTGGGGCATCATGAATGCCTTTATCGAGATTGCCGAACAGCAGAACACCAACCTGGCCGTTGTGGCACCCGGCATTGCCGAGGCGTTGTTGGCCACGGGTCTGGGCCTTCTGGCGGCGATCCCTGCAGTGATTTTCTACAACAAGTTTTCGGCAGACAGCGACCGCATCGTGGCGGGGTATGAGGCCTTTGCCGATGAGTTTGCGACCATCCTGTCGCGCCAGTTGGACAGCTGATCCATGGGCGGCGGTGTCATGCAATCCGAAGGAGGCGGCGGGCGGCGGAGGCGCAGGTCGCGTTCACGCCCCATGGCTGAGATCAACGTCACGCCTTTCGTGGACGTGATGATGGTGCTTCTGATCATCTTCATGGTGGCAGCCCCCCTCTTGACCGTGGGTGTGCCGGTGGAACTGCCCAAGACGGCGGCCAACGCGCTGCCAGCCGATCAGGAAGAGCCGTTGACGGTGACTATCACCGCCAGCGGGTCGGTGCAGATCCAGACCACGGATGTGGCGCGCGATCAGCTTGTCACGCGGTTGCGGGGCATTGCGGCGGAACGTGTCTCGGACCGGGTGTTTTTGCGCGCGGACGGGGCCGTTCCTTACGAGACCGTGATGCAGGTGATGGGCGCGCTGAATGCGGGCGGGTTTTCCAATATCGGGTTGGTGACGGATGTGGGCGGGCCCACGCTGACCGATCCCGACGGGTGATGAGACGTTGCAAACCGGCACCTATATCTCGGGCGCGGGCCATCTGGCCCTGATCCTGTGGGCGTTCTTTGGAGGGACGTTCAAGACCGATCCTTTGCCGTTCGAGGTGCAGGAAGTGGCTGTCATCACGACCGAGGAGTTCGATGCGATTCTGGCCGCGCAACAGCCCCCCGGCGTGTCGGCGGA
>NZ_JXYH01000042.1 GCF_001262635.1 Aestuariivita boseongensis
TGTCTTGCGCGGCCGTGGGGCCCAGGTGGCGGGTCAGCTCGCTGCGCATATGGGCGTGCGCCTCGGCGATCTGGTCGGGTGTGGGGGTGAGGCCGGTGCCGATGGCCCAGACCGGTTCATAGGCGATGACGAGCCGGGCGGGGTCGGCCTTTTCCGGCAGCGAGCCCGCGATCTGGTTGGAGAGGATCGCCAGCGTCTCGCCCGCCTCGCGCTGGGCCAGGGTTTCGCCGATGCAGAGGAGGACGACGAGCCCTTCGGTCAGGGCGACCTGTGCTTTGGACTGAACCGTTTTGTCGGTTTCGCCGTGATCGGTGCGGCGTTCAGAATGGCCCAGGATCACATGGGTGGCGCCTGCGTCTTTGAGCATGGCGGCTGAGAGATCGCCGGTATGGGCGCCGGACGCCTGAGGGTGGCAGTCCTGCGCGCCGATGGCGATGGCGCTGCCTTCAAGCGTCTGCGCGGCGCGCGAGATCAGCGTGGCGGGCGGGCAGATCAGCATATCGACGGCGGGATCGGGATGGGCGCGGGCGAGGATGGTCAGCTGATCCAGATCGGTTGCGATCCCGTGCATTTTCCAGTTGCCTGCCGCGAGTTTTCGTCTCATGCCCATCCCCTGTTTCTTTGCTGCAACCCGTGGTAGCACCGCGCCAATCCACAGACAACGGGATTGGATATGGGTGAGATACCTCAGCTGGATGCGCGCAAGCTGGCGGCGCGCGATGCGGGCGAACTGGCGCGGCTGCGTGCGGCTGCTGAAACGATCGGGTTTGTGACCGTGGCAGGCACCGCGCTGGATGCGGAGCGGGTGGGGCGGGTCTTTGACGCCTATCGCCGGTTCTTTGCCGCGCCCGGACCTGTGAAACAGGCCGTGGATATGGCGCGTACCGGGGCCAATCGCGGCTGGGGCGGGCCGGGATCGGAACAGGTGAACCCCGAGGCCAATCCCGATTACAAGGAAGTGTTCGATTGCGGGTATGAATTGCCCGAGGGGCATCCGCTGGCCGCGCGTGGGCTTTCGGTATACGCGCCCAATCAATGGCCCGATCTTCCGGGGTTTCGCAGCGAGATCGAAGGGTATTTCGACGCCGCGCGCGCCGTGGCGATGGATCTTTTGCGCGCGATTGCCGTGGCGATGGGCGAGGATGAGGCCAGTTTCGATGCGGCGTTCGATGCGCCCATGGCGCTGCTCAGGGGTAATTATTATCCTGCGCGGCCTGATTGGGCGGGGGCGAAGGATTTCGGGATCGCGGCCCATACCGATTACGGCTGCCTGACGCTTCTGGCCACGGATGGCACGCCCGGGCTGGAGGTGCTGAACCGGGATGAAGAGTGGGTGCCGGTGAAGGCGGAGCCCGGGGTCTTCGTGATCAATTTCGGCGAGATGCTGGAGATGTGGACCGGCGGGCGGGTGAAGGCCACCTTGCACCGCGTTGTCGGTGGGCCGGAGGAACGGCTGTCGGTGCCTTTGTTTTTCAACCCGGCCTGGGACACGAATGTGGCCCCGCCGGGATCGGGTGAGGAGATCCTGGCCGGTCCCCATCTGACGCGCCGGTTCGAGGAGACCTATCTGCATCTGCAGGAGGGGTGAGGGCGCGCGCAAAGTGTTTCGCGCGCGAAACAATCGCTCAAATTTTATCGGTCTTCAGTCAGAGATCCGCGAGCGCCCGGCGTGCCCAGTCGCATGCGGCGTCGGGGTCGTCGAGTAGGTCTTCCGGCATGGTCCAATAGGGCATGGAGGAGGCCGCGCCATCCTTGCGGGTATAGGTCCAGGGCGCCCAGCCAGCCTGTTCAAAAGCCGCCGGCATGTTGCCTGCGCCTTTTAGTTTGAGGCTGCCGTCGCTCATCAGAATGGCGAAGATCGTGTCGCCCGCGTAAATGCCCAAGCCCCCGAACATCTTGCGGGTGGTCACAGGGCCCAGATCGGAAAAGAGGTCGGTGACGAAGGCGATCTGTTCGTCGCTGACGGCCATCAGCGCTGGGTCATCTCGGCGTTGAGTTCGTCGATATCCTTGAACTTGATCGATTCCCCGCAGCCGCAGGCATCGGCCACGTTGGGGTTGTTGAAGCGGAAGCCCGATTCCAGCAGGCTCACTTCATAGTCGATCTCGGTCCCGAAGAGGAACATCTGCGCCATGGGAGCGATCATCACCCGCGCGCCGTCCTGTTCGACCACCTCGTCATTGGGGTCCTGTTCGGCCACGTATTCCATCGTGTATTCCATGCCCGCACAGCCGCCTTTCTTGACGCCGATGCGCAGGCCGGAATGGCCTTCTTTCTGCATCAGTTTCACGATCTGCGCGGTGGCGCGGTCGGTGAGTGTGACAGCCTGCTTTCCTGGAATGCCGAACATGGGCGGATCTCCTTTGTGGGTAATCTAGGCGTTTGGGCGGGCTGGCTCAAGGGGGATAAGATAGATTTGGGATACATGAAAACAGCCCGGCCGCATGGGCCGGGTGTTCGTCATGTTACCAGTTGCCGGGTGATTGACCGGGCGGGTCGCGCGGGACGGCAGGCTTACATGAAGCCCAGTTCAAGCCGTGCCTCGTCGCTCATCATGTCCATGCCCCAGGGCGGCTCCCAGGTGAGTTCGACATCAACCTGTTTGACGCCCGGAATGGGTTCGATTGCATCGGCAACCCAGCCTGGCATTTCACCGGCAACCGGGCAGCCCGGCGCGGTGAGGGTCATGATAATCCGAACCTCGTTTTCGTCATTGATATCAATGGTGTATACAAGGCCCAGCTCATAGATATTGACCGGGATTTCGGGGTCATAGACGCTGCGGCAGGCGTCGACGATCTGGTCGTAAAGCGGGTGATCTGTGGACGAGGGTGCAATCAGCGGAGCGCCTTCAAGCGGTTCGCCTTGCATATTCATCGGGGACTGATCCATGGCTGCCTCATGTCTTTCCTGAGTGAATATATAGGGAAATGCGCGGGAAGGGTAAAGGGCGGCTTCCCTTGCAGCGCGGGAAAAGCTGAAGGCCCGCAAGGAAATGCCGCGTATTCGTTTCGAACTGCGTCTTTTCGCGCCGTATCTGTGGGGCCCGGAGTTGCCGGTGGCACGCAACTGTCATTGACAGGAAGGGAATACCTGCGGTTTTATCTGTGCATTGGTACTTAAGAGGTAATTCACAATGTTAGCAATTAAGCAGAAATTGCGCCTTCTTTCCATGACCTGTGCCGTACCGGCGTTGATGGCGGGGCCTGCAATGGCGGACCCCTCGGTCGGATTTGGCCTTTCGATCAAATTTGGCAGCGGCGTGGTTGAAACCGGTGTCGGGATACGTGTGTTTTCCGATGACGAGGAGGATACCGGCGCGGCGTCCATTGGCCTTGACTACATGTTCCAGAGCCAAAGCTGGCGCGGAACTGTTGGGGTCGCGTATCTGGGTGACAACTGGTTTGCCGGTCTGGATCTGGGCTTTGGCCTGTCGGGAAGCGGTATGGACTTTGGCGTCAGCCTGGGTGGCGTGGATACAGAAGCGCCCGCAGCGCCGCCAGCTCCGCAGCAGCCAGCCCCCTACACGTTCTGATCAGATCGATGTTGCGCGACGCCAGGCTGCGCTCTGCAAGCGGGGTGCGCTGGTGGAGGGAGGTGAAGCGCAGGTATGCGTGAGCCTTCCCGGCGCGTTTTGCTGTGCTGTGAGACCGGTCACGGCAGCGGGCATGTCACGACCCTGGCCACGGTCGCGCGGGCGCTTGGTCCGGGGTATCCCTGTCAGGCGATCATTCCCGAGATGGACCGGGCTGATGTTCTCAGCCCCGTCTGCGCACGCGTGGATCGCGGCGCGGTGTTGGCGCGCCTGCCGGGGCGGCCAGCGGCGGGTGCGTTCAACTGGGCCGTCTGGCTGGACAATCGCGGCTATGGCGAGCCTGAGGTCCTGAAGGCACAGTTCGACTGGTGGGCTTTGGCGCTGCAGACAATCAAGCCCGCCCTTGTCGTGGCGGATTATGCACCCACGGCGCTTTTGGCCGCCCGTGCGCTGGGTATTCCCACGGTGGCTGTTGGCGCCGCTTTTGGTTCGCCTCCTGCCACCTTGCCGTGCTTTCCGGAACTGCTGAGCCGAGATCAGGCCGCGCTGCTTGCGCCGGTGTCCGGGGAGCCAGCCCCGTCTGAGGACGCGATTTGCGCGTGCGTGAATGCAACGCTGGGCCCGCTTGGTGTGCCGCCACTGGCGCGGCTTCCTGAGGTCTATGCCGCCGATCTGTCATTGCCTCATGGCGTCTCGATCTGGGACCCGTATGACGGGGCCCGTAATCTCCCGCTTGTGTTGCCCTTTGATTCCATGCCGCCCTTGTCAGGGGGATCGGGCGAGGAGATCTTCATCTATTTTTCAGGGTTGGAACTGACCGAGCCCGCCATCCAGGACGCGCTGTGCCGCTTGCCGTTCAAAGCCTGTCTTGTGGCACCGGGTCTGACGCCTGACATGGCCAGGCGTTTGCAGGAAAATCCCTGCCTTTCGATCGCACCGGCGCCGCTGCCCCGCGAAGAAATCGTGCGCCGCAGCCGCATGGTTCTGTGCGCCGGGCAGGCCGGAACGCTTGCGCTTGCGGTGCTGGCCGGCTTGCCGGTTGTCGCGCTGCCGATGCATCACGAGCAATTGTCCAACGCCCTGCGCGCCGCCGAAGGTCTGACTTCGGTGCGCATGGTACCGAAAAAGAAGCGGAGTGCTGAGACCATACTCGACATCATATCCGAGCTTTGGGAGCGGTCTGCCATTGCAGCGGCGGCAAAGCTTGCTGCAATGGATCTGCGCGACGGCTATGACGGGGCTGCGCAACACGCATATCGCAAGGCGATCCTTGCGATGATGCGGGACAAAGGGGGGGGCGGCGCGCGCCTGTGATGCCCGAGCGCGGAACAAGGCCGCGCCCCTCTGGCAAGACGCGGCCTGAGATCGTGGCGGATCAGAAGCTTATCCGTGCGCCCAAGACAACGCTTTGCGCATCTTGATAGGATGTCGCCGAAACGTCGTCATAGCTGTATTGGCGATAGCCGAAATAGGCCTCGATATTGTGGTTGTCGAAGTCTTGCACGATGCCGATGCCAAAGCTTTCCGCGTCATCGCCGAGCGATACGAAATCGGACCCCGAATAATAGTCGATCGAGACCGCCGTTTCGCCGATGGGCAGGACGTTCATCCGATAGCCGAACTTGGCGTAATGGTAATCCCCGCCCGTGTTGCGGTCGCCTGCAGCGAAGGTGGCGTTAAAGCCCGAGGGCATGGCAACCGTGATCGACCCGAACACATCTTCGCGATCAGGAGACCCGTCGCGTTCGCGAACCTGGTAGCCAAGGCCTGCCTCAATCTCCATGCCGCCGGAAATCTCGGCCTCGTATCCCAGACCCACATCATAGAAGTCATCCGAGTTGCCCCGTGTCAGGATGTCCTGGCCATAGGCTACGCTGAGTGTGAAGCCGCTGAAATTCGGGGTGTCATAGCGGATCCGGCCCCGGCGGCTGCCGTCGAGATTGGCGAATGCGTCACCGATCTGGATGCCCGAGAGCGCGCCGCCGGTTGTGCGCAATTCAAACCCGCCGGCGATATCTCCGATAGAGACGGATGTGGCCAGGCCCGTACCTGAGAGCGACCGATCCCCGATCCCGTCCGAGGCCATGCTGCCCTGACCGAAATAGAACGTGCCGGCGCGCGCGGTTTCAAACTGCAAATCCACGTGACGCAGATCGGTGCGATCCCATTCGATGCCGCCGGGTGTCATGGTTTGGCTGATGCCGCTGGTGGGGCGCAAACCCAGACCGCTTTCAAAGCGGAAGCGCAGTTCATTTTCGCCAAAGGGTTGGCGAAGCAAAAAGCCCACGCGTGTGTTGGACGCCGCATTGTCCGCGAACGTGTTCGTGGTTGTCCCGCCATCGTCGAAGGACAGGTACGAAGGGTTGAACTGGCCATAAAAGGTGACTGAACCGCCCGAGGCGTTTTCATAAGTGGGGCCTGCAAATGCCGGGGTCGCAAGCGCTGCGCAGAGCGCTGTGGCCGACAGGGCAGCTGATGTCCGAGATGTCATGCTTGGGGTCTCCTTGGGATTGGTGAAGGGGACGTAAGTACCGTGGCCCAAATGTGAACGAAGCTTTTGTGAAGATTTCCGCACAGGCGGCTTACGGAAATGCACAGAAGACCTTGCACGCCTTGGCAAGCGGCAGGATTTGGCGCAGAAGGCGCGGACTTGTGAAAGATGAGGCCTGCCCATGGCTGCGACATTCGAATTTCAACTGAACGCCACGGATGGGGCGGCGCGCACCGGGGTGATCCGAACCCCGCGCGGTGAGATCCGCACGCCTGCCTTCATGCCGGTGGGCACAGCCGCGACGGTCAAGGCGATGATGCCCGAAAGCGTGCGCCAGACCGGTGCGGATATCATTCTGGGCAACACCTATCACCTGATGCTGCGCCCTACGGCCGAACGGATCGACCGGCTGGGCGGCTTGCACAGGTTCATGAACTGGGACGGGCCGATCCTGACCGATAGCGGGGGCTTTCAGGTGATGAGCCTTGCGGGCCTGCGCAAGCTGACCGAAGAGGGCGTGACCTTCAAATCCCATATCGACGGGTCGAAACATGCGCTGACACCGGAACGGTCGATGGAGATCCAGCGCCTTCTGGGCAGCGATATCGTGATGTGTTTCGATGAATGCCCCGCCTTGCCCGCGGACCGGGACCGCATCGCGCAAAGCATGCGCCTGTCGATGCGCTGGGCCAAGCGGTCGCGTGAGGCGTTTGGAGACCGGCCGGGCCATGCGCTGTTCGGTATCCAGCAGGGCGGGCTGGAAGAGGATCTGCGCGCCGAAAGCGCCGGGGCTTTGCAGGAGATCGGATTTGAAGGCTATGCCATTGGCGGCCTGGCCGTGGGCGAGGGGCAGGAGGCGATGTTCGGCTGTCTGGATTATGCGCCGGGGCAATTACCCGCCGACAAGCCGCGATACCTGATGGGTGTGGGCAAGCCCGATGACATCGTGGGCGCCGTGGCGCGTGGCATCGACATGATGGATTGCGTGTTGCCCTCACGCTCGGGGCGGACGGGGCAGGTATTCACGCGGATGGGTGTGCTGAACATTAAGAACGCGCGCCATCAGGATGATCCGCGCCCGCTGGATGAAAACTGCGGCTGCCCGGCCTGCCGGAATTACTCGCGCGCTTATCTGCATCATGTGTTTCGCAGCCAGGAGATCATCAGCTCCATGCTGTTGACCTGGCATAATCTGCAGTATTATCAGGATATTATGTCTGAAATGCGCACCGCAATCGCGCAAGGCACATTCGCGGCGTGGCAGTCCGCGTTTCACCGTGGCCGGGAACAGGGCGATATTGATCCTCTGTGATCGGTGGACCGCCGCGCGAGCGGAACAAGTCAAAAGGAGGACGCTTTGCCGATCTTTCAAAAAACCACCCCGCGGGAGATGAAATGGCGCATGGCCATTTTTTCGGTGATTTTCTTTGTGATGATGGCTGTGACGTCCTGGATGGGTGTGCGCAGTACCGGCATGATTTTCTTTGTCTTTGGATGCGCTGCGGCGGCTCTGGCGGTGTATTGGGCGCTGCGCGACAAACGCGACAGGCAGGGCTGATCCCGCACGGCGCGGGTTTGCGCGGGATCTGGTCGCACCAGGCGTTTGCTGGGGGCGGGTTTGCCGACTGGTGGGCCTCGTCTTAAGGGGGCGGGAGCAGGGCGATATTGATCCTCTTTAGCGTCATTTCGTTGATTTCATTGAGATGTTCTCTCATGGTGGCGGCGCAGAAGACGCGAAGAAGGACCATCCGATGAAATTCAAACTGACGCTTGCCCTAGTGGCCGCATTCGGCCTGCCGGGATGCGAGGTGCCCGTAATGATCGCCGCCGCAAACAACGATGCGCAGCTGTCCGGGCTGACGACCATCACCTTTCCCGCGAAGATGGTCGTGAATGTGGCCGATACCGAACAGGTCTATGCCGGAACGATGCTGGGCCGCATGTCCGGGGCCGCCGAGATCGAGATGACTTCGCAAAGCGGTGAGACATGTACCGGGTCTTTGCCCGCGCGCGGTGCCGGGCAGATGGTGTGCGGCGCGCGCGTCTTTGTGCTGGATCGCCGGGAGGATGAACGCCAGAGCATGTCGGGCGTTGTCTACCGGACGGGCAGCGTGGAAGGCTATGCCTATCAAACGGCCTTCGGCTGGGGCCGCGGCGCGGAAGAGACGGTGTTGCGCCAATCCATCGCGCAGGAACGCAGCCTTTCTGCGAAGGAAACGCGTGAGTTGAACCCAGGCTGACCTACAAGGTCAGGAATTCCACCATATGAGCCGCGCGCAGCATCGCTAAACTGACCGTGTCATCTGGGGAGATGCCGGCATGCATTTCGTTTTGTTTACAATTGCTTGGGTTTTTGCGGGTGCCATGGCGGCGATCATCCTTGCATGAGACAGGCGGCGGATATTGACGCGGTGTTCGCCTAAAAACTGACGCAGGATGCGGCGCGTTTTTTAAGAGTGTCGCGTTGTTATCTGGCTGCGCCTGCGTCAGTTTCTGCATCTTTGACCCTGCGCTGTCATATTCGGGCGCCGGTCTGAGGGCAGGCATTGATCGCACCTGCGATTTTCTGTGGAAAAGATCAGTCTTTTTTGACCATTTTCCCAAAGGCGGATTGCACCTGTCCAAGCGCGCAGGCATTCTTGATGCAAGCGCTGGCTTGAAACAGGCACTGATCAGGCACAGTTTAATAGTCCGTAAAGGAGATGGCGGGTGTTGCCTCGAAGAGGGACCGAGCCATCTTGCCAATGATAAGGAAAGAGCATGCAAGAACCCCTGAACGCATCCTACCCGGTTTTGCCGTTGCGCGATATCGTGGTGTTCCCGCATATGATCGTACCCCTCTTCGTGGGTCGCGAGAAATCGGTGCGCGCGCTGGAAGAGGTGATGGCCGATGACAAGCAGATCCTGCTGTCAAGCCAGGTCGATCCGGGCGTGGATGATCCCGATGCCGACGGCATTTACCGCGCGGGCGTGCTGGCCAATGTGCTGCAGCTTCTGAAGCTGCCCGATGGCACCGTGAAAGTGCTGGTGGAAGGCCAGGCGCGGGTGAAGATCACCGAATTCGTCGAAAACGAGAACTTCTTCGAAGCGCGGGCCGAATACCTGACCGAAACGCCGGGCGATCTGACCACGACCGAGGCGCTGGTGCGCACGGTCAGCGCGGAATTCGAACGCTATGCCAAGGTGCGCAAGAACATCCCCGAAGAGGCGCTGGCCGCCGTTGGGGAGACGACCGAGCCTGCGAAGCTGGCTGACCTAGTGTCGGGCCATCTGGGAATTGAAGTGCATCAAAAGCAGGAACTGCTTGAGACGCTGTCCGTGTCCGAGCGGCTTGAGAAGGTCTATGGCCTGATGCAGGGCGAAATGAGCGTGCTGCAGGTCGAAAAGAAGATCAAAACGCGGGTCAAATCCCAGATGGAGAAGACCCAGCGTGAATATTACCTGAATGAGCAGATGAAAGCCATTCAGCGCGAGCTGGGCGACGGCGAGGATGGCGAAGGCGAAATCGCCGAGCTGGAAGAGCGCATCGCCAAGACCAAGCTGAGCAAAGAGGCCAAGGAAAAGGCCGAAGGCGAGCTGAAAAAGCTGAAAAACATGTCGCCCATGAGCGCCGAGGCGACCGTGGTGCGCAATTACCTGGATTGGATGCTGTCGATCCCGTGGGGCACGAAATCCCGCGTGAAGAAGGATCTGAACCGGGCGCAGGATATTCTGGATGCCGATCACTATGGCCTGGAGAAGGTCAAGGAGCGGATCGTGGAATATCTGGCGGTTCAGCAACGGTCCAAGAAGATGAAAGGCCCGATCATGTGTCTGGTGGGCCCCCCGGGTGTGGGTAAAACCTCGCTTGGGAAATCGGTTGCCAAGGCCACGGGGCGCGAGTTTATTCGCATCTCGTTGGGTGGCGTGCGCGATGAATCCGAGATCCGGGGGCACCGCCGGACCTATATCGGCTCGATGCCCGGCAAGATCATCCAGGCGCTGAAAAAGGCGAAGACGACCAACCCGCTGATCCTGCTCGATGAAATCGACAAGATGGGGCAGGATTTCCGCGGTGATCCTGCATCCGCCATGCTGGAAGTGCTGGATCCGGAACAGAACTCGACCTTTGTGGATCACTATCTGGAGGTGGAATACGACCTCTCGAACGTGATGTTCCTGACCACGTCGAACTCCTACAACATGCCGGGCCCGCTTCTGGACCGGATGGAGATCATTCCGCTGGCCGGCTACACCGAGGACGAGAAGGCCGAGATCGCTAAACAGCACCTGATCGGCAAGCAGATCAAGAACCACGGCTTCAAGAAGGGTGAGTTCACGCTGACCGATGATGCGCTGACCGCGATCATCCGCACCTATACCCGCGAGGCGGGTGTGCGGAACCTGGAGCGGGAGATCGCCAAGGTGGCGCGGAAAGCGCTGACGAAGATCATCAAGAAAGAGGTTGAGGAAGTTGTTGTAACTGCCGAAAATCTCGATGATTTCCTGGGTGTGCCGAAATACCGCTTTGGTCTGGCCGAGAAGGAAGATCAGGTCGGTGTGGTCACTGGTCTGGCCTATACCTCGGTCGGTGGAGAACTTCTGAGCATCGAAGCGCTGCGCCTGCCGGGCAAGGGCCGGATGAAGACCACGGGCAAACTGGGCGATGTGATGAAGGAATCCATCGATGCGGCCAGTTCTTACGTGCGCTCGATCAGCCCGCAGATTGGGGTGAAGCCGCCTCAGTTCGAGAAATGGGACATCCACGTGCACGTGCCGGATGGTGCAACGCCCAAGGACGGACCTTCGGCGGGTCTGGCGATGGTGACCTCGATCGTGTCGGTGCTGACAGGCATTCCGGTGCGCAAGGACATCGCCATGACCGGCGAGGTGTCGTTGCGCGGCAACGCCATGCCCATCGGTGGTTTGAAGGAAAAACTGCTGGCGGCGTTGCGGGGCGGTATCAAAACCGTGCTGATCCCGGAAGAGAACGAAAAAGACCTGCCGGAGATCCCGGACAATGTGAAAGAGGGGCTGGAGATTATTCCCGTCACCCACGTGTCCGAAGTTCTGAAACTGGCGCTTGTCGGGGAACCGGAACCGGTGGAATGGGACGAAGCCGCGGAAGAGGCGGCTGCGGCGACTGCCGCAGCCTCGGCCACATCCGGGTCCGGTGCGACGGCGCATTAACAGACGGTCGCAAACTGTGAACACAGCAAAGCCGCCCCGGATATGGGGCGGCTTTTCACATTGGTTACACCGGTTCTTACTCGGGCACTATTCTCATGGGACGATAGTCACCGCCGCCCACCAACGCGATGATGATGATTGTCATAAGGAACAGGGGCAGGACGATGCCTGAGCTGCTTCCCTGAAAATCCGCCGACTGCGTCGAGAATGTTTCGATTTCTTCCGCGGTCATGCGGGGTTGCGGTGCTTTCTCACCGGCCAAGGCCGCTGTGCTCCCAAAGCTGGCGAGCGTTGTCGCCAAAAGCAGATTTTTCAACATTTTCGTATCCCCCAAACGTTCAAGTAAAGTTGAACTGCCCGTGGAGAGCTTATCAAGATTGACAAACTAAGCCAGAAAAAACGGGCCAGACCGTTGTCGCATCAGAGACTGATGGGACAGACCACGTCGACGCCCGCAGGGCGTGCCCGCGGACAGATCGAAACGCGCAACGGGGGCAAGTCGGGGAGCTTAATCGCCCCCGGTGACCGCAGCAGCAACAAGGATCAGAAGCATGAGCGGCAGGATCACACCCGCGCTGCTGCCTTGCAGATCGGCGGATTGGGTCGAAAAGGTTTCGATCTGATCTGCAGTCATCCGGGGCGCAGCATTGTCTGTTTCTGCGAACGCGGCGGGAGCGACAAAAGCCAGCGAAGCGGCCAGGAGCGAGTTCTTGAGCATATCTTCTACCCTTGGTTACATGATTACCAGATATTGGCGGGACATATTGAAGATAGCCTAAATAAACCCTGTGCTTTCGTCAAAAACTATCCTTGCCTGCCCCGGAATGCCCCGGGACAAGCGCCTCACATCATGTATCTGCGTAGCAGGAGCGGTTTAGCCCGCTGACACATATGAGTAAGACATCGTTTTGTCGCCGCCTCCGAACAAGGCGATGCCGACCAACACCAGAAGAAAGAGCGGCAATATGATCCCTGCGCTGCTTCCCTGAAATTCGGCGGATTGTGTCGAATATGTTTCGATCTGTGCAGCCGTCATGCGTGGTGTCATTTCTCCGCCTTCTGCAAAAGCGGCTGTGGCGCTGAAAGCCACGACCGTTGTCGCCAATAGTGTCTTTTTCAACATATGCGTATCCCCAGATAATTTGGTTTTGGCAGCGAAGCAGAAAATGTGCTTCGGCTCGAAGGTACCAAGAATGCGTTTTTTTTCAAAGTTAATGCGTTTTTTTTCAAAGTTTCTGAATGCCAGAGAAGCTTGGCGCGTCTTTCCAACATCATGCCGGTCGGGCCGGGCCGACATTTGCTTCCGAGGGAAATCGGTGGAAAACCGGCAGGATTTTCGTTAAGTTGTGACCATAACAAAGAAAATAATCATCAAGGCGAGTAGTATGACAGCGAAATCAGGCACGCGGGCCACGACGGCCACGCGCAAAACATCCAAATCCACTGCGGCGAAGTCCAAGGCGAAAAAGCCCAGAACAGCGACATCGACCGCCACGCGGCGCGCCTCCGGCAAAACGCCGGCGGTGACACCCAAACTGGTCGAGGTGAAGGAAGCCACTGTGGCCAAACCGGCTCTGCGCAAGAAAGAGCTGATCGAGCTGGTGGTCGAACGGTCCGGCGCGAAGAAGAAAGACGCCAAGCCCGCCATCGAAGCGGCGCTTGCCGTTCTGGGGGAGGCCCTGGCCGACGGGCGCGAACTGAACCTGAAACCCTTTGGCAAGCTGAAGATCGCGCGTCAGGAAGAAAAATCCAACGGAACGGTGATTGTCTGCCGCGTGCGCCAGCCGAAAGACTCACCGCCCGAGACATCCGCCGATGGCGGATTGCACGCCGCCGAATAGACACATTGCCTGGATGCTTTTTCCCGATAGCGTCTGGCCCGGATCACGGGCTGCGAATTCTTGGTCAAGAGGCACTTGCAACTGAAGGCGTGCGAGGCTAATTGGTGCGCCCAAGGGTGATTAGCTCAGTGGTAGAGCGCTTCGTTCACATCGAAGATGTCAGGAGTTCGAATCTCTTATCACCCACCATTTACTTTTCTGATGCAGGTGACGTGACAGGCGGGTGGTGACCCGCGGGATTTGGTGTGACGAGGGCCTGCCGATGAGTTTTCCTAAAATCTGGTTTCTGCGCCACGGGCAGACCGAATGGAACGCGGTGCGGCGGATTCAAGGCCAATCGGAGTCGCTGCTGAGTGAACAGGGGCGCTGGCATGCGGCCGAGCAGGCGAAGATCATGGCGCCGATCCTTGCGAAACATGGCCCGCGCTGTGTGGCCTCGCCTTTGTTGCGCGCTCGCGATACGGCGCGGATTGCGCTTGGGGAGTATCCTTTCGCAACCGACGCGCGGCTGATGGAAATCCATGCCGGTGACTGGCAGGGGCTTTATTACGATGATGTGCTGGCGCGCTGGCCCGATCAGGTGAACGATCAGATGACCGCGCTGGAGCTTTTTGCCCACGCGCCGGGCGGCGAGGGGCTGGATGCATTTCACGCCCGGATCCGCGCGGTTCTGGACGAGCTGACCGAACCCACGGTGATTGTGGCGCATGGTCTGTGGGGGCAGGTGGCGCGTGCGATCCTGCGGGGGCTGGACGGGGATGCGATGCGGCGGCTCGATAACCTGCAGGGTGTGGTTTATGCGCTGGAGAACGGGCAGGAGACCGTGCTGCGCGCGCCCGACTGAGCGGCCTTTGGCGGCGAGGGCCTTCAGCTATCAGAAGGGTCTTGCGCCGATGGATCGGCTTTTGTAAAGGACGTCCTGCGGGTCGTTAGCTCAGTTGGTAGAGCGCTTCGTTTACACCGAAGATGTCGGGAGTTCGAGCCTCTCACGACCCACCATTTCTTCCCATTGCGATCTGCCGAACCCAGCTTTGAGGCTGCGTTAAACCCTTGTGGTGTCAGCTGATCGCGGCATTCAATGAGGATTTGTGAGTATTCGCACAGCGCATCGCATTCTATGTGGGTTTCTGTGCGCGGGAACGTCACCTATCTTGAAGCCAACCCGAGTTTAGGAGCGCTTGAGATGAGCTGGAACCCCGTACTTGATCCCGATGTCCCCATTGGCGACGCTGTGGATGGAATCGAAACCGTCATAGTCCCCCGCGCCCGCGATCTGGGTGGGTTCGAGGTGCGCCGCGCCCTGCCGGCCCCAAGGCGGCAGATGGTGGGGCCTTTCATCTTCTTCGATCAGATGGGTCCGGCCGAATTTCTGCCCACCAAGGGCATGGATGTGCGCCCGCACCCGCATATCGGGCTGGCCACGATCAGTTATCTCTATCGCGGGCGGATGCATCACCGCGACAGCCTGGGCACAGACAGCTGGATTGAACCCGGTGCCGTGAACTGGATGGTCGCGGGGCATGGCATTACCCATTCCGAACGCACCGATGATGACACCCAGATCGATCCGATGCCGTTTTTCGGTATTCAGACCTGGGTGGCCCTGCCCGAAGAGAACGAGGATGACCCCGCCTATTTCGAGCATCAGCCGAAAGAAGCGCTTCCGTTCTTCGAAGGCGAGGGGAAAGAGGTGCGTCTGATCCTGGGCAATGCCTATGGCGAAAGGGCACCGGTCAAGGTCGCGTCCGAGATGTTTTATGCCGATGCGGTGCTGCAACCCGGCGCGTCCATCCCCTTGCCCGATGATCACGAGGACCGTGGGGTGTATGTGGTGGAAGGTGAGGTCTCCGTCGCCGGCGACCGCTTTGAAGCCGGGCGCATGATGGTGTTCCGCCCCGGCGATTCCATCAGCCTGAAAGCGGGCGATCAGGGTGCGCGTCTGATGCTGCTGGGCGGGGCGACGCTGAATGGATCGCGCCATATCTGGTGGAACTTCGTGGCCTCGTCCAAGGACAAGATCGACGCCGCGAAAGAGGCCTGGCGCGCAGGCGATTGGGCGCATGGGCGTTTCAGCCTGCCGGTTGGGGACGACACAGAATTCATTCCGCTGCCCGAACGGTGATCGGCCTCAGCGATTGCCATGCAAGAAATCGGCCCCTGCGATGCATTTGTTTGCTTGACGGGGCAGGGGCCGCGCCATATTAGGTCCAGACGTTCGGTTCGCCGAACGGGCAGTGAGCGGTTGTAGCTCAGTTGGTTAGAGTACCGGCCTGTCACGCCGGGGGTCGCGGGTTCGAGCCCCGTCAACCGCGCCACCGCTGCCACCACACCCGGCCCGGGCAGGGCACATGATGCGCGGTTGTAGCTCAGTTGGTTAGAGTACCGGCCTGTCACGCCGGGGGTCGCGGGTTCGAGCCCCGTCAACCGCGCCATTTACCCAAAAAATCAAACGTCATTTCGCGCAGTGGCTTTGGCGATGGCGCATGCCGCTGTGGTGCCCGGTCAGTAGCTGTAACCAAGCGCGGTTTCCAATGGCATGTTCAGCTGCGAAAGCATGAAGGCGCGGTCATCCTCGGACAGCCGTTCTGGCGCAGGATCCCGGTTTTCGACAGACGGGTTGAAGTTGTTTCCCATGCGCCGGGACGGCATGCGGAAGTCTTCCCGTTTGGGATCGAGACCGTAGAAGGCGCGAAAATCCGTCATGAACGCTTCGGGGTCGGCCAGAAAGGGTTCCAGTTTCACCAGCGCGATATGGCAATCGCGATTCAGCATGCCCAACAGCGCCTCCATCTTCGCGCGGCGCAGGGCAAAGAGGTTGCCGAACCTTTCCCCGGTCAGGGGATGGCGGTCGAATTGCAGATCCATCCCTTCGACCTTCATTTCATGGTGGATCATTTCGAAATCCGCGGGCCTGTCCACGATCGACAGCCAGGGCGCGCGCAGAAAGTCGGAAAAGCCAAGCGCCTGCATATTTGGATGCGCATGCCAGGGCCGCTTATACATGGATATCGCCCAGTCTTCGGCGTTGCGGAAGGCGCAGACCACCAGCAGATCGCGCGGGATGGCCACCATGGTGGGAAAGCCGTGTTTCCAACCCAGCCCTTCGGTGCGAAAGATGCGCGCGTTGCGCTGGATGATCTTCCGGATCAGGTTCGTGCCGCTCGCCCGCTCGCCCAGCACCTGATACATGTCGGGTGGCCCGTCCCCGCACAGGCGGAAATGATAGCCTTGCGTCTGCATATCTGCGCTGATGGCGCTTGGGTCTGTCATCAGGCTCGGCCCCTGGCGTGTTCTCTTTTTAGGGGATTCTACACCGGACTGGTTTGAGGTAAACACAGAACAGATCACGGGCAGAACCCGGAACATATCGGGCAAGGGGCAAGCAGAATGCCGGAAATCGCAATCGTCACCATGGTGCGGGATGATCCGTTCTTTCTGGATATCTGGCTGCGCTATTACGGCGGGATGTTCGGGCGCGAGAACTGCTATATCGTGAACCACGGGCGCGGCGAAGAGGTCGCGCGTATGGCCGAAGGATGCAACATCATCGGCATCCCCGGCATCCACCACAAGAATTTCGACATGAAGCGGTGGCGGATGCTGAACAATTTCGTCATGGGGCTGCGGTCATATTACGATTACGTGGTTGTCGGCGATGTTGATGAACTGGTGGTGATGGACCCCGATTGCGGGATGGATCTGCGCGAATTCCTGTCCCAATCCAAGCCGCGCCGGGTGCTGACGCCCGTGGGTCTTGAGGTGATCCACCGGATCGACTGCGAACCGGATCCGATCACCGGCACCGTGCTGGGCCCGCGCCGCCATGTGCGCCCCGCGCCGCATTATTCGAAACCCTGCGCGATCTCTGCCGGAACCAAGATCGCACGCGGCGGGCACTACACCGCCTTCCCCGAGCTGATCACGCCGGAACATATGTATCTGTTCCACCTGAAATTCTGCGATTTCGCGGCCTATGCGAAGGCGATGGATCACCGCAACGCGGTCACCCAGGCCATCGGCGTGGGTTTCAAGGACGCCGCGATCGGTCGCCACTGGTTTGCCGAAGACCGGGGCGAGGATCGCGAGGTCTTTGAAGCCTTTGCCGATCTGGACATGCAGGAGGGCTTTGACCTGACCCCCATCCGCGATGAGATGCATCGCAGCTGGTCCCCGCGCGGAGAGACCGGCTTCTGGCAGTTCGCCCGCCCCGATTACGGGACGCAATACCTGTTGCCCGAGCGGTTCAACGGGATCTTCTAAGTCTCTATCGTGGAAAGAAAATCCACCAAGGCGGCAATGGTGTCGCCAGGATTCTGGTCGGGAAAGAAGTGCCCGCCCGGGATCGCGGCGGATCGCATATCGGCCAGCCGGTCCGCCCAGGTACCGCCCACATCATAGGTTTTCGCCATGGGCCCGTCGGCCCCGTAAAGCACCAGCGCAGGGCAGGTCACCTGACGATCCAGATCGGCGGCGTCGTGGTGAAAATCCACCTCGATCGCAGCGCGGTAATCGTTGCACATCGTGTGGATCGTCCCCGGCTTGCGCCACGCCGCGCGATAGGCCTCAAGCGCCTTTTCGTCGAACTGATCCAGGCTGGCCTTTCCCCAGCCCAGAAGACAGCGCTCAAAGTAAAGATCGGGGTCATGACCGATCAGCGTTTCGGGAAATGGCGTGGGCTGGGCCAGGAAGAACCAGTGATAGTAATCCTTGGCGACCTGTTGCGTCAGCTGGTCCAGCAGAAGATGCGTTGGCACGATATCCATCACCGTGAGCGATGCCACCGCATCAGGCGCATCCAGCGCCATGCGATGGCCCGTGCGCGCGCCCCGGTCATGGCCCACAACGTGAAACCGATCAAATCCCAGCGACCGCATCAGCGCCACCGGATCGGCGGCCATATTGCGGAAGCTCATCGCCTCCACCCCCTCGGGCGTGCCGCTCGCGCCGTATCCGCGCAGATCCGGTGCGATCACGGTGAACCGTTCGGCCAGCACAGGCGCGATCCCGCGCCACATGGCGCGCGTTTGCGGAAACCCATGCAGCAGCAGAAGCGGCGCGCCCGAGCCCGCCATGGAATAGGCAATTTCGACAGGACCACCGGCAAAGCGATGGTCGGTAAAGCCGGGCAGGATGGACATGGGGCTTTCTCCTTGCGTTGCGGCGACCGCTGCGGTCTAGATCGCCGGAATACGGCCTTGCAGAGATCGAAGGAAGAGCCCGCATATGCAAAGGATGCGCAATGCCCCTGGCCTGGGCATCTCCTTCATGATCGCGGCGATGTTCTGCATTTCGGTCAATGACGCGCTGATCAAGCTGATCGGGCTGTCTTATCCGCTGCATCAGATCGTGTTCATCCGCAACGGAATCGCCTGTCTGGTGATCCTGATCCTGATCTGGCGCACCGGGGGCTTTGCGCAGATCCGCACGAAAACGCCGGGCCTGCATATGCTGCGCGCGGCGCTGATCGTGATGGCCAATACCACGCTTTACGCCGCCTTCATCGTGATGCCGCTGGCAAAGGTTACGGCGCTTTACTTCGTCGCGCCCTTCTTCGTGACGCTTTTGTCGATCCCCATTCTGGGCGAACCGGTGGGCCTGCGCCGGCTTGCAGCCATTGCGGTGGGGTTTCTGGGCGTTCTGGTCATGGTCGCACCGGAACTGGGCGGCGGTCTGGGCTGGGTTGCCATTCTGCCGGTTGTGGCGGCGGCGGGCTATGCCTCGGCCGCGGTGCTGACGCGGAAACTGGGGCAGGCGACAAGCGCCGCCGCGCTAGCGCTCTATCTGCAGCTGGCGTTCCTTCTGTTCACCTCGGCCATGTTCCTGATTGCGGGCGACGGCAAATGGGAGCCGCTGGCCAGCAATGACAGCCTGCGTTTTCTTTTGATGGCCTGGCGCTGGCCCGATGCGCAGGACTGGCCCTTTCTGATCGCATTGGGCGCATTGTCGGCGGGCATCGGCTATTTCATCTCCCAGGCCTATCGGCAGGCTCCGGCCTCGACCGTGGCGCCGTTTGAATATGTGCTCATGATCTTCTCGATCTTCTGGGGCTATACGCTCTTTGACGAATGGCCCGCGCCCAGCGTCTTCGCGGGCGCGGCGATCATCGTTGCCAGCGGCTTCTACATCGTCTGGCGCGAACGGCGGATCAAAGCCCTTTCCTGATCTTCTTCTCTTTCCAAATACCGGCGGGGGAGGCCCGCAGGGCCGGGGGCAGAGCCCCCATCACAGCAAAAAGAGTGCGCGGAACGCGCACAATCGGATCAGGTCAATGCATCCAGCACACGCGCCCAGGACCGGATGCCTTTGTGAAAGCTTTCCATATCGTATTTCTCATTCGGCGAATGGATCTGGTCGTCATCCTTGCCAAAGCCGATCAGCATGGGCGTGGTGCCGGTGATATTCACGAAATGGCCCGCAATCGGGATCGACCCGCCGCAGCCGATATAGGCGGCCGGGTCGGGCCATTCGTCGCTCAGCGCCTGGCGCGCGGCCTCGAAGGCGGGATCCGAGGTGTCGAACTGACCCGCTTTCGATGCGCCGTGGTCGTGGAACTCGACCGAGCAATCGGGCGGCAGCATGTCGGTGACCATCTTGCGGAAGCTTTCGCGGATCGCGAAGGGGTCCTGATCGCCCACCAGGCGGAAACTGATCTTGGCGCTGGCTTTCGAGGGCAGCACGGTCTTGAACCCGTCCCCCTCGTAGCCGCCGCTGATCCCGTTCACCTCGCAGGTGGGCCGTGACCACAGCATTTCCAGCGCGCTGCGCCCTTCTTCGCCTGCCAGCTGGCTTAGACCAACATCGCCCAGAAACGCGCCATGGTCGAAATTCAGACCGTCCCATTGCGCGCGCAACTCGTCTGAGATTTCGGGCACGCCGTCGTAAAACCCCGGCACCGTGATGCGGCCCGTGTCGTCATGCAGCGACGCGATGATCTTCGACAGAACCCGGATCGGGTTTCGCGCCGCGCCACCATACATGCCCGAATGCAGGTCCTTGCTGGGGCCGGTGATGGTAAGCTCTTCCCCCAGAAGGCCACGCAGCATCGTGGTGATCGCAGGCACACGGCTGTCGAACAGGCCGGTGTCGCAGATCAGCGCCAGGTCGGCTTTCAGCGCGTCCTTGTGCTCTTCCATGAAGGGGATGAGCGAGGGCGAGCCTGATTCCTCTTCCCCTTCGAAAAAGAAAGTGATCGCGCAGGGCAGGGCGCCGTTCACCGCTTTCCACGCCCGGCAGGCTTCCACGAAGGTCATCAGCTGCCCCTTGTCATCCGCGGCGCCGCGTCCACGGATCACGGGGCCTTTGGGCGTGTCTTCCACCTGCGGATCGAACGGGTCGCGATCCCACAGCTTCAGCGGATCGACCGGCTGCACATCGTAATGGCCGTAAAACAGCAGATGCGGTCCGTCGCCGGCGATATGGCCCATCACCATCGGATGGCCGGGGGTGGGGTGTTTGGCGGCCTCAACCCCCAGGCTTTGCAGGTCTTTCACAAGCCAGTCGGCCGCCGTGTCGCAATCGGCCTTGAACGCCGGGTCGGTCGAGATTGAGGGGATTCGCAACAGCTCAAGCAGGCGCTCGGTAGCGGCGGGCAGATCGGAATCGATCCGGGCAAGGACAGCGTCAAGGGACATGGGTAACTCCGGTTTCGGGGTAGTTTGGCGCTGAGCCTAGCCGAGGGCAGCGCAGTGTCCAGAGGCCCTTTGGCGAAAACCCTTGATCCAGATCAAGGCTGCGACACCGCGCCCGTCGGTATTGAGTTGAACACGGGGGGCGCGACCTATATTCGGGTCAGGATCTGAAAGATGACTGCCGTTTGCATGTTGCCCACCCCTTTGGAAGGCAAATGAAAAAAGACCAGGAGGCGCCGGTGGACTATACCGCCAAGCTGGACCAGGCGATTGAACGTCTGCACGAAGAGGGCCGGTACCGGACCTTTATTGATATCGAGCGCAGCAAGGGCCAGTTCCCGCATGCGATCTGGACACGGCCGGACGGCACGCAACAACCGATCACAGTGTGGTGCGGCAACGATTACCTGGGCATGGGGCAGAATCCCGTGGTTCTGGAGGCCATGCACGAAGCGATTGACGCCACGGGCGCAGGCTCGGGCGGGACGCGGAATATCTCGGGCACAACGGTCTATCACAAGCGGTTGGAGGCCGAACTGGCCGACCTGCATGGCAAGGAAGCGGCGCTGCTGTTCACCTCGGCCTATATCGCCAATGACGCGACGCTGAGCACGCTGCCCAAGCTGTTCCCAGGTCTGATCATTTATTCCGACGAACTGAACCATGCTTCGATGATCGAAGGTGTGCGCCGCAATGGCGGGGCCAAGCGGATTTTCCGGCACAACGATCTGGACCACCTGCGTGAGCTTCTGGAAGCCGATGATCCGGAAGCGCCCAAGCTGATCGCTTTCGAATCGATCTATTCCATGGATGGCGATTTCGGCCCGATTGAGGCGATCTGCGATCTGGCGGATGAATTCGGCGCGCTGACCTATATCGATGAGGTGCACGCGGTCGGCATGTATGGCCCCCGTGGCGCGGGCGTTGCGGAACGCGACCGCCTGATGCACCGGCTGGATATCATCAATGGCACGCTGGCCAAGGCCTATGGCGTGATGGGGGGCTATATCGCCGCAAGCGCCAAAATGTGTGATGCGATAAGGTCTTACGCGCCGGGCTTCATCTTTACTACGTCGCTGCCGCCGGCGGTTGCGGCAGGGGCTGCGGCCTCGGTCGCGTATCTCAAGCGCACGCCTGAACTGCGCGAGCAGCATCAGGAACAGGCGAAGATCCTGAAGATGCGCCTGAAGGGGCTTGGCCTGCCGATCATTGATCACGGCAGCCATATCGTGCCGGTGATCGTCGGTGATCCGGTTCACACCAAGAAGTTGAGCGACATGCTGCTGGAAGATTTCGGCATTTATGTGCAGCCGATCAACTTCCCGACGGTGCCGCGCGGTACGGAACGTTTGCGCTTTACCCCCTCTCCGGTGCATGGACCGCGCGAGATGGATGCGCTGGTGCGCGCGATGGATGCATTGTGGAGCCATTGTGCGCTGAATCGTGCCGAGATGACCGCCTGACGTCACGGAGATGTGCATTTCATCTGCTATGTGGTAGTGTCCGCGAAAGATTTGTTGGGCCGAATCGGCTGGGGACGTCGCTGGCCCGACAAGATGAATTGGGGCAACGGGCATGATCAGGCGCAAATCCTCGCGCACGGATAGCGACGATATCGCAAAGCCGAAGGGCTTTGACGATTTCGAATTGCGCCTGGGCGATGTGATGCGCGGTGAACGTGCGACGATGGGCAAATCGCTGCTGGACGTGCAGCGAGAGCTGCGCATCAAGGCCTCTTACATCGCTGCGATTGAAAACTGCGATCCGTCGGCTTTTGACACGCCAGGGTTTATCGCAGGCTATGTGCGCTCCTATGCGCGTTATCTGAACATGAACCCCGATGAAGCCTATCAGGCGTTCTGCCGCGAAAGCGGGTTCGAGGTGGCGCATGGCATGTCCTCGGAAGCCTCTGTCGTCAAACGGGGGGAGGACGCTTCGGCGCGCGCGCGGCGCAGCCCCGCACCCGATCCGTTCGGGTCAACCGCGTCGCCTTTCAATGGTGTGCCGGGCGAAAGCATTCTGGCGCAGATCGAACCACGGGCCATCGGGTCGATGATGGTTCTGGTCGCGCTGATGGGGGGGCTGGGCTATGGCGGCTGGACAGTCCTGCGCGAGGTGCAGCAGGTGCAGGTGGCCCCGGTCGATCAGACCCCTGTCGTTTTGAGCGATCTGGATCCTTTGAACACGACATCCCCTGCCGCCGGAGCAGGAGAGCAGCAGGGCTTCACCGCCCCGAGCGTGGAGGCGCTGGACCGTCTTTATCGCCCTCAGGCGCTGGACGTGCCTGTGCTGGTGGCCCGCGACGCACCCATCGCCACGCTTGACCCGCGGTTGGGCGGCGCATTCAGCGCACCCGAGACGCCACGCGCACCGACACTTGCGCTGAACGGCGCGGGCGAAGGGGATGCGCCGGTCTCGGTTCCGCAGGTGGTTGAAACCACGGCCCCGCAGCTGCGCATGGTGGCGGTGCGCCCGGCCTGGGTGCGCGTCACATCGGCGGATGGCACGGTGGTGTTCGAAGGCATCATGGAAGGCGGCCAGACCTATGACGTGCCTGCGACAGAAGAACCGCCCAGCTTGCGCGTGGGCGAATCCGGGTCGATCTATTTCGATCTGAATGGCGCGATCTATGGCCCCGTGGGCAATCGCGGCACCGTCACGTCGAATTTCGCACTGGCGGCGGAGAATGTGTCCCAAACCATGGCGCTGGCTGATCTGGACGTGGACAGCGACCTGGCCCGCATGGTTGCCGAAGCCGCGATTGGCGATAACGCGCGGCAGTAACCGGTCTGCGTCCCTCCGATTAACGTCTGCATCGCATTGCGGCTTGGCCGGTCCCGTCCTATCTTAGCCGCAAAGACCGATCCCAGAACGAGGCCCCCCTATGTCGCTGAACCACGTGCGTCCCTGGCGGAACATCTATCGCCGGAAATCACGGCAGATCATGGTGGGCACGGTCCCTGTTGGTGGGGATGCGCCGATCGCGGTGCAGACCATGACCAACACGCTGACCACCGATGTGAAGGGCACGATTGCCCAGGTGCAGGCGGCGGCGGAGGCAGGGGCGGATATCGTGCGCGTGTCGGTGCCGGACGAGGCGTCGTCAAAGGCGCTGAAGGAGATTGTTGCCGAAAGCCCCGTACCGATCGTTGCGGATATCCATTTCCATTATAAGCGCGGGATCGAAAGCGCCGAGGCGGGTGCGGCCTGCCTGCGGATCAATCCTGGCAATATCGGCAGCGAAGAGCGGGTGAAAGAAGTCATCAAGGCCGCGCGCGATCATGGCTGTTCGATCCGTATCGGAGTGAATGCCGGGTCTTTGGAAAAGCACCTTCTGGAAAAATATGGCGAGCCTTGCCCCGAAGCCATGGTCGAAAGCGGGATGGATCACATCAAGATCCTGCAGGACAATGATTTCCACGAATTCAAGATCAGCGTGAAGGCCTCGGACGTGTTTCTGGCGGCGGCGGCCTATCAGGGCATTGCCGAGGCGACCGATGCGCCCATCCATCTGGGTATCACCGAAGCCGGCGGGCTTGTGTCAGGGACGATCAAATCGGCCATCGGGCTGGGGAACCTTCTGTGGATGGGGATCGGCGACACGATCCGCGTGAGCCTTTCCGCCGATCCGGTGGAAGAGGTGAAGGTGGGCTTTGAGATCCTGAAATCGCTGGGGCTGCGACATCGCGGGGTCAACATCATCTCGTGCCCCTCCTGCGCGCGGCAGGGCTTCGACGTGATCAAGACGGTCGAGATCCTGGAAAAGCGGCTGGAGCATATCAAGACGCCCATGAGCCTGTCGATCATCGGCTGCGTGGTGAACGGCCCCGGTGAGGCGTTGATGACCGATGTGGGCTTTACCGGTGGCGGGAATGGGGCCGGCATGGTCTATCTGGCGGGCAAGCAAAGCCACAAGATGACCAATGACCAGATGGTCGATCACATCGTCGAACAGGTCGAGAAGAAGGCCGCCGAACTGGATGCGGCGGCCGCTCAGGCGGCGGAATAGGCCAAAATCTGATGCAGATTTTGGGGAGAAACTGACGCAGTTTCTCCGGAATGTGTGTCACATTCCAACCGGAAACCGCGTCGGTTTCCGCCTTAGCCGCGCTTGTCGTCGACGATCAGTTCCATCTGATCGGCAGGCAGGAAGCCGCGCAGGATCTCGTCGCCCACCACAAAGCTGGGCGTGCCCGAGATATTCAGGCTTTGCGCCAGATCGCGGTTGCGGGCGATGATCTGTGTGACCTCGGGCGCGTCCATCTGCGCCATGATCGCGTCAGCATCCAGACCCAGATCGCCCGCGATGCGCCGCAGGCGCGCGTCATTCACATCGCCATTGGTGGCCATCAGCACGTCATGCACCTGCTTGTAGGCCTCGTCGCCCGCCACCTGATGCGTCGCGATGGCAAAGCGCGACATGATCACGGATTGATCCCCCAGTATCGGGAATTCCTTGATCACCAGGCGGATATTACCGTCATTGGCCAGCAACTTGTCCACCTCGGGCACCGCGCGGCGGCAGAAGCTGCAGCGGTAATCCATGAATTCCACAAGCGTCACATCGCCGTCGGGATTGCCGCCCACCCAGGAATAGCCATCATCGAAAATGGCCGTCGCGTTTGCCGCGATGACGTCCTTTTCGGCCGCCGCCTGCGCCTGCTGCTGACGTTGTTCCAGGATCTGCACCGCCTCGAAGATCACTTCGGGATTGTCCAGAAGGTAGTCGCGGATTTCCTTGCGGAAGGTCTCACGCTCGGCATCGGACATCGCGGAGATGTCGAAGGCCGCAGCCGGTCCGGTTGCAAGAAGCAGGGCTGTGACTGAGGACAGGACCCAATGGCGCATGATTATCTCCGTTTTTCTGCGTTCTGTGCAGCAACAAGCACATCTTCGGCTCGACGCCAACCCACAGATCCGCGAGGAAGCAGCCCCATGGCGCGTTCGGCATGGATTTTCGCGTCGCTCAGACGGCCCTGCAGCGCATATCGTTCGGCCGTGGCAAGCGATGCCTGGCCGTTCTGGCCGATCCGCGCATAGGCCTGTCCCAGATCGCGCAGGATGCGGGTGTCACCCAGATCCCGGGCGCGGGCCTGCTCCAGCGTATCGACGGCCGCACGGTGCTGCCCCAGGGCAAGCTGCGCGCGGCCCAGGCCGCCGAGGATCTGCGCCTCTTTCGGGGCGAGGGAGGCTGCGCGGGCATAGGCCTGAAGCGCGCCCTGGAACTGCCGGTTTTCAAACAGGAACTGCCCTTTGAGGTCATAGTAATAGGCGTCCTGTCCGCCCCGTGTCTGGATCGCTGCGTCGATTGAGGCCAGCGCTTTGCGGCTGTTGCCCGATCGGTGATAGGCCACGGCCTCGCGCATCTGGCGCACATCGCGATACCGTTCGTCACTGACGCGCCGCATCGTCCATTTCGTGCCGCGCGTGAAGGCCGACAATTTGCCCTTGGCGCGGGCGAACCAGTATTGCGCGGCCTCGTTCGGTTTTGGGGCGGCGCCCGAGGCGGCGACAAAGGCCTCCGCCGCGCGAATTCGGTCTCGTGTCAGCGGGTGGGAGCGCATGTAGGGATCCTGCCGGCTTTCGCTGAGTGCTTCCTGACCGCGAAACAGACGGTGCACCTCCAGAAGCCCGGTGGGTGACACGCCGGCCGAGCGCATGAACCGCGCCGCGGACTGATCGGCGGCGGATTCTTCGGCGCGGGTGTGTTTGAGAAAGCTGCGCAGCGCCGAAGACGACACCCCGGCCGCCAGCCCGCCTGCTGCCGATCCGCTGGCGCCGCTGGCTGCCGCTGCGGCGGCCAGGGCGATACCCAGACCGGCCATTGTCTGGGCATTGCGCATATTCCCGATCCGGCGCGAGATATGGCCATTGGCGATATGGGCGGCTTCGTGGGCGATCACGGCCTGCAGCATTTCCGGCGTTTCCGACTTCAAGATCAGCCCGTAATGAATAAAAATCGCACGATTATTCACCACGAAGGCATTCAGAGAGCTGTCATTGATCACCAGCACCTTCACCCGCGAGGGGCTGAGACCCGCTGCTCGCAGGATCGGCGCAGCCAGCTGTTCCAGCGCATGTTCGATATCGGCATCGCGCAAGAGGCCCTTAGCCACGGCGCCGCCCGCGCTGGCCAGGATCAGCATCAGGCACAAACCCGGGATTGACGCCAGACGGAAGACACGTTGAAAGGACATGCGCCAGACTGTGAGGAAATCAGATGCGAGTTTCAAGCCGGGCCCAGGTCGATCCCTTTATTGTGATGGATGTTATGGATGCCGCGCGCCGCGCGGAGGAAGCAGGGCGCCACATCATCCATATGGAAGTGGGCCAGCCTGGCACCGGCGCGCCGCAGGGGGCGCTGGAGGCTGTGGCCCGTGCCATGGCGGCGGGGCCTTTGGGATATACCGTGGCCCTGGGCCTGCCCGAGCTGCGCGCGCGCATCGCCCGGATGTATGGCGAATGGTACAATCTCGATCTGAACCCCGACCGGGTGGTGATCACGCCGGGATCGTCGGGTGGGTTCATCCTGGCCTTTACGGCGCTTTTCGATACCGGCGACAGGGTGGGGATTGGTGCGCCGGGCTATCCGTCCTATCGCCAGATCCTGAGCGCGCTGGACCTCACGCCCGTCGATCTGCCCGCCGCGCCCGAACACCGGTACCAGCCGGTGCCTGCGGATTTCGCGGGCCTGGATCTGGCCGGGCTGATGGTGGCCAGCCCCGCCAACCCCACCGGCACCATGCTGGACCGCATCGCCATGGGCGCCCTGATCGAGGCGGCGCAGGGGCAGGGCGCGTCCTTCATCAGCGACGAGATTTATCACGGAATCGAATACGAGGCCAAAGCCGTCACCGCGCTCGAACTGACGGATGAGTGTTACGTGATCAACTCGTTCTCGAAGTATTTCTCGATGACGGGCTGGCGCGTGGGCTGGATGGTGGTGCCCGAAGATCATGTGCGCGTGGTCGAACGGATTGCGCAGAACATGTTCATCTGCGCGCCTCATATCGCGCAGGTGGCAGCCCTTGCCGCGATGGAGTGCGAGGATGAACTTCAGGCTAATCTTGCCGTTTATGCCGCCAACCGCGATCTGATGTTGAAGGGGCTGCCGGATGCGGGCTTTGGCACGATCGCCCCGCCGGACGGGGCCTTTTACGTCTATGCCGATGTGTCGGATCTGACCGATGACAGCCGCGCCTTCGCCGCCGAAATTCTGGAAAAGGCGGGTGTTGCGGTTACGCCGGGGCTGGATTTCGACCCGGAGCGGGGGCATCAGACGCTGCGCTTTTCCTATGCGCGCGCCACAGCCGATATCGAAGAGGGGCTTGCGCGGCTGAAAGCCTTCATCGCTGCGCGTTGAGGATTCACAAAGCGGATCGCGTCGTGTAACCTGCTTCCAAAAGGGGCCGCAGAGCCCCGGCAAAGAAGCAGTATCCGAGGCGTAAATGATCAGGCTGATCCCGTTTTTCCTGTGTTTATGGGGCGTTTTGGCGTCGCCTGTTCTTGCGCAAGATCTGTCCGGTCTGGCGCGTGTCGATCCCGCTGAAAGCCGTCTGACCGATTCGCGGGGCGGGGCCCAGATGACCCTGTCGCTCAGCCAGGGGGTGCCTTATCGCGTCTTTACGCTGACCGATCCCGCGCGGCTGGTGCTGGATTTTCGCGAAGTGGACTGGCGCGGGCTGGATCTGACGGCCTTTGACCAATCCGAAGCGATCACCGGCTTGCGCGCGGGCACGTTCCGGCCCGGCTGGTCGCGGCTGGTGGCGCAGATGGACGCGCCGCATGTGGTCGATACTGTCGGGCTGAACACGGATCAGGACACGGGCCGCGCGGTGTTGACCCTGAAACTGGCCAAAACCACCCAGAAAACCTTCGCCGCTGCGGCTGGTGCGCCGCATGACCCGCGCTGGGATCTGCCGCCGCCCGCGCGGTTCGAAACGCCGCGCGCCCGCAATGGGGGCAAGATCCGCGTGATGCTGGATCCCGGTCATGGCGGGATCGACCCCGGAGCCGAGCGCGGCGCGGTCAACGAAAAGACCCTGATGCTGACCTTCGCGCGCGAGTTGGAAGAGGCGCTTTTGCGCGCAGGCGGGTTCGAAGTTCTTCTGACACGCACTGGCGATTACTTTGTTTCGCTCGAACGGCGGATTGCGATGGCGCATGAGGCGCAGGTGGATGTCTTCATCTCGCTCCATGCGGATGCGCTGGCAGATGGGGGCGCGCATGGGGCCACGATTTACACCCTCTCGGACGAGGCCTCGGACGTGGCTTCGGCCAAACTGGCGGAACGCCATGACCGGGATGAGCTGCTGTCAGGCGTTGATCTGAGTGCGACTGACGATCAGGTCACCGCCGTTCTTCTGGATCTCGCCCGGCAGGAGACGCGCCCGCGCACCGCGCTTTTGGCGCAATCGCTGGTCACGGGAATGGGCAATCAGGGCGGCCCGATGAACCGCCGTCCCATGCGGCAGGCCGCGTTTTCGGTGCTGAAGGCCGCCGATATCCCGTCGGTTCTGGTCGAGATCGGGTTTCTGTCCTCCCCCCGCGATCTGAAGAACCTGCAAGACCCCGAATGGCGCGCGCAGATGGCCGAAGGGATGCGCGATGGGTTGCAGCTGTGGCTGCGCGAAGACAGCGAAATGCGCCCGCTGGTGCGCAAATAGCGAAATCATCTTCACGAGATTGGGCAAAAAGCAGCCAGAACGCCACGTTTCGTGTTTTGACGGGGTCTGGCGCACTGCCTATATTGGCGGGACCTGAACAAAGGGGCTGCAGGTGCTGAGATTTATCTTTTCGTTCTTCGGCGCGATCTTTTCGCTGCTGACGTTGGGCATTGCCATGGTTGCGCTGTCGATTGGCGCGATCTTCTGGATCTATGGCCGCGACCTGCCCAGCCACGAATCCCTTGCGCAGTACAAGCCCCCCACGATCAGCCGGATTTATTCCGGTGAAGGTCAGCTGATCGACGAATTCGCGCAGGAACGGCGGCTGTTCACCCCGGCCGAAGATATCCCGGATCTGGTGAAACAGGCCTTCATCAGCGCGGAAGACAAGAATTTCTATACCCACAAGGGCTATGACATGCGCGGCATCGCCGCTGCCGGCGTCGAAGCGGTGCGGTCGCGCGGGGAAACGCTGCGCGGGGCCTCGACCATCACGCAGCAGGTGATGAAGAACTTCCTTCTGTCCGGGGACCGGCAGATTGAACGCAAGATCAAGGAAATCATCCTGGCCGCCCGGCTGGAAGAGACTTTGGACAAGGAAACGATCCTTGAGCTTTACCTGAACGAGATTTTCTTGGGCCAAAACTCTTACGGTGTGACCGCTGCAGCCCAGACCTATTTCAACAAGACGCTGGATGAGCTGGCCCCGCATGAGGCCGCGTTCCTGGCCTCTCTGCCCAAGGCGCCATCCGATTATCATCCGGTGCGCCGCAAGGACCGTCTGCTGGCGCGGCGCGACTTCGTGCTGAAAGAGATGTACGAGAACGGCTATATCGACCGCGCGACCTATGAGGTCGAGGTCGCTCAGCCGCTGCGGTCCGTCCAGAATGGCGATTTCGAAAGCTTCCGTACGGCATTGCCCCCGCGCGATTACTTTACCGATGAAATCCGCCGCCAACTGAGCCGCGATTTCGGTGAGGGCGAGTTCTTTACCGGCGGTTTCACCGTCCGCGCGACTATCGACGCCGAGATGCAGACCGTCGCGGCCATGGCGCTGCGCGAGGCGTTGGAAAAGTATGACCGCAATCGCGGTGTCTATCGCGGCACAGGGCAGACGATCCCTGCCGATCAGCTGGGCAGCGAAGAGAGCTGGCGCGCAGCCCTGGCCGAAATCGAGGTGCCCCGCGACATCGCTTTGAACGGGCCGTGGTATCCGGCAGTTGTGCTTGAGGTCGGCAATAACGACGCCCGGATCGGGATCGAATCCGTCGAAGAAGATGCCGATGGCCACTGGATCCCCGCGCGCGACGTGCAATGGGCCCGGCCCCAGCGCGAGGATGGGTCGGTCGGCCGTCAGGCCCGTGTCGCAGGCGATCTTCTGGCGGTGGGCGACGTGGTGCTGGTGCGCGCGATGACATCTGACGAGGATGGCAGTTTCATCCGCTGGAGCCTGCGTCAGGTGCCGGAGGTGCAGGGCGCCTTCATGGCGATGGACGTGAACTCGGGCCGTGTGATCGCGATGCAGGGCGGGTTCTCGTACCAGGATTCGGTGTTCAACCGCACCACTCAGGCGCTGCGTCAGCCCGGTTCGTCCTTCAAGCCGTTCGTCTATGCCGCAGCGCTCGACAGCGGGTATTCCCCGGCCACGATCGTGGTGGACGCCCCGATCGAAATCAACACGCCGCAGGGCTTGTGGCGGCCCCGGAACGCTTCGAACCAGTTCTATGGGCCCACGCCCCTGCGCACGGGCATTGAACGGTCGCGGAACCTGATGACCATTCGTCTGGCCCAGGAAGTGGGCATGGAGACGGTGGCGCGTTATGCCGAACGCTTTGGCGTCTATGACGATATGGGGCTGTTTCTGGCGAACTCGCTGGGGTCGGAGGAGACCACGCTTTACCAGATGGTGGCGGCCTATTCGATGTTCGCCAATGGCGGGGAGCGGGTAGAGCCCACTCTGGTCGACCGCATCCAGGACCGGTTCGGCAACACGATCTATCGCCATGACCGGCGCGATTGCGTGGATTGTCAGGTGGCCAGTCTGGACCCCGGCCTGTTGCCGCAGATCCGGTCGAACCGCGAACGGGTGATGAATGCGATCACCGCCTATCAGCTGACATCCATGTTGAAAGGCGTGGTTGATCGCGGCACCGCCAGCGGGTCGGTGAACCTGCCGGTGCCTGCTGCGGGCAAGACCGGCACCACCAATGACGCGCGTGATGTCTGGTTCGTTGGCTTTACATCGAACATCGCGGCAGGCTGTTACATCGGCTATGACCAGCCGCGTCCACTGGGCCGGGGGGCCTCGGGCGGGGGCATGTGCGGACCTGTCTTCAACGCCTTCATGCAGGAAGCCATCAAGAAATATGGCGGCGGAAATTTCGAAGTGCCGCCGGGCGGGCGCTTCATCAAGATCGACCGTTTCACCGGCGCGCGTCTGTCGGATGACGCAAGCGGGCCTTCCGTGGTGGCCGAATATTTCCGCGACGGGGAAGAACCGCTGTTCGGCGTGATGTTCGATGGTGGTTTTGCCATGGGATCGGACCTGCCGCTGTTCGAAGAGGCCGCCAGCGCCTCGCGGCAGGTGACCACCTCGACCGGCGAAACCGCGACCGTGGGGCCCAAGGCCACCTTCGGCACACTCAGTTCCGGCGGGCTTTACTGACAGCGCGGCGCGCATCTGGCGCGTCACGCTTTCTTGTCCCCGCCTTTGGCCTGCGCTAAGACGCAAGCCGTACCCATTTTTCAGGATCCCCCGATGCGCGCAGAAGCCCAGAATACAGTGGCCGAAATCGAAAAATCGCTTGAGCTTCTGGCTCAGCGGATGGATTGGGAGACGGCCCAGCACCGGCTTGAGGAATTCAACGCACGGGTCGAAGACCCCAATCTGTGGGACGATCCCGAAGCCGCGCAGAAACTGATGCGCGACAGGCAGGCGCTGGTCGATTCCATCTCGGTCTATGAGGGGATCAAGCAGGAGCTGACCGACACCGTCGACCTGATCGAGTTGGGCGAGATGGAAGACGACAAGGAAGTCGTGGCTGAGGCCGAAGAAAGCCTGAAGATCCTGGCCAGGAAAGCCGCCCAGAAAGAGCTGGAAGCGCTGCTGAACGGCGAGGCGGATGCCAATGACACCTTCCTTGAGATCAACGCAGGCGCAGGCGGCACCGAAAGCTGCGACTGGGCGTCGATGCTGGCGCGGATGTATGTGCGTTGGGCCGAAAAGAAGGGCTTCAAGGTCGAACTGCAATCGGAATCAGCCGGGGACGAGGCCGGGATCAAATCCGCGACCTACAAGATCTCGGGCCACAACGCTTATGGCTGGTTGAAATCGGAAAGCGGTGTGCACCGCCTTGTGCGCATCTCGCCCTATGACTCGGCGGCCAAGCGGCACACGTCATTCAGTTCGGTCTGGGTGTACCCGGTGGTTGACGACAATATCGAGATCGAGGTGAACCCCGCCGATATCCGCGTCGATACCTACCGGTCCTCGGGCGCGGGTGGTCAGCACGTGAACACCACCGACTCGGCGGTGCGGATCACGCACCATCCCACCGGCATCGTCGTCACAAGCTCGGAAAAATCGCAGCACCAGAACCGCGAGATTGCCATGAAAGCGCTGAAATCGCGGCTGTATCAGCTGGAGTTGGACCGCCGCAACGCCGATATCAACGCCGCGCATGAGGCCAAGGGCGATGCGGGCTGGGGCAACCAGATCCGGTCCTATGTGCTGCAGCCCTACCAGATGGTGAAGGATCTGCGCACGAATTACGAAACCTCTGACACCAAGGGCGTGCTGGACGGCGATCTGGACGCCTTCATGGCTGCGACGCTTGCCATGGATGTGTCGGGCAAATCGCGCGCCGAAGCGCAGGGCGATTGACGCGCGCCATCTTTTCATTTCCGTCAAACTGAGGCTAGGCTGACCCCAGGAGAAGAGGGAGGCCACATGCCACAAAAGACGATCCCGTCCGCAGCCGCGCTGCTGGACGATCTACGCGCGGGAAAGCTGCGCGCGACGGATATCATGGAAGCCACGCTTGAGCGGATCGGTGAGGTAAATGACAGCGTCAACGCCATTGTCAATCTGCGCGATGCCGATACGCTGATGGCCGAGGCGCGCGCCGCCGATGACAGCGACGCCATAGGCGCCTTGCATGGTCTGCCCATCGCGGTGAAGGACCTGGCGGATGTGGCCGGGATCCCCACCACCAAGGGATCGCCCATGTTGGTGGATAACGTGCTCCAGACCGATGAGATCATGGTGGCACGCATGCGCGCGGCGGGCGCGATCCTGATCGGCAAGACGAACACGCCGGAATTCGGGCTGGGCAGCCACACGTTCAACCCGGTCCATGGCGTGACGCGCAACCCCTATAACACGGGGCTCTCCTGCGGTGGGTCATCTGGCGGGGCGGCCGTGGCGCTGGCCACGGGCATGACGCTGCTGGCTGACGGGTCGGACATGATGGGCAGCCTGCGCAACCCGGCGGGGTGGAACAATGTCTACGGCTTCCGGCCCAGCTGGGGTCTGGTTCCGTCAGAGCCTCTGGGTGACACGTTCCTGCACCAGCTGTCGACGTTGGGACCGATGGCGCGCAGCCCCGAAGATATCGGGCTGCTGCTGGACGTGATCGCCGGCCCCGATCCGCGCCAGCCCCATAACATGGTGCATGAGCCGGTGTCGCCGGTTTCGGCGCTGTCGCTTTCGGGTGTGCGCATCGCCTGGATGCGCGACTGGGACGGTGCCTTCCCGATGGAGGAGGGCGTACTGGACACCTGCGAGGCCGCCATTAAGGTGCTGCGCGATCTGGGGGCTGAGGTCGACACGCCCAAAGCGCCCTTCGATGCCGAGGCAATGTTCCAAAGCTGGGCCACCTTGCGGTCCTGGCAGGTGGGGGTCGGGCTTGATGTGTTGGCCGCGCAGGGCGGCACGCTGAAAGACACCGCCATCTGGGAGCTTGAGCGCGGCCGCGCCCTGAGCGGGTTCGAGGTGCATGCGGCAAGCGTGGTGCGGTCCGACTGGTTTCAGTCGGCCACGCAGTTCTTTGAAACCTATGACGCTTTTGTCCTGCCTACCGCGCAGGTCTGGCCGTTTTCCAACGACATCGACTACCCGCGCGAGATCGCGGGCGTGGCGATGGACACCTATCACCGCTGGATGGCGGCGATGGTGCCTGCCAGCCTGTTGGGCCTGCCTGCGCTGGCCGCGCCTGCCGGGTTTGGCCAGAACGGCCTGCCCATGGGCATTCAGCTGATCGGCCCGCGCGGGTCTGACGGCAAGCTGTTGCGACTGGGGGCGGCCTATCACGCGGCCACCCAATGGCCGGACAAACGACCACCCGAGCTGTGAGAGGAGGCGGCCCATGTCCGTTCAAGACCCCGAATTTGGCGTTCCCGATCTGAAGCCCGCCTCGGGCGCGATGATGCGTGAGGCGCTTGGCCGCGGTTGGCAGGACATGCGCCGCGCCCCGGTTTATGGCCTTCTGTTTGCGGGCTTTTACGTGGTGGCGGGCTGGATGATGGCCTGGATCACGGCCCAGACGAACACGACCTTCTGGCTGGTTCTGGCCGCTATCGGCTTCCCGCTGCTGGGGCCATTCGCCGCTGTGGGGCTTTACGAGGTCTCCCGCCGACTTGAGGCGGGGGAG
>NZ_JXYH01000043.1 GCF_001262635.1 Aestuariivita boseongensis
GGCGACCGCCAGCGGCGGGGAACGCCGGCGCGCCGCGCTGGCCGCGCTGATGGCGCGCGCGCCCGACCTGATGCTATTGGACGAACCCACGAACCACCTGGATATTGAGGCCATCGCCTGGCTGGAGGATGAGCTGAAGGCCACCCGCGCGGGCTTTGTCCTGATCAGCCATGACCGCGCATTTCTGCGGGCGCTCACACGCGCCACGCTCTGGATCGACCGGGGGGTGGTGCGCCGGCAGGAGAAGGGGTTTGCCGATTTCGAAGCCTGGCGCGACAAGATCTGGGAAGAGGAAGACATCCAGCGCCACAAGCTGAACCGCAAAATCAAGGCCGAAGCGCGGTGGGCGGTGGAGGGCATCAGCGCGCGGCGCAAGCGCAACCAGGGCCGGGTGGGGGCCTTGCAGGGCTTACGGGCCGAACGCGCGGCGCAGATCAAACGCCAGGGCACCGCCGCGATGACCTTTGAGGCAGGGCCGAAATCCGGCCGCAAGGTGATCGAGGCGCAAGGGATTGCAAAGGCTTATGGCGACAAGGTGATCCTCAAGCCGTTTTCCCTGACCGTGATGCGCGGGGATCGCGTGGCTTTTGTCGGGCCCAATGGCGTGGGCAAGACGACGCTGTTGAAACTGCTTTTGGGCCAGGAAGCCCCGGATGCGGGTCAGGTCACATTGGGCACCGGGCTTGAGATTGCCGTTTTCGATCAGGCGCGCGCCCAGCTCGACCCGGATCAGAGCTTGTGGGAGAACCTGACCGGCGATCCCGAGATGCGCGTCTCGGGCAAGGCCGATCAGGTCATGGTGCGCGGCCAGCCCAAACATGTGGTGGGCTATCTCAAGGAGTTTCTCTTTGACGAGGCGCAGGCCCGCGCGCCCGTGCGGTCCCTGTCCGGCGGGGAAAAGGCGCGGCTTTTGTTGGCGCGGCTGATGGCGAAACCGTCAAACCTTCTGGTGCTGGATGAACCCACCAACGATCTGGATGTGGAAACGCTGGATCTGCTGCAGGAACTGTTGGGTGATTACGACGGCACGGTGCTTCTGGTCAGTCACGACCGCGATTTCCTGGACCGTGTGGCCGCAACCACCGTGGCGATGGAAGGGGACGGGCGTGCGGTGATCTATGCCGGCGGCTGGTCGGATTATCAGGCGCAGCGGGGTGAGGATCAACCGACCCCCGAACCTGTGAAAGAGGCAAAAGCGCCGAAGGAAAAGCCGAAATCCACCCGTAAATCCGGGCTGAGCTTTACCGAGAAACACCGCCTTGAAGCGCTGCCTGCTGATATCGCCCGGCTTGAGGCCGAGATCGGCAAACTGGAACAGCTTCTGTCCGATCCAGAGCTTTTCACGCGCGAACCCGTGAAGTTCAAGAAAGCCACGCAAGCCCTTGTGGAACGACAGGAAAAGCTCTCTGCCGCTGAGGAGGAATGGCTGACCCTTGCCGAAAAGGCCGAAGCGTGAGGATTTTAGGCGCGGGACTTGTCCCGCCATCCCATCAACGCATTCTGAGCGCGCCGTCGATGCGGATGACCTCGCCATTGAGGTAGCCCATCTCGACGATGAAGCCTGCCAGCCGCGCATATTCGCTGGGATCGCCAAGGCGCGGCGGGTTCGGCACGTCGGCTGCCAGTTGCTTTTGCACCTCTTCCGGCAGGCTGGCCAGCATCGGCGTCATGAAGATCCCCGGCGCAATGGTCATCACCCGGATGCCGTCGCGCGCCAGATCGCGGGCCATGGGCAGCGTCATGCCCACGATCCCTCCTTTCGACGAGGCATAGCCCACCTGACCTTTCTGCCCGTCAAAGGCCGCGATGGACGCGGTGTTGATGATCACACCCCGCGCGCCGTCGGCCTCCGGTTCGTTCTTCGCGATCTCCAGCGCGGCCAGGCGCGCCACGTTGAAGCTGCCCACCAGGTTTACGTCGATCAGGCGGCGATAATGATCCAGCGCATGCGCGCCGTCCTTGTGGATGGTTTTCTCGGCCGTGCCGATGCCCGCGCAGTTCACCGCCGCGGTGATTTTGCCCATCTTTTCCAGACCCAGCGCCACCGCCGCCTGGACCGAGGCTTCGTCGGTTACGTCGGTTTCGGCAAAATATCCGCCAATCTCGGCTGCGATGTCCTTGCCGCGCGACACGTCGCGGTCCAGCAGGGTGACCTGCGCGCCATTGGCGGCAAAATGGCGGGCGGTGGCCTCGCCCAGCCCCGATGCGCCCCCGGTGATCAATGCGGCAGTGTTCTTCAGCTCCATCAGGCTTCCTCCCTAAATCTGAACAGTTGTTCATTAACGGAGTCGCGCGCCGCCTGTCCAGAAGAGAGGCCGGATTTTCGAAAATCCGGCTTCTCTGGTCCCACGGTCGGAAAAGGGTCCATGGATTTTCGAAAATCCATGGACGCCCGGGGGGTCAGCCTGCCAGCTGAACCAGTGCGTGGCGCTTCTTGCCTGCGCTCAGCTTGACCGGAGAGGCCAGCGCCCCCGCATCCAGCATCAACCCCGCATCGGTCAGCGGCGCATCGTCAATCCGTGCGCCGTTTTCCGCGATCAGGCGCTTGGCCTCCTTGCCGGACTTGGCCAGCCCCGCTTTGACGATGGCCTGCACCACCGACAGCGGCAGATCGTCTGGGGTCACGGTCAGCGTCGGCAGATCCTCTCCGATACCGCCCTTTTCGAACACTTCCCGCGCGGTTGCCTCTGCCGCCGCGGCCGCTTCGGCCCCGTGGCACAGCGTCGTGACCTCATTGGCCAGAACGATCTTGGCCTCGTTGATCTCGGATCCTGCCAATGCGCCCAGACGTTCGCATTCCTCGACTGGCAGTTCGGAGTAGAGCTTCAGGAACCGACCCACATCCGCATCGGTCGTGTTCCGCCAGAACTGCCAGAATTCATAAGGCGACCGCATATCCGCATTCAGCCAGATCGCGCCATCGGCGGTCTTGCCCATCTTCTTGCCATCCGACGTGGTCAGAAGCGGCGTGGTCATCCCGTAGATTTCGTGATCCAGCACGCGCCGAGTCAGGTCGATCCCGTTCACGATATTGCCCCATTGATCCGATCCGCCGAACTGCACCAGACAGCCATACCGCCGGTTCAGCTCAAGAAAATCATAGGCCTGCAGGATCATGTAGTTGAACTCAAGAAAGCTCAGCGATTGCTCCCGATCCAGACGAGATTTCACCGATTCAAAGCTCAGCATCCGGTTTACGGAAAAATGCCGCCCGATATCGCGCAGGAAATCCAGGTAATTCAGATCGTCCAGCCATTCGGCATTGTTCAGCATCAGGGCATCGGTCGGCCCATCACCATAATCGAGGTATTTGGCAAAGACCTGTTTGATGCCCGCGATATTGTCATCGATCTGTTCAGGCGTCAGCAGCGGCCGTTCATCTGCACGGAAGGACGGATCGCCCACCTTGGTCGTACCGCCCCCCATCAGCGTGATGGGCTTGTGGCCTGTTTTCTGCAGCCAGCGCAGCGTCATGATCTGGATCAGCGATCCCACATGCAGCGATTTGGCCGTGGCATCGAAGCCGATATAACCCGGCACGATCCCGCTGCTCAGCGCGTCGTCAAAAGCCTGATAATCGGTGCAATCGGCCAGAAAGCCGCGCTCCATCATCACGCTCATGAAGTCTGATTTGGGATGGTAGGTCATATCTTGCCTCGGGTTTGATTTCCGGGGCACTCTATAGGCGGGCAACGGGCAAAGGAAAAGGCCATGAATAAGGCCAAAGGGGCAGGGGAACGCCTGCGCGTACTGGGCGCGATGAGCGGGACATCCCTTGACGGTGTGGACGCAGCCATTCTGGACACGGATGGCGAGCGGATCTTTGACTTTGGCCCCTCCGACTATCGGCCCTATTCCGATGACGAACGCGAGGTTCTGCGCAGCGCCCTCGGCCAGTGGCTGGGCCCTGATGTCGACCGCGCGGGAGAGGTCGTTGATGCCGCCCATATAGCGCTTCTGTCCAACTTCGACCGGCCCGATCTGGTGGGCTTTCATGGCCAGACGCTGGCCCATGATCCGCGCGGGCGGGGCACGCTGCAGGTGGGCAATGGCGCGGCGCTGGCCGACGCGCTGGGATGCCCCGTGGTCTGGGATTTTCGCAGCGACGATGTGCGGCTGGGCGGAGAAGGCGCGCCGCTGGCGCCGTTTTTCCATTTCGCCTGCGCCAAATGGATCGGTGCGACCGCGCCTTTGTGTTTCCTCAACCTCGGCGGGGTAGGCAATATCACCTATGTCGATCCGAGCCGCGACCGACCCGAAGACCCCGGCGCCGTGCTGGCTTTCGACACCGGCCCCGCCAACGCGCCGATCAACGATTTCATGTATAAGAAGCTGGGCCTGCCCATGGACCGGGACGGCGCTTTGGCGTTGAGAGGCACGGTCGAAACCGGCGCGCTGGAGCTGTTTCTGGATGAACCTTACTTCCTGCGCATGCCACCCAAATCATTGGATCGGAACGATTTTCCGGAAATGATCGGGTTGGTGTCGGAGCTGTCGGATGCCGATGCGGTTGCCACGCTCACCGCCATGTGCGCCGCCGCAGTAGCCCAGGCGATGGATCACATGCCCACCCAGCCCGAACGGATGCTGGTCACGGGGGGCGGGCGCAACAACCCCGTTCTGATGGAGATGCTGCGCGTCTCGACCGGATGCTTCATCCTGCCGGTGGAAGAGGCGGGCCTTGACGGCGACATGCTTGAAGCGCAGGCCTTTGCCTATCTTGCCGTGCGGGTGATGCGTGGCCTGCCCACGTCCTGTCCTTCGACCACCGGTGTCAGTGCGCTGGTGGGTGGCGGAACGATCAGCAGGCCGTGAGGCCTTATCGTGGAATGTCGAAACCCGGCGGCGCCAGGGTGAAACCCTCGAACTGAAACCCCGGCGATACGGTGCAACTGACCAGCGTGTAATCGCCTGTGCTGCGCGCGGCCTGCCAATGGCCTTCCGGCACGATGACCTGCGGCGCACCTTCGGTCAGATCCGGGCTCAGCACATGATCGATGGCTGGCCCCGCATCATTGGCGCTCATCGACAGGATCAGCGGTGCGCCTGCGTGAAAAAGCCAGATCTCGGTCGCATCGACCTTGTGCCAATGGCTGGCCTCTCCGGCCTTCAGCAGGAAATAGATGCAGGTCCCCGTGGGCCTGCCGTCATTTTCGGCCACCCAGGTCTGGCGGAAATGGCCGCCTTCGGGGTGGGGCGATAGCTCTAGCCGGGCAATGATCTCATCTGCGGTCATGGCGCCAAGGTGAAAGGCTTTGCGTGCCAGCGCAAGGGGTTGTGGGCGCGCGCGCGCGTCTTAGTCTGGCGCGAAAGAAGGAGGGCAGCATGTCCCAGCGAATCGTGGTCATCGGCGCAGGTATCATCGGCGCGGCCATCGCCAGCCATCTGGCAGAGGCCGGGCATGATGTGACCGTGATCGACAGGACCGGACCCGCGGCCGAGGCCTCGGGCCGTTCCTTCGGCTGGATCAATGCCAGCTTCTTCGCCGATGCCGCTCATTTCCGCCTGCGCGCCGCCGGGATCGACGCCTGGAGGCGGGCCGGCATGCAGGATGTCACCTGGTCCGGCAGTCTCTGGTTCGAGGAGGACGGCGCAGGCTTCGACGTCATGCTGACCCAGCTGCAAGACTTCAACTATCCCGTGGAACCCATTGACCGGGATCGTTTTTGCGAACTGGAGCCTCATGTCGCCACACTGCCCAAGCGCGCCCTGCGCCTGCCGTCGGAAGCCGCGGCCGAAGGCGGGGCGGTCACACAAGGATATCTTGCCCGCGCACAGGCCTCCGGGGCCCGGGCGCTTTTCGGCGTCGATGTGCTGGGCATCGACACGGCCCATGGCGCGGTAACCCATGTGGTCACGTCTGCCGGTGCGCTGCCCGCCGATCAGGTGGTTGTGGCGGCCGGAACCGGAACACCCGGCATCGTCGCCCCGCTGGGTGTGAACCTGTCCATGCTGCGCCGTCCGGGTCTTCTGATCACCACCCGCGCGGTTCCGCCGGTCCTCTCCCATATCCTGATCGCACCGGGACAGGAGCTGCGCCAACTCCCGGACGGGCGTTTCCTCGCACCCACATCGCCCAATCATCAGGCCGATGACGCCAGCGAGTTGGAGGCGTCTGCCCAGGACCTGGCCGAAACGGCTCTTGCGCGGGTGGCAAACCTGCTGCCGGATCAGGCTCTTTCATTGGAAAGCATCACAATGGCCTTCCGCCCCGTACCCGAAGACGGCCTGCCCGTGGTGGGCCCCGCAGGCCCGGACGGGCTTTACATCGCCACGATGCACAGTGGCATGACGCTGGCGGCGATCATCGGGGAACTGGTCGCGCAAGAGCTGACGAATGGCGGCACAGCCGATCTGCTGGCCCCCTACAGGCCCGGTCGCTTTTCTGCCTAAAGCGTCATTTCAAAGAAATACATCTTCTCGACCATCTCGTCCGGAATTGGCTGATACGGTCCGCGCTCTTCAAAGCCCATGCTCAGATACAGCCGGTAGGCCGGCACCTGCCGGCGGCTGGTGTCCATCAGGATGCGCGAAAATCCGGTCGCACGGCAGTGATCGATCAAGGCCTGCGTGATGTCCCGGCCCAGCCCGGTCCCGCGCGCATCGGGTCGCACATAGATGCGTTTGAGTTCGGCCGTGCCGGGCTCCAGCGTGTGAAACATGCCGCAGCCCATAGGCGTCTCATCCTGCATAGCCAGAACACACCCGCCATGCGGCGGGCTGTGTTCCGTGGCAAGCACCTCCATCATCGCGGTATAGGCGGTTTCGGAATAGGCTTTGCGTACATAATCCACCTCGGGTGAGGGGAAGGTCAGCAGGTAATCGCGATACTCCCAGCACAGCGTTCGAACGGCGTCGAACTCTGCATTCGTTTGGGGGACCGCGATCCGCATCATGCCTTCAGGATCGACCGGCCCGCATATTCCGCCGTTTCGCCCAGCTGTTCTTCAATGCGGATCAACTGGTTATACTTGGCCAGCCGGTCCGACCGCGCCAGTGAGCCAGTCTTGATCTGACCGCAATTCGTGGCCACCGCCAGATCGGCGATGGTGGCATCCTCAGTCTCGCCCGACCGGTGCGACATCACATTGGTATAGCGCGCGCGATGGGCCATATCGACTGCTTTAAGTGTTTCCGACAAGCTGCCGATCTGATTGACTTTTACCAGCATCGAATTCGCGCATCCGCGCGCGATGCCATCCGCCAGCCGCGCAGGGTTCGTCACGAACAGATCGTCACCCACAAGCTGCACCTTGTGACCCAACGCATCGGTCAGCGCCTTCCAGCCGTCCCAGTCATCCTCGGACATGCCATCCTCGATCGAGATGATCGGATAATCCTTCACCAGCGCTTCCAGATAGGCGACGTTCTCATCGCTCGACAGGGTCTTGCCTTCACCGGCCAGCACATATGCGCCGTCCTTGTAATATTCCGTCGCGGCGCAATCGAGCGCCAGATAGATGTCCTCACCCGGCGTGTATCCGGCCTTTTCGATGGATTTCAGAACAAAATCAAGCGCATCACGGGTGGAGCTGATGTTGGGCGCAAAGCCACCCTCATCCCCGATGCCGGTCGAGAGGCCCGCCGCAGACAGCTCTTTCTTCAGCGTGTGGAACACCTCGGCCCCCATGCGCACCGCGTCGCGGATATTGCCCGCGCTGACGGGCATGATCATGAATTCCTGAATGTCGATGGGGTTATCGGCATGCTCGCCGCCATTGATGATGTTCATCATCGGCACCGGCAGGATCCGCGCCGATGTGCCACCGACATAGCGGTACAGCGGCTGCGTGGTGAAATCGGCAGCCGCCTTCGCGGTGGCCAGCGACACGCCCAGAATGGCATTCGCGCCCAGACGGCCCTTGTTGTCGGTGCCATCCAGTTCGATCATCGCCGCATCGATGCTTTGCTGTTCGGTGGCATCAAAGCCCACCAGCGCCTCGGCAATCTCACCGTTCACGGCGGCCACGGCTTCCAGAACACCTTTGCCCATGTAACGGCTCTTGTCGCCATCGCGCTTTTCGACCGCCTCATAGGCGCCGGTCGACGCACCAGAGGGCACCGCCGCGCGGCCCATCGTGCCGTCTTCCAGGATCACATCAACCTCCACTGTGGGGTTGCCCCGGCTGTCCAGGATTTCGCGTGCGAAAATGTCGATAATGGTGCTCATGTCAGTGATCCCTCGGGTCAGATTTGAGGGCGTCTTAGCCGCCAAACCCCTTGAATGAAAGGGGGGGTTACGCCGAAGAACGATGTTTGCGCTCACGCCACAGAGTGAACAGCCCCGAGGCCACGATCAGCGCCGCCCCCACCAGCATCAGCGCGTCCGGACGTTCCCCGAACACGGCCATTCCGAAGACCAGCGCGAACAGGATCCGCGAATACCGGAATGGCGTCACAAACGACACCTCGCCCACCCGCATGGCCGCCACGATGGCGTAATAGGCAAACACGCTCAGCGGGATGGCAAAGCCGATGTAAAGCCAGTCCCAGCCCTGCGGCCGCACGGGCGGCGCACCCAGCACCGCACCCAGAAGCAGCGCGGCGGGAATCAGCACCAGAAAAGCCCAGAAACTCAGCTGTTCGGTGCTGATGGTTCGGGGCACCCGCCGCGTGGCCAGGTCACGGATCGCAAGGCCGATCACGGCTTGCAGCGCGAACAGGGAATAAAGGTCAAACCCCTCCATCCCCGGCCGGATCACCAGCAGAACGCCGATGAACCCGGCGAAAATCGCGCTCCACCGCCGCCAGCCCACCGCTTCGCCCAGAAACAGCGCGGCACCCAGCGTCACGACCAGCGGCGTCGCCTGCAAGACCGCCGATGCAGTGCTCAGCGGGATCAACGCAATCGCCGTCACGAATCCCAGCGTGCCCAGCACTTCGCCTGTGTTGCGCATCAGAACGGCGGGCGACAGCGCGGCGCGGGAAAACAGGCGCTGTCCCTGGGCGCGTGCGGCCAGCCCAAAAGCCAGCCCGCCGCCCATGCCCAGAATCAGGATGATCTGCCAGGTTGGCAGCGATCCGGCGAGCAGTTTGATGAACATATCCTCAACCGCAAAGCCTAGCATTGCCGCTGTCATCCAGGCTGCGCCCCGCAGGTTGTCCATCCGGTTGATCCTTTTTCGTGATGGTCTCGCCATGCCTCAAAGGCGGGCAGGGGGCAAGCGGCAACGCGCTTGGCGCTGGCCTGCCCGTTCCAGCGCGTGATAGGTCTGTGACCATGACCACACCCGCCCACTGGCACAGCCTGAGTTCAACGCTGTACACCCTCGCCATTGCGGGGGGCGGAGCCGCGTTGGCCACATCGATCAACCTGCCCGCGGCCCTGCTGACCGGGCCTGCGCTGGCCGTCAGTGCCGCGGGTCTTCTTGGCCTTCGAATGGAGATCGCACCCCGCCTGCGCGATCTGGCCTTCCTGATCATCGGCGTGGGCATCGGCAGCACGGTCACGCCGGAAACCCTGTCGATCATGGCGCAGCTTCCTTTGGCCTTCGTGGTGCTGTTCGTTCTGCTGTTTGCCATGATGCGCGCCTGCCAGAGCATGCTGGTGCGGGGGTTCGGCTTTGATCCCCGAACCGCCATCCTGGCCGCCGCTCCGGGGCATCTGAGCTTTGTCATCGGCCTCAGCATCGATCAGGGGGTGGACACGCTGCGGGTCACCGTGGTGCAGGCGGTCCGGCTGCTGGCGCTGACGCTGATCGTGCCGGTCATCGCCCGCCTCATGGGGGTCGAGATCACGGGCAATCCGCTGGCCAGCGGCGCAACGCTGCCCTGGCTGCAATTCGCGGGGCTTCTGGCGGTGTCCTTCGCCTTTGGTCTGGGTCTGCAGCGGCTCAGGGTGCCGGCAGCACTGCTGATTGCGGCCATGGTGATTTCGGCGGCGGGGCATGGGGCCGATCTGGTGCAGGGCGGTCTGCATCCGTGGCTGGGCACCGTTTCATTCGTCACCATCGGCGCCTTGATCGGCACGCGGTTTTCCGGGCTCAGCTGGTTCGCCTTGCGCGCCAGCTTTGTCGCCGGTCTTCTGGTGACTACGCTTGCCTCGTCCATCGCGCTGCTGGGGGCTTTGCCCGTGGCCTGGTTGCTGGGTCTTGATCCGGTCACGGTGCTTGCGGCCTTCGCCCCCGGCGGGTTCGAGACGATGATCGCCCTTGGCGCGGTGCTGGGTGCAAATCCGGGCTTTGTCGCCGCCGCCCATGTGGCGCGGCTGATGTGCCTGACGGGGCTGATCCCCTTCATGCTGGGCCGGGCGGGACGCCTGAGGCAACCGGGAACCTGACCCGGCCTAACCTTTCTTCAACGGCACGCCATAAAGCTCCAGCCGGTGGCCTCGCAGCTCGTATCCCAGTTTTTGCGCTATCTTTTCCTGCAGTGCTTCGATCTCGGCATCCACGAACTCGATCACTTCCCCTGAGTTCATGTCGATCAGGTGGTCGTGATGTTCCCGCTCCGCATCCTCGTACCGCGCGCGCCCGTCACCGAATTCCAGCTTGTCGACGATCCCGGCCTCCTCGAACAGCTTCACCGTCCGGTATACCGTCGCGATCGAGATTTTGGGATCCACCGCACTGGCGCGGGCATAAAGCTCTTCCACGTCCGGGTGATCATCACTGTCCTCGAGCACCTGAGCGATCACCCGGCGCTGCCCGGTGATCCGCAGGCCCATGGCCTCGCAACGTGTGATGATGGTATCGGCCATGTCCGCGCCTTCCCCCCGTATGACCTTATCCAGGATCGCCATGGGGTTTAACGGCTGTGCGCGGGCATGGCCAGAGGCTTGGTCACGAATAAAGCGGCTGGGTGCCCATCTGCAGATGGATCGCGTTGACGCTTTGCTGATCCAGACCTAATTCAGCGGCCAGTTGGTCAAGATATTGCGCCTCGGCGGCGCTGTCGATGCGGATGGTCATCAGCGACATCGCGTAAACCTGGCCCTTCTGCATCTCGGGCGTGGCGTCGGCCAGCCCCTTGATATCGATGGGCGCGGCCAGTTCGGCACGGACAAAGGCCATATCCTCCTCATCCGCGTCGCCCAGGGTCTCAAGGATCTTGGCCTGTTCTTCCGTGTCGATGCCTCCGTCGGATTTCGCCGCCTGGATCATCGCGCGCAGAAGAAGCGCTGCGGTCTCTTCCATCTCGGGGGCGGTTTCCTTCGGGTTCATCGCATCGGCCATCTGCGCGGCGCCCTGGCCGGTCATGGCCGCGGCCCCGCCCAGCATCGCCATCAGACCCGCCAGGCCTGCACCGCCGCCCGCGCCGCTCAGAAGGCCGCCTTTCTCGTCCTGCGATCCGCCGCCCATCAGCGCCGACAGGTCGAACCCGCCGCCCTGCGTCAGCTTGCCCAGCATGTCCTGCAGATTGCCCATGCCACCCGCACCGCCGGCGCCCATCTGGCCCATCATCTCCTGGATCTGCGCCATACCCGGCATTTGCCCGGCCTTGGCCTGCGATCCCGGCACCTGAGCGCCGCCGCCGCCTAGAAGCGCGCCCAGACCACCGCCTCCGGTCATCTTGTCCACGCCGCGCGCAGCGGCATATCCGATGGCCACCTTGGCCAGTGTTCCCATCAAACTCATCGCGATCGTCCTTTCACAACTCAGAAATACCCCTGACGACACCCACAGTGGCAGAAGATCACCCGATCCAAAGAGAAATATGCCCGCCCGCGCGGATTTGTGTCAGACGCGGGTGATATCGGCCCAGACCGCCAGATGGTCCGAGGCGGTCTTGGCAGGCCGCTTGTCATGCACGTCATAGGCCAGCGCGCGCAAATCGGGGCTGAGTGCGATGCGGTCCAGCGGTGCAACCGGCGCGGGGGCGGGAAAGCTGGGGCGCGGCGGCAGAAAGCGCATGGCGGGGGCGGCGCGATCCAGAAGCGGCCCGCGATCCCAATCGTTGAAATCGCCCGCCCAGATCGTGGGCACCGGATCGCGCGGCGCAGTCTGGCGCATCAGCGCATGAAGCTGCCTGCGCCGCCATTGCGCCAGAAGACCCAAATGCGCCCCCACGACGCGCAGCCGCCCCAGATCGGTGTCGAATTCGGCCAGAACCGCGCCGCGCGGCTCCAGCCCCGGCAGGGTCAGCCGGTCAAACCGGTGCAGGTGCACCGTGTCCCGGTGCAGCATCGCATTGCCATGCCAGCCCAGCGACCCGGCCCCGCCCAAAGGCACCACATGCCAGCCGTGATCCTCGACCAGATGGACGGGCAGGGCGGCCGGGCGCGGAGGCAGGCGCTTGTCGGCTTCCTGCAAGGTGATGATATCCGCCCCCAGCGCCTCCAGCACGCGCAGGGTGCGCGCGGGCTTGCGCCGCAGATCGCTACCCATACATTTTTGAATGTTGTAGCTTGCGATACGCAAAGACCGGGAAGGAGGGGTCGTCGTCATGCGGTTTTCCGATCACGCGATCCTGACATGGATCATCTGGTGCTCCTGTCTGACTGCCGCCCTGGCGGCAGTGGTTGCGGGCAACTGGACGGTGGCTTTCGTCGCGCTGATCACGCTGGCCACCTCGGTCCTGCCGGTGGTGGTTGCCCGATATGCCGGGCTGGTGGTGCCGCGCGCTTTCATTGCCGCCATCGTCTTTTTCATCTTCGCCACCCTCTTTCTGGGCGAGGTTCTGGATTTCTACAACCGGTTCTGGTGGTGGGATATCGCCTTGCATGGCGGCTCGGCCGTGGGGTTCGGCCTGATCGGCTTTGTCGCGGTCTTCATGATGTTCCAGGGCGACCGCTTTGCCGCGCCGCATCTGGCGATCTGTTTCTTCTCGATGTGTTTTGCCGTCTTCATCGGCACCATGTGGGAGATTTTCGAATTCTCCATGGACACGCTTTTCAACCTGAACATGCAGAAATCCGGCCTGCCTGACACGATGGGCGATCTGATCGTGGACGTAACCGGTGCCTTTCTGGGCGCGGCCTTGGGATATCTCTACCTGCGCGGGCGCGAGAGGGCCTTCCTGACCCATCTGATCACCGAATTTGTCGAACGAAATCCGCGGTTTTTCGGCAAGGCGCGCGAAAAGCGTCACACCGACCGCATGTAACCCCGCTTGACATCCCCGCCCGGGCGCAGACCAGATGCGCCCATGGAACGCAAAGACAACGTAGATGCCATTGGCGCGGTGATGCTGACCAGCTTCGCCTCGCTTCTTGCCTTCAACCAGGTGGTGATCAAGGTGACCAGTGGCGGCTTTGGCCCCGTCTATATGGCCGGTCTGCGGTCTGTGGGAGCCGTCGTCGTCATCCTGATCTGGATGCGCCTGCGCAAGGTGTCGGTGAAAACCCCGCCCCAGGCGCGGCTGGGCGGGCTTTTGGTGGGCATCCTCTTCGCGGTCGAGTTCATGGCGATCTATTCCGCCATCGACATCACCACCGTCTCGCGCGCGTCCATCATGCTTTACACCATGCCGGTCTGGCTGGCGCTGATCGGCCATTTCGTCCTGCCGGGCGAAAGACTGACCCCGCGCCGCAGTATCGGGTTGGGCCTTGCGATGATGGGTGTGGTGATGGCGCTTCTGGATCGCTCTGGCGCGCATGTCAGCCTGTGGGGCGATCTGCTGGGGCTCTCCGCGGCCATCTGCTGGGCGGGCATCGCGCTGACGGTGCGCCTCACGCCGTTGTCGCAGGAAAAGCCCGAGCTTCAATTGCTCTGGCAACTGGCAATCTCGGCCCCCGTGATGATGATTGCCGCCTATGTCATCGGCGACACCGTCCGCGATGTGCAGCCTCTCCACCTCTGGGGCATGCTATTTCAGATCTTTTGCGTCGCCAGTTTCGGCTTCCTGTGGTGGTTCTGGCTTCTCAAACGGTATCCCGCCTCGGGCGTGGCCTCGTTCAGCTTCCTGTCCCCCGTCCTGGCCGTCTTCTTCGGCTGGCTCATCCTGGACGAGACGATCAATCTGGGCACCTGGCTTGCGCTGGGGCTGGTGGCGATGGGCCTGGTGCTGATCAATCGCAAGTAATGCCTCAGACGGCGTGTGTTTCGTCGAAGAGCGTGGTGACCGAACAGGTCTGGCTCATCCCCATCTCTTCACGCAGACGGGCGCGGGCGCGCGCCAGACGCGACATCACCGTGCCCGCACGCACGCCAATGCGGCGGGCCAGAATGCGCGGGCTGGTCTCGCCGGTCATCACCAGCTTCAAAAGCCGGGCCTGATCCTCGGGCAGCCGGTCGATGGCGGCGCGCAGCTCGGCGCAGGCGATCACGCGGGGCGCGTCCGGCGGCGCGCAGGCCATATCATCGGCCAGCTCATCGGTTTCGTGGCGCGCGCGCCATTCCGACCGCGCGATGTTGCGCAGCGTGGTCATCGCATAGGCGCGCGGATCGGCAATCGACGCGCCGCTCTGATAGCGTTTCCAGATCTTCAGCGCCGCTTCCTGCGCCAGATCCGCGGCATCCGTGGGGTTGTCGCACAGCTTGCGCGCCCGGCGGTTCAGAAGGGGCAAGACGTCAATCAGCTCCTGGGGCAGGCTTACGATCTGTGGCAGCGACATATCTTCCTCCTGTGGGGTCGTTAACGAGAGACCCCCTTACTTCTGGGTATGATTGAGGCATTGAAAAGACGGGGTTTTCCGCCGATCGGGCCAGTTTGACCGAAATTGCCCCTTTTTCGGCGGCACCCCGCGCAAGGGGCCCAAATCCATCGGCAGACAACGGCGCGGGGCGAAAAATACCCGGCCAGGCCATGGACGCGATGCGCCACAATTCCGTCATATTCAGAGAAGGCAACGAGCATACGCCTTCTTCGCAAACCTTGGAGGAAGACATGAAACATATCGTACTGACTGTCACAGCCGCACTTGGCCTGGCGTTGCCCACAAGCCTGCTGGCCGCCACCGAAGCGGATACCAATGGCGACGGCGTTCTGACCATCGACGAAGTTCAGGCCCTTTACCCCGACATCACGGTCGAGCAGTTCACGGCGATGGACGTCAACGCCGACGGCGCGCTGGACGATGACGAAGTCGTCGCCGCCCAGGAAGCGGGCATGATGCCTCCTACCGAAGGCTAACACTCACGGATTGAAAACGGGGCATCCCCCGAAACGGGGGGCGTCCTGCTGGGTGGGGCTGCCGGGCAGTGTGCCTGCTGCGCGGTATCCCGACCGGGGCTGCGGCGTCCGATCTTCCCTAGGGTCGGGCGCCGCTTCCTGTTCTGGCCTGTCCCCGGCGGGGATCAGGGCGCCAGGTGGATCTTGAAGCGTGCGCGGATCTGCGCGTCGACCATCGGATCGAACCGCGCTTCTGCGCGTTGCGCCAGGATCTCTTCCTTGCGCGCGGTGGCCTTGGCCACCAGATCGGGCTTGCCGACCTCGGCCCATTCCTTGGGCGATGTCCGGTCACCCAGGGCGGGATAGACGTAATCACATTGCATCCGCGCCAGGGTCTGGCTGGTGCCCAGGTAATGGCCCGGCCCGCCCAGACAGACCTCGCGCATCTGATCCAGCGCGATGGTTTCGTCATTCACCTCGATCCCGCGCACCACGCGCATGGCATGGCCGATCAGATCGTCGCCCAGGATCAGGGATTCGTGGCAGAACCCAAGAAGCGAGGCATGCATCCCCGCCGCCTCATAGATCATGTTCACCCCCGCAAGCCCTGCGGTGACATTGGTGCACATCATCTCCCAGCCGGCCTGCATGTCGGGCAGTTTGCTGTCGGCCCCGCCTGCGGCTGCCCCGCCGGGCAGGCCATAGAACTGGTGCATCTGCGCGCAGCCGGCCGTCAGCAAGGCCTGTTCTGCTGATCCGATCGACATTGCGCCCGTGCGCAGGTCCAGACCAAAGGGCCAGGTGCCGAAAATCGCGGGATGTCCGGGGCTTATGGCGTTTACATAAACCAGACCGGCCAGGCATTCCGCCGTGGCCTGTGTGATGGCCCCGGCCACCGTCGACGGGGTTGTGGCCCCGGCCATGCCCGCGCTCAGCAGCAAGACGGGCATGCCGCCTTGAATGCAGGCCTCCATCACCTGGCAGGCCTCGGTGGCGAATTTCATCGGCGGCACGACGAAGCAGTTCGAATTCGACACGAAGGGCCGCGCGCGCCACTGCGCCTCGCCGCCCGCGATCATGTGCAGCAGCTCCAGCGCGTCCGGAACGAAAGCCGGTTCGGTGAACGAGGTGCCCACATGTTTCTTGGTACCCGAACAGCAGGCATAGACCGTGTTCAGGTCCATCTCGCGATTGTCGGGGATATCGCGCGCCACCATCGGGCGCTGGACAAAATGCACATTGTCCAGCTGATGCGCGATACGCGCCGCATCATGCAGATCCTGCAGGGTGCTGTCGCGATAGGTCTGGTTTGTCACATCTACCAGCGACACGGCCGCACCAGCGGTGCCGTAATGTGTGCGTGTGCCGTTCAGATGCAGGTCATAGGCCGGATCGCGCCCGCACAGGGTGATATCGGTGCAAGCCTTTGCCAGCGCATCTTCGACCATGGCGCGCGGAAAGCGCAGCCGCCCGTCTTCGCCCAGAATGGCTCCGGCCTGGGTCAGAATGGCAATGCCGCTTTCGGGCGCATCGGCCAGGCCGATGGTTTCAAGCGCCTCAAGCGCTGCGTGATGGATGCGCTGGATATCGGCGTCGCTCAAGGGTTTGTAACTGCCGCCGCTCAAACCGGGCCGGATCGGGCGCAGCGCGTCGGGCAGGGAGGCAGCCCTGGCGGCACGGCGCGCGGCACGGCCGCCACTGCGGGATGTCACGGGGGTATTGGATTGGTCTGTCATGGAAAGGCCCTGTCTGGAGAAATTGCGAATGCGTCAGACAGACACTGGTCGCCCCCGCGCGGCACGGCCCCGCTCCGCACCGATTGTGCGGATCACAAGCGCTATCTTGCAGGATTCGTGCTGCATCGCTCCTCCATCTGCGGGAATGATGGCCTGACTTGCTGGCCCCCGCTGTCCTGTTTGCGACCGATGTCGTTTTTGAACGTTCCGCCCGAAAATCCGGCACTCAGGGGCGCAAGAGCGGATTTCCGGCAACAGACCGCCGGTTCAACATGGATAAGTTGAAAACGCCTTTTGCAGCGATACGTTAGAATTGTATGATGGGACAAAACGCCCGAAAACGGGCACACCCTCGTGAGGCTAGGAGTAACATGATGAAACAGAAGATTTTGGCAGCCGCCGCAGCAAGCCTGTTGGCCGCAACCCCCGCGTTGGCAGATGGCGAATGGACCGGATTTTATGCCGGTATCGGCATCGGCAATCTGGATGTGGATACCAACGTCGGCCTGTCCGAAGACGACCGCGCCTATGGCGTCCATGCCGGCTACCGGTTTGACATGGGCCAGTGGGTTGTTGGCGGAGAACTGGAACATGACACCGCGGATTTCTCGCTCGCACCGGGCGTGACCGTCGACAATGTCACGCGTTTGAAGGGCACGGTCGGCTATGACACTGGCATGGCGCTTGTCTATCTCGCCTTGGGTGCTGCGGATGTCGATGTCGGCGGCGTGGGTGATGACACCGGCGAATTCTACGGCATCGGCCTGGCCTACCAGCTTTCCCCGCGTGCCGAGATCAGCGCCGAAGTGCTTGAGCATGATTTCGACAATATCGGCGGCTCGGGCATCAATGCGGATGCCACCAGCGTGAATTTCCGCGCTTCCCTGCGGTTCTGAGCCTGACAACTGCACCAAGAACGCCCGCCTGAAAACGCAATCAGGCGGGCGTTTTGCATTTCGGCTCTATTGTGCCTGTTCCGCCGCAAAAGAGCACAGCGTCTCAAGCGCTTGCAGGAACGCCTCGTCCCCGACCGTCATCGCCACGCGGATGTGACCCGCCGCCGCCTGCCCAAAGCTTTCGCCCGGCATGACCGCGATCTTGTGAGTATCCAGAAGCGCATTGGCAAACGCATCCCCGCTCATCCCCGTGGCGCGGATATCCAGCATCAGATACATCGCCCCCTGGCTGGGGATCGGCACCACCGTGTTCTGCGCCGCCAGCACCTCCTGCGCCAGATCGCGCCTGCGCCGGAACGGGGCGGCGATCTTCTCTTCCAGTGCCGTGCCCTGATCCAGCGCGAAAATCCCGGCCTGCTGAATGAACCCCGGCACGCCATAGGTGGTGTTCAGCGCCAGCGTGATCATGTGATCCACCACCTCTTCCGGCCCGACGACCCAGCCCAGCCGCGACCCCGTCATCGCATGGCTTTTCGACATCGACCCGATGACCAGCGTGCGGTCGGCCATGCCGGGCAGGGCGCGCGGGCTCAGATGCTCACCCTCCCAGACCTGCGTGTCATAGACCTCGTCCGAGATCAGCCACAGATCGTGATCCCGGCACACCCGCGCCACCCCCTCCAGCGTCTCGCGGGCATAGACCACGCCGGTCGGGTTGTTGGGCGAGTTGATCAGCAGACAGCGCGCGCCCTCGGCTGCCTTGTCCAGATCCTCGGCCCGCGGCTGGAACGCATCGCGGGACCGGGTCTGCACCGCCCTTGGCACAGCACCCACGCTCCGGATCGTACCGGGATAGGTGGCGTAATAGGGGTCTATGTAAAGCGCCACATCGCCCTCGTCACACACCGCGTGATGCGCGGCGAAAAGCGCGGCTTGCCCGCCCGGCGTGACCATGACGTTCTCAGGCCCGGTGGGTACACCCGTCCGTTCGCTGACCCGCGCGGCAACGCGCTCGCGCAGGGCGCGCACACCGGGGATCGCGGCATAACCCGTGTGCCCTGCGCGCGCCGCGGCATCCATCGCGGCCAGGATCGTCGGATCGGTGCGGATGTCATGCTCCCCGATGGTCAGCTCCACCACCGGCTCACCCGCAGAAACCATCGCGCGGGCACGGTTGAACACGTCCCACCCGTCTGATCCCCCGCCGGTCAATGTCGATATCCTGCGCGACAGCTCCATGACGCCCTCCAAATAACCTGGGCCGACAGGGGCAGAGCCGCCCCGTTTTGTCAATCCGACGCCCCCGCTCTTGGCGCATCGAGAAAACCGTGCTAATCGGATCCCATGACCAACCGGACCTGCATCATTATCTGCTGCATTCCCTGCTGAAATTCTCAGCGGGCCGGTTTCTCATATTCCCATCACGGATAAGACTTGCTAGGCCCGCGCCACCCGCGCCGCGTAAGGAGCCTTTGCAATGGTTCAGATCAAACTGACCAACACCAAGACCCGGAAAAAAGAGGTCTTTACCCCGCTCGATCCCGAAAACGTGCGGATGTATGTCTGTGGCCCCACGGTCTATGACCGCGCGCATCTGGGCAACGCGCGACCCGTGGTGGTGTTCGATGTGCTCTACCGGCTGCTGCGCCATGTCTATGGGGCCGACCACGTGACGTACGTGCGCAATTTCACCGACGTGGATGACAAGATCAACGCACGCGCAGCCGAAAGCGGGCGGCCCATTGGCGACATCACCGCCGAGACGACGCAGTGGTTTCTCGACGATATGGGCACGCTGGGCGCGCTGGAGCCCGACCACATGCCGCGCGCCACGCAATACATCCCGCAGATGGTGGCGATGATCGAAACGCTGATCGCGGATGGCCATGCCTATGCGGCGGAAGGCCATGTGCTCTTCTCCGTCGACAGCTACAAGGCCTATGGCAAGCTGTCGGGCCGCTCCGTCGATGACATGATCGCCGGTGCAAGGGTCGAGGTCGCGCCCTACAAGAAAAACCCGATGGATTTCGTGCTGTGGAAGCCGTCGTCAGACGATCTGCCGGGCTGGGACAGCCCGTGGGGCAGGGGACGGCCCGGTTGGCATATCGAATGCTCCGCCATGGCCAAGGAACTGCTGGGCGACCGTTTCGACATCCACGCGGGCGGCAATGACCTGATGTTCCCGCATCACGAGAACGAAATCGCGCAAAGCTGCTGCGCCAACCACACCGATGAGATGGCGCAGGTCTGGCTCCATAACGAGATGCTGCAGGTCGAGGGCAAGAAGATGTCCAAATCCCTGGGCAATTTCTTCACCGTGCGGGATTTGTTGGATCAGGGTGTCCCGGGCGAGGTGATCCGGTTCGTGTTTCTCGGCACGCATTACCGCAAGCCGATGGATTGGACCGAGAAGAAGCGACAGGAGGCTGAGGCGACGCTGAGGAAGTGGTATCGTCAAGCCGCTGACGCGCTCGACAATATCGAACCCTACGGGCCGCTGTTGGAAGCGCTCGGCGATGATTTGAACACTGCTGGTGCCATTGCAGAGTTACATCAGCTTTCGCACGCGGATAACTCGCCCTATCTGAGGTCCAGTCTTCGTCTGCTTGGTTTGATGGAAAACGGCATTCCGGCTTGGGCCAAACATGAAGACTTTGATCTTTCAGCGTTTGAGCGAATGCTGTTTGAAGCAAGGCAAAAAGCACTCGAAAGCAAGGATTTTTCAGACGTTGATCGAATTAAATCAGCGCTGATTGACGCCGGCGTGGAAATTCGGATGTCGAAGAGTGGCGTTGATTTGATCACGGCATCAAACTTCGACCCATCCAAACTGGAGGCTCTGAAATGACCCTCCAGAATTTCTGTTCCGCCCGGGCCTGCCCCGGGCCGCGCCCGAACCTTCCCCCGGGAGGGCGCATGTTTGACCGCACGCACCGAACCCGCGTTCGACAGAGCAACGACGCCTCGCATCATTCAAACGCAGTATGCGCCCACCCAGGCTCGGGCGCGACCCTTCTCAACTCAAACGCATTTTATTCAAATTTTTCAGAATGTTTCGCGCGCGAAACATTTTGCGGAAGGCTCCCATGACCCGCGAACGCCTCTATCTCTACGACACCACCTTGCGGGACGGGCAGCAAACCCAGGGCGTCCAGTTCTCCACCGACGAAAAAATCCAGATCGCCCAGGCGCTGGACAAACTGGGCGTCGACTATATCGAAGGCGGCTGGCCCGGCGCGAACCCCACCGACAGCGCGTTCTTCGACGCGGCCCCCAAAACGCAAGCCAAAATGACCGCCTTCGGCATGACCAAACGTGCGGGCCGTTCCGCGGAAAATGACGACGTGCTGGCCGCCGTGATGAACGCTGGCACCGCGTCGGTCTGCCTTGTGGGCAAAACCCATGTCTTCCACGTGGACGAGGCGCTGGGGATCTCCAATGACGAAAACCTCGACAACATCCGCGCCTCCATCGCCCATCTCACCGCGCAGGGGCGCGAGGCGCTCTTTGACGCCGAACATTTCTTTGACGGATACAAGGCCGACCCCGATTACGCCACGGATTGCCTGAAAGCCGCCCTCGACGCGGGTGCCCGCTGGGTCGTTCTATGCGACACCAATGGCGGCACCCTGCCGGAGGAAATCCACCGCATCACCGCCGCCGTCATCGCCGCGGGCATCCCCGGCGACCATTTGGGCGTTCACACCCATAACGACACCGAAAACGCCGTCGCAGGCAGCCTCGCAGCTGTGGACGCCGGTGCGCGCCAGATACAAGGAACCCTCAACGGGCTGGGCGAGCGCTGCGGCAATGCCAACCTCACCTCCCTGATCCCGACGCTTCTGCTGAAGGAACCCTATGCCAGCCGCTTTGATACCGGTATCAGCCTTGAGGCGCTCCAAGGCCTCACCCGGATCAGCCGGATGCTGGACGATATCCTGAACCGCGTCCCCATGCGCCAGGCCCCCTATGTGGGCGCCGCGGCCTTCGCTCATAAGGCGGGGCTACATGCCAGCGCGATCCTGAAAAACCCGGCGACCTACGAACATATCGAACCCGCCCGCGTCGGCAACGCGCGCATCATCCCGATGTCGAACCAGGCGGGCCAGTCGAACCTGCGCAAACGCTTGGCCGATGCGGGCCTCGATGTTGCGCCCGACAACCCGGCCTTGGGCCGTATACTCGACCTGATCAAAACGCGCGAGGATCAGGGATATTCCTATGACACCGCGCAGGCCAGTTTCGAACTGCTCGCCCGCGAGGAACTGGGCGAGCTGCCCGCGTTTTTCGAGGTCAAACGCTACAAGGTCACGGTCGAACGGCGGAAGAACAAGTATAACCAGATGGTCTCACTGTCGGAGGCTGTCGTGGTCGTGAAAGTCGATGGCGAAAAGCGCCTGTCGGTCAGCGAATCCCTTGATGAGGCAGGCAGCGACCGTGGCCCGGTGAACGCGCTGGCCAAGGCTTTGGCCAAGGATCTGGGCCGCTATTCCGAGGTGATCGACGACATGCGCCTTGTCGACTTCAAGGTCCGCATCACCCAAGGCGGGACCGAGGCCGTCACCCGCGTCATCATCGACAGCGAAGACGGGCAGGGCCGCCGCTGGTCCACCGTGGGCGTCAGCGCCAACATCGTCGATGCGTCGTTCGAGGCGCTTCTGGACGCGATCCGCTGGAAACTCATCCGGGATGTGCGCTGATGGAGGCGTTCTTTCACATCCATACCGACCTGCCGCGTGAAGGGCCAGGCGATGACGAAAGCCAAGCTTGGGCGCTTGCGCAGATCGACCTGCCGGAAAGCCCGCGCATTCTGGACGCAGGCTGCGGCCCCGGCGCCGATATCCCCGGCCTTCTGGCCCACAGGCCCAAAGCGACGATCGATGCGCGCGACACCCATGGCCCTTTCATCGACAGGGTAAAAGCGGCCTACAAAGACGACCCGCGCGTGATGGCCAGCACAGACGATATGGCCACGCCCGACGGGACATACGACCTGATCTGGTGTGCTGGAGCGCTCTATTTTCTGGGCCTTTACACAGGCCTGTCAGGCTGGCGCGACCACCTGACGGATAATGGGGCGGTGATCTTCTCCGAACTCAGCTGGACAGGTGCGCCCGTCAGCGATCAGGCGCGCAACTTTTGGGCCGCGTATGAAGCCATGCAGGATTGGCAAGGGGTGCTCGCCGATACAGATCGTGCAGGCTACCGCGTTCTGGCCCACCGGTATCTGCCCCGCGCGGCCTGGGCCAGTTACTACGACCCTCTGCAAGCGCGCATCAACCAGTTGCGCGCAGCAGAGCCGGATGCAGACCTCACCCAGGCGCTGGATGCCGAACAGGCGGAAATCGACCTCTGGCGCGCCCATGGCGGAGAATATGGCTATCTCCAGGTCGTGGCGGTGCCGGAATGACCCTCACCGCCTGCGCACAACTCGTCGAACGCGGCGATCCCGACCGGTTCCTTGCCACCATGGCCGCGCCCGTTTCGGCGCGAAACGTTCTCTTCCCGCTTTATGCCTTCAACCTGGAAGTGGCCCGCGCGCCCTGGGTGACCGAAGAAACCATGATCGCCGAGATGCGCCTGCAATGGTGGCGCGACGCGCTGGAAGAAATCGCCAGGGGCGGTCCGGTGCGCAAGCACGAGGTCACAACCCCGCTGGCCGCGATCCTGCCGCACGCCACGGCTGAAAAGCTCGACACGCTCGTGGCCGCCCGCCGCTGGGATATCTACAAGGATCCCTTCGAAGATCAGGCCGATTTCGACCGCTATATCGACGAAACCTCGGGCAACCTTCTGTGGGCCGCCGCCACAACGTTGGGGCAGGCCGACGAGACCACGTTGCGCGATCTGGGATATGCCCAGGGCGTGGCCAACTGGCTGCGCGCCATCCCCGATCTTGAGGCGCGCCAGCGCATCCCATTGCTGGATGGCACCGCGAAAGGCATCGCGGCGCTGGCCGACGCCGCGCTAACGCGCCTGCGCAGCGCGCAGGCCAACCGGCACAAGATCTCACCCGCCGCGCGCCCTGCGCTTCTGGCCGCGTGGGAGGCCAAAGCCATCCTCACCCAAGCCGCCCGATCACCGCAGCGCGTGGCCGAAGGCACCCTGGGTCAAAGCCCCGCGCGCAAACGGCTGAGCCTTATGGCGCAGGCCGCCACCGGGCGCTGGTAGCCCCTTCTTCTTGCTGAAAATACGGAACACAACGCGGGCCCCAGGCGCAGCGCCGATGATACAGCGCAGCCCTTAAGCCTCTGCCGATTTCGGACGCATCACCAGCCAGATCAGCGACCCGCCCGCCAGCGTCAGCAAGGGCACCATCGCCAGGTTCACCGCTGTCCACCCCTCGACCGGGGTGCTGCCCGAACAGTTCATCAGCCCGCCCGAGGCCAGCGAGGCCACCGTCACGCCACCAAAGACGATCAGGTCGTTCATGCCCTGCACCCGGCCGCGTTCATGGGGCGCATGGGCCCCGGCCAGCATTGTGGTCGCGCCGATAAAGCCGAAATTCCACCCGATCCCAAGAAGCACCAGCGCGATGAAGAAATTGCCCAGCTCAACCCCGTTCAGCGCAACAACGCCCGCGGCGGCCAGAATGGCCAGACCCGTGCCCACGATCTTTTCGACGCCGAAACGCGCGATCAGATGGCCGGTGAAGAAAGACGGCGCGAACATCGCCAGCACATGGGCAGTCACCACGTTCGACGCATCGGCCACCGCGAAACCGCAGGCCACCACCGCCAGCGGTGTGGACGTCATCACCAGGTTCATCAGCGCGTAAGACACCATGGCACAGATCACCGCCACCGCGATGCGCGGGGTCATCAGCAGCTCTTTGCGCGACCGGCCCCTGGGCGCGTCCACAGAGGGAACCGGCGGTTTGGGAATATCCAGCAGGAAAAACAGCGCAACCCCAACCACGTTCAGCGCCATTGCCGCCAGATAGGCCGGGAAGAACCGCATCACGGTCGCATCGGCCGACCCGCTGGTCAGATAGGACACCAGCTGCGGGCCGATAATGGCCGACAGAAGACCGCCCGCCATCACATAGGAAATCGCCTTGGGCCGGAACGCCTCCGACGCGGTGTCGGCGGCGGCAAAGCGGTAAAACCCCTGCGCGGACATATAGATACCGGTCAGGTAACTGCCTGCGACGAACAGCCAGAAATTCTCAAGCGTCAGCGCATAGCCCGAGATACCGGCCCCCACGAACCCGCCAAGCGCACCCATCATGAAGCCGGTGCGGCGGCCAAAGCGCTGCATCACCGCGCTCAGCCAGGGTGCGGTGGTCATGGACCCGAACACAATCAGCGAGATCGGCAAAGTGGCAAGACACGCAATGGGCGTCAGCTGTTGCCCAGCCAGCCCGCCGATCACGAAAATCATCGTGATCTGAGATCCAAGAAAGGCCTGCGCGGCAACCAGAACGGCCACGTTGCGCTTGGCTTTGGTATCGTCGATTGTTGTCATGTGAACGGCTTAAACCTGAATATCGGGCGACACAAGCCACTTGCGTCTGCGAGGCCGCGGCGTAAGGTCCGGCCCATGACGACCGTGCCTCATCTTCTGTTGCTGGCGGGCTCAGGCGAGGCGCGCAAGCTGGCCCAAAGCCTGGCCGGCGGCCCGCTGCGGGTCACAGCATCTCTCTTTGTCACTGATCATTGGTCCGGGCCCTTGCCGGTGCCCACACGCCATGGCGGCTTTGGCGGCGAGGAAGGGTTCCGCGCCTTCCTGAAAGAGCACGGCATCACGGCGGTGCTCGATGCCACCCATCCTTTCGCCGCGCGCGTCTCCGCACGCAGCTGGCGCATCTGCAACGAGATGGGTCTGCCCTATCTCCAGCTTGACCGGCCTGAATGGGAGCCGGGGCCGGGCGATCGCTGGACCGAGGTGGCAACGCCGGAAGAGGCCGTGGCGCTGACCAAACCCGGCTCGCGCCATTTCGTCACCACCGGGCTGGAAAGCTGGGCCGCGTTTCGCGGCGCGACAGATCGCAGGTTCTTTTTCCGCAGCCTCAGCGGCACCACGCCGCCCGAAGATCTGCCGCATATCTGCCTCGTGCCGGGGCGCGGGCCGTTTTCCGTCGAACACGAATACCGGCTGTTCGAGGATCTTCACCTTGATGGTCTGATCTGCAAGAACGCCGGCGGCAGCGTCAGCCGCACCAAGCTGGAGGCCGCCCGCGCGCTGGATATGGACGTGATCCTGCTGCGCCGTCCGGAGCCCTCCGGCGCGCCGCTGGTGCGTGATGTGGCCGGCGCGCTTGAATGGGTGGACCGGACATGCCCATAGGTCGGGTGATCCGGTCCGACGCCTGCGTGGCGGAAGGGGCGGCCTGGCTCGCGCAGTCCGACCCGCGCTTTGCCCGCGCGCTTGCCGAAACAGGCCCCCTCCCGCTCAGGCTGAAACCGGACGGCTTCGCACAGCTTCTCTCGGCGATTGTCAGCCAGCAGGTCAGCGTGGCTTCGGCCAATGCAATCTGGGGGCGGATGCGCGCGGCCGGTCTGACGGGGCCTCGCAAGATCATGTGGGCCAGCGACGAGGATCTGCGCGCCGTCGGCCTGTCGCGCCAGAAAATCCGCTATGCTCGCGAACTGGCCGCCGCGCGCATCGATTACCGTGCGCTGCGCGAGGCCCCCACCGACGAGGTGATCGCCACCCTTGTCACGGTGCCCGGCATCGGCATCTGGACGGCGGAAATTTACGCGATGTTCAGCCTGGGCCGCGCCGATGTCTTCGCGCCGGGCGATCTGGCCTTGCAAGAAGCCGCCCGCATCCTTTTTGATCTGCCCGAAAGACCGAAGGACCGGGCGCTGCGCGCTATGGCCGAAGACTGGTCGCCCTGGCGATCGGTTGCCGCGCGGCTGCTCTGGGCCTATTACCGCGTGGCGAAAGACAGGGAAGGCATCCGATGACACGAGTACTCAATGCATTGCGCAAGGACCCCCAATCGGGCAGCACCCGGTCGGTCGTGGTGTTCCTGCATGGCTATGGCGCGAATGGGGCCGATCTTCTGGGCCTGGCCGATCCGCTGGGCGAACATCTGCCCGATACGCTGTTCGTGGCCCCCGACGCGCCCGAACAGATCCCCGGCATGCCCTGGGGGTATCAGTGGTTTCCCATCCCCTGGATCGACGGGTCGTCCGAAGAAGAGGCCGCGCGCGGCATGGCGGCGGCGGTGGATGATCTGAACGCCTTTCTGGATGCGCTGATGGTCGATGAAGACGTGCTGCCCGAACAGGTGGTTCTGTTCGGCTTTTCGCAGGGCACAATGATGTCGCTGCATGTGGCCCCGCGCCGCGAAGACCCGGTGGCCGGCGTGGTGGCCTTTTCGGGCCGGCTGCTGGAGCCTGACCTGCTGGCCGATGATGTGGTCAGCCGCATGCCGATCCTTCTGGTGCATGGGGATGCCGATGACGTGGTGCCGCCGCAATCGCTGCCGCAGGCGGCCGAGGCGTTGCAGGAGGCGGGCTTCAAGGAGGTCTATGCCCATATCATGAAGGGCACCGCCCATGGCATCGCGCCCGACGGGTTGAGCGTGGCGCTCGCTTTCATGCGCGACAAGCTGAGCCTCTGACCGGGGCAGGGGGCGCTGCCCCCTCTTGGCCCAGGGGCCAATTCACCCCCGCCGGTATTTGAAAAGAGAAGAAGACGGGTGCGTCAGGGCCGCCGCCCGCGCCGGAGCGTGTCGGGCGAGACATGCTGCCATGTGCCTGTGGGAATGTTTGCCAGCGTGTATGGCCCGATGGCCCAGCGGATCAGCCTGAGCGTGGGATGGCCCACATGGGCGGTCATCCGGCGGACCTGGCGGTTGCGGCCTTCGGTGATGGTCAGTTCGATCCAGGTGTCGGGGATGGATTGGCGCACGCGGATGGGCGGCGTGCGGGGCCAGAGCCAATCGGGTGCGCCGATGATCCGGGCCTTTGCGGGTTTGGTGCGCCCGTCTTTCAGCGTGACGCCCTGTTGCAGCGCTTTCAGGGCGGCGGCGTCCGGGATCCCTTCGACCTGTGCAAGATAGGTCTTGGGCAGTTTGAAGCGCGGGTTCGAGATCTGGGCCTGCAGCTTGCCGTCATCGGTGAGCAGCAAGAGCCCTTCGCTGTCGCGATCAAGACGGCCTGCCGGGTAAACGCCTTTGACGTCGATGAAATCCGACAAGGTCCGGCGCGGGGAGCCTTCGGTGCCCTTGTCGGTGAATTGCGACAGCACGTCATAGGGTTTGTTGAAGGCAATCAGCTGGGTCATGGGCATCACGCTTGCCCCAATCGGCGCGCTGCCGCAAGGCCGCTGCTTATGTCATAGGCACGTTACAGCGCTATTTTACGCCTGCGGCAAACATGCACATAATGGGGCTTGCCGCATTAAGGCTACGATATATAGTTGTGGATAAGCTGGGGCGGGGAACCCCGCCTTGGTGCCAGGAGAAACGGGCAGACAGGGCGAGGGTGGACTCGAACATGGACGGCGATTTCAGGACGGAATTTGTACGCGAACCCGGGGCGTTAAAGCAGCATCCCGCGCTGGTGCTGAATGCCGATTACCGCCCCTTATCCTATTACCCGCTGTCGCTGTGGACCTGGCAGGATGCGATCAAGGCGGCCTGGCTGGACCGGGTGGATATCGTGGCCGAATATGACGAGGTGGTCAGATCTCCCAGTACGGAGATCAGGATCCCCTCGGTCGTCGTTCTGAAAGACTATGTCAAACCTCAAAAGCGCGTGGCCTTCACGCGCTTTAATTTATTTCTGAGGGACGAATTCCGCTGCCAGTATTGCGGCGCCAAGGGCGAACTGACCTTTGACCATGTGGTGCCGCGCGCCAGCGGGGGCGTGACCAGTTGGCAGAACGTGGTGGCCGCCTGTGCGCCGTGTAACCTGCGCAAAGGGTCGAAATCGCTGCATCAATCGGGGCTTGCGCTGCGCAAACCCCCGCGCCAGCCAGGCGCAGAGGAATTGCGCAACATGGGCCGGAAATTCCCGCCCAATTACCTGCACGAAAGCTGGATGGATTTCCTTTATTGGGATGCCGAGCTTGACGCCTGAGCCTGCCCGTGCTTGACCCGGCCTGACGAGGCAAAGGCAGGCATATGATCCGCAAGCTGTACGACTGGACCATCTCGATGGCCGATCATCCACGTGCGTTGTGGGTTCTGGCCTTTGTGGCGTTCATCGAAAGCTCGGTCTTTCCGATCCCGCCCGATGTTCTGATGATCCCTATGATACTTGCCGCGCCCCATCGCGCCTGGCTGATTGCTGCTGTGGCTTTGGTGTCATCGGTGCTGGGCGGCATGCTGGGTTATGCCATCGGGTATTTCGCCTATGACAGCATCGGACAACCCGTGCTGGAGGCTTTGGGCAAAGGCGACGCGATCGAGGCGTTCAACACCCGTTTCAACGATTTCGGCTTCTGGGCGGTGCTGACGGCAGGGGTGACGCCGTTCCCCTATAAGGTCATCACGATCATGTCCGGCTGGACCGGCATGCCCCTGGGCACCTTCATCGCCACATCGATCCTGGCGCGGGGCCTGCGGTTTTTCATCGTGGCGGGGCTTCTGTGGAAATACGGCGCGCCCATCCGCGACTTTATCGAACGGCGTCTGGGCTTGATGTTCACATTGTTCATCTTTTTGCTGGTGGGCGGATTTTTTGCAGTGGGACTGCTATGACACGACAGTTTTATGTGATCCTCGCCGCGGGCGGATCTGCGGCATTGCTGCTGGGGGCGTTTGCGTTTCAGCATATCGGCGGCATGGCGCCCTGCGCCTTGTGCATCTGGCAACGCTGGCCACATGCGGTGGCGATCGCGCTGGGTTTTCTGGCGCTGGCTTTGGGCGGCACGGCTTTTGCCTGGCTGGGCGCGCTGGCGGCGCTGACCACGGCGGGGATCGGGATTTACCACACCGGGGTCGAACGCGACTGGTGGGAAGGCCCCACGACCTGTTCGGGCGGCGATATCGGGTCGATGAGTTCGGGCGACCTGTTCAACCAGATCATGGCGGCACCTCTGGTGCGCTGCGACGAGGTTCCGTGGGAGATGCTGGGCCTGTCCATGGCCAGCTGGAACGCGGTTGTGGCACTGGTGCTGGCCGCGCTGTGGGTGAAGGCGGCGCGGACGGTGTAAGGGCTGTCGGCGTTTCATCCGGAGCGGTCCGGGTCGGGAAACAGAAACAGACCTTCCGGATCGCAGTCACCGGCCCTAGTCTGAAACCTGTCAGGCCGTTGCCACCGCGACGGCACCTCGATAAGCGGGAATTTATGAGACTATATGTCGACGCCAAACAGACCGACCCAAAATTGATCGGCTGGAACAACGGGCTGAATTACGGCCAGATGTCCCGGTTCCAACCGAACCAGATTTTCCATTATGCGATGGTGTTTTCCCGGGAAGAGTTCCTTGCGCGGTTTTCAGAGATGTTTGCGAGGCAGGCCGCCGAATTCAAACGTATCGACGCAGAAGACGGGGATGAGCCGACAGCGTTTTCCGTCTTTGACTACGGCTCGCTTGAGCATGCGTTGCAGCATGGTCAGGCGCTTTATGAGTGTTTCGACGATCACATGATGACCGACGCTGTCCTGCCGCATCTTTGGCCGGGCGGCGGTGAAGGCAGACTGATCATCAATTCCCTGGATCGGGTGGAGGTGTCATCGGGGCAGGGCCGTGTCATTCTGGAGGGGCGCGGGTGGAATGGCCGGGTGGGGGAGATGCCGTCCGAAGACTGGTTGAACGGACAGGCCTATGATTGAACGCGGTGCGGCCTGTCCGCTGCGTCCGTCACCCGGCTTTCCGTGTGCTGAGTAACAGGGACGTCTCGCTGGTGGCGACCCCGTCGAATTTGCGGATTTTGCTGAGCGCGCCATCCAGCGCCTCCAGCGTTTCGGTGCCCAGTTCCACGATCAGGTCCCAGCGGCCGTTGGTGGAATGGACCGCGCGCACCTCGCTGAGGCCCTGCAACTGCCGCACGATCCGATCTGTGCCGCGCCCTTCGATGCCCAGCATCATCAGTCCGCGCACCGGATCGCGCAGCGTATCTTCGCGCAGCACCACCGAAAAGCCCAGGATATCGCCGGTCTGCTGAAGCCGGTCCAGCCGCACCCGCACCGTGGTGCGCGACAGCCCCAGTTCCTGCGCCAGATCCGACAGCGACGCGCGTGCATTGCGGCGCAGCGCTGCGATCAGGCGTTCGTCCGTTTTGTCCATAAGTGTTATTCGTTATGATCAATCATAAGGCGATTTGAGCAAAATGAGGGGTTAAAAGCAACGCAAATCGATCAGATATCTGGACCTGATCCTGAACATTCCGAGTTGAAACATGTCCGATATCATTCTGATTGGCGCCCCCGTGGACAGCGGCAAGCGCCGGGCGGGCTGCCTGATGGGGCCCGATGCCTATCGCACTGCGGGTCTGGCGCGCGCGCTCAGCGATCTGGGCCATAAAGTCAAAGATTGGGGCAACCTGAGCCCTGCCGATCACCGCCCCGACGCGCCCGATGCCAAGGTCCATGCGCTGAACGAAACCATCGGCTGGACGCACCGTCTGGTGCGCGCGGGCGAGGAAGCCGCCGCCAAGGGCGTGCCGGTCTTTCTGGGCGGCGATCACGCATTGTCTTTGGGGTCGGTCGCAGGTGTGGCGCGCCACGCAGCGACCGTGGGACGCCCGCAATTCGTGCTATGGCTTGACGCGCATTCCGACTTCCACACACCCGAAACCAGCGAAAGCGGCAATCTGCATGGCACGCCGGTGGCCTATGTCACAGGGCGCGGCGGCTTTGCGGGTTTTCCGGAACTCACGGCTCCGGTCGCGGCTGAGAACGTCTGCATGATCGGCCTGCGCTCGGTCGATGCGGCCGAACGCGCGATGCTGGAGCCCACCGCCATCCACCGCCACGACATGCGCGAGATCGACGAGACCGGGATCGCCCAGCCTTTGGCGGCTTTTCTGGAGCGCGTGCGGGAGGCCAACGGTCTGCTGCATGTCAGCCTGGACGTGGATTTCCTTGATCCGCAGATCGCGCCCGCTGTGGGCACCACAGTGCCCGGAGGCGCCACGATCCGTGAGGGCCATCTGGTGATGGAGATGATCCATGACAGCGGGCTGATGACCTCGATGGATCTGGTAGAGCTGAACCCGTTTCTGGATGAACGCGGGCGGACGGCCCAGGTGATGGTGGATCTCTGCGCCTCGGCCTTCGGGCGGCGGGTGTTTGACCGGCCCACACGGGCCTATGCATAAGGAGGGCGCGACCATGCAACCATCAGACAAGGCATTGGTGCCCTTCGTGTCGGTCGATCATATGATGCAGCTGATCCATCGCATTGGCGTGCATGAGATGCTGAAGGGATTGGCCGACTATATCGAAGCCGATTTCAAACGCTGGGAGCTTTTCGACAAAACCCCGCGCGTGGCCTCCCATTCCGCGGAAGGGGTGATCGAGCTGATGCCCACCTCGGATGGGGAGGTCTATGGTTTCAAATACGTCAACGGCCACCCCAAGAACACCCGCGACGGGCTGCAGACGGTCACGGCCTTTGGGCTTTTGGCGGATGTGGGCACGGGATATCCGGTGCTCTTGTCGGAAATGACCATGCTGACGGCGATGCGCACGGCGGCGACATCCGGCCTTGTCGCGAAATACCTCGCGCCGAAGGGGGCCAAGACGATGGCCATGATCGGCAACGGTGCGCAATCGGAATTCCAAAGCCTTGCGATGCAGGCGATTGCCGGAATTGAACGCGTCCAGATGTGGGATATCGACCCGGCGGCCACCGAAAAGGCCGTGCGCAACCTGACCGGTTCGGGCCTGCAGGTCGTGGCCTGCGCGTCCGCCGAAGAGGCGATGGAGGGCGCTGAGATCATCACCACATGCACGGCTGACAAGGCCTATGCCACGATCCTCAGCGACAACATGGTCGGCCCCGGCGTGCATATCAACGCGATCGGCGGCGATTGCCCGGGCAAGACCGAATTGGCCCCCGGTATCCTGACGCGGTCGGATGTCTTCGTGGAATACCCGCCCCAGACGCGGGTTGAGGGGGAAATCCAGCAGATGGATCCCGATTTTCCCGTGACCGAGCTTTGGCAGGTGATGACGGGGCAGGCGCCGGGCCGGACGTCCGCCAGCCAGATCACGCTTTTTGACAGTGTGGGCTTTGCCATCGAGGATTTCAGCGCCCTGCGTTACGTGTGCGACCAGCTGGAGGGCACGGGGCTTTACCACGATCTGGACCTGTTGGCCGATCCGGATGATCCGCGCGATCTGTTCGGCATGCTTCAACGCGCAAAGGCATAGGGGGTATTTGCGAGGCTCTGCCTCGCGCTCCGGGAGTATTTGGGGCCAGAAAGAAGCCAGAGAGCGTGTTGCTGCTTCTTTCTGGCTCAAAATACCCCAATACAACAGCCGTCGCTTGCGCGCGCTCAGCCGCGGCGGCGCCGTCCCCGACGTTCGCGTTGCGGCGCCCCCTCGTCATCGCCTGTGCCGTCGCTGGCCGAGGAGAATGCGCCCAGCTTGGCCACGATCTCTTCCAGCGCGGGGGCGGCCCCCTTGGGACGTGTGTCCAGCGCCTCGCGCATCAGGCGCAGGTGGTCGGGCATGGTGCCACAGCAGCCGCCGACGATCTTTGCGCCGGAATTGCGGGCCATCTCGGCGTAATCGGCCATCAGTTCCGGCGTGCCGTCGTAATGGATATGGCCATCGACATATTTCGGGATGCCCGCATTTCCCTTGGCCACGATGGGCCGTTCTGTGCCCTGAGCGGCAAAGCCCAGAACCGTGCGCAACAGATCCGACGCACCGGTGCCGCAATTGGCCCCGAAGGCCAGCGGCGGGTTGGGCAGGTCTTCGACCAGTTTCACCATCCCGTCCGAGGTCACGCCCATCATCGTGCGGCCTGCGGTGTCGAAACTCATTGTGCCGACCCAGTTCATGCCCGCCAGCGCAAAGGCCTCTGCCGCCGCGCGGTATTCTTCGGGGGCCGAGATCGTCTCGAGCCAGGCCACATCCGCGCCACCTTCTTTCAGACCATCGGCCTGTTCGTGAAACATCTCGACCGCCAGCTCGTGGCTGAGGCTGCCCACAGGCTCCATGATCTCGCCCGTGGGGCCAACCGATCCGGCGACCACGATCTTGCGGCCCGCCTTGTCGGCCACTTCGCGGCCCAGTTCGGCACCCACGCGGTTCAGCTCACGCACGCGCTTATGCGCGTCGTGCAGCTTGAGGCGCGAGGCGTTGCCGCCAAAGGTGTTCGTCAGAAACAGATCGCTGCCCGCATCGACCGATCCCTGATAGAGGGCGCGGATCTTGGCGGGTTCATCGGTGTTCCACAGCTCGGGCGCGTCGCCGGACATCAGCCCCATGTTGAACAGGTTCGTGCCTGTCGCCCCATCCGCGAGGATCACGTCATGGGTGGCGAGCATTTCCGACAATGCGTCTGTCATGGTTTTTTCCTTGAATGCATGCATGTGCCCGTTTGGCAGCAAGCCCGGTTTTGTGCAAATGGATTTCTTTCAACACGATTATGAGGGGCGGGCCAATCACTCGTCCGGGCGGATCAATCCCAGCCCGCGCAGATAGATGCCGATGCCGGTTTCCAAGAGATCCTCGGGCGGGAAGGGGGATTGGGTCCCGGGAGAGTTGCGGGCGAACAGTTCGACCACGCCGTGGCTCATCGCCCAGATATGGGCGGAAAACATCGACGCCGGGGGGCGTTTGTCTTCGGGGATGTGTTTGGAGAGATCGGTGGCAGCCAGTTCCAGCACGCCGCGCGCGCGGGTGGCCGCTTGGGCCAGTTCCGGTGTGCGGTTCACGGAAATCCCGCTTTCGAACATCGAAATGTAGTGCCCTGGATATTTGCGCGCAAAGGCCAGATAGGCGCGGCCCGTGGCCTCGAACGCGGCTAGGGCCGAGGGTTGGCCGCTGTCATAGGCATATTGCATGAGGTCCGCGAAGATCTCGTATCCTTGCCGGGCGGCCTCGGCGATCAGATCCTCACGCCCCTCGAAATGGCGATATACGGCGGCAGGCGTCACG
>NZ_JXYH01000044.1 GCF_001262635.1 Aestuariivita boseongensis
TTATCAGTGACCCAGGATCTGGCTGAGGAACAGCTGCGTCCGGGGGGATTTGGGGTTGTTGAAGAACTCTTCCGGTTCGTTCTGCTCAACAATCTGACCTTCATCCATGAAGATCACCCGGTTCGCCACCTGACGGGCAAAGCCCATCTCGTGCGTAACACACAGCATGGTCATGCCTTCCTCGGCCAGTTCCACCATCGTATCCAGCACTTCCTTGATCATCTCAGGGTCAAGTGCCGAGGTGGGTTCGTCAAACAGCATGATGCGCGGCCGCATGCAAAGCGAACGGGCAATCGCCACACGCTGCTGCTGACCACCCGACAGCTGGCCAGGATACTTGTCGGCCTGATCGGGGATCTTCACCTTTTCCAGGAAATGCATCGCCGTTTCGATGGCTTCCTTCTTGGGCGTCTTGCGCACCCAGATCGGGGCCAGCGTGCAGTTCTCCAGGATCGTCAGATGCGGGAACAGGTTGAAATGCTGGAAGCACATGCCGACCTCGGAGCGGATCTTGTCGATGTTCTTCAGATCCGACGACAACAGCGTGCCATCCACCGTGATCTTGCCCGCCTGGTGTTCTTCCAGCGCGTTGATGCAGCGGATCAGGGTGGATTTGCCCGACCCGGACGGCCCCGCGATCACGATCCGCTCGCCACGATAGACGGTCAGGTCGATGTCGCGCAGCACGTGGAAGGTGCCGTACCACTTGTTCATCTTCTCGATCGAGATCGCGACCTCGTCCGAGACGCTCATTTGGACGTTATGTGTTTCAGGGACAACTTCGTTCATTGTGTCCACTCCTTATCGGTGATCTGTCGCAAGCTGGCGTTCCAGCCACTGCGAGTATTGCGAAATGCCGTAGCAAACGATGAAGAACAGGAAGGCGGCAAAGCCGAAAAGCTCCCAATACACACCGTTCCATTCGGTCGAGGCCAGGATCGGGCCGCGGATCATCCCCACCAGATCGAACATCGAGATGATCGACACCAGCGTGGTATCCTTGAAGAGCCCCACCGCGACGTTCACGATGCCCGGGATCGAGATTTTCAGCGCCTGCGGCAGAATGATCAGCCGCATGGATTGCGCGTAATCCAGACCCAGACTATCGGCCGCCTCGTACTGACCCCGTGGCAGGGCGGCGAGGCCACCCCGGATCACTTCGGCGATATAGGCCGAGGCGAACATGGTGATCATGATGATCACCCGCAGGATCAGGTCAAAGTTGGTGCCCGGCGGCAGGAAATAGGCCAGAACCACGTTTGCCACGAACAGCAGCGTGATCAGCGGCACACCCCGGATGAATTCGATGAACACCACGCAGATCCATTTGATGATCGGCATGTCCGACTGACGGCCCAGCGCCAGCGCGATCCCCAGCGGGATCGACAGCGACACACAGACCACACCCAGGATCATGTTCAGCATGAAGCCACCCATGTCGCGGGACGGAACAGCGCCCAGCGTCGGGTTTTCCGGTGCAATCGCATCCACGATGAACCCACCGATATACCAGGTCAGTACGGCCGCAACGATGCCGCCGAAAAAGCCCATGGCAAAGCTTTGGTTCACCAGCCGGGAATAAGCCAGATAGCCCACGATAAACCCGGCCATGGCCAGAAGCGGCGACAGGATCGTACCGCCCCAGATCAGGTGGAAGGCCAGGAACGGATAGATCGCTGTAAAGACCAGCATGACCCGCGGCAGCATGGAGAACATCACCGGCGCGATCGCCACGAACAGAAGCACAAAGGCCACTGTCGGACGCCAGTAATATTCCTCGGGATATGTGAACCCGAACAGCAGCTGGTTCCACCGTTCCGACAGGACCGAGAAACAGCCCCCCGCCGCGCCACCCAGAACCTCGCGGCATTCCGCAAGGCTGTTGGTGCCCCAGACCCCGCCCAGAAGCCAGGGCAGGAAGCCGGACAGCACATAATAGATCGCCCACAGGGACAAAAGCGTCAGAAGCGTGCCCCAGACCCCGTTGAACAGATTGTGCTTCATCCAGCCGATGACACCAACTTCGGAGGCTGGCGGATCAAGCTGCGGCAGGGTTTCGGTGCGCACGAAGGCGATGGAATTCGATGTATCGGCCATCTTAGCGCTCCTTCAGTTTGACTGAGTTGTTATAGACGTTCATCACCGCCGAAATGGTCAGCGAGATGATCAGGTAGAAAAGCATCAGCAGCAGAACCGCTTCGATCGCGCGACCGGTCTGGTTCAGGGTGATGCCGCCCAGGGTGGCCGTGATATCCATGTACCCCACCGCGATCGCCAGGGACGAGTTCTTGGTGATGTTCAGATACTGGGAAATCAGCGGCGGAATGATCACCCGCAACGCCTGCGGCAGGATAACCAGGTTCATGATCCGCCCCGGACGCAGACCCAGCGACGCGGCCGCCTCGGTCTGGCCTTTGGAAATCGCCTGGATCCCCGCGCGCACGTTCTCGGCGATAAAGGCGCCGGTATAGACCGACAGAGCGAACCAAAGCGCGATCAGCGAACCGCGCGCCCAGCCCCCGCCCTGGAAGTTGAAGCCCTTGAGTTCGGGATAATCAAAGCTCAGCCCCATGATCGTGAACAGCACCAGAAGCGGGCCGAACCAGATCGCCAGGTTGATCCACAGCGTATTGGGACGAACGCCCGTTGCTTCCTGCTTGGCCTGGGCCCATTTGGCCACCTGCCTTACACCGAAGAACGAAAGCACTAGGCCGATGATGACCAAGAGCCAATCGGTGCCAGCGCTGCCAGTCAGGCTGTTGGAAAAGATCGGTGCCGGGAAATAGACCCCGCGTCCGGTGAAGGCGAACATGTCAAACAGCATTGTCGCTTCGGGATTGTCACCCCGGAACGCGCGTGGCTGCGGCAGCACCACAAGGAACACGGCGTTGATCATCAGGATCCAGATCAGCACCGGCACATTGCGGAACGCCTCGACATAGAAAGACATCAGCTTCGAGATCAGCCAGTTGTTCGACAACCGCAGAACGCCTGCGATAACGCCCAGAATGGTGGCGGTGACACAGGCCAGAAACGCAACCAGAAGCGTGTTCAGAACGCCAACAAGCGTCGCCCGCCAATGGGTGGATTGGCTGTCATATTCGATAAGGCGCTGGTTGATATCATAGCCCGCCGGTTCCCCAAGGAAGGCGTATGAAATGTTCAGACCCGCCGCCGCAAGGTTGGCGAACAGGTTGCTGATCAGATAGGCAATAGCCCCGATCAGCAGAACAAGCGCAATGAATTGGAAGGTATATGACCGATACCGCGTATCATTCAGCAGCATCGACAACTTGAACGACCCCTGTGGCGGGTCCGTGATCGTCGTCATATGGACGGTCCCCTGTCTGTGTTGACACCCGACGCTTGTTGAAATGGGCCTATGCTGCCCGTGAACCGGTGTGTCTTTTTAAGCTGAAAGGGCGCAGAGTTTTCTCTGCGCCCTTCCGAAGTGTCGTTCTTAGCGGAACGGCGGCGAGTAGAGCAGACCACCGTCTGTCCACTGCGCGTTCAGACCGCGCGCCAGGCCGATCGGTGTGCTTTCACCGATGTTGCCGGCGAAGATCTCACCATAGTTGCCGCCTGCCATGATGGCACGCTTGGCCCACTCGGCGTCCAGACCCAGCATCTCGCCCAGGGTACCTTCGGTGCCCAGCAGACGGTTGATTTCCGGGTTGTTGGTGCCTGCGCTCAGCTCGGCGATGTTTGCCGAGGTCACGCCCAGTTCTTCTGCGGTGATCAGCGCGTTCAGAGTCCAGCGAACGATGTCGCCCCACTCGTCATCGCCGTGGCGCACGAGCGGACCCAGAGGCTCTTTCGAGATGATCTCGGGCAGCAGCACGTGGTCGCCGGGTGCTTCGAATGTTGCACGGGTTGCAGCCAGGCCGGATGCGTCGGTGGTGTACACGTCACATGCGCCAGCCAGGTATTGCTGTTGTGCTTCAGCGTTGGTTTCGATCGGAACCGGCTCATAGCTGATGTTGTTTGCGCGGAAGAAGTCCGCGAGGTTCAGCTCGGTCGTTGTGCCGGTTTGAATGCAGACGGTCGCGCCGTCCAGTTCCTTGGCCGAGGACACGCCCAGTTCCTTGGGAACCATGAAGCCCTGACCGTCGTAGTAGTTCACGCCAACGAAGGTGAACTTCAGGTCAACGTCACGGCTGAAGGTCCAGGTGGTGTTACGGGCCAGCATGTCGATCTCGCCCGAGGCAAGCGCGGTGAAGCGCGTCTTACCTGTCGTGGGGACGAATTCGACCGCGGTCGCATCGCCAAGAACAGCAGCAGCAACAGCACGGCACACGGCCACGTCAAAACCGTTCCACTCACCGTTTGCGTCCGGTGCAGCAAAGCCAACCAGACCTGTGGTCACGCCGCAGTTCAGCTTGCCGCGCGCTTGCACGTCTTCAAGCGTGCCAGCAGCGGCAGCACCGGCTGCCAGTGTGGCACCGGCCAGCGCACCAAAAAGTACGGATTTTTTCATTTTTACCTCTTCCTGATTTTCCGCCCGAGTGTTGGGCAGTTCACCCAGCCCTTTGCGGACCGGTATGCAGAACAAAAAAGGGGCTTCCCCCTTCCAAGTGGCAGGAGTTTGGGCGGATTCATCAGAAAAGGTCAAGGGCATGATCATCAAAAACGATGAACCACAGGTTGTTTACCTATAGTAAAGCTCGGGCTTTGCACGCATCCTTGGCAGTTCTTTCGCGCGCTTTGCGGTACCGTTTGGCCGATCAGCGCGACAGGCTCAGCGCGCGCCGCTGAAATCATAGAAGGTTTTCGCATGTCGGAAGGCGGCGCGTTTGACTTGTGCGGCCTCATAGGCCTCTTCGTCGCGGCCCCACTGTTCCTCTTGCCACAGCGTATCCAGCATCGAGATATCCCAGATCGAATCCGGGTCTTTCCAACCTTCGGCGGCCGCAAAGCCCAGCACCAGAGAACCGCTTAACGTCACAAGGTCGTGGAATGCCGCAAGGCGGAACTTGTCCAGATCGTGCACACGTTGAGCAAGGGTTTGCAGCGCTGCAGGCTCTTGGGCGACATGGATCACACCTGCGCGCGCCTGCAGCCGCGCGCCCAGCGCGTCTGCCGCCCAATCCAGTGCCGGGTCCCATTCTGCAGCCTGGCGATCGACCAGGCTTTCGGGCCGCTCCGCGCGATAGCACAGCAGATCGGAATCCCCGTAATCGGCCAGCATCTGCGCCACTTCACCATGCTGGATGGTCACCTTGTCGATGGCGGCGTTAGCCATGCGGGTGAAAGGCATTACGTTGGGGTTCACCTCTTTTTCCTGGGCGTCCCATTCGGCGGCGATGGCATCGGCCAGCGCGCGGGTGGGCACGGCCAGCGCTGCCTTGGCAGGCGTCTTGACCGGGCGGCCATCCAGCAGAACGGCGAACTGGCCGTCTTTCTCGTCGGTCGTGGTTTCTTTCCAGAAGCGTTTGAGAGCCCATTCGCCCATCACGCAGCCCTCCAGATCGTTTCAAGTGTGTCGGGCAGGTCCGCAACCCGGTCCACCAGGATATGCGCGTCGCCCAGACGGTCGGCGGGGTGATATCCCCAGCTGACACCGATGGCAAAGGCCCCTGCGGCGCGGGCCATTTCCATGTCAAAGCTGGTATCGCCGATCATAACGGTCTGCGCCGGCGTAACCCCGGTTTCGGCCATAGCCTGCAGGATCATCGACGGGTGCGGTTTCGACGGGTGATGATCGGCGCATTGACGGGTACAAAACAGCCCCGCAAGCGCATGTCCCTCGATCAGCGCATCCAGCCCGCGCTGCGATTTGCCGGTAGCCACGCCCAGAATGTTGTCCGGCACCGCGTTCAGCCGGTCCAGCAGATCGCGCATACCGGGATAAAGCGGGGACGAGATTTGCGACCCCGCCGCCGCGCGCAATGCCATATAGCTGCGCTTATACGCCTCGACCATCGCGTCATGGGTGGTGGCGTCGGCCTCGGGTGCCAGCACCTCCATCGCGCGGGGCAAGGACAGGCCCACGATGGACAGAACCTGCGCCCGGTCCGGTACGGTAAGACCCACATGATCGAACGCAGCAGCCATTGAGGCCACGATATCCGCCTGGCTGTCGACCAGCGTGCCATCCACATCAAACAGGATCAGGCGCAGGTCCGCGCTCATTTCAGTTCCTCGAAAGGATCGTCCTTTGCCAGATCCTCGGTCCAGCCGAAGGTCTCCCAACTGTCTTTCATATGCGGCGGCAGTTCAGCGACCAGGCGCACGGTCTTGCGCGTGACAGGATGTTCGAAAGTCAGGCTGCGCGCGTGCAGGTGCAGCTTTTTCGAGATAATGCCGCCCACCTGTGCGCCCCAGCCATCGCCCAGATTTTCCTGGCCCGATCCGCCATACTTGCCGTCACCGATGATGGGATGGCCCATTTCGGCCATATGGACCCGCAGCTGGTGGGTGCGGCCCGTCACTGGCTCAAGCGCGACCCAGGCCGCGCGGCCCGCCACACGATAGAGCGTGGCATAAAGCGTGCGCGACCGTTTGGCGCCCGGCGTGCTGTCAATCTCGCGCGGGTGAATAGCGATCATCTTCTCGCCCTCGCCCTTCGCGCCGTGGCCCGGTGCCTTGATCAGACCTGTCTTGATTTCGCCCAGATAGGGCGTGGGCACGCCTGCAACCAGGGCCCAGTAAATCTTGCGCGTTTCGCGATGCTTGAAGGCTGCAGTCAGATCGGCGGCGATCTTGCGGGTGCGCGCCATCAGCAATACGCCCGAGGTGTCCTTGTCCAGCCGGTGCACAAGGCGCGGCTTTTCATCCAGACCGAATGTCAGTGCTTCGGCCAGGCCATCCACATGGCGGGTCTGACCGCTGCCGCCCTGTACCGGAAGGCCGGGGGGCTTGTTCAGAGCGATGATGTAATCGTCACGATAGATCACCGCATCCTGGATCATCTTGGCGTCGGCAGCAGAAACCTTTGGCTTGGGTTCGGCCGGTTTCTTGTCACCCGTTGGCAGCGGCGGGATACGCACGCTTTGCCCTTCTTCCAGCCGGGCGGAGGCTTTGACCCGCCCGCCATCCACGCGCAGCTCTCCCTTGCGGCACATCTTTTCAATCATGCCCTGACCCAGCTGCGGGAAACGGCGTTTCAGCCAGCGATCCAGGCGCTGATCGCCCTCGCCTGCCTCGACGGTTACTGTTTGCACACCGCTCATGCGAAAACCCCGCGCGCCAGCCAAAGGCCGGCCATCAATCCGCCCACCGATCCGATAACCGACAGCACAACATAAAGCGCCGCCAGCCCGATCTGGCCCCGCTCCATCAGCGTGACGGTTTCCAGAGAGAAGGCCGAGAACGTTGTGAACCCGCCCAGAATACCCGTCATCACGAAGGGGCCCAGATAGGTCAGGCCGCGCTGTGCGGCGGCCACCACGAATACCCCCATCAGGAACGACCCCACGATGTTCACCGTGATCACGCCCAAGGGGAAAGCACCCTGCCCCATCGCACGATAAATGCCGACCCCTGCAAGATATCGCAGGGATGCGCCAATCGCGCCGCCAAGGGCCACCTGAAGAACGGTCATCATCATGGGCGGTCTGTCGCGTGTTGGCGGGGTGGTGTCAAGTTTCCCGCTTGGCGCGCAGCTTGGCGAAGTAATCCAGTCGCTTTTTCAACTCGCGTTCAAAACCACGCTCCACCGGTTGATAGAGGACAGGGCGCTTCACATCCTCGGGGAAGTAGTTCTGGCCGGAAAACCCGTCTTCGGCATCGTGGTCATAAGCATAGCCGGCTCCATATCCCTGGTCCTTCATCATCGATGTGGGTGCATTCAGGATATGTTTTGGCGGGGGTTTGCTGCCGGTTTGCTTGGCCAGTTTCATCGCCTGTTTATAGCCCACATAAGCCGCATTCGATTTCGGTGCGAGCGCCAGATAGGCCACCGCCTGCGCCAGGGCCAGTTCCCCTTCCGGACTGCCCAGCCGTTCATAGGTTTCCCACGCATCAAGGCACACGCGCTGCGCCTGCGGATCGGCAAGCCCGATATCTTCGACTGCCATACGGGTGATGCGCCGCGCCAGATACCGCGGGTCTTCGCCCCCCTGCAGCATCCGCGCCAGCCAATACAGCGACGCATCGGGATCCGAGCCGCGTACCGATTTGTGCAGGGCCGAAATCAGGTTGTAATGCGCGTCACCCGATTTGTCGTATTGCGCGGCGCGGCGCATCAGCCGCGTGGCCAGAGCATCGGGGTCCAGCTTGCCATCCAAGGTCCAGGCCGCAACCTGTTCGATCAGGTTCAGAAGCGCGCGGCCATCGCCATCGGCCATTTCCTGTAGCGCATCGCGCGCCTCGGCCGTGAGGGGGAGCTTGGCACCCAGTTCCGCCTCGGCCCGTTGGGTCATCCGTTCCAGATCGGCAAGGCTGAGGCGCTCAAGCACCATCACCTGCGCGCGGCTCAATACAGCGGCGTTCAACTCGAACGATGGGTTTTCCGTGGTGGCGCCGACCAGAAGGATCGTGCCATCCTCCATATGGGGCAGGAAACCGTCCTGCTGGGCCTTGTTGAAACGATGGATCTCATCAACGAAAAGCAGCGTGCCCTTGCCCTGCCGGCGACGCATCTTGGCGGCCTCGAACACCTTTTTCAGATCAGGCACGCCGGTGAAGATCGCGCTGATCTGGACGAAATGCAGATCGGTCTCATCCGCCAGAAGCCGCGCGATGGTGGTTTTGCCCACACCGGGCGGCCCCCAAAGGATCAATGAACCCAGAGAGCCCGAATCCAGCATCACGCGCAAAGGGCCGTCCGGGCCAAGAAGCTGATCCTGACCGATAACATCGGCCAGCGTTTTGGGGCGCAACCGGTCGGCCAAGGGGCGGTTCGGCTCGGGGCCATCGGGTGTGTCGATCTGGTCGAACAGGTCCATATCGGTCAGGTCCGAAACCGCAGGCGAAGGCGCTGGCCCAGGCGCAGCACGTCCATTTCGACCCGGCGGCCGGGATTGGTGAGCGCGCGGCGCAGGTCGCGCGGGGTGTCGATCTCCTGACCATTGATCACCAGGGGTATGTCGCCCAGCCTGATACCCACGCGCCCGCCGAACTGACCCAGATCGGTAATCACCAGACCCTGCGCCGACAGCGGCAGGTTGTAATCGGCGATCACTGCCGGGTTGATCCGCTCGACGGTCAGGCCAGGCAGGATGGTGCGGTCGCTCAACGTGGTGGGATCGCGCGGGGGCACATTGGGTGCGGCGATCATCGGCACGTCCAGCACCGCGACATCACCCGCGCGGAACCGGGTGATCTGCGCCGTTGCGCCAATGCCGCGCACGGACATGCGGAAAACCATTTCCGAGGGCGTGTTGACCTCAAGATTGTCGACATGGGTAATCACGTCACCCACCTGCAGACCGGCCTTGGCGAAGGGGCTTTCCGCATGCAGGTCCGAGATCACGATGCCCTGCGGCAGACCCAAACCGAGAGAGGCCGCAAGATCCGCATCGACCGGTTGCCCGGCCATGCCGGCCCAGGGGCGTTCGAAACGCGTCGCGCCCACTGTGGCCTGTTCGACGAACTGCGCGACCAGATTGGCGGGGATCGCAAAGCCGATGCCGTTCGACCCACCGGAACGACTGAGGATCGAGGTGTTGATGCCGATCAGACGCCCGTTCACATCAATCAGCGCACCGCCGGAATTGCCCGGGTTAATGGGCGCGTCGGTCTGGATGAAATAGCCCCGTGCATTGCCCGAGGCCGCACCCGACCGCGCCAGTCCCGATACGATGCCCGAAGACACCGTCTGCCCCACGCCGAAGGGGTTGCCGATGGCCAGCACCAGTTCGCCCACTTCGACCCGGTCGCTGTCGCGCAAGGTGAGATAGGGCAAGTTTTCCGCACCTTCCAACTGAAGTATGGCAAGGTCGCTTTCCTGATCGCCCAGAAGGACTTGGGCGGAAAATTCGCGCCGGTCGGCAAGGACCACGCGGATATCGGTGGCCTGTCCAACCACGTGATAATTCGACACCACGATCCCGTCTGGTGACAGGATCACGCCGGATCCCAGCGAGTTCTGAACACGCGGGCGGGTAGAGCCGAAGCCGCGGAAAAACTCTTCGAAAAACGGGTCGCCCTGGAATGGGCTGGCGCGGCCGGGGCGGACGATGCGGGCATAGATATTGACGACTGCGGGCGCGGCTTCTTTTACCAGGGGCGCAAACCCAAGGGAAATTTCGGCCTGGCTTTGCGGCACGCGGGTCTCGGCGTATGCCGCCGTGGACAGCAAGAAACAGCAAAGGATCAAACGCAGCATCAAGGGTACTCCTGTTGCTTCACATATGGGTATGCGGGGCGCCTGTGGTCAATGCAAGAGCAGGTCTGGATGCGAAAAACCCCGCCATTTCTGGCGGGGTTTCAATGACTTGGGCGAGGTGCGAAGAGCTTAATCTTCGGTTTCCATCGCCTCTTCTGCGGCGACGCGGGCCTTGTCGGCCGCACCTTTGGCGTCAACGTCGCGATCCACGAATTCGATGATCGCCATGGGCGCCATGTCGCCATACCGGAAGCCTGCTTTCAGGACGCGGACATAGCCGCCCTGACGGTCCGCATAGCGCGGGCCCAGCACGTCGAACAGTTTCGTAACGTACTGATCTTCCTTGAGTTTAGATGCTGCCTGACGGCGCGCGTGCAGATCGCCGCGCTTGGCCAGCGTGATCAGTTTTTCAACGATCGGGCGCAGTTCTTTTGCCTTGGGCAGAGTTGTCTTGATTTGCTCATGTTCGATGAGCGAGCCGGCCATGTTGGAAAACAGAGCTTTACGGTGCTCATGTGTCCGGTTCAGGCGGCGGTAACCACGTGCGTGACGCATTTTTCAGTCTCCTTTTTGCCCTCTACGGGCTGTTTTGCTTTGTCCGGTTGGCGATGCGTGTCACCAACTCTCCTTGGGGCCTGACCCGGGACCTCGATGTCGCGCAGAGCAGCCCAGCCCTGCGAGACCCCGGATCAGGTCCGGGGTCGAAGACGCGCTTAGAACGCGTCTTCGAATTTCTTGGCGAGATCCTCGATATTGTCGGGCGGCCAATCCTCGACATCCATGCCAAGGTGCAGACCCATGCCGCTGAGGACTTCTTTGATCTCGTTCAGCGACTTGCGGCCGAAGTTCGGGGTGCGCAGCATCTCGGCTTCGGTTTTCTGGATCAGATCGCCGATATAGACGATGTTGTCGTTCTTCAGGCAGTTTGCAGACCGCACCGACAGTTCCAACTCGTCCACTTTCTTCAAGAGAAGCGGGTTGAACTCGAGACCATCGTCTTCGTCCTGACGCGAGGCGCTTTCGGGCTCGTCAAAGTTCACGAAGATCGACAGCTGGTCCTGCAGGATACGCGCGGCAAAGGCCACGGCGTCGTCCGGGGTGACCGAGCCATCGGTGGTGATCTTCATGGTCAGTTTGTCATAGTCCAGAACCTGGCCCTCACGGGTGGGCTGGACGTCATAGCTGACCTTGGTGACGGGCGAATAGATCGCGTCGATCGGGATCAGGCCGATGGGCGCGTCTTCGGGCTTGTTCTTGTCAGCCGAGACGTAGCCTTTGCCGGTGTTGACCGTCAGTTCCATGTAAACTTCGGCGCCATCGTCCAGGTGGCAGATCACGTGATCCTTGTTCAGGATCTCGATCCCTGCGGATTCCGAGATGTCGCCCGCGGTCACGACTGCGGGGCCTTTGGCGTTGATCGAGACACGCTTGGGGCCTTCGACATCCATACGGATGCGCACGCCTTTGAGGTTCAGAACGATGTCGGTGACGTCTTCACGCACACCGGCCACCGAGGAGAACTCGTGCAGGACGTTGTCAATCTGGACGCTGGTGATCGCGGCACCCTGAAGCGAGCTCATCAGCACGCGGCGCAGAGCGTTGCCCAGGGTCAGACCAAAGCCGCGCTCCAGCGGTTCGGCGACAACGGTGGCTTGCTGCGCAGGGTTGTTGCCCGGCTTAACGTCAAGCTGGGTGGGTTTGATCAGTTCTGCCCAATTCTTATGGATCATGTAAGTCCTCCATTCCTGCTGCACCCCCATGTCCGTAAGGGCGAAGCTCCCGAGGTTCAAAAATGCGGACTGGGGCCGTGCAGAACACGCGGCCCCAGGTGGTCAAAAATGCCTTAGACGCGGCGGCGTTTGGGCGGGCGGCAGCCATTGTGGGCGATCGGGGTCACATCACGGATCGAGGTGATGTTGAAGCCGACAGCCGCCAGGGCGCGCAGCGCGCTTTCACGACCGGAACCGGGGCCCTGCACTTCAACTTCCAGCGTTTTCACGCCGTGGTCTTGTGCCTTGCGGCCTGCATCTTCTGCAGCCAGCTGAGCCGCGTAAGGTGTCGATTTCCGCGAGCCTTTGAAGCCCATGGTGCCGGCGGACGACCACGAGATCGCGTTGCCCTGCACGTCGGAGATCAGGATTTTGGTGTTGTTGAAGGTCGAGTTCACATGCGCCACACCGGCGGCGATGTTCTTGCGGACCTTTTTCTTTGTGCGTGTCTTATCACGTGCCATTGGTCAGGTCCCCTCTTACTTCTTCTTACCGGCGATGGCCTTTGCGGGGCCTTTGCGGGTACGTGCGTTGGTGTGGGTGCGCTGACCGCGGACCGGCAGGTTACGACGGTGGCGCAGGCCACGGTAGCAGCCCAGGTCCATCAGGCGTTTGATGTTCATCTGCACGTCGCGGCGCAGGTCGCCTTCGACGGTGTAGTTGGCGTCGATATGTTCGCGGATGGCGAGCACTTCGGCGTCGGAGAGTTCGTTCACCCGGCGGGTCTGGTCGATGCCAACGGCGTCACAGATCGCCTTGGCCGAGGTGTTTCCGATACCGGTGATATAGGTGAGGGCGATAGGTACCCGCTTTGCAGTGGGGATGTTTACGCCGGCAATACGTGCCACGTGGAATATCCTTTCGTCGCGAACCCGTGATCCCGGGTCCTTTTTTCACAACTATGGCCCGAGGGGCAAAGCCGCCGGGCCGCGATTTGAGGTAGTCTGCCAGATACGGGAGCGACCCGCGCTGACGTCATGATTCTCGTTACCGAGATGGGGCTATCTATGGGGGATCGCTCGGTGCGTCAACCCTTTGTCAAGGGGTTTTGTAACCCCAGCGTGAACAAGGGAAATAATAGTCCGGCAGAGGATTGGCCCCATCGGCCCAGATCTGCACCCGACCCTGCGCATTGACCGAAACGGAAAAGCCCATGGTCCATTGCCTGGCACCATCGTCGCATTGCGCGGTCAGGCGCGTCTCGAGGCCGGGTTCATAGGTTTGCTCGCCGGTTTCCCAGAAGCAGGCGGCCCAATGCGCCTCGATCCCTTGCGGGGTCAGGTAGGCGGTGCCGGCCAGTTCCTGTTCGGCATCCGGCGCGTTGCAGAAACCGGGGTTGTTCAGAAAGGTTTCGGCCGAGGCGGCAGAGGCAAAGAAGACAGCGGGGATCAGGCAGAGGCGCATCATGCGCTTAGCCTAGCACCGCCTTGATTTCGGCGGCAACTTCGTCGATTTCACCCAGGCCATTCACAGAGGTCAGATCGCCCTTGGCATAGTAATAGCCGATCAGCGGGGAAGTCTGTTTGTAATAGGCCATGAGCCGGGTGCGCAGGCTGTCTTCATTGTCATCCGCGCGGCGGGTGAATTCGGTACCGCCGCAGTTGGAGCATTTGCCGTCCGCCGGAACGGGTTTGGTGATGTCGTTATAGACTTCGCCGCAGCTTGCGCAGGTTGACCGCGCGGTGATGCGGGCCACCAGCACGTCATCATCGACGGACATTTCGATGACGGCATCCAGCGTTTCGTTCAGTTCGCTCAGCAGATTGCCCAGCGCGTCGGCCTGGGCCAGCGTGCGGGGGAAGCCGTCGAAGATATAACCGCCTTCGGCCCCGCCAGTGGTGAGCTGTTCGCGGATCAGGCCGATAACGATCTCGTCGGTAACCAGGTCGCCACGGTCCATGACATCGGCGACGATCTTGCCCATCTCGGTACCCGAGGTGCGGGCGGCGCGCAGCATGTCCCCGGTGGAGAGTTGCACCATGTTGCGTTCATCAACCAGGCGGCGCGCTTGCGTGCCTTTACCGGCCCCCGGAGGCCCAAGCAGAATAATATTCATCGACGTGCTGGTGCCTTCTTGCGTTTCTTGGCGCCATCACGCTTGCCGCGCAGCTGGCTTTTTTCGATCAGGCCCTCGTATTGGTGGGCCAGAAGGTGGCTTTGCACCTGTTGGATCGTGTCCATGGTCACCGACACGACAATCAGGACCGAGGTGCCGCCGAAGAAGAAGGGAATGCCCAATTCGGCGCGCACGATCTCGGGCAGGACACAGACCAGCGCGAGATAGGCGGAGCCGAGAACCAGGATGCGGTTGACCACATATTCCAGATATTCGGCCGTCTTCTTGCCCGGGCGGATACCGGGGACAAAGCCGTTTTGCTTCTTCAGGTTGTCGGCCACGTCATCGGGTTTGAACGACACGTTGAACGTATAGAAATAGGTGAAGAAGACGATCATCAGCGCGAAGAACAGCAGATAGAGCGGCTGGCCCGGCCCGAAATAGGCCAGAAGCGTCGACATCACAGGGCCTGAGCTTTCGCCCGAAAACGTGCTGATGGTGATCGGCAGCAGCAGCAGGGAGCTGGCGAAGATCGCGGGGATCACGGAGGCGGGGTTCACCTTGACCGGCAGGTGGCTGGAGCCGCCGTCATAGACCTTCATGCCCACCTGACGGCGGGGGTACTGGATGTGGATCTTTCGGAGTGCCCGTTCCATGAACACCACGAAGGTGATCGCCACGATGACCATCAGGATCACACCGATGATCACGGCAGGCGACAGCGCGCCGGAGCGGCCGGAGGCCAGGAATTGCGCCAAGGACGACGGCAGTTCGGCGATGATGCCCACAAAGATGATGAGCGAGATGCCGTTGCCCACGCCGCGCGCGGTGATTTGCTCACCCAGCCACATGAGGAACATGGTGCCGCCCACCAGCGTGATCATGCAGCTGAGGCGGAAATAGAGGCCCGGATCGGTGGCCAGATCGCCCGCTTCGAGCGACACAGCAAGGCCGTAAGACTGCACCGTGGCCAGCGCCACCGTGCCATAGCGTGTGTATTGGTTGAGCTTTTTGCGGCCCTGCTCACCCTCTTTCTTCAGCTGTTCAAGGGCGGGCACCATGGCCGCCAGCAGCTGAACGATGATCGAGGCCGAGATATAGGGCATGATGCCCAACGCAAAGATACCCATCCGGCCCAAAGCGCCGCCGGTGAACATCGAGACCATGCCGCCGATGCCCTGGCCTGCCTGCTCCATAAATTCCTGAAGCGCGACACCGTCGATGCCCGGAACCGGAATAAAGGTGCCAAGGCGATAAACGATGAGCAAACCAAGCGTGAACAGGATGCGATTGCGCAGGTCGGTGGCTTTGCCCAGCGACGACCAGCTTGTATTCGCGGCCATTTGTTCGGCGGCTGATACCATGAACGAGGTCTCTCTTATCAAAACGCCGCCCGGAGCCGTTTTCCGGCACGGGCGGCGTTAACGGAAAACTGATGCTTATGTAGGCGGCTGAGCCGCCTGTCACAAGCCGTTACTCGGCCGCAGCCGTGTTTGTGACCGTCAGTGAGCCGCCCGCTTTTTCCACCGCTGCGACGGCGGATTTGGACGCGCCTGTCACTTCGATGTTCAGTTTCGCGGTCACGTCGCCTTTGGCCAGAACGCGGATACCGTCCAGTTTCCGGCGCACCAGGCCGCTTTCGACCAGCGCATCTTCGGTGATGGCGGCTTTGGCGTCGAGTTTCTTCGCGTCGACGAATTTCTGGATTAGGCCCAGGTTCACAACAGCATATTTCTTGGCGTTGGGCTTGTTGAAGCCACGCTTGGGGAGCCGTTGGTAGAGGGGCATTTGGCCGCCTTCATACCCGTTGATGGCCACGCCCGAGCGGGATTTCTGACCCTTGATACCGCGACCGGCGGTCTTGCCCATGCCCGAGCCGGGGCCACGGCCAACGCGCTTGCGTTTCTTGGTTGCGCCGGGATTGTCGCGCAGTTCATTCAGTTTCATGTCGCTTCTCCTTCGCCGGATGTGACCCCGAAGCGTATTGGGTCAACCACGGCATTTCTTGGTTTTCGTGAATCGGGCCATTTGGCCACCGGTGGCGTATAGACGCCTTGCCCTGCGCGATCAAGTGCGAACCCTTCGGCACTTTTTCCGGGCAACGCACTGCCGGTCTGGCGGCGCATTCCGTATTTGGAAAGAGAAGAAGCCGAGGGTGATTGTCGATTGATCCACGCGGCCCAAGGGTGGCAAGGTTGAATCATGCGCGCTTTGTCCCTTCTTGCGGCCGCTGCAGTGATGACGGCCAGTGCCACGGCTATTCCGGCGGCTCCGGGCTGTTCGACGGATGCGATGCTGGTTTTTGATGGATCGGCGTCCATGAATGAGGTGGGGTTTGATGTGTCGAAACCAACGCGGATCGTCGAGGCGCGGCAGGCGATGCGCGATGCGATGCCGGATATTGCGCCGTTTCGGCGAGTGGGGTTGTTGGTTTATGGCCCCGGCGAAAGGGATGCCTGCGGGAATATTGATCTGCGGTTCGGGCCGATTGCGGATGCGGCGACCCCGATCATTGATGCGGTTGAGGATCTGGTGCCCAAGGGGCTGACGCCTTTGGCGGCCTCGGTCCGTCAGGCGGCGGAGGCTTTGGATTATCGGCGCGCACCCGGGATTGTTGTGCTGGTCACGGATGGGAATGAGACCTGTGGCGGGCGGCCGTGTGCCCTGGGCGATGCGCTGGCGCGGGAGGCCGCGGATCTGACCGTTCATGTGATCGGGTTCAAGGTGGTTGTGGATTTCTTCAGCTGGGACAACCCCGAACAGCAGAGTTACGAGGACGGCAACACCGTCGCCAAGTGTTTGGCCGATCGGACGGGAGGTATGTATGTGTCGACCGAGACGGTGGATGAGCTGGCCGATGCGCTGCGCGTGACGATGGGATGCGCGTTGATCGGGCGTTCGGAGGGTGTCGGCCGGGCAGCGGGATAAATCCCGCCCTACGAGACCTGGGGGTTTGTCCAGTTTGTGGATTTGAAGGGGGTGGTGAGAGCGCGTTCCAGCATCTCGAGCCGGTCCTGGCCGTAGAAGGGGTCACCGTTCACGATATAGGTGGGGGAGCCGAAGACGGGGTTTGCGGCGGAGTCCGATGTGTTTTGGGCATAGGTGGCCCGCGTGGCGTCTCTGTCCGCTTGGGCGATGAGGGCGTCGGCGTCATGGCCCAAGGATGAGGCGATTGCTTGGAGGGTTGCTATGTCCGACAGATCCGCGTCATCGCGCCAATGGACCTGGAGGATGGCGAGCGACAGGGCGTCGACTTTGGGGCCAGAGGGGCCGACAGCGGCGATTATGCGGCCGGCGAGGCTGTAATCGGTGTCGTGATAGGTAGGTCGGAAATTGATGATCTCGACCCCGCGCCATTCGGCCCAGCGTTCGATTTCGCGGCCAAAGAAGTAATCGACATGGGCCTGGGTGCGGTCGCGGAACGGCAGGCTGCCTTGGGCTTCGACCACGGGGGAGAGGTCGAAGGGTTTGTGGACCAGTGTCGCGCCGTGGCGCGCGCAGATATCATAAAGCGCCTGTGCGCCTAGATAGGCATAGGCGGAATGGGCGGAGTAGTAGTAGTCGATCTGCGCCATCAATCCACGCGCACGGGCAGGCTGGCATAGCCGCGGAACCGGGCCAGAGGGACGCGGGTGCGGGGGCCGTTGGGGCGGAGGTTGGGGAAGCGTTTGACCAGTTTGCCGATGGCGATGCGCCCTTCGACCCGGGCGAGCGTCGCGCCAAGGCACACATGGATGCCGGTGATAAAGGCGATGTGCTTGTTGGGTTTGCGGGTGATGTCCATCCGGTCGGGATCCTCGAACACCGCCGGGTCGCGGTTGGCCGCAGCGATAGAGGTGTGAATATAGGTGCCTTTGGGCAGGGTGCCGGTGGACAGCTCGATATCCTCTCCGGCCAGCCGGTTGCCGATCTGGAGGGGGGATTCGACGCGCAGGAATTCCTCCACCGCTGAGGTGATCAGTTCGGGGTCGTCTTGCAGCATGCGGTGCTGGTCGGGGTTGTCGAACAGAAGGCCGATGGAGTTGCCAACGAAGCTGGTCGTCGTCTCGTGGCCCGCGTTCAGCAGGAAGATACAGTTCTGGACCAGTTCTTCTTGTGTCAGGCGGCGGCCGTCGTGTTCGCCGAAGATGAGCGCTTCGAGGACTTCGCCTTCATGCGCTCCGTCGGGGTTTTTGCGGCGATGATCGATGAGGTCGTTCAGGATTTCACCGAATTCCTCGACGGCTTTGTTGCCCTCATCCAGGCGGTCTTGGGGGACCACGGGGTCAAGTGCGCCAAGGATCGCCAGCGAGTAGCCGCGCAGGCGCGAGCGGTATTCTTCGGGGATGCCCAGCATGAAGGAGATGATTTCCGTGGGCAGGGTCTTGGCGAAATCGTCGATGAGGTCCAGCTCGCCCAGATCTTCGACGTGATCCAGCAGGCGGTCGACGATACCGTCGATCAGCGGCTCAAAGATCGCCAGTTTGCGCGGGGTGAATGCGCCCGAGATCAGCTTGCGCACCACCGTGTGATACGGCGGGTCGTTGAAGATCAGGCTGGTGGTGTGGTGGGTATAGAGCGGGCAGCGGCCGAATTTCTTGCCGAACTCCTCCTGCTTGTCAGACAGCATGTCACGGGATTGGTAGACCTTGAGCACATCGGCATGGCGCGTAAGGTAAACCGAGCCATCCGCGTTGCGGTGCACCGGGGAATGTTCGCGCAGCCAGTGCAGTGTGGGGTGCGGGTTTTCGATGAACGCGGCGTCGATGGAGTTCAGATCGAAGCGTTCCATTTCTGTAAGCATGCTTATTATCCTCCCACCCGCACTGTGACGCTTTGGTCGGATTCTGGCAAGGGAATTCGCGGAAGGGTTGACTTTGATGGGCTGTCGGCCCATATGCCCACCAGCATCAGCGCTGCCGCGTGAGCAGCCTGGCGGTTAAATCTGCCCAGCCGGTGCGCCTTACACCCATGTTCCCAATTCACGCGGGGGGCTCGCGCTTTGACGGATCTTACGGGCAATCCGGCCCTGATCTGAGAGCCAAGCGCAACCCGAACCCGATGGCCCGGCGCTTTTGCGCGGGTCGTATTTTGTTTTCGCGGCGCCGCTTTGGGGCCGCTGCCATAAAGGATATCCGATTTGGATTTTGACATGCTGGGGCTGACGCCCCGCCTTTCCGCTAATCTTGAAACGCTTGGCATTACCGAACCCACACCCATTCAGACCAAGGCAATCCCGCATCTGATGAACGGGCGCGATCTGATGGGGCTGGCGCAGACCGGCACCGGTAAGACCGCCGCCTTTGGCCTGCCTTTGCTGAGCGCCGTACTGCGGATGGAGGGGCGCCCTGCGCCCAAGACCGTGCGCGCGCTGATCCTTGCGCCGACGCGGGAGCTGGCCAAGCAGATTCAGGACAACCTGCGCGCTTATGCCGATGGTACCGGCGTGCGCATTGGGCTGGTTGTCGGAGGTGCGGGCATCAATCCGCAGATCCACCGGCTGGCGCGCGGCATCGATGTTCTGGTGGCCACGCCAGGTCGGTTGATCGACCTGATTGATCGCAGGGCGGTGCGGTTGGATGACACGCAGTTCCTTGTGCTCGATGAGGCGGACCAGATGCTGGATCTGGGGTTCATCCATGCTCTGCGGCGGATTGCGCCACTGCTCAGGAAAGAGCGGCAGACGATGATGTTTTCCGCCACGATGCCGAAACAGATGAACGAACTGGCGGAGACCTATTTGTCGAATCCCGTGCGTGTGGAAACCGCACCGCCGGGCAAACCTGCGGACAAGATCACGCAGGAGGTTCATTTCATCGCTCAGGCCGAAAAGACCGGGCTGCTGATCGAGCTTCTGGACAAGCACCGCGAGGAACTGGCGCTTGTCTTTGCGCGCACCAAGCATGGGGCGGAGCGGCTGATGAAAGCGCTGGACCGCGCCGGGTATGCGGCAGATTCGGTCCATGGCAACAAGAGCCAGGGGCAGCGCGAACGTGCGATCCGTTCTTTCAAGGCGGGTGAAACGCGGGTGCTGGTGGCGACGGATGTGGCGGCACGGGGGCTGGATATCCCCGATGTGCGTCACGTCTATAACTATGATCTGCCGAATGTGCCGGATAACTATGTGCACCGGATCGGGCGGACCGCCCGCGCGGGTAAGGACGGTGCAGCGGTCGCCTTTTGCGCACCGACCGAGGTGAATGAGTTGCGGGCCATCCAGAAGGTGATCAAACGGGAGATCCCCGTGGCTTCGGGCCGTCCCTGGGAAGGGGCGGAGCCCAAGCCGGAGCGGAAGGGCAAGCCGCAGCATCGGCGGCGGCGCTCCGGCGGTGGCGGCCGTGGACGCGGTGGTCAAAGCCGGAAGGCGGCTTAAGCGGGGGACGGCTTTTCGAAAAGCCGTCTTGCGCGATGGGTCTGATGTGGGCGCGCGCATGATTTTTGAAAATCATGCCGCCGGGCCGCTGAACTCTGATTCAAATCAACTCCAGATAGTCTCCACAAGGATATCTCTCTACCCCGGGGCGAGAATGGAGGGATTGGAATGAAAGTGATTTTTTTGGCCCTTGGGCTCATGGGCCTGTCTGGCGCCGCTGAAGCGGCGCTTGCGCAGTTCATACCCGAGGCTGCAAGCACAGTGGATCATGGCGGAGGATGCAGAAAGAGCTCACCTCCGGGTCAGTGCTGTCACGCAGGATCGAAGCCCTATCACTGTCACTGACAAACGAAACGCCCCGGCTCTTGGCCGGGGCGTTTGTTTTTCGGGCTCGATTTCTTCGAAGAAATCGTCAGCCGCGTTCTTCGATGATTTCCACCAGATGCGGGATCGAGTTCACCATGCCGCGCACGCTGGGGGTATCTTCCAGCTCACGGGTCTTGTGCATCTTGTTCAGGCCCAGGCCCACGAGGGTCGCGCGCTGCTTGGCAGGGCGGCGGATGGGGGAGCCGATTTGTTTGACGACGATGGTCTTTGCCATTGGGATCAAGCCTCCTCAGCCACTTGGGTCGATGTGTCAGCCGCATCTTCCCGCTTGGGCAGGATGTCGGCCACTTTCTTGCCGCGACGCTGTGCGACCGAACGGGGCGACTGTTCTTTCTTCAGCCCGTCGATGGTGGCGCGGATCATGTTGTAGGGGTTCTGCGAGCCGATCGACTTCGACACAACATCCTTCACGCCCAGCATCTCAAATACCGCACGCATCGGACCACCAGCGATGATCCCGGTCCCTTCAGGGGCCGTGCGCATGACGACTTTGCCCGCGCCGTGACGGCCTTCGATGTCGTGGTGCAGGGTGCGACCTTCGCGCAGCGGCACGCGGATCATCTGACGCTTGGCTTGTTCAGTTGCCTTGCGGATCGCTTCGGGCACCTCTTTGGCTTTACCTTTGCCAAAGCCAACGCGGCCTTTCTGGTCGCCGACAACCACGAGAGCGGCGAAGCCAAAGCGCTTACCACCTTTAACGGTTTTCGACACACGGTTGATCGCAACCAGGCGATCTGCAAATTCGGGGGCCTCTTCGCGGTCGCGGCCGCGTCCCCGGCGGTTTTCACGTTCTGCCATCAGAACATCCTTTCAAAGGTGGCGCGCTTTGCGCCGGTTTGGTCAATCGCAGTGAGCCGGATGGCCCCCCGATCATCGAGGCGGCGAATGCCGCCTGCGCTTTTGGTTGCAAGGTGGGTTGGCACCCACCCTACGGCTTTGGTGTAGGGTGGGTGCTAACCCACCAGCCACATCAGATCTTCAACCCGCCTTCACGCGCGGCGTCGGCCAGAGCCTTCACCTTGCCGTGGAAGAGGAAACCGCCGCGGTCGAAGTAAGCTTCGCTCACGCCGGCTTTCTTGGCGCGTTCGGCAATCGCGGCACCCACTTTGGTGGCCGCTTCGATGTTGTTCTTGCCGACAACGCCCAGATCTTTTTCCAATGTCGAAGCGGACGCGATGGTCACGCCTTTGACATCGTCGATCAGCTGGACGCTGATGTTTTTCGACGAGCGGTGCACGCTCAGGCGTGCGCGCCCTGCGTTCACTTTGCGAAGTTTGTTCCGGACGCGCAGGCGGCGCTTGAGGAACAGGGTCCGTTTGCTGTTTGCCATCTGACTGGTCCTTACTTCTTCTTACCTTCCTTGCGGAAGATATACTCATCTTTGTACTTGATCCCCTTGCCCTTGTAGGGCTCGGGAGCACGCCATTTGCGGATGTTCGCCGCCACTTCTCCGACCAGCTGCTGATCGATGCCTTCGACAACGATCTCGGTCTGCTTCGGAGCGGTGATCGTCACGCCCTCGGGCGCCACGAAATCCACATCGTGGGAGTAGCCCAGGTTCAGCTTCAGGGTGTTGCCCTGCATCTGTGCCCTGTAGCCCACACCGCTGATCTCAAGCTCTTTCTTGAAGCCTTCGGTGACGCCGGTGACCAGGTTCTGCACCTGCGTGCGGGACATACCCCATTGCTGACGGGCGCGCTTGGATTTGCCGCGCGGGTCAACCTTGATGATATTGTCCTCGATGGTGATGGTCACATCGTCGGTTGCGGTGAAGCTGCGGGTGCCCTTGGGCCCTTTCACTTCAACGGTCTGGCCGGACACAGAGGCAGAGACGCCGCTGGGCAGTTCGACCGGTTTCTTACCAATACGAGACATTGCCAGACCTCCTTAGAAGACCGTGCAAAGCACTTCGCCGCCGACATTGGCTGCGCGTGCGTTTGCATCCGACATAACGCCCTTGGAGGTGGAGACGATCGACACGCCCAGGCCCTGACGGACCGAGGGGATGTCGCCCACACCCATATACACACGACGGCCCGGTTTCGACACGCGCTTGAGTTCGCGGATCACGGGGGTGCCTTCGTAGTATTTCAGGCTGATTTCAATCGCGGGATGGCCGTTGGCATCGGTGGTGTCTTCGAAACCACGGATATAGCCTTCGTCCGCCATCACTTCGAGCACGCGTTTCCGCAGCTTCGACGCCGGCGTCATCACAGTGGACTTGCCGCGCATCTGGCTGTTGCGGATACGGGTGAGCATATCGCCGATAGGATCGTTCATGATCTAGCCCTCCCTTACCAGCTCGACTTGACCATGCCGGGGATCTGGCCGTTGGAGCCCAGTTCCCGCAGCGCGATACGCGAGATTTTCAGTTTACGGTAATACGCGTGCGGACGGCCCGTCAGCTGGCAGCGGTTGTGCAGCCGTGTCGGCGAGCTGTTGCGCGGCAGTTTGGCAAGCTTCAGGCGTGCTTTGAAACGCTCTTCCATCGGCTTGCTTTCGTCATTCGCGATCTCTTTAAGCTCGGCGCGTTTGGCAGCGTATTTCTCCACCAGGCGCTGACGCTTTGCTTCGCGTGCGATCATGGATTTCTTAGCCATATCTCTTCTCTCTCCCGAAGCTTAGCTGTTGAAGGGCATGTTGAAATGCTTCAACAGCGCCTTGGCTTCAGCGTCGGTATTCGCTGTGGTGGTGATGATGATGTCCATGCCCCAGACCTCATCGACCTTGTCGAAGTCGATCTCGGGGAACACGATGTGCTCTTTCATGCCCATCGCATAGTTGCCGCGACCGTCAAAGCTTTTGCCGGACACGCCACGGAAGTCGCGGACGCGGGGCAGAGCAATGGTGATCAGGCGATCCAGGAATTCATACATACGGTCGCCACGCAGGGTGACTTTCGCGCCCAGAGGCATGTCTTCACGAACGCGGAAGCCCGCGATGGATTTCTTTGCCTTGGTCGTGACAGCCTGCTGGCCTGCGATCTTGGTCAGATCCTCGACAGCCGATTTGGCTTTCTTGCTGTCTTTGACCGCTTCGGCACCACAGCCGATGTTCAGAACGATCTTGTCCAGACGCGGGATCTGCATGTCGTTCTTATAGCCAAACTCTTCTTTCAGAGCGGCTTTGATCGTCTCGCGGTACTGGGCTTTCAGACGCGGGGTGTAGGTTGCAGCATCAAGCATCAGATCACATCCCCTGTTGTCTTGGCAAAACGCACTTTCTTGCCGTCTTCCATGCGGAAGCCAACGCGCGTTGCTTTGCCGTTTGCGTCGATCATCGACAGGTTCGAAAGGTCGATCGGCATTGCCTTGGGCAGGCGGCCGCCCTGGCTGTTCTGGCTTTGGCGTGTGTGGCGGATGGCCATGTTGATGCCATCGACAACCGCTTTGCCGGCTTTGGGGTCAACCGAGACGATTTCGCCTTCTTTGCCCTTGTCCTTGCCGGCCAGAACGACGACCTTGTCGCCTTTTTTCAGTTTCGCAGCCATCTTACAGCACCTCCGGAGCCAGCGAGATGATCTTCATGAAATTCTTGCCACGAAGCTCGCGCACGACCGGCCCGAAGATACGGGTGCCGACCGGCTCGTTGTTGTTGTTCAGGATAACAGCGGCGTTCCGGTCGAACCGGATCGCTGTGCCGTCTTCACGACGGACTTCTTTGGCGGTGCGCACGACGACGGCCTTGCGGACGTCACCTTTCTTTACGCGGCCGCGCGGGATGGCTTCCTTGACCGAGACAACGATGATGTCGCCAACGGATGCGTATTTACGCTTGGAACCACCCAGGACCTTGATGCACTGAACGCGGCGGGCGCCGCTATTGTCAGCAACATCCAGATTGGTCTGCATCTGGATCATGAGGTTACTCCCGACCTTTGGGGGGCGCCTTTGGCCTTGTCCCCAGGGTTTCGATCAAACCGAAAGGTTATGCAGGCTTACGCCTCCAGAACCTCCCAGCGTTTCGTTTTCGATTTCGGTGCGCATTCGATGATGCGAACGGTGTCACCGACCTTGAAAGCGTTCTTTTCATCGTGAGCCCGGTATTTCTTGGACTTACGGATGGTTTTCTTCAGAACCGGGTGTGTGAAACGGCGTTCCACAGAAACGGTCACTGTTTGCGCGTTTGCGTCGGAGGTCACGACGCCTTGCAGGATACGCTTGGGCATAGTCGCTTGTCCTTATTCGGCCGCTGCGCGGGCTTTTTCGTTCAGAATGGTCTTCACACGGGCCGCGTTGCGGCGGGCCGCTTTGATCCCTGCGGTGTTTTCCAGCTGGCCGGTGGCTTGCTGAAAGCGCAGGTTGAAGCTTTCTTTTTTCAGGTTGGCAAGCTCTTCCCGAAGCTGATCGGGCGTCTTGTCACGCAGTTCATTGGCATTCATTGCCGTCTTCCTTTCAACATCACTGGTAGGCCGCCAGAAGCGTCACCCTGATTCCAGTGGAGTTCATGATGAGGGGGCCGTTTACGCCCCCTTCGCACATAAAGCAACCCTTGATTTCAGATAAAGGCTGGTCGCTCAGACAGGAGCGCGACCTATCGTTTGCCGTCGACACCCGGGAGGGGCTCTGTGCTGGCAATGAAAAGGGCGTGATCCTGGCCAAGAAGCGTTTCGATGGGTTCCAGGGTCTGCGTCCGCTTCACCTTATCGGACAGAATGACCGAGAAAATGCCACGGCGTGGATCGTATCCGCGGTCGCTGAGCCACCGTCCCCAGGGATGGCCCAGAACCATGCGATAGAAATGCGTATAGCCCGTCTGGCGCAGAAAGGCTTCGATGCCCTCGCCCAGTTCAGGTTCTTCTTCAAAGAAACCCTCGGCGGCGATGATCGGCTTTTGCGTCTTCAGAGTTTGCTCAGCCCCACGCAGCATGTACAGCTCATGACCTTCCACGTCGATCTTCATGAAGCTGATATTTGTGAGACCATTCTGGGCCACATATTCATCCAGCGGCATGACCTTGATCTTGCTGTCGGCGTCCTCTTCCCTGTCGCAAACCGAGGACGCGCCAAGGTTCTGAGCGTTCTGCTTGAACCACAGTTCCCCCTGCTTGTCAGACAAGCCCAGTTGCACGGCTTCGACCTTGTGACCCAGCGTGTTCGCGCAAAGTACGTGATAAACCATCGGGTTGGGCTCGAAGGCGATGACGCGATCAAAGTGATTTTCGAAGTAACAGGCATGGTTGCCGATGTTCGCTCCGATATCCAGGCAGACCGAGTGCGGATCGAGATGCGCAAAGACTTTATCCCGGAGCACTTCGAGGTGATATTTTTCATACACCTCGCGAATGATGACCTCGGTGCTGACGATATCACCCAGAAAGACGGCACGCAGATGGGTCTTGCGGCCGCGGCGCGTCAGCTGCCTCATCCAGTTTCTGACAAGCGCCTGATAGAGCCGATTTGCCACTTAGTTCGCCTTTCTTCGACTGTGAAGCTCGGGTGGTTTTGACCCAATTGCCCAGATTGCGCAAGCATGGGTATGCGTCATCCGGTTTGTCGTGCGCCAGCAAGAGCGGCGGATCATTCCCACTTGTAATTGAAACTGACGCTGATGCGGTCGTCTTCGGCCATGTTCATCGGCACCTCGTGGCGCAGCCAGCTTTCCCACATCAGAACCTCGCCCGGTTGGGGTGCGATATAGATGAAGGGCTTGAGTTCATCGCGCGCATCCTTGATCCGGGCAGGTGCGGCCATCATCATCGCGTGGCGGGGGTCTTCCAGTTTCAGCGCCCCTGCCCCGTCGGGCACTTTGACATAGGTGGTGCCTGAAATCACGGAATGCGGGTGGATGTGGCTGGCATGCATGCCGCCTTCGGGCAGGATATTGATCCAGATATCTTCAAGGACCAGCGCGCGGCCATCGAGATCGAATTGCAGATCTTTGGCAAAGGCCGCGACATGGGCGTCGAGCGCTTTGACGACGTCGGCAAAGATCGGAAAACGCCAGGGCAGATCGGTGAGCGAGGCATAGGAGGTGTAGCCGGGATAGCCGTTTTCCTCGGACCAATCCTGACCGGCTTCATCATCTTCAGCGATGGAATAGCACGACGCCTCTAATTCGTTTGGGTCAATGGGCGTGCAGAATTCGGAGAGTTTCGCGCGGTAGAGACGGGTCACAAAGAGAGAGGAGATATCAGCCATACCCGCCTGATAGCGCGCGCATCTGGAAACGAAAAGGCTGATGGCAATCCTTCCGTAACTTTGCTGTGGCAAACGGGCGGGCATGAGAGTGTTCGTTTTGATCTGTGTGGTGATGGCGCCAGTTCTGGCAGCGGCAGAGCCTGCGCCACTGATGGCCAGTCGCCAGCCGATGTTTGCCTTGGGCGCGGCCCCGACGACCCAAAGCACGCGGGCCAGCCTCTTTTCTGGCGTCGGGGTGGGGTTGATGGCGCCACCGCCCGCCACCTTATCGGCGGACGGCAAGAAGGTGGCAAAGCAAATCCGCGACCTGATCGCGGCGGCCGAAGCAGGGCCTGCAGGGTATGATGCTGTGCAACATGGCGCGCGGGTCAAACCGGGTAAGCCACCGACCGCGATGACGCTGGCGCAGATCGATCGTTGGACCCGCGACACCCCGGGGCAACCCCACGCGATTGGACGGTATCAGTTCATCCCAAAGACTCTGCGCTGGCTGACAGCACGGCTAAACCTGCCACCCGAAACCCGGTTTACGGCTGCAGTGCAGGACCGGTTGGCCGATCTGCTGCTGGAAGATGCAGGGCTGGAAGCTGTACTGCGCGGGGAGATGAGCCAGCGCCGCTTCATGCGCAACCTTGCGCGCACATGGGCGGGCTTCCCTCTCCCCAATGGCCAATCCTACTATGAAGGGTTCGCCGGGAACATGGCCACCATGAGTTGGCAGCGCTTCAAGGGGCAGATCGGTCAGATCTTGTCGTGAGCGCCGACCAGCAGCCTCAGTCTGCGAGATTTTGAAAGCGGGCGAATTCGTCCGGGAATTCGTTTTTCAACTCGGCCCTCACTTTGGTGAGCGCGATGCCCAGCAGGTTCTTGCCCGGCCAATCTGCGATGGGCGTATTACGCGCTGCCTGTTCATCCAGCCCTATGCCCCAGATGGCGTCGTTGGGACTGGCCTCTACGATCTGGGCGGTTCCGGTTTTGAAGAGTTCTGCCCGCAAGTCGGGGTTTTGGTGAAACTTGGCGTGGTTGACTTTGACCACTTCATAAAGCTTGCGGCCATCCCAGGTTTTGCTGTCGAAATTCTTCACCTCACGCCCCAATGCCTTTTGCTCGCGGGGTTTTCGGGCCGCAAGGATTTTCGCGGCTGTCTTTTTGTCGCGAAACAGCATGGCCTTGGCGTACATCATCGCCTGTTCGGCCGTGTTGAACCGCACCCCCTTCATTTGGAAATGGGACGGATACCATTGGCTAAATGGGCCGCTCCAGAAGAACACGAAATCCTGCATGGGCCTATCTGTAGTGGCCGTGGGGAAAATGAGAAACCCCCGCCAGATTTCTCCAGCGGGGGTTTTATCTTTTTCGGGGCCGAGATTATTCGACGAATAATCTCATGCGCCGAAGATCTGTTTACCAGTCTTCGCGTACCACCACGCGGGTTTTCACCGGCAGTTTCATCGCGGCCAGACGCAGCGCCTCGCGGGCGATGTCGTCATTCACGCCGTCGATTTCGAACATCACGCGGCCAGGCTTGACCTTGCATGCCCAGAAATCGACCGAGCCTTTACCTTTACCCATCCGAACTTCGGTAGGCTTCGAGGTGACAGGTGTATCCGGGAAGATCCGGATCCAGACGCGGCCCTGACGTTTCATGTGACGCGTCATGGCACGACGGGCTGCCTCGATCTGGCGGGCCGTCACACGCTCGGGCGTGGTGGCTTTCAGACCGTAGGTGCCGAAGTTCAGGTCAGACCCGCCCTTCGCCAGACCTTTGATACGGCCTTTGTGCTGTTTGCGGAACTTGGTCCGTTTTGGCTGAAGCATTTATCTCACTCCTTACCGGCGGCCGCCCATGGCACCGCGAGGTGCTGGACCATCCTGGAGCTCCTGGGCTTTGCGATCGCGGGCCGACGGGTCGTGCTCCATGATCTCGCCTTTGAAGATCCAGACTTTGATGCCGATGATGCCGTAGGGCGTGGACGCCTCGGCATGTGCGTAATCGATGTCGGCGCGCAGGGTGTGCAGGGGCACACGGCCTTCACGGTACCATTCGGTCCGCGCGATTTCCGCACCGCCCAGACGACCGGCGACGTTCACACGGATGCCCAGGGCACCCATACGCATGGCGTTCTGCACGCCACGCTTCATCGCACGGCGGAAGGACACCCGGCGTTCCAGCTGCTGAGCAATCGATTCAGCAACCAGTTGTGCGTCAAGCTCCGGCTTGCGCACTTCAACGATGTTGAGGTGCAACTCGCTGTCGGTCATCGCGGCCAGTTTCTTGCGCAGCACTTCGATATCGGCGCCTTTTTTGCCGATGATCACACCGGGGCGGGCTGTGTGGATCGTCACGCGGCACTTTTTGTGCGGACGTTCGATGATCACACGGGCCACGCCGGCCTGCTTGCACTCTTCCTTGATGAACTCACGGATCTTGATGTCTTCCAGCAGAAGATCACCGTAATCCTTGGTGTCGGCGTACCAGCGGCTGTCCCAGGTGCGGTTCACCTGCAGGCGCATGCCAATCGGATTTACTTTCTGACCCATTAGGCTTGCTCCTCTACCTGACGAACCTTGATGGTAAGCTCGGAAAACGGCTTGATGATCCGACCAAACCGGCCACGTGCGCGCGGACGACCGCGTTTCATGGTCAGGTTCTTGCCGACCCAGGCTTCCGCCACGATCAGCTCGTCCACATCCAGGTTGTGGTTGTTTTCAGCGTTGGCAATTGCGGACTGAAGGCATTTCTTCACGTCCTGCGCGATCCGTTTCTTCGAGAAGGTCAGGTCGTTCAGAGCCTTGTCCACCTTCTTGCCACGGATCATAGCGGCCACCAGGTTCAGTTTCTGCGGGGAGGTCCGAAGCATGCGCACTTTGGCCATTGCTTCGTTATCTGCCACGCGGCGGGGGTTTTTTTCCTTGCCCATGACTTATTTCCGCTTCGCTTTTTTGTCAGCCGCGTGACCGTAATAGGTCCGGGTCGGCGAGTATTCACCAAACTTCTGGCCGATCATTTCTTCGGTCACGTTCACGGGAATATGCTTTTGCCCGTTATAGACGCCAAACGTCAGGCCCACGAATTGGGGCAGGATCGTCGAACGACGCGACCAGATTTTGATAACTTCATTGCGCCCCGATTCACGCGCAGCTTCTGCCTTTTTCAGGACATAGCTGTCGACAAAGGGGCCTTTCCATACAGAACGGCTCATGTCTTACCGCCTTTTCTTGCGGGCGTGACGCGAGCGGAGGATCAGCTTGCTGGACGCCTTGTTCTTGTTGCGGGTGCGCTTGCCTTTGGTGGGCTGGCCCCAGGGGCTGACCGGGTGACGACCGCCAGAGGTCCGGCCTTCACCACCGCCGTGGGGGTGATCAACCGGGTTCATGACGACACCACGCACCGACGGGCGGATGCCCTTGTGGCGCATACGGCCCGCTTTACCGAAGTTCTGGTTCGAGTTGTCGGGGTTCGACACCGCGCCAACAGTGGCCATGCATTCCTGACGCACCATCCGCAGCTCACCCGAGGAGAGGCGGATCTGGGCGTAGCCACCGTCACGACCAACAAACTGGGCATAGGTGCCTGCCGCGCGGGCGATCTGGCCGCCTTTGCCGGGCTTCAGTTCGATGTTGTGCACGATTGTCCCGATCGGCATGCCCGAGAAGGGCATCGCGTTGCCGGGTTTGATGTCGGCCTTCGCGCTTGCCACCACCTGATCACCAACCGCCAGACGTTGCGGCGCCAGGATATAGGCCTGCTCGCCGTCTTCGTATTTGATCAGCGCGATAAAGGCGGTCCGGTTCGGGTCGTATTCGATCCGTTCAACGGTTGCCGCCACGTCGAATTTGTTCCGTTTGAAATCAACGATCCGGTAAAGGCGTTTGGCGCCACCCCCGCGACGTCGCGAGGTAATCCGTCCGGTGTTGTTACGGCCGCCCGATTTGGTCAAACCCTCAGTCAGGGATTTGACAGGACGTCCTTTCCACAGCTCCGAACGGTCGATCAGCACCAGTCCACGCTGGCCCGGCGTCGTCGGCTTGTACGACTTGAGTGCCATGCTTTCTGTCTTCCGTTTAGCTCGGTCGAACAGAGTTCAACCAATATGTGAGGACGGCAATGCCGCCCAAGGTATAGGCCCCCTTAGGTGCCCGGTTACAGGGTGTTCTTGCGAACGACGACAAAGCCCCGGACGAATCCGGGGCCTTGCGGATGGGGTCGTGTATAAAGGGATGGCCTGCAGGTCAAGCCGCTCTTAAAGTTTTTCATCAGCTACAACCTCTGTCCAGCCCGGCAGCGGGTCATTTTGGCCAACCAGACAGGACTATTGCATATGCTGGAACTCCGCCCGAATTGCGAATGGTGTGACAAGGATCTACCGCCCGACAGCGACGAGGCGTATATCTGCACCTATGAATGCACTTATTGCGCCCATTGCGTTGAACATGTGCTGCAGGGGGTGTGCGCGACATGCGGCGGCGGCCTGGTAAAACGGCCGATCCGACCGAAGCAGAGTTACAGGGACGGGCATAAGTTGGGTCTGGGTAATAATCCGGCCTCGACCCTGCGGCGGCATTCGAAATGGACCCGGGACGAGGTTGACGCGCTCAGCCGGGCGCTGCGCGATATTGCGCCCAAGGACAGGTAGATGCCGCAGCGCGGCTGGCGTGAGACGATCTAGATCAATACCTCGATCCAGTGGCTATGATAACCTGATGACGATGACCGGCGCGGTGAACGATCCAGCGCTTGCGTCAAACTGTTCGAAAGGAGGCCTTTTCATGGCGAAATCCACAAAGAAATCCGCCGCTGACAAAGACAATCCGTTTGCGATGAGTGCGGCGATGATGGCGATCAACCCGGCTTCGATGCAAGCCTGGCAAGAGGTGATGACCGAATGCAGCCGCTTTGTCATGGACCGGTTGCAGCAGGATTTTGAGACGCAGCAAGCGATACTCGGCTGCAAAAGCCCCGCTGAGTTGGTTCAGCTGCAGACCGAATTTTATCAGAATGCGATCAAGCAATATTCCGAAGAAACGATGCGCCTGATGCAGATGATGTCGGACGCCGCGGGAACTGCCGTGAGCGAAGCGCAGTCCTCTACCAAACGGCGATATGACGACGTGCCGTTGTAGGGTTGGCGCAATCCTCTGACCGAGGGGGTGATCCCAAGCCTTTTGATGCGGTCCGGCACAAAGGAGCGACGCGATGAAACTCGTGATCTATGGTTTGATCTTTGCCGGTGTCATGTTTGGTTTGGCGATCGGAGCGCACAGCCTGCTGGTCACCACCTCTGCTGGTGACGGTGCTTGGGCTGAACGCGCTGCATCCGTCTGCGCCACCTGCCACGGCGGCTGAGGCGACATGAAAAAGGCCCCCGCTGTCGCGAGGGCCTTTTGTCTTGTTCTTCGAGGTCGGCTTAGAGGCCGGTGGTCACGTCGATCGTGTTACCCTCTTCCAGGGTGACATAGGCTTTCTTGACGTCTTTCCGCTTGCCCAGCTGGCCGCGGAAGCGCTTGACCTTGCCTTTGGTGATCGTTGTGTTGACCGCTTTGACCTTCACGCCAAACAAGGCCTCAACAGCTTCCTTGATCTGAGGTTTGTTCGCGTCGATCGACACTTCAAACACCACGGCACCGTTTTCGGACGCCATTGTGGTTTTCTCGGTGATGACCGGCTTGCGGATCACATCGTAATGTTCTGCCTTGGCACTCATTTCAAGCGAGCCTCCAGTGCTTCGACACCCGCCTTGGTGATCACGAGCGTGTCACGCTTGAGAATGTCATAAACGTTTGCGCCCATCGTCGGCAGGATGTCCAGACCTTCGATGTTGCGGGCGGCCTGGGCGAAACCTTCATTGACGGATGCACCGTCGATGATCAGGGCGCGCTTCCAGCCCAGGTTTTTCACCTGTTTGGCCAGTGCGCTGGTCTTGCCTTCGGCTTCTGCAGCTTCGATCACAACCAGTTCACCCGCTTTGGCCTTAGCCGACAACGCGTGCTTCAGCCCCAGCTTGCGGAATTTCTTCGGCAGGTCGTGGCCATGGCTGCGCGGTGTCGGGCCTTTGTAGATACCACCTTTGCGGAAGATCGGTGCGTTGCGGTCACCGTGGCGTGCACCGCCGGTGCCCTTCTGGCGATAGATCTTCTTGGTGGAATAGCTGGTTTCCGACCGGGTTTTCACCTTGTGGGTGCCTGCTTGGGCGTTGTTACGCTGCCAGCGGACCACACGGTGCAGGATGTCGGCGCGCGGTTCCAGACCGAACAGATCTTCGGGAAGATCCACGGATCCGGCTTTGCCGCCGTCCAGTTTGATGACGTCGAGTTTCATTATTCGTCACCTTCCTTTTTTTCAGGCGCGGCCTCGCCTTCGGCTTTATCCGCTTCGATTTCGGCCTCGGCGGCTTTCAGCGCTTCGGCTTCCTGAGCGGCCTGCTCTTCGGCCAGACGCTTGGCTTCGGCTTCCGCCTCGGCTGCGGCTGCGGCTGCGGCTTCTTCCGCTGCCTTGGCAGCAGCTTCAGCATCCGACTTCAGCGCGGCAGGCAGAATGGCGTTTTCAGGGAACGGCTTCTTGACCGCGTCCTTGACCGTCACCCATCCGCCTTTCGAACCCGGCACAGCGCCTTTGACCATGATCAGGCCTCGGTCTGCATCGGTGCGCACAACCTGCAGGTTTTGCGTGGTCACGCGGGCAGCACCCATGTGGCCGGCCATTTTCTTGCCTTTGAACACCTTGCCGGGGTCCTGACACTGACCGGTCGAACCATGCGAGCGGTGAGAGATCGATACACCGTGCGAGGCGCGCAGACCACCGAAGTTGTGGCGCTTCATCGCACCGGCAAAACCCTTACCGATCGAGGTGCCAGCCACGTCAACGTACTGACCTTCGAAGTAATGGTTTGCGGTGATTTCTTCGCCCACATTGATCAGGTTTTCCGGATCAACGCGGAATTCCGCGACTTTCCGCTTCGGCTCGACCTTGGCGACGGCGAAGTGGCCGCGCATGGCTTTGCTGACGCGTTTTGCTTTCGACGTACCGGCACCCAGCTGAACGGCGGTATAGCCGTCTTTTTCAGCGGTGCGCTGTGCGACGACCTGCAGCTTATCCAGCTGCAGAACGGTCACGGGCACTTGCCGTCCGTCTTCCATGAACAAGCGGGTCATGCCCACTTTCTTAGCGATCACACCAGAGCGCAACATATCAACTGCCTCCCCAGCTTACGATTGCAGCTTGATCTCGACATCCACGCCAGCGGCCAGGTCGAGCTTCATCAGCGCGTCCACGGTCTGGGGGGTCGGATCGACGATATCCAGCAGGCGCTTATGCGTGCGGATCTCGAACTGGTCACGGGATTTCTTGTCAACGTGAGGCCCACGCAGAACGGTGAACTTCTCGATCTTGTTCGGCAGCGGAATGGGGCCACGCACTTGCGCGCCGGTCCGCTTGGCGGTGTTGACGATCTCTTGCGTGCTGGCGTCCAGCACACGGTAGTCAAACGCCTTGAGCCGAATGCGAATGTTTTGGCTTTGCATTTTTGTTTCGCCTTTCAGCGGCTTTGGATTGATAGGAGGATCAGCGGCTCACCCGCTGACCCTCGTCGAACCCCGAGTAGTATTTACTCGACGATTTTCGAGACGA
>NZ_JXYH01000045.1 GCF_001262635.1 Aestuariivita boseongensis
AGTCGATCAGCCGACAGGACTGCCGGATCGACGGCACGCTGCTGTCGGTGACCATGAGCATGCGGTCACAGGCCGACACGATGGCTCCAAACCACTCTGACAGGCTGCGCGGCAAGTCGATCACGATGTAATCGTAATCCCGCCGCAGCGCAGTGATCAGCGCGCAGATCTGCTCGCGGCTGAACGCATCGGGCGGCATGAATTCCTCGGGCGCGGCCAAGACATCCAGGCCGCAGTCATGGCTTTGCATGCATTGACGCAGGAAAGTCTGATCGGGGATCTTCTGCTCCTGCGCCAGTTTGAACAGGCCCGGCGATGGCTTGAGATCCAGGGATGTTGCCACGGTGCCAAACTGTACATCCAGGTCCACAAGTGCGACGCGATTGGCGCGGCTTTTCTGGAACACGCCGGAATGGCCCTGAAGCTGGTCAGCTAGGTTGATCGCCAGTGTAGAGGCCCCGATGCCACCCCGCGCCGGGCAGACGGCGATCACATGGCCAAGACGTTGGCGTCCGGGCTTATAAATCGCCGGTAGCATGGAATTGGTAATCGCAAGGCGTTCGATCTGTTCAGTCAGCTCAACCTGCCCCACGGGAAAGGGCAGGATCTCGTCCACACCAGATTTCCTTAATTCCCGCGCCTCACTGAGCGAGATATCCCGGTCACTCAGTGCCAGGAGCCTGCCTGCCTGCCCCACCTGACCGCGCAGATGACGGACCAGCGCGCTGTCCTGCTCGCCGGTCAGGCGGAAAATCACCAGATCGTTCTGGCTCAGCATTTGAACCGCGCTGCCATTGACCGAAGTCAATGTACCCTCATGGGTTTCCAGCGTCAGGTCCGGCAGAGTGCCAACGGCTTCGCTCACCGCCTGTGTCATCTCGCCATCATCGGCGATCAGAACCAAAGATTTGTTGTTGATCATACCCTTACCCTCCATACTATTGACCTCAGCCATTAATCCCGCTCGCAAGATCCTCGCCAGGAAGCGATGCGCTGAAATCGGAAAACACCTTGAAATTCGCCGTGATTGCAGCCAGCGCGTTGGTGTCATTCGTGCTGGCCCCCGCCGCGAGCGCGGCAATCGCGCCCAGCGGAGAAATGAAACGGAACGGCAAATCTTCGATCGTGACGGTCACCATAGGCACATATGGGCCGCCCAGAAAATTCATCTGCGGGTCAAACTCGTAATTGAACACAAGGTTGCTGCGGTCGAAATCCGCGGTCGGATCATTGGGCACAGCAAATTGCAGCATCGTCCAGATCTCGTTAACGGTGGCCTGCGCATCCACGCCCACTGCGGTCGCCCCCGTGCAGGGCGCCACAGCCGGGTCGAGACAGACGCCATTGGCGAAGCTGCAATTGGTCCCGAACCGCGGCCCCGAGGCATCGGTATACGCGCCCCGCGTATTGGTTGTGGGCAGTCCGCTGCACGCCGCCGGCCGCACCGCGGCGATCCTCGCCGCAACCTGGACGGCCTTTTCGGCGGCAACGTAGTGAAAGGCCATGCGCCCGAAATCCACCAATCCAAGGAACAACAGCAGGAAAAGCGGCAGGATCAGAGCCAGTTCGATGGTCGAGGCGCCCTCTTCCCGGCGCCAGAACCCCGCCAGACACTTGCGGATATGAGACAGGCGCGGCGTCATGGGCCGAACACCCGGCTGCGATCGGTGATCGTGGTGTCGATCTGGGTCAAGGCCGTGCCGCCCACCAGCTGGAACAGCGGCGCAAAAGGCAGATTGGCAATCGTCAGATCCGCAGACAGAACCGCCACCGGCGCGGGCGACACGCGGTAATCGCCCGCCGTGCCCACACATTCCAACGTCAGCGCGTTGATGCTGACCGTGACACCGGGCTTCGACAGGGCGGCCAGCTCTGCGGCTGCTGCCGCCTGAAAACTGCCGATGGTCGCGCTGGGGGTCGTTGCACACAGATCCGACGGCGCAACCCGCCCGAAATAGCGTGCCACATCCCGCACCCCGGTAATGGCATTCTGATAGGCCCAGAACAGCCGGCCGCCCTCGGCGATCAATGCGAAGGTCACCAGAATGATTGGCAAAAGAATGGCAAATTCGATGATCGCGGCCCCGTCTTCCGCGCGGCGGAAGCGCTGGCAAGCTTTACGGATATGGTGCATCAGGTTCCGCATGGATCACCTGTAAAGCTGCACGACATCATGCAGGATGCCGCCCACCCCAAGCCCGCCGGTACCGCTGTCGATCGTACCGACAACCTCACCCCAGATCACCGCATCGGCCCCGGTGCCATCGGATTCCGACGGACGCACCAGGAAGATCTCGACAAAGCTGGTCACCGGGATCACGCCCGACCCGCCATTCAGCTGCGATTGATAGGTCACGCAATCAATCCCGGCCGTAACAATCACCCGGCGGCGCGGATTGGCTGCGCCGGTCGACGGCGGCTGGCATCCCGGCAGGCTGGTTTCGGCCTTGCCTCCAGCGCTCAGGATCGCTTCCAAAGCTGACTGATTGGCAATCTCGGCGTTATAGATGTCCTGCCGCGTCCCGGTTGTGGGAAACCAGGCAGGAATGCCTGCAGGCGTCTCGGCGCTGAAATCCGCGCCGTAATTCACCGTCAGATACTTCTGCAGCCCGGCCGAGAAATCGCCATCCCCGATCCGCCCGCCGGAACACCCGCCGTTTTCAAAGCAATCGTCCAGCGGCAGGCCCACAGTGGCGGTCGGGTCGATCACGCCATCCACCTCGTATTCAGGGGCGGGAACGCTGGTGCAATTGTCGCCCTGCGCCTGGGTGATCCAGCCGTCCAGCACGTTGGGTGCCGCAGCAAAATTGTCGACATCGTATTTGTTGTCGTTCTGAAACTGGCCGGACGAGGCGTCATAGCGGTCAAACCGCGTGTTGAACCCGGCAATCATGTTCCCCACGCTCAGGCCCGGGCTGGTTTCCACCCCGCGTTGGCTGAAACACATCGACACGGCCTGCGACGCGGCCAGTGCACAGGCATCCTCCTGTCCCGCAGGCGCCGAGGCGCACGCACCGGCCGGATCAATACCCAGCACCGAATTGGCCTCAAGAAACCCGAAATTGCCCGGACCCCACTGATCGTTGCCACCGCCCTGGCTGACCATCTTGACCATTTGACCCGCCGACAGGTTCAGGCTGGGCTGCGGCAGGCAGATGAACATCGGAGTGATATCGCAGGCGATCAGGGTAAAGCCCGCCACCGCCTCAGCGCTGACCGTGCCAAACCGATAGGCATTGCCGACCAAAGACGCGGTTGCCGCAGCCAGCGGGGTGTCCACCTCGTGATCATCCACCACAACGCGCACGAAAGCCGCCACAAGCGCGCTTGCAGGATCCGCCGGATCCAGCAGTTGCGCGGGCTGGGCAGGTTCCGTCTCCATGTTGGGCGGCTCGGAATAGAAGAACAGCTGGTAATCGGCCTCGCCTGACAACGTTTGGTCCCTGTTGCGCACGCCGAATGTCTGCGTGTCCGAGATCATGTTCGCCGCAGCATTGGTGGCGCGGGTGATTGAATCGATCTTGCCGTCCAACTCTCCAGCGGCAGCGAGAGCGACGTTGTCGGCAAAGCTTTGCAATTCGGCCTGGGTCGTGGTGACACGGCCAAAATCAAAGGCCAGCGCCGCCATTCCGATCATCACCGACAAGGCGACGGCGACAAAGACCAAGATCGCTCCATCCTCGGATTTGCGAAACGCACCTATGATCTGCAGCTTTGTCACAGCTTAATCTCTCTTTCCTGCCTCAGTTCAACAGGGTTTCGGTCACATCCGTGCCCCGACGGATGCGGATGACCGATTTTGGCGCGGGTTCGTCCTTCGCTTCGGCATCGGGTGCAGGCTTCGGCTCGGGTTCGCGCAGCAGGTCGTGCAAGCGGGTCATTGTAAGGGTACGGTCCTCAGTATCCTCGACCGAGCGCAGCGTTAGGCTCAGCTGACCGGCCCTTTGGGCCAGCGCCAGGCGCTGCCCTTCATCGGGTGTGACAGCGACAGTGACCGTGCGCGCCACGACCGGCTGATCGGTCTGTTCATCGGATTCCTGGTCCACTCCGATCACCCGGATGTTTTGCAGGATTGTCACTGCACGCAGACTGTCATTCGTCCCTGCAGTCAGCACGATGTCCACGCGATCCCCCGGTGTCACGAAACCGCCCACGGCCGTTTCTGCATCCACCTCGATCGCCATTGCGCGGTGATCCGCTCCGATGGTCTGAACGATGGTGACCTTCTCGCCGAAGTCCGACACGCGGTTTTGCAGGATTAGCTCACCCTGCGAGATCGGCCGCCTAGCACGACGCGCAGGCGTGTTGCTTGCGGCCACAAGCTCATCGAACTCGGTAAACACACCCACGGGCAGCGAGTTGCGCGGCCATTCAATTGATGTCAGCGTACCGGGTTTGATCTCTTCGCCGAACGAAATGTCTCGTGCGGCAACGATCACGGAAACGGTTTCACTTTGGACCGACGCTTCGGCAGGGGCGGGCTGAATGTAATCCTTGGCGAAAAACACCGATCCCCCAGCGACGGCAAGCCCTGTCATGGCGGTGAAAATTGCAGAAAGTCTCATGCTGTGATCCTTTCGATCTTTCGGCAACGACGTCGGCAGGAAGTTTTTGCGTCCGACTGATCAATGCAAATTGTGAAAAACGGGCCCTGACCTGGCTCAGGTGGGGCGCGGCGGCCCTTGGGCCGCCGCACTCATCAGTATCGGCGGGCCGATTACATCAGCGCGTCGGCTGAGGTAAACTGAGCTGCGACATCCGAGCCGATGTTTGTCAGCGTGGCAACGGCGATCGCGGTCACGATGGTCAGCGCAACACCATATTCAACGATGGTTGCACCGCTTTCATCGCGTGCCATCGATTGCAGTTTCACAAACAGTTTCAACATTTCATACTCCTTAAGACTGTTAACTACCGTAGATCTCCCACGGCTCTCTGAGCCCCTCATGACATGAGAGCCACACCCTCAACCTACGCCCCATTTATTCAGGCGCGCATCATCCAAAGCTTGAGGAAATACACCCAGAGGTTGAAAGATTGTTTAGTAAATGGCAGCCAGCACCCTATTCCCGCCACATTCGCCGTTGAATTGTGGCCGCCTGGGCCTCAAAAGAATCAGGGTGGTCCGCGGATGATCCGCGCGAAATCACCGCCGATTGTGTATGCATTTGGCCCTATCCTCCCCTCAACCACATGGGCAGACGCCCACGGAAGGAAAGCCCAGCTGGAACATGGCCAGACCAGAAGAAGAACGGACAATATGTCTGAAGAATTAATGGTGCGGTCGAGAAGACTCGAACTTCCACTCCGGTTAAGGAACAGCGACCTCAACGCTGCGCGTCTACCAATTCCGCCACGACCGCACATTGCCTTGGCAAGGTGTGAGGCATGTACCTAAGCAATCGGTCGAAGAAAAGAGGTTTTGTGCGGCAGCCCACAAAAAAACCGGCCCCGCAACAGGGCCGGTCTGATGGCAGTATATCCGAGGGCCGGGGTCAGTTCATCCGCGCAACGGCCTGACGCAGCAGGTCGGTGCGGCCGGGCTCTCCGGGGTTGAAGACGGGCACAACGCCGCCCGACACCGCGGCAAAGCCCCGGTCGAACCAGCCCGCAGCCAGCGGCTGCGAGGGCGCAACGCCAAAGCCGCGCATCAGGTGGTGGCCCACCAGCTCGGCATAGGCGGATTCACCCGCGCCCACGAGCAGCAGTGCCGAACCCAGCGCCACTTCCATATTGTCGGTCCGGTATCCCACGCCCAGGCAGATCTGCCCGGTGCCGCGCAGCTGCTCAAGCGACATGCCCGAATTTGCCGCGAAAGCCTGAACCCCGGCGACGACCTGGTTCTGCGGCGTCGTGGGCAGCTGGCTGATATAGGTGGCCATCGTGGGCGCCAGGCCCGCGCATTGCTGCGCGATCTGATCGGCGCTCAGCCCCAGCACCTGGCCGGCCAGTCGCTGACCGTTCTCGATCGCATAGGTCCGCGCCAGGCAGAACTGTTCGTTCAGCACAAGGTTCGGGTCGGTCATATTCGCGGCCGTGGCATAGCCGCCATTGGTGTTGGTCACCAGCGACACCGAATTGCAATGCGCCGCCAGCGAGGCCGTTGTTGGCACCGCCTGGAAATTCGGCAGCCCCGCCGGGGCCGAGGCCACGCCCAGATTGGGCAGCGCAGCATTTGCTGGTGCCGGCGCGACCGTGCCACCCGCCAGCTCTGTTCGGTAGTTCTTCAATAGCCCGCGCGGCCCGTCCGGATGGCTGGCCATCTGTTGGGTCACCTCGAAACTGCCCACCTGCGCCCGCCGGTGCGATGTCAGCAGGATCTCTTCCTCCAGCGGGGTCAGCTGCCCCGTCGCGGGATAGCCCATATAGGCCTGATACCGCGCGATCGCTGCACGCGACTGACGACCCAGCTGGCCATCCACGCCCCCCGCATTGAACCCGAAATAGTTCAGCGAGGACTGGATCTCGCGCCCCTGCTGGGTCCGCGGAATGCCCGACCGGTAAACGGTAGTCGTCCGCGTCGTTTGTTTTTGCGCTTGCTTGCGCTGCGCTTCCTTGGTTAGCGCGTGGCCGACAACACCTCCAATCAGAGCACCGGCGACAAAATCACCTGAATCGGCAGAGGCTTTTGAAACCGGCGAAAAGGCCAATGCAGCGGCTACAAGGGCGGTTGAAACAGACTTGGTAAACATGACATTTCTCCGAAGACTCAAAGCAGATAATGCCAAGTTTAACACCCGAATCGCCTCAAACCCGAAGGATTATTGCCAAAATCCGGGCGGGAACCCGCTGAAAGGACGCCCCGAAACATGGTCGAATGGATCGTCTCTGACGGGCTAACCTCTTACGAAGAAGCACTTTCCTTCATGGAGGCGCGGGTCGACGCCATCCACGCCGGCGCAGCTGAGGAATGCGTGTGGTTGCTGGAACATCCCCCCCTCTACACCGCCGGAACCAGCGCAAACCCCGCTGATTTGACCGATCCGGACCGTTTTCCGGTCTATGACGCCAGGCGCGGCGGCCAATACACCTATCACGGGCCGGGCCAGCGCGTGGTCTATGTAATGCTGGATTTGAACAAACGCGGCCGCGACATCCGCGCCTTTGTCCAAAGCCTCGAAGGATGGGTGATCGACACGCTGTCCAGCTTCGGCCTGACTGGTCACATCCGCGAAGGCCGCGTCGGTGTCTGGATCGACCGCCCCGATCGCCCCCCCCTCCCCGATGGTCGCATGGCCGAAGACAAGATCGCCGCCATCGGTATCCGCCTGCGCAAATGGATCAGCCTCCACGGCATCTCGATCAATGTAGAGCCCGACCTAGAGCATTTCACCGGCATCGTCCCCTGCGGCATCAGCGACTACGGCGTCACCAGCCTCGTCGACCTGGGCCTGCCCGTGACGATGGACGACCTCGACGCGGCCCTGCGACAAAGCTTTGAGACGGTGATGGAGCCGCGCAACAAGGCGTAGGGTGGGTGCCAACCCACCGTTCCGGTATGTCTGAAACAGCATTTCCGGTTTCAAACGCTGCGCTTTTTCGAATTTGCAGCGAAAGTCTGGTTTGAGCCCAACTCGGTCTTTGTAAAACAGCCAGCAAGCCCTCAGAATTTCTCCCGGCAGTGGAGTCCTTTTACACAATCAGTCCGATGCCAATATTAGCTGAGGCAGGATAACCTCACGTTCCTCCCGGCATTGGGGCGGCGTTTACTTCGATTGTGTTGAGGTCGGGGTCTAACAGATAGAGTTGCGGGAAGCCGGCAAGGCCTTCACGAAGCATTAAAACTCTTTTTCTGTCACCTTCCGGCAGATCCTCTCGAAAACCAGCCGCCTCCAAGCGTTCGACCATTCCCTCAAAGTCGTCTGTACAAAATGCGAAGTGCACGTCGGCGATGTTGGGAGACGGAGACCTTCGATAGGTTCCTGCTTCATTCAGCACGAGATGGATTTGCCGATCGCCACATCCTAACCACACTCCTGGTATCGGAAATGGCGGGCGAGGCAGGCGCTCCAGTTTGAAAAGCTCTTCGTAGAAAGAAGCCGACACCTCAACATCTCTCACGGGATACGAAATGTGATGGAGTAGCATTTCTGGCATGGCATCTCTTTCCCCAAGATCTTCGACGTGGACCATACCACATGCTGTTCCGAAAGACTGCTTCGTCCCGCAAACCGTCGCTCCTTCCCCTTCCCGGCACGGGATCAAGGCGACGCCGCCGTGCCGGCGCTGGCACGGCTTTCACATGCGGTGGGGCAGAAATAGCAAAAGCGTTCGCCCGGGCCGCCCGCAAAACGGGCCGCAACGCATCTCTGCTCCCCACCGTACGCCGTCTTAACCCTGCGCCGGCCTGCTCGCCCGGTGCACAGACCGGTGCACGGGCTGTGCACGCGGATCGTACGACGCCCCCCCCATAAGAACAGGGGCGTTCACCAGATTTTCCGGAGTGTTAACAGAAAAGCGTCCGGAGGTTCACGCCAGCGCCGCGCGGATCTTTTCGGCATGGGCTGCCAGCACGTCCATATCCGCCATCTTCCCCGGTGGGCGCAGGCTCACCCCCGCATGGCGGGGCAGCACATGGAAATGCAGGTGATACACCTCCTGCCCGCCTGCGTCCTCGTTGAACTGCTGGATCGTAACCCCTTGAGCATCAAAGGCTTTCATCACCGCATGGCTCATCACCTGCACTGTCCGGATCACCGCCGACAGCTGCTCGGGGCTGGCGTCCAGCAGGTTGCGGCAGGGCGTTTTGGGGATCACCAGGCAATGCCCGTCGGCACGTGGCATGATGTCCATGAAGACATAGGTGTCGTCGTCCTCATACAGTTTGAACGACGGAATCTCTCCCCGCAGAATCTTGGCGAAAATGTTCTGATCGTCATACGCGCTCATGTGCACACCCCGGCTGCCCTGTTCATCACTTCCTACGTTTGTGCGCCCCCGTTTCGCCCGCGTCAACCACTTGAAGTCCCTGAAAAATATGGCGCGGCGCTGGGTCCGTGCACAAAGCCGGGGGTGCGGCCATTTATCTTGATGCAGATCAACATCCGCCATTGAAGGCAGCGGCGCGACATTCTAAAACTCCCGCCAAATGCCCGCGCGCGAGGGAACAGGTGCGGGCGTCTCAATTCAAGCAGGAGGCTAACCTGATGGCAGACGCAGCCATTCACGGCCATGAGCATGAAGACAACCGGGGCTTTTTCACCCGGTGGTTCATGTCGACCAACCACAAAGACATCGGGATCTTGTACCTGATTACTTCGGCGCTGGTCGGCTTCATCGCTGTGGCATTCACCGTTTACATGCGGCTCGAACTGATGGAGCCGGGTGTCCAGTACATGTGTCTGGAAGGCGCGCGCTTCATCGCGTCCTCGGCCGAATGTACGCCCAACGGGCACCTCTGGAACGTGCTGATCACCGGCCACGGCATCCTGATGATGTTCTTCGTGGTGATCCCGGCGCTGTTCGGCGGCTTCGGCAACTATTTCATGCCGCTGCAGATCGGTGCACCGGACATGGCGTTTCCGCGTCTGAACAACCTCAGCTACTGGCTGTATGTGGCAGGCACGTCGCTGGCGGTGGCCTCGATCCTCAGCCCCGGCGGCAATGACCAGCTGGGTTCGGGCGTGGGCTGGGTTCTCTACCCGCCGCTGTCCACGACCGAGGCAGGCTATTCCATGGACCTGGCGATCTTTGCTGTGCACGTTTCGGGCGCTTCGTCGATCCTGGGTGCGATTAACATGATCACCACCTTCCTGAACATGCGCGCACCGGGCATGACCCTGTTCAAAGTGCCTCTGTTCTCGTGGTCGATCTTTGTCACCAGCTGGCTGATCCTACTGGCCCTGCCGGTTCTGGCGGGCGCGATCACCATGCTGCTGATGGACCGCAACTTTGGTTTCACCTTCTTTGATCCTGCAGGCGGTGGTGACCCGGTTCTTTACCAGCACATCCTGTGGTTCTTCGGCCACCCGGAAGTGTATATCATCATCCTGCCGGGCTTCGGCATCATCTCTCACGTGATCGCGACCTTCTCGCGCAAACCGGTCTTCGGCTATCTGCCGATGGTCTGGGCGATCATCGCGATCGGTGTTCTGGGCTTCGTCGTCTGGGCGCACCACATGTACACCGTGGGCATGTCGCTGAACCAGCAAGCCTATTTCATGCTGGCCACCATGGTCATCGCGGTGCCCACAGGCGTGAAGGTGTTCAGCTGGATCGCCACGATGTGGGGCGGCTCGATCGAATTCAAGACGCCGATGCTCTGGGCCTTTGGCTTCCTTTTCCTCTTCACCGTAGGCGGTGTGACCGGTGTGGTCCTGTCGCAGGCGGCTGTGGACCGGTACTACCACGACACTTACTACGTGGTGGCGCACTTCCACTATGTGATGAGCTTGGGTGCCGTCTTCGCCATCTTCGCGGGTATCTACTTCTACCTGCCCAAGATGTCGGGCCGCATGTATCCGGAATGGGCAGGCAAACTGCACTTCTGGGCCATGTTCATCGGGTCGAACCTGACCTTCTTCCCGCAGCACTTCCTGGGCCGTCAGGGCATGCCGCGCCGCTATATCGACTATCCTGAGGCTTATGCCCTCTGGAACTACTGGTCGTCGATCGGCGCCTTCCTGGCCTTCGCATCGTTCCTCTTCTTCTTTGCGGTGATGTTCTACACCCTGACACGCGGCGCCCGCGTGACCGAGAACAACCCGTGGAACGAATATGCGGACACCTTGGAATGGACCCTGCCCAGCCCGCCGCCCGAACACACGTTCGAGCAGCTGCCCAAGCAGGAAGACTGGGACAAACGGCACGCGCATTAAGCACTGTGACCTCGAAACACCCGAGAGCCCCGGCCAAAGCGCCGGGGCTTTTTCGTTGCGCCGCCTCGTGCCATGCTTTGCGCAGCACTCAGGTCGGGAGCATCGCATGAGCCAATCCCTGATCCGCTCCTGGATAGACGAGGCGCTGGAGCGCGCCTCAACCATGAACCGGGCCGATGCCCGGCTTTACCTCATCTGCAGCGCCGGACTGCCCCTTGGGGCTCTCGTGCATGGGATCTGGGCCGTGATCTTCTGGTATCTCGACGCGCATGTGGTCGCGCTCTGGGATGTGGGATCAACGATCCTGTTTCTCAGCTGCTGGTGGCTGATCCTGAAAGGGCACATTCTGATCCCCGGCGTGATCCTTCCCATCCTGGTCGAGATCCCGCTGCGCGCGGCATTGGCAACCTATTACATAGGGTACGAGGCCGGATTCTGGGTGTTCATTTTCGTCTCAGTCGTCTCGTCCATGGTGATGGCATTCCTGCCCGTGCCCGCCCGCATCGCTGTGGGCTTTGGCTTTGCGGCCTTCGCCTTCGTCACGATCTGGATGACCTATGGGGTACCGCCGCCAATCCCGCTGGATCAGACCTGGACGCTGATTTTCCTATTTACCAACCTGCTTAGCGTTGCGGCGGTTCTGATGGTGATCCTTGTGATCTTCGACCGCGCTGTCTTTCGCGCGGAAACCGCGTTGTCACGCGAGTTTGACCGCGCCGAGAGGCTTTTGAAAAACATCCTGCCTGACGCCATCGCCCTGCGCCTGAAAGACGGCGAACACCTGATCGCCGATGATCACCCCGATGTGTCGGTCATCTTCGCCGATATCGTGAACTTCACCGAAGCCAGCGCGAAGCTGCGCCCGGCCGAACTGGTCGAAACGCTGAACCTTGTCTTCACCGCCTTCGACAAGCTGGCGGCCAGACATGGCGCGGAAAAGATCAAGACGATCGGTGATGCCTATATGGCCGTGGTCGGTGTGCCGGACGCAAAGGAGAACCATGCCGCCGTCGCGGTTGAACTGGCGCTCGACATGCTCAGCGCCGCCCGCACGATCAGCGCGCAAACCCATTTCCCCATCGACCTACGGATCGGGGTCAATTCCGGCCCGGTCGTCGCCGGCGTGATCGGAGAAAGCAAATTTGCCTATGACCTCTGGGGCGACGCGGTCAATGTCGCCGCACGCATGGAAAGCCACGGCACGCCGGGCCAGTTGCTGATCACCCAGGCAACCAGGGATCTTTTACCCGAGGGTGTGCAGGTCCACCCGGCAGGCACCCGCGACGTCAAAGGGAAAGGAGAGATGCCCGTCTTTTCCCTGAACCCGGCAGGGTAGCCGATACACAATTCGCGCTGTTCGCAGGCAGCCCAAGCAAAGCCCGCGCCTCCCTGAAGGTCAGGACCGGTCGGGCGGTCACCTTGTGACGGATGGTGCTTTCCTCGCCATCGGGCAGCAGGCAGGCATCGGGGTCCAGATGCGGTACAGCCACAGGGCCCATGAACAGGCTTTCGCAGGGCACCTCCTCGGCGAAAAGGAGTGATGTTCCGCCAAAAGCAGATGGGCATAGGTGACCGTCTGGCAGGGCTCCAGCGTCACGCCGGGCAAGCCCACCATCGCCTTGGCCGGCACGAACACTTCGGCCTCCCCGAACATCAGTTCGGCCCGGGGAGACGTGACCAGCATCCTGTGGTGCTGCGACACGCGCAGATCCGCGCGGTTCCCGATGCTTCCGGCGGCAAAACGGACCGGCGCAGCCGCCCCCCGCCCGGCCAGCCGCCGCGTGCCGATCCAACGCAACGGCTGCGCCCCGCAATCCAGTGTCATCACCCTATGCCCGGCCCTTAGCGACCCGATAGGCACATCGCCATAGGGGGTTGCAATCCGTGTCTCCGCCGCGAAGCAGACATAGGTGTGGGTGTACTCGGGCTGCGTGTCATAAGTGTAATAGCCCGGTTCCTGATCGGGGGTGTAGTTGTCCCAATACCACCCTTCCAGATCAAAACCCGGCGTCCAGATAATCTGAGCGGTCGACCCGGTATCATCCACCCCTTCGAAGACGATGATGCCTCCACCTGACCCGTCCGGAGCCAGATCGCTCCGGATGACCACAGCATCCTGAATGCTGCCACCGCCGCCGCTGCCGCCCCAACTGACGGAATAGGTATCCCCGATCTCGAACAGGCGAAAATCGGTGTCGCCCTCCTGCACCTCGATCACCAGGTCCATGGAACTGTTGGGGGGATAATCGAAGATGGACGACGTGCCATAGGCGTTCACGTTGCTGCCCGTGGCAGCCGCGAATTCATTGTCCAAAGCGTAAAACAGAACCGTCATGGCCGTGCATATGCACAGATCATGTTTTCGAAATGCCTACGCCGCAGACCAAAATGCAGCGGATTTTCGCAAAGCTTTACGGGTCTGGTCCGGCCGGCCGAAATCTCCTCGACAGCGCGCGTTCAGATGCTAAAACCTGCACAGGACGTGTATCAAATGCCGTATAACTGGACCGCATCCCAAACCCGACCTGACGCGCAGGAACTGCACCTTTGGCCGCATCAATCGCTGCAGCCAAAGGGGTTTGCCAGGTTCATCCTGATCACTTTCGCCCTGTCTCTGATGCCGCTGTTTGCGGTGATGGGATCGGCCGTACTCTGGGGGCTTCTGCCCTTCATGCTGGCCGCGCTGGCGGGGATCTGGTTTGCCTTGACCCGCTCGCGCCGCGATGCGCAGATCCTTGAGGTCCTGACCCTGTCGGATGACCGCGCACATCTGCTGCGCCGCAATCCGCGTGGCGATGTGCAGGAATGGGATTGCAACCGGTACTGGGCCAAGCCCGCCCTGCATGAAAAAGACGGCCCCGTGCCCTATTACGTCACCCTCTCGGGCAATGGGCGCGAGGTCGAGATCGGCGCATTCCTGTCCGAAGAGGAGCGCGTCGCGCTCTATGACGAGCTGACCCGCGCTTTGCGGCACCGCTGACGACAATCGCCAAGCAGATCCGCCGCGGCACCCTGTCCCGGCCCTGCTCCGGGACCCCAGCAGTGACCCAAGGCCCCGGTTCAGGGGCCGCGGCATCGCAATCAGTCAGTCAGCCCCGGCGGCCTTAGCCCGCGCAGAGCCTGTCCTTGACCATCGGGCCCACCTGTCCGAAATCCATCTGCCCGGTATATTTGGACTTCAGCGCGCCCATCACCTTGCCCATGTCGCGGATCGAATCTGCACCGCTTTCGGAAATGGCCTCATCCACCGCAGCGGCGACTTCTTCGTCGCTCAGCTGCCGGGGCAGGAATTCTTCGATGATCTCGATCTCCCCGCGTTCCCGTTCGGCCAGATCCAGCCGCCCGCCCTCTTCATAGGCGCGCGCGCTTTCCTGCCGCTGTTTGGTCATTTTCCCAAGGATCGCAAGGACTTCGGCGTCGCTGACGCCCCCTTCTTCGCCGCTGCCGCGGGCTTCGATATCCTTGTCTTTGATGGCTGCGTTGATCAGGCGCAGCGTCGACAGGCGGTCTGTCGCCTTGTCCTTCATCGCCTGTTTCAGGGCCGCATTCACGCGTCCGCGCATATCCATATGTGTCTATCCATCGCTATGGTCGGAAATTGCGACAATAGCGAATGAAAAAGCACAGTTCAACCAAGGGTGACACATGCTAACCCTCTGTTTTTGCTTAACCTCCCAATATTTCAGCACACTTGACCTCTGCCCGCTGACCGCCCTATACCTGCGCAGATTTGCGACCGAGAAAGAGTGCTGCCATGGCTTCCACCGCCCCCACCACCCCCACCGCATGCCTGGCTCTTGCAGATGGCACGATCTTCTACGGGCGCGGCTTCGGGGCGACCGGCCAGACGGTGGCCGAGCTCTGTTTCAACACCGCCATGACCGGTTATCAAGAGATCATGACCGATCCCTCCTATGCCGGGCAGATCGTGACCTTCACCTTCCCGCATATCGGCAATACCGGCGTGAACCCCGAGGATGACGAAACCGCCGATCCTGTGGCCGCGGGCATGGTGGTGAAATGGGATCCGACCGAACCTTCGAACTGGCGCGCCGCGGAAGAGCTGAAAACCTGGCTGGAACGGCGCGGCCGCATCGCCATCGGCGGCATCGACACCCGCCGCCTGACCCGCGCGATCCGCCAGCAGGGCGCACCCCATGTGGCGCTGGCCCATGATCCCGAAGGCAAGTTCGACATCGCCGCCCTTGTGGCCGCCGCGCGCGGCTTTGCAGGCCTCGAAGGCATGGATCTGGCCAAGGAAGTCACCTGCGCCCAATCCTATCGCTGGGACGAAATGCGCTGGGCCTGGCCCGAAGGCTATACCCGCCAGAAAGACCCCAAGTTCAAGGTGGTTGCCGTCGATTACGGCGCAAAACGCAACATCCTGCGCTGCCTGGCCAGCGCGGGCTGCGATGTCACCGTCCTGCCCGCCACCGCCACCGCAGACGAGGTCATGGCCCATGACCCCGATGGTCTGTTCCTGTCGAACGGCCCCGGCGATCCGGCGGCCACTGGTGAATATGCCGTGCCAATGATCCGCGATGTGCTCGACAAGACCGACTTGCCCGTCTTCGGCATCTGCCTGGGTCACCAGATGCTGGCGCTGGCGCTGGGGGCCAAGACCGTCAAAATGAACCACGGCCATCACGGTGCAAACCACCCCGTGAAGGACATAGAGACCGGCAAGGTCGAAATTACCTCGATGAACCACGGCTTTGCCGTGGATGCGCAGACCCTGCCCGACGGGGTGATCGAAACGCACCGGTCGCTTTTTGACGGCTCGAACTGCGGGATCCGCATGACCGATCGCCCGGTCTATTCGGTGCAATATCACCCCGAAGCCTCTCCCGGCCCGCAAGACAGCTTCTATCTGTTCGAGCGCTTCGCCGAGGCGATGGGAAAACGCGTCTGATCCCTGAACTTTTCGCACTGGGCTTTACGGTTCATTAACCAAGCCTTGGCATGGCTGTCCCGGTAACCACCGAGGCAGTTTGATGAGCGAAGCGCGGTTCACCCTGCAGTCCCCCATCCATCCCGACGCGCGCGGACGCGCCCGGCCGCTTTTGGGCCGTGCGCTGGTGGATGCGGGCAAGATCACCAATACCCAGCTGGTGCAGGCGCTGGCGCAGCAGGAAACCGTCGCGGCCCCTCTGGGGAAATCCTTGTCTCGGACGGGGTGTTGACCCTCGCCGATATTCTGGCCGTCGTGGCGCAACAGAATACGGCCTGTGAGATCGATCTGGTAGCAGAACCGCCCGACAAAACCCTTGCCCGGCTGGCCCCGCGCGATGTCTGGCTGACCCATTGCGCCGTGCCCTGGAGGCGGCTGGGTACAGGCGTTCTTGTGGCCACCCCGCGCCCTGATCAGTTGGCGGCGCTGCGCACCGCTCTGCCTGCCGATTTCCCTCAGATAATTCCTGTCATCAGTTCCGAAGAACAGGTGATGGGCGCCATCGCGTGTCTGTTCCGGGCCGACCTGACCGCCCAAGCCGAAACCCGCGTGGCTTCGATGTACAGCTGCCGGCATTGGGAAAAACTGGGGCTTGGGCGCGCCCTCGTCGTTCTGGGGCTGGCCGCATCACTTCTGGGCGGGCTGGTCCTGTCGCCGGGCCTCACCTTTTCGGTGATCTGCGCCTTTGCCATCCTGTGCCTGTTCACGATCACGCTTCTGAAACTGACCGCGGCCTTGGCCCATATCGGCCACCGGCTGCATGTCGATCCGCCGGCACCGCAAATCCCTGCCGGGCGCTGGCCGCGTATTTCAGTCATGGTGCCCTTGTTCAAGGAAACCGAAATCGCGGACGCTCTGATCGAACGACTGCAGAAGATCACCTATCCCAAGGTGCTTTTAGACGTCATCCTGGTGCTGGAAGAGAAAGACACGCTGACCCGCGCCACACTGGCCGCTTGCGACCTGCCCCGCGTGCTGCTGCGCGATCTGGGCTGGAAACGCTTTCTGGGGCTTCAGGCGTTTTTCATCGGGACGCTGTCACAGTTTCTGTTCGCGCCCATCCTCTGGACCTTCTGGCTTAAAATGCTGGCCGTGCCGCATCCGACCGAGTCGGTCTTTGAACACGATATCCTGTTTCTGGTCGCCACGCTTTTCGTGATGACCGAAGTGGTCAATCTGGGCATTGCCCTGTGTGCGGCCGCGCGCAAGGAACACCGCTTCCTTATCCCCTGGGAATTGACCCTACCGCTTTACTTCCCGCTGGGCGCCATCGCCAGTTACAAGGAGCTTTATGAAGTGCTGGTGAAACCCTTCTACTGGGACAAAACCCAGCATGGCCATTCCGAACCCGACAAGGGGGCCGCGGTCTAGCCCTGCGCCTCGCGGCGGTCGGCATCCTGCTGCAGCCGCGTCATGAACGCGATCGAGATGTGATCGCGCAGCGCCTTTTCAGCAGCGTCTTCATCGCGCGCCTCGATCGCGCGGACAATCCCGTCATGTTCGCTTTGCGCGATCTGCCCACGGCCCTGCGCGGCCAGCGACGTGGTCGCCATCAGCGCCATGGTGCGGTGCACCAGATCCAGCTGCTGCACCAGGTACCGGTTATGCGAGGCCAGATGGATCTGCTTGTGAAACCGCCGGTTGGCCCGCGACAGCGCCGCCGGATCGTTCACCAGCGCATCATCGGCGGTCACCATCTCGCGCAGCAGCTTCACCTCTTCCGGGGTGGCATGACGCGCGGCCAGACGCGCGGCCAGCCCCTCCAACTCGCGCCGGACGATATACAGCTCAGACATCTGGTTGTGATCCAGCGACGCCACGATCAGCGACCGCCCGTCCCGTTCCAGCAGCGATTGCGTCTCAAGCCGCTGCAAGGCCTCGCGGATAGGCGTACGTGACATGCCGAACTTGTCGGCCAGATCGCTTTCAACCAGACGGTCGCCGGGCTTGTAATCGCCCACGTCAATCGCTTCAAGGATCAGGGAATAGGCGTCGGTCTGGGTCACTTGTCGCTGGTTCATGGTCTTCGATCATTGCACTGGATGGTCCTGTCTAGCGTTCCGCAGGCCGTTCGATCAAGCCTGCCGTTGCATCGACGCGCCAACCGCCCTAGGACAAAGCCATGGTCAAAGACGCGTTTTCACATGTCACGCAATGGGTGTTCGACCTCGACAACACCCTTTATCCGCCGCGCGCGCGGCTCTTTGATCAGATCGAGGTCAGGATGACCAAATTCGTCATGGATGCCTTGCGCGTGGACCGCCCCGAGGCCGACCGCCTGCGCCGCCATTACTGGCAGCTTTACGGCACCACGCTGGCCGGTCTGATGCGCGAACACCAGGTCGATCCCGGCCCCTATCTGACCGATGTGCATGACATCTCCCTCGATCATCTGGAACAGGACGCGGATCTTGCCCGCCATATCGCAGACCTGCCGGGCCGGCGCATCGTCTATACCAACGGCACCGCCCCTTACGCCGAACGCGTGCTTGAGGTGCGCGGGCTAAGCGGATTATTCGATGCGGTCTATGGCGTGGAACATGCAGGCTTCCGCCCCAAACCCGAACGCGCCGCGTTCGAGGAGGTCTTTGCCAAGGACGGCATCACCCCGGAAAAAGCCGCCATGTTTGAGGACGAACCCCGCAACCTCGCCGCGCCCCACGCCATGGGGATGCGCACCGTGCATGTGGCCGAAACCCCGGTCGCGGCCGACCATATCCACCACCACACCGATGACCTGACGTCTTTTCTTAAAATCCTGACGTAAATCATCAGGGATGCGACAGATTGGCCCTCCCGTTCGGCGCCGCGCACCCTATCTCCGCTGCAGCGCCGAACAGGAGACATATGATGAGCGTCGCAGACATCCCCGCCCGACGGCCATTCTGGCTGAAGCTTTTTCTGGCCATCCCCGTGATCGGCTGGGTCGCCCGCGACCTGATGTTCGGCGACAAGGACAACATCTGGTACGCGATCATTGCGTTCGTCAGCCTCTGGATGTCCTCGGCCATCGTCTTTGGCCTGCCGGGCCTTTACCTGCCCGCTTTGGCACTCGTGCCGGTGATGTTCGTTTTCCTGATCATCTTCGCCAAACCCTGATGGCGTCAGGATGTCGCTTGGCCCCCGGCCCCGCCGCGGCCTAGGTTCCGGGTGAAGGAGGGCTGCTCATGCAGTTTGATTGCGACATCCTGATTTCCGGCGGCGGGGTCGCTGGCCTTACCGCCGCGGCCTGTTTCGGGGCGGCGGGCCGTTCCGTGATTTGCGTTGATCCGGCGCCGCCGGTCACCGAACGCGACGCCGAAGGGGCCGATCTGCGCACCACGGCGATCCTGCAGCCCGCCCGCGACCTGCTGGAACGTGCCGGGCTGTGGGACCATTACGCCCCCCATGCCACGCCCCTGCAGATCATGCGCATCGTCGATGCGGGCGGCGAAGTGCCCGAACCCCGCGTGGTGCGGGAATTCAACGCCGCCGATATCTCGGACCAGCCCTTTGGCTGGAACCTGCCCAACTGGCTGTTGCGGCGCGAATTGCTGGCGCGGTTGGAAGGCCTTGACAGGGTGGATTTCCGCCCCGGCACCGGCACGAAAAGCCTGTTCACCCGCCAGGCCGAAGCGCGCGTGGGCCTCACCGATGGCTCACGCATCCGCACGAAACTGGTCGTGGCCTGCGACGGGCGCGGATCGCCCATGCGCGAAGCTGCGGGGATTTCCGTGACCACGCGCCGCTATGGACAAAAGGCGCTGGCCTTTGCGGTCACCCATGACATCCCGCATCAAAACGTCTCAACCGAGATCCACCGCACTGGCGGGCCTTTCACGCTGGTGCCGCTGCCCGATTACGAGGGCCGCCCCTCATCGGCCATCGTGTGGATGGAAGAAGGGCCCAATGTCGCGAAACTGATGGCGCTGGACACGCCCGAATTCGAGGCCGCCATGACCGAACGGTCCTGCGGGCTTTTCGGGCCGCTCACGCTGGCCTCCCGCCGCACGGTCTGGCCGATCATCAGCCAGGAAGCTGAACGGCTGTCAGGGGAACGCCTGGCGCTGATGGCCGAGGCCGCCCATGTGGTCCCGCCCATCGGCGCGCAGGGGCTGAACATGTCACTGGCCGACCTGCGCGCGCTGCTGGATCTGGCAGAGGCCCGGCCCGAAGGCCTGGGCGATGCAGCGATGCTGGACGCCTACCAGAAGGCCCGGCACGCCGATATCCGGCTGCGGGTGCAGGGGATCGACATTCTGAACCGCGCCTCGATGGTCAGCGCGCAGCCGCTGCGCGATGCCCGCGCCAAGGGGCTGGATGCGCTTTACGCGCTGGCGCCTGTACGGCGGACGCTGATGCAAATGGGTCTGGGCGTGCGCTGACGTGACGCGCGGGACTGGGGGCCAGCCCCCAGACCCCCGTCGTATTGCGGGCAAGAAGAAACGGTGGGTCAGAGCACTTGATCCACCACCCGCTTCAGGCGGGCCACAGTCCCCTCCACATCATAAAGCTTGTCGAGACCGAAAAGACCGATGCGGAAGCTGCGGTAGTCGTCAGGTTCGTCACATTGCAGCGGGACGCCAGCGGCGATCTGCATGCCCTGTTCGCTGAATTTCTTGCCGGTCTGGATGTCCGGATCGGTGGTATAACACACCACCACCCCCGGCGCGCCGAAGCCGTCTGCCGCGACCGAGGTCACGCCTTTTTCCTTCATCATCGCGCGCACCGCGTTGCCCAGCGCCCATTGCGCGTCTTTCAGCTTGTCGAACCCGTATTCGCGCGTTTCCACCATCGTGTCGCGGAAAGCGCGCAGCGCATCCGTGGGCATGGTCGCATGATAGGCATGGCCACCCCCTTCATAGGCCTTCATGATGTCGCGCCATTTCTTCAGGTCGATGGCGAAACTGTCGGATGTGGTTTCCTCAAGCCGCGCCTCGGCCCGTTCTGACAGCATCACAAGGCCGGCACAGGGTTGCGCGCTCCACCCCTTTTGCGGGGCCGAGATCAGCACATCCACGCCGGTGGCCTTCATATCCACCCAGGCACAGCCCGACGCGATGCAATCCAGAACCATCAGCGCGCCCACCTCATGGGCTGCCGCCGCCATGGCGGTGATGTACTCATCCGGCAGGATCACGCCTGCGCTGGTTTCCACATGGGGCGCGAAGACGATATCGGGTTTCTCCTCGCGGATCGTGGCCACGACATCCTCGATCGGGGCGGGTGCGAAGGGGGTTTGCGTCGCATTGCCCGCCCGGCGCGCCTTGAGCACCGTGGTCGAGGCCGTCAGATCGCCGGTTTCGAAAATCTGCGACCAGCGATAGGAAAACCAGCCATTGCGCACCACCAGCACACGGGCATTGCGCGCAAACTGGCGCGCGACAGCCTCCATCCCATAGGTGCCGCCGCCGGGGATCACCGCGACCGCATCGGCGTGATAGACCTCTTTCAGCATGGCCGAGATATCGCGCATCACGTCCTGAAACATCGCCGACATGTGGTTGAGCGACCGGTCGGTGAAGACGACCGAAAACTCCTCCAACCCGTCAGGGTCCACTGTGTCAAGTAATGCTGCCATCTGTGCCTCCATCATGTCTCAGGCACATCTAACGCGGGCCTGAGGGGTGTGCAAAATGACAAATGCTCACAGCCCCTGTGGCCCCCGTACCGCAAACAGCGCGGCACTTGCGGTTATTTCCTTGGCAGCCAGCATGGTTAATGGCAGATTGATGTCAAAATTGGGGCAAAAGACCCCGAACGAGGCAGCGCGCAGTCATGGCGGAAACAACGATCCTGTTGAACGGTTACAGCATCCTTGAAGGTGCCAGTATCTCTGTGTCCAACAATGACGGATATCTGAACGAAGGCTCCGTGTCCGTCACCGGCGGCACGATGATTTTCGAACCCGATGACATCATCGTCATGCAGGTCATCAATGCCGATACCAATGGCGGCGTCAGCTCGGACAGCGAAATCACGCAGATCCTGGTTTATGACAATGCGCAGGATTATCTGAACGACGCGGTCAAATTCACCTATGAGGGCAATAACTCAAACCAGACCGGCACAATCCGGGGCGACACCGCCGGTGTGGGGGATCGCTACCTACGGATCAACGCAAACCGCCTGACCTCGTCCGATCCGGATGCGCCCGATATCAACCAGCTGTTTCTGGCCGCAGGCTATGATCTGACCGATGTGGCCAATGGTGATACGATCACGATCGACCAGTTTCAGGACAGCGATTACAACGCCAACGATACCATCGACGGCGGGTCCCTTGAAGAAGCCGATGGTGTGTTCACCGGTGGTGCCCAGGGCAACAACTCGCTTGTGACGATCTGCTTCGCGCGCGGCACGCTGATCGACACGCCCCACGGGCCGCAATTCATCGAGACGCTGCGTCAGGGCGATCTGGTCAACACGCTGGATGGCGGCGCACAGCCGATCCGCTGGATCGGCTCGCAACGGGTCGAAGGCCGGGGGCCCAACACGCCGGTGCTGGTGCGCGCAGGCGCCCTGGGCAATCTGCGCGATCTTCGCGTGTCACCCAACCACCGCATGATGCTGCGCAGCGCCCAGGCCGAATTGCTGTTCGGCCAAAGCGAAGTTCTGGCATCGGCGAAATACCTCGTGAACGGGGACACGATCCGCGGGGCCCCCTGTGACGAGGTCGATTACTACCACTTCATGATGGAAAGCCATCACATCATCTTTGCCGAGGGCTGCCCGGCAGAGAGCCTCTATCCCGGACCGCAATCCCTGAAATCGGTCAGCGCGAAAAGCCGGGCAGAGATCGTCGTGCTGTTCCCCGGCTTGGCCGAAAATGCCACCGAGGCACCCATGGTCTCACGCTACACCCTGCGCGAACACGAGGCAACGGCCCTGCTCAGCCTCGCAGGCTGATCACGCAAGCCAGACCACAAGCCCGATCAGTGCGACAGCGATCAGCACGCCATGAACTTTTACACCCCAACTTCCCTGCCCCTTCGCCATGGGCTGGCCCTCCTCGATGGGAAAACGCGGCGCGACCGAAGGCGCGTCGGGGGTCTGATCCACCACGTGCAGTTGCGTGGTTGTCGGGCCCACAGCCTTCTGATGGCTGTCTTTTTTGTCAGTGGCTTCTGCGGCGGTGTTGGACCGGGGCATAGTGCGTGTCCTTTCTCTGTTGAGTGAAAGGAAAACGCGGCCGACGCATGATGGTTCCCGGCTCAGCCCAGAGGTCCGGGCCTGCGTTCTTCGCTCAGCAGCACATTGGCCTCAACCTCGCCTGCGCCGGGCAGGGTCATGATGCGGCGGCGCAGGATGCGTTCGAAATCCGGGATGTCGCGCGCCACGACGCGCAGGCGGTAATCGTAAAGACCCAGCACATGTTCTACCGTCTGCACTTCGGGAATGGCCGATACGGCGGTTTCGAAATCCTGCAGGCTGACCCGGCCCTTGGTGGCCAGTTTCACCCCCAGAAACACGGTGACGCCATAACCCAGCTTGTCAGCATCCAGCGCAAGCCGCCGTCCGGCAATCACGCCCGCCTCCTGCAGCCGCTTCACCCGCCGCCAGGCCACCGGCTGCGACACGCCAAATTTACGCGCCAGAGCTTGCGTGCTTTGCCGCGCGTCGCGCGCCAGTTCGGCCAGGATATTGCGGTCCAGACCATCCAGATCGGTCATATCGGCAACGCCTCCTGGCTTTTGATCCGCGCCACATGCATCAGCGCCTCGATCTCGGCGATATGCGGTAGGGTCAGGATCTTGTCGCGATAGATCTGCTGGTAATGCGCCATGTCGCGGGCGATCACCGACAGGCGCACATCCACGCGTCCCAGAAAGGTCTGAATCTCCAACACTTCCGGCACCGCCCGCGCGGCCTCAAGGAATTCGTCAAACGCCCGCGCCTGCGTCTTGTCGAGGGTGAAGCGCAGCGACACCTCCACCGCATAGCCCAGCTTTTGCCAGTCGATGCGCGCCGTGATCCCTTGCAGGATGCCCATCTCCTCCAGCCGCGCAAGGCGGCGCGTGACGCTTTGCGGGCTGATCCGGCAGCGGTCTGCCAGCTCCGACGGGTTCAGCGTCGGATCGGATTGGAGATACCGCAGAATACGCCGATCTTCGTCTTTAAGCATGAAATTTCCATAAAATGATTATTCAGAGAATAATATACTATGAACTTCTGCCAAATTCATAGGTGCAATATGTATACCCACCACCCGGATCCGCCTAAAACCCGACACAGACCAAAACCCGGAAGGAGAGGACAAATGCGCGTCTATTACGATCGCGATTGCGACATCAACCTGATCAAGGACAAGAAAGTGGCCATCCTGGGCTATGGCTCGCAAGGCCACGCCCATGCACTGAACCTGCGCGACAGCGGCGCAAAGAACCTTGTCGTGGCACTCCGCGAAGGCTCGGCCTCGGCCAAGAAAGCCGAAGGCGAAGGGCTGAAGGTCATGGGCATCGCCGAAGCCGCTGCCTGGTGCGACCTGATCATGTTCACCATGCCCGATGAACTGCAGGCCGAAACCTACAAGAAATACGTCCATGACAACCTGCGCGAAGGCGCGGCGATCGCCTTTGCCCACGGCCTGAACGTGCATTTCGGCCTGATCGAGCCCAAGCCCGGCGTTGACGTGATCATGATGGCCCCCAAAGGCCCCGGCCACACCGTGCGCGGCGAATACACCAAAGGCGGCGGCGTGCCCTGCCTGGTGGCTGTGCATCAGGATGCCTCCGGCAAGGCGCTGGAACTGGGCCTGAGCTATTGCTCCGCCATCGGTGGCGGCCGCTCGGGCATCATCGAGACGAACTTCAAGGAAGAATGCGAAACCGACCTCTTCGGCGAACAGGCCGTTCTGTGTGGCGGTCTGGTTGAGCTGATCCGCATGGGCTTTGAAACCCTGGTCGAAGCGGGCTACGCGCCCGAGATGGCCTATTTCGAATGCCTGCACGAAGTGAAGCTGATCGTCGACCTGATCTATGAAGGCGGCATCGCCAACATGAACTACTCGATCTCGAACACGGCGGAATACGGCGAATATGTCTCCGGCCCCCGCGTGCTGCCTTATGACGAGACCAAGGCACGCATGAAAGCGATCCTAACCGACATCCAGACCGGCAAATTCGTGCGGGATTTCATGCAGGAAAACGCCGTGGGCCAACCCTTCTTCAAAGGCACGCGCCGCATGAACGACGCACACCAGATCGAAGAAGTGGGCGAGAAACTGCGCGGCATGATGCCGTGGATTTCCGCCGGCAAGATGGTCGACAAGGCCAAGAACTGATCCCGGGCGGGGGCGGGTTCTCCATAATTCGCCCCTTCGTCACACCCGGTCGTTCAGACAGGGAAATGGCCGTCAAAGGCGACCCGGCCCTTTTGCGACACCCGGATGGCGCGCGAGCCTTCATCCCGCGCCATCCAGCCCAGCGTCTCGAACCGTGCCAGCAAGGCGCGGCCAAGCGATCCCGCCAGATGGCTGCGCCGCTCGCTCCAATCCAGGCAAGACCGGCACAGCACCGCGCGGCCCGCTTCAAGCGCTGCAAGATCGACGCCAATATCGGCCATGAAATCAGATCCTTGCGGGGTAAGCTTCAGGTCTTCCCCCCGCTCTAATAAGTAATCGCGTTGGACCAGGCTTTGAAACATCTGCACGCCCATTCGACCCGCCAGATGGTTGTAGCAGACCCGCGCCTCGCGCATCGCGGCGTCCTTGGGTCCCGGACGCACCGGCTTGATCCCGCGCCCGGCCGCCAACCCCATCAGCGCCTCAAGTGCCGCCGCCACATCCGCATCCGCCAGCTGGAAATACCGATGCCGCCCCTGCTTGCGCCGCTGCAGCAGATCCGCCTCCGTCAGCTTGGCCAGATGTCCGCTTGCCGTGGGCAGGGTAATCCCCGCCACCTCGGCCAACTCACTCGCCGTCAGCGCCTGACCATCCATCAGCGCAGTCAGGATCTGCGCCCGCGCCGGATCGCCGATCAGCGCCGCAAGGCGCGCGATATCTGGTCCTTCTCGCATAGTTTGATCCTGACCGAAGCATTCACACAAAACAAGATGCTATCCCCGTCAGCACAATCACAGAAGGACCTGACCATGCTGACCTGCATCATCCGCTATCACATCGACCCGACGAAACGCGATACCTTCGCGCAATATGCACGCAACTGGGGCGAAGCCATCCCGCGCTGCGGCGCGGATCTGGTAGGATATTTCGCCCCGCATGAGGGCTCTTCCACCCTTGCCTATGGCATCTACCACATTGACAGCCTTGCCGCATACGAAGCCTATCGCGCACGGCTTGCGGCTGACCCGTTGGGGCGCGAAAACTACGCCTTCGCGCAGTCCGAGAAATTCATCCACCGCGAGGATCGCACATGGCTGACATGCGCCTCGCATAACCTGAAGGAACGCCCATGATCGCTGTTATCTTCGAGGTGTGGCCCAAAGACGGCCACCGCGAACCCTATCTGCGCCGCGCCGCATCGCTGAAACACCACCTCAGCGATATCCCCGGCTTTATCTCGGTCGAGCGGTTCGAAAGCCTGATGGAACCCGGCAAGCTTCTGTCCCTGTCCTTCTGGGAAAGCGAAGAGGCGCTGGAGCACTGGCGCAAACTGCCCGAACACCGCGACGCGCAAAGCGCGGGCCGCGACATCCATTTCGCCGATTACCGCCTGCGTGTGGCGGGTGTGATCCGCGACTACGGCATGACAGAACGCGATCAGGCCCCGGCAGACAGCCGCGCCTTGCATGACTGACGCGCCCCAGATCACCTGGCGCAGCTGGCTGATGGTCGCCACCCTGGGCTTTACCTGGGGCGGCACCTTTCTGGTCACGGAACTGGCGCTCAACCACTGGCCGCCCTTCTGGCTGGCCTCTGGCCGTGTGCTTTTCGGCGCGCTCACCATGCTGATCATCTGGCGCGCCATGGGCCTGCGGCTTTTTGCCGAACGCCCCGATATGACCACCCGCGTGACGCTGCTTGCCGTCGGGGCCTTTTCAACCGCGATCCCCTTCATGCTGCTGGCCTGGGGGCAGCAACATGTAACCGCTGGTTTTGCCGGGGTCTCCATGGCCTCGGTCGGGCTGATCGTGCTGCCGCTCGCGCATTTCTTCGTGCCCGGCGAACGCATGACGCTGCGCCGCGTTCTGGGCTTTGTCATCGGGTTTGTCGGGGTCTGCGTGCTGATCGGCGGGCAGGCCTTTGACACCACCGGATCCGATCTGGAATGGGCCGGGCGCATGGCCTGCGTGGGCGCGGCCTGCTGTTATGGCATCTCGTCGGTGCTGATGCGCCGCCTGCCAGCGGTGGACCCGGTGGGCCTGTCGACGGTTCTTCTGGTGATCGCGGCGGCCATCGTGGTGCCGCTTGCGATGATCCGCGAAGGCGTCCCCGCCCTGCCCGGCCCCGAAGGCTGGATCATCATCGCGATCCTGGGCCTGATCCCCACGGCTGCGGCAAACCTGTTGCGGGTCATGGTGATCCGCAGCGCGGGGCCGGTTTTCATGTCACTGACCAACTACCAGGTGCCGCTCTGGTCGGTGCTCTTGGGCGCCTATTTCCTGGCCGAGCCGCTGCCGTCCTCGCTTTTGCTGGCGATGGTGCTGATCTTGTCTGGCGTGGCCATCAGCCAACTGGGCGCGCTGAAACGGCTGTTTGCGCGGGCGTAAACGGGGTGGCAGGACAAGTTCCCGCCCTACGCACTTACCGCCTCGCTCACGGCGTCCACGATACTGTCAACGGCCGCTTCCAGCACCACAGGGTCTTCGCATTCCGCCATCACGCGGATCAGCGGTTCGGTCCCCGATTTGCGGACCAACAGCCGCCCCTGCCCGTTCAGCTGCGCCTCTGCCTCGGAAATCGCGGTTTTCACCGAAGCCATCTCCAGTGGCGTCTGCCCGGCAGAATAGCGCACATTCTTCAAAAGCTGCGGCACCGGCGTGAACTGATGGGCCAAAGCGCTGGCGGGTTCACCTGACCGGACCATCTCCGACAGGAAATGCAGCCCCGCCATCAGCCCGTCGCCCGTGGTGGCGAAATCCGACATCACGATATGGCCCGACTGTTCCCCGCCCAGGTTAAAGCCGCCCTCGCGCATCCGCTCGACCACATACCGGTCGCCCACGGAGGTGCGCTCCAGCCGCAGGCCCTTGTCTTCCAAAAAGCGCTCAAGACCCAGATTCGACATCACCGTGGCCACCAGCGCGCCGCCGGCAAGCCGGTCCTCTTCCGCCCAGCGCGCGGCCATCAGCGCCATGATCTGATCGCCGTCGGCCACCCGGCCTTCCTGATCGATCAGGACGACACGGTCGGCATCGCCATCCAGGCAAATCCCCACATCCGCGCCATGGGCAACCACCGCATCCGCCGCCACCTGCGGCTGGGTCGATCCGCAGCCGCGATTGATGTTGTACCCATCCGGCGCCACCCCCACCGGGATAACATCGGCCCCCAGCTCCCACAGGATATCGGGCGCTGCGCGATAGGCCGCGCCATTGGCGCAGTCGATCACCACTTTCAGCCCATCCAGCCGGATGCCCCTGGGCAGAGAGGCCTTCAACCGCTCCCCATAGCGGAAGCGCGCGTCATCAATCCGCTTGGCGCGCCCGATCTCGCGGGCCGGAGCCGGGTCCACCCCCGCCTCGATCAGCGCTTCGATCTCCAGCTCGGCCTCATCGCTCAGCTTGAAGCCGTCGGGGCCGAAGAACTTGATCCCATTGTCTTCCGCAGGGTTGTGACTGGCCGAGATCATCACCCCCAGATCGGCCCGCATCGACCGGGTCATCAGACCCACCGCCGGCGTGGGCACCGGCCCCAGCAGCAGCACATTCATCCCCGTGGAGGTCAGACCGGCGGTCAACGCATTTTCGAACATATAGCCCGACAGCCGCGTATCCTTGCCAATCACCACACGGTGCACACCGCCCGCCTCGCGCCGGAAGAACCGGCCCACGGCCGCGCCGATCCGCAGCGCCATATCCGCCGTCATCGGATAGACATTCGCGGCCCCGCGTACCCCATCGGTTCCAAAAAGCTTACGCATTGCTCAACTCTGCCTGTTTGACCCGTTGCCACCACGCGCAGCCTGCCACAGGCGGATCGCCTGCACGGTCTCGGCCACATCGTGCACCCTGAGGATTTGCACGCCTTGGGCCAAGGCCGCAAGCCCCACGGCGATGGAGCCGGGTGCCCGATCGGCGGCATCCGGCGCATTACCGATCACGCCGATGAAACGTTTGCGCGACACGCCCAGCAAAACAGGGCAGCCAAGCCCATGAAACACCGCGATATTGCGCAGCAATGTCAGATTGTGCTCCAGCGTCTTGCCAAAGCCGATACCGGGGTCGACGATGATCTGGTCGCGGGCAATGCCCTGCGCCTCCAGCGCGTCCACACGCGCCTCCAGCCACTCATACACATCCAGCACCACATCGTCATAGTGCGGATTGTCCTGCATGGTCTGCGGATCGCCTTGCGCATGCATCACGCAGACAGGCGCGCCACGCGCGGCACATAGCGGGGCCAGCGCCGGATCGAAGGTAAAGCCCGCCACATCATTGACGATGGCGGCGCCTGCGTCCAATGCAGCTTCCGCCACGGGTGCTTTGCGCGTATCGACGGATATCGGCACGCCCAGGTCCGCCGAAGTCGCTGCGATCACGGGAGCGGTGCGGCGGATCTCTTCGTCAACGGGAATCTCCTGTGCACCGGGCCGCGTGCTTTCGCCACCCACATCCAGCAGATCCGCCCCTGCCGCCACCATCGCCCGGGCCGCCGCCAGCGCGTCTTCCGCCGCGAAATGCTGGCCGCCATCGGAAAAGCTGTCCGGCGTGACGTTGAGAATACCCATCACGCAAGGCGTGGAAAACTCAAGCCCCGCAATCGGCGCGCGGTTATGGGCCAGCCGCACCAGCGCCTGTGCCGGGATCGCGCCCACGGGCACCACGCGCGGCCGTGCATCGCGCTGCAAAAGCTCGGCATGGGTAAACCAATAGGGCCCGCCCGCAAGGGCGACGCTGTGCACCGGCCGCGCCGGGCCATATTGCAGAAGCGGGCGAAAAATCACAGCTGCGCCTGATCCACGTCAACCGCGCGCAAAGGCGCTTTCGCATCCGAGGGCAGCGCCGCTCCGATCACCATCATCTCGCCGGCTGAAAAAGTCGCTGCAAACCATGCCGCCAAAGCCACCGCATCGCTGGGATGCGCCGATGGCCCGTCCACAGCATCCAGCACAATCTTCGACGGCGCCCAGACGCTGATCTGGCCGTTCTTCATCGCCCAGTCCAGTTCCGTCCGGGTGGACACCACCACGCAGCGCGGGTCGCGTGCGGCCAGCATCCAGGCATTCTGTTCAATCGCCAGCAGGTCAATCCGGCGCTGGGTCATCTTGTGGCCGGTCTGCGGCGCGGGCAGATCCGGCGCGCCAACGCACAGGATCAAAGGCCGCTCGCGCCCCTCCAGCTGGTCGATCCAGCCCGACAGATGGGGCGAGGCAATCGCGTCATTCGACAGGTAAACCAGCCGCGGATGCGGGCGCTCGTCGATCAGCTGATCGGCCTGCATCTGCGCGCGGCTCCGCACGATCTCGACCCCCAAAGCACCGGGGCCGCGATCCAGTTTCTCGATCCGCACGAAGGCGCGCACCGCCTGCGGTTCCAGCAGGATGCGTTCGGCAATGCGCTGCGCCAGCGTCTCCAGCAGGTTCAGCCGCTCTTCCGACAGCTCATGGGCAATCGCCTCGGTCACCCGGTCGTATGACAGGATGCGATCCACATCATCGTCAATCGGGGCGTCTACGGGCTCCACCTCGACCACCACATTGAAACAGATGCGTTGCGTGGTGCCGCGTTCGGCCTGAAACGCACCGATTTCGACCTCGACAATGTGGTCGCGCAGGGAAATCCGGTCCAGCGGGCCGCGCGGGGCCGTGGCCGCCGCCCGTTCCGAAGGATGCGCAAAAGCAAGGCGTATTTCAGAGCTCATATCAGGCACCTGTCAGTCAAAGTCTCGCACGCACCCTAGGCGCGTGCGGCAGCAATAACAGGTCCCGATGCGCCACGACAGGCGCCTCTTGCGTCACCAGGGCCCGAATTACAGCGGGCCGCCGGTGACGGCCGGCTCAGTTCTTGGCCGCGGTGCGGAAATTGTGGCGGTAAAACAGGTGCACACCGATCTTCGCCGTGCGCGTATAGGTACGCGACCAGGCAGGCGAGACAGCCGTGGTATGATAATGGGTCGCCCCATTGGTCAGGTTGTTATTGGCCCCGTCCAGAATGGCCCGCGCCACCTTGCCCACGCGTTCAAACGCGCTCGGCTCTTTGATCACGTCCTTGTAGCCGTCGCAGGTATAAGTGAACTGGCACTGGTACTTGCGCCCCGTGCCCTGATTGATCACCCCGCAGATCGACGACGGGAACCGCGCGCTTTGCACCCGGTTCAGGATCACTTCGGCCACGGCGAACTGGCCTTTGACGGTTTCGCCCCGGGCCTCGAAATACAGCGCTTCGGCCAGGCAGCGCCATTCGTCGCCGCCTTTGGCGCGCGGCTGCGCATCAATCCAGGCCCGCGAATACGAGAAGGACGGCGCATGGCTTGCCGGTTCGGAAATCAGCGCCTTCAGACGGGCGCGCGGGATCAGCGACAGCGACGCGCGTTCCCGTTCGATCACATCGCGCAGCGCCTCTTCGGACGCATGCACGGGTTGCGGCATGACCCAAAGGGCCATGACCAGGCAGCATAGAATTCTTAACATCAGGTTACCTCACGGACGATACGTGCCGGACCTCCCCCAGCCGGAAATTCCGGGTGCGTGTATCGCAACACGCCCCAAACGTCCAGTTTAGCGCCATATTTCCGACACTTAGCCGCAGATTTTCGCCTAACTTCGTGGTTAGTCTCTTGATGAGACTACAAGATATCGCGGAAACTCAGCCGCGCACCGCGCCGATTTTGTGGGCAATCGCCAGTTGCGCGGCAGACAGTCGCGCAACCGGAACCCGGAACGGAGAGCAGGACACATAGTCGAATCCAGCCTCCCGACAGAAGGCAATCGAATCAGGGTTGCCCCCATGTTCACCGCAGATCGACAGGATCACATCGGGCTTGGCCGCGCGTCCCCGCTCGACCCCCAGTTTCAGCAATTCACCCACCCCGTCGATGTCCAGGGTGTGGAACGGATCTTCCTTGAAGACGCCTTTTTGCACATAGGCCGACATGAAGCGCCCCGCGTCATCGCGGCTCAGCCCATAGGTCATTTGCGTCAGGTCGTTTGTCCCGAAACTCAGGAAAGCGACCTGGCTTGCGATCTCGTCGGCGCGCAGGGCGGCGCGCGGCGTCTCCACCATCACGCCCAACCGGTAATCGAACCCCCGGCCCTTTTCGGTGCGCACCGCAGAGGCCACCGCATCGATGCGCGCCTTGACCAGTTCCACCTCCCGTTTGGCCGAAACCAGCGGGATCATGATCTCAGGCACCACCGGATCGCCTTCGCGGCTGGCCTCCAGCGTGGCCTCGAAGATCGCGCGGGCCTGCATGTCATAGATTTCAGGCACCGTCACACCCAGCCGGACACCGCGCAGGCCCAGCATGGGGTTATATTCCGCCATCTCCTCCACCCGGCGCGTCACATCCGACACCGGCATGTTCAGCGCTTCGGCCAGTTCGCGCTGGCCCTGGCGCGAGGTGGGCAGGAATTCATGCAAGGGCGGGTCAAACAGGCGGATGCAAACGGGCTGGCCTTCCATGATCCGGAACAGCTGCACGAAATCCTCGCGCTGCATGGGCAAAAGCCGCTCCAGCACCGCCGCACGGCCTTTCGGCGTTTCGGCAAAGATCATCTCGCGCATGACGGTCAGGCGACCGGGTTCAAAGAACATATGTTCCGTCCGGCACAGCCCGATGCCCTGCGCGTTGAAATTCCGCGCGGTCTGCGCATCGTCCGGCGTGTCGGCATTGGCGCGAATGCCAATGTCGCGCGCCGCGTCCGCCCAGGCCATCAGCGTCTGGAAAGAATCATCCTGCGCCGCCTCCAGCATCGCAGGCTCCCCCGCCAGAACCTGACCCGAGGTGCCATCCACCGTCACCAGATCGCCCGCCGACAGGATACGCCCGTCTTCGGCGATGATCTGCTGGCGGCGCAGACGAAACCGCATGCCGGACGCGCCCACGATACAGGGCAGGCCCAGGCCGCGCCCGATCACCGCCGCATGGCTTGTCATGCCGCCCCGTTCGGTCAGAACGGCCACGGCGGCGTGCATGCCGCGAATATCCTCGGGCGAGGTTTCGCGCCGCACCAGCACACAGGCCTCCCCGCGCGCGGCACTGGCCTGCGCCTCGGTCGAGGTGAAGACGATCCGCCCCGTCGCAGCCCCGGGGCTTGCGGCGATCCCCGTGCCCAGCACATCGCGCCTGGCCGCCGGATCCACCTGCCGGTGCAACAATTCGTTCAGCATATTGGGTTCGACCCGCATCACCGCCTCTTCCTGGGTGATGATGCCATCTTCGGCCAGCCTGACGGCAATCCGCACCGTGGCCCGGGCCGAACGCGGCACGCGCACCCCGTCCAGGATGTGCAAAGCCCCGTTCTGGACGACAAATTCCACCTGCATTTCCTCGCGCAGGCGGGTCCGCATGAGCGCGGCGTGCTCTTTCAGCTGCGCAAAGGCATCCGGCGCCAGTTCTTCCATCGACGGGCCGCGCGCGTCTTTTTCCAGGTAGATCGCCTCGGCCCCCGCGCCCAAGGCATCGCGGCCCTGGCTTTGGCTCAGATAGCGCCCGGTGATCTGCGGCAGGCCGGTGGTCGGGTTCACCAGCTGCAGCACGCCCGATCCGCATTCACCCTTGCCGCGCCCGGGCACCATTTCCTGCACCACAAGTCCCAGCCCCGCATCGGGCGGCGCGCCCTTGGCCTGGCGCAACAGCCGCGCGGTGGTGCCTTCCCAGGCCCGCGCCATCGACCGCAACACACCGCCCAGCTGTTCGGCGGGATCCTGCGGGAAGGGTTCTTCGGCTTCTTCCTCGTAAAGCTCCAGCGCTTTGCGCAGAGCACCGGGATCGTTTTCATCAATCTTTTCAAACAGATCCGGGTCCAGCCGCGCCACGTGCAGCGCATAAGCCTGCAAGAACCGCAGGTACAGCGCAGCGGCGGGCGCTTCGCCCAACGTCTCGCTCAGCTCAGCGAAGCGGGCGTCATTCATGCCCACATTGAGGATCGCGCCGGGCCCACCCCAATCCGGATCTTCCGACGAAGGCCGCACGCAAAGCAGCACGTTGTCGCGGAAACATTCCAGAATGCTGGGGATGTCGGGCAGTTCGCCCTCGGCGATCTTGTGCACCGCCGAAAAGGACAAGGCCACCGTGGGCGGCACCGGCAGGT
>NZ_JXYH01000046.1 GCF_001262635.1 Aestuariivita boseongensis
CGATGGGATATTGCGCCACCGCGCCGCCCAGCACGAAGGCGGACAGGAACCAGGCGATCTGATCGACGCTGAGGCCGACCTCCTGCCCGTAGAGCGGACCCACCATGCGGAAGGACGCGCTGGAGAGCGCCGCGACCACGACGCCTGCCGCCGCCAGCGGGGATTTTTCAACCGCCAGGCGGGGGCGCAGACGCGGCGCGTCGGGGGTTTCGGGCTGGGGCACGCGCGTCAGTGTCAGCGGCAGAAGCGCGGCGCAGCACAGGATCGCCAGCAGGTTGTAGGAGACGTATGACGCGGGCTCCAGCACGCTGATCACCATTTGCGCGGCCAGTGATCCGGTCATGTCCACCAGACGGTAGCCGCCCATGGTACGCCCGCGTGTCTCGTTCGTGACCTTGGCCTGCAGCCAGCTTTCGATCACCGTATAACAGCCCGCGACGCAGAGGCCCGATGCCACGCGCATGAGCGCCCAGGCCAGAGGGTCGATCACCAGCATATGCGCGATCAGCCCGATGGCGCCCGCCGAGGTGAAGGCGGCGAAGGCGCGCGAATGGCCCACCGACCCCATCAGGCGCGGGGCCCACCAGCAGCCGATGAAGAACCCCACGAAATGGGCCGAGCCCAGAAGGCCGATCTCTTGCGTGGTGAAATCCAGCGCAAGGCCCGAAAGCGCATCCAGCGGGCCGACCCCGCCCGAGGAAAGCTGTAACAACAGGACTGACAGGAAGAGGGCCGCGAAAGAGATGAGCATGCGCATGACAAGCCCAACATCGCAGCCAAAGCAGGGCCCGCTTGTATGTATTCGACGAAGGGGTGTCGTTTTTGGCCTCAAGCCCGTTGGAACGGGCTTGATCAAGGCGCTTGCAAGCGCCTTTTGCGCCCAGCTCAGCCCGTGGCGCGGATGGTGGCTGTGATCTCAAGCCAGATCGTGTCGTCCACCGCTTCAGGATATCCGGTGGCGCCGAATGCGGCGCGGCTGATCTGTCCGTTCAGCGTGATGGTCAGCACGCTCAGATCATCCGGTGCAGTGCCGGGCGGCCGGAACAGCGCGGCATCAAGCGTGACGGGCCGGGTCACGTCGCGCACCGTCAGGTTCCCGATCAGTGCTGCCCCGTCCGACAGCCGCCCCGTGGGGGCCAGCCGCACGGCAGTGGAGGTGAAGCGGATATCGGGAAAGCGGGCGGTGTCGAGCACGGCAGGGCTTTTCAGCGTGTCGGTGACAAAGAAAAACCCGGTGCGGGCGCGGGCGGGATTGACGATCACATCAGCGGTGCTGGCGGCCAGATCCGCCGGGTCGACCACAAGATCGGCGCGGGTGACCGGCATGTCACCGCGCTGCAGCCCGCCCATCAGCCGGAAACTGAAACCCACGTGGGAAGCGCCTGGGTCCAGCACATAGGGGGTGGGGCGCGCGCGTGCAGGTGTCGCCAGAGCGGCCAGAGACACAAGCAGGGCGCGGCGGGTCAGCATGGGCCGAGTTTGGCACGGTCGAGTGCCTGCGCGTCAAACACTTTCTTGCAAGGCCCGTTCGCTGAGCGAATAGGGCGCGGCGCCGGGCCTGTCCTGAGCGATCATCCAGTCCTTGGGTGGGCGGGTGCGCGCGCGCAGTCGCGAGAGCTGCCAGCGGCGCAGGTTGCCCGCGTGCCGGGGGGTCATGCGCCAGCGCGTCTCGATCCCCTGTGCGCCGCCCTCGCCGGGGGTGAGAATCAGGCCGATGGGACTGTGCGCGCCTTCCGCCGCGCCGGTTTCCGCGGCCAGATGCATGCGCCGTACCGCCGTCAGGCCGGGCAGGCCCGGCAGATCGCCCACCACCAGCGCCACCGCGCCGGAGCGCAGCACCTCTTCCAGAGACCACAGGATATCCTCGGGGCGTTTGGGGCGGATGAACAGGAACCGCCCCGGATCGGTGAAATCTCGGATGCCCTCGGCATGCAGTTGATCGGGCTCCCAGGAGGGAGAGATCCAGATCACCGGCCCTTTCGTCGCACGCGCCAACCAGATCGCGAAGCTGCGCCGCGACGCGCCGCAGACCTCGCTCAGGCGGGCGAGGGGGATGGCGATATCTTCGGCCAGGGTCAGGGCGGGGCGGTCGGGGGGCTGTCCGCCAGGGTGGGGCAAAAGCTGAGCAGGCATGTGGGGCAATATAGCGTGTTCCTGATTTGTTCTCAACTTTCGATTTGCCCTTGCCGCACCGCCCGCTAGGGTTCCGCGCAAAAGGAGATCGCGCGATGAAGATGAATCCGATGGGCCGCACCGGCATCATGGTGTCGGAACTGTGCCTGGGCACCATGACCTGGGGCTTTCAGAACACCGAAGAGGAAGGCCACGCCCAGATGGACCGCGCGCTGGATGCGGGGATCAATTTCGTCGACACGGCGGAGATGTATCCGTCGAACCCCGAAGTGGGCAAATTTCTGGGCCAGACGGAAGAGATCATCGGCAGCTGGCATGAAAAGACCGGGCGGCGGGGCGATTACATTCTGGCCACCAAACATTCCGGAGCGGGGATGAAATATGCCCGTGACGGGGCGCCCATTACCGCGCAGTCGATCCCGGAGGCGATCGAGGGCTCTCTGAAACGGATGAAGACGGATTACATCGACCTTTACCAGTTTCACTGGCCCAATCGCGGGTCCTACATGTTCCGGCAGAACTGGACCTATGATCCCACGCCTGCGGATCGGGCGGCGGTGATTTCCAATATGGAAGAGTGTCTGGAGGCGCTGCAGCGGGAGGTGGATCGTGGCACGATCCGGTACTTTGGCCTCTCGAACGAAAGCGCCTGGGGCACGGCGCAATGGCTGCGTCTGTCGGAGGATCGCGGCTGGCCGCGCGTGCAGACGATGCAGAACGAATATTCGCTGCTGTGCCGGCTTTACGACACCGACATGGCCGAGCTGAGTGTCTATGAGGATGTGGGCCTGATCGCCTTTTCGCCGCTGGGCGCGGGATTTCTGAGCGGGAAATATCAGGGCGGCACGGTGCCTGACGGGTCGCGCATGTCCTGGGTCGATGGCATGGGCGGGCGCAAGACCGCGCGCGTGTTCCCTGCGGTCGACGCCTATCTGGAGATCGCGCGGCGTCATGATCTGGACCCGGTGCAGATGTCGCTGGCCTGGTGCCGGACGCGACCCTTCATGTGTTCGGCGATTTTCGGGGCAACCAGCCTTGAGCAGCTGGACCGGATCATCGGGTCGGTCGATGTCACGCTGTCGGACGAGGTAATGGCCGAGATCGACGCGGCCCATCGCGCCCACCCCATGCCCTTCTGATCGGGGCGGATTGCGACCCTCTTTGTCGGTTTTCGCGTTTCCTTTTTGGCAGCGCCGGTGCAGGTTGAGCGCAAATCGAAAAGGGAAGGATGCGCCATGCCGCTGACCATGAACCGGGAAGTTTTCATCACCTGCGCCGTCACCGGATCGGGCGGCACGCAGGATCGCAGCCCTCATGTGCCGCGCAGCCCCGAACAGATCGCCGAAAGCGCGATTGCGGCGGCCAAGGCGGGGGCGGCGGTGGTGCATTGCCATGTGCGCGATCCTGAAACGGGCGCGCCGTCGCGCGACCTGAGCCTTTATCGCGAAGTCACGGAGCGGATCAGGGACTCAGAGACCGATGTGGTGCTGAACCTGACCGCGGGCATGGGCGGGGACATGGTGTTCGGACCGACCGAGCGCCCGCTGCCGCTGCAGGAAAAAGGCACAGACATGATCGGTGCGGCAGAGCGGGTGGAACATGTCAAACAATGCCTGCCCGAGATCTGTACGCTGGATTGCGGCACGATGAACTTTGCCGAGGCCGATTACGTGATGACGAACACGCCCGGCATGCTGACCGCGATGGGCCGGATGATGACACATATGGGCGTGAAGCCCGAAATCGAGGCCTTTGACACAGGCCATCTGTGGTATGCCAAGCAGCTGGTGGCGGACGGCGTTCTGGACGGGCCCGCTCTGGTGCAGCTGTGCATGGGCGTGCCCTGGGGCGCGCCGGATGATCTGAACACCTTCATGGCGATGGTGAACAACGTGCCTGATGACTGGACGTTTTCGGCCTTTTCGCTGGGGCGGAACCAGATGGCCTATGTCGCTGCGGCCGTGCTGGCGGGCGGCAATGTGCGCGTGGGGCTGGAAGATAACCTGTGGCTGGATAAAGGCGTGCTGGCCGAGAACTGGCAACTGGTGGAACGCGCCCAGACCATCATCGAGAATATGGGCGCGCGAGTGATCGGCCCGGACGAGGTCCGCGCCAAGCTGGGCCTGGAAAAACGGGCGCCGGTGGCTGCGTGAGCCGCGTGCGGGGTATTTGAAGCCAGAAAGAAGCAGGGGAGACGCGCCATGACACAGGTGGCAGCGATTGTGGGTGGTGGTGTGATCGGCGGTGGCTGGGCCGCGCGGTTTTTGCTGAATGGCTGGGATGTGCGGATCTTCGACCCCGATCCGGAGGCAGAGCGCAAGATTGGCGAGGTGCTGGCCAATGCGCGGCGGTCGCTGCCCGGGCTGTCAGATGTCCCGCTGCCTGCAGAGGGACGGCTGAGCTTTCAGAGTGATCTGGCCGAGGCTGTGGCAGGCGCGGCCTGGGTGCAGGAAAGCGTGCCGGAGCGTCTGGAGATCAAGCACAAGGTCTTTGCCCAGATCCAGGCGGCGAGCGATGCGGTGATCGGGTCATCGACCTCCGGCTTCAAGCCGTCGGAGTTGCAGGAGGGCGCGGCCGATCCGGCGAAGATCGTCGTGGCGCATCCGTTCAACCCGGTCTATCTGCTCCCATTGGCCGAGCTGGTGACGACGCCCGCGAATACGGGCGCTGTGGTGGAGCATGCGCGCGCGGTGATCACGCAGATCGGTATGTATCCCCTTCATCTGAAAAAGGAAATCGACGCCCATGTGGCGGACAGATTCCTTGAGGCGGTCTGGCGCGAGGCGCTGTGGCTGGTCAAGGACGGTATCGCCACGACCGAAGAGATCGACAACGCGATCCGCTATGGTTTTGGCATCCGCTGGGCTCAGATGGGGCTTTTCGAGACCTATCGCGTGGCCGGTGGTGAGGCAGGCATGAAGCATTTCATGGCGCAGTTCGGGCCGTGCCTGAGCTGGCCGTGGACCAAGCTGATGGACGTGCCGGAATTCACCGACGAACTGGTCGACCTGATCGCCGGGCAGTCGGATGCGCAATCGGGTGCCTATTCGATCCGTGAATTGGAGCGCATTCGCGACGACAACCTTGTGGGCATGATGCGGGCTCTTAAAGCCAATGACTGGGGCGCAGGTGCGCTTCTGAAGGCCCACGATGCGACGCTGAAACCGGCCGCAGGGCTGGCGGGTGGCGTCGATGCGATCGGCGATCTGAGCCAGCCCATACTGGTTCTGGACCGCGCAGTGCCCCTGGATTGGACGGACTATAACGGACACATGACGGAAAGCCGGTATCTGGACGCCTTCGCGCAATCCACTGACCGGTTCATGGAGATCATCGGCTGCGATGCCGATTACATCGCCTCGGGCGGCAGTTACTTTACCGCCGAGACCCATATCCGCCATCTGGACGAGGCGCTGGCGGGGGACCGCATCATCGTGCGCACGCAGATGCTGCTGGGGCAGGGCAAGAAGCTGCATCTGTTCCACCGGATGTATAAGGGCGAGACGTTGATCGCGACTGGGGAACATTTCCTGCTGCATGTGAGCCTTGAGACGCGCAAGCCCTGTCCGCCCTCCGAGGCGATCGAGGTGGCCATGGCCCGGATCGCGGAGGCGCAGGCGGGGCTTGACTATCCCGAGGGCGCAGGGGCTGCGATCCGGCGGCCCGCATGACGGGACGGGTTCTGATCACGGCAGGTGCCTCGGGCATCGGACGCGCGATGGGGGAGGCGTTCGAGGCCGCGGGCTATGAGGTCTGGGTCACGGATCTGGACGAGGGCACGCTGGCCGAGGTGCCCGCAAGCTGGCAGGCGCGGCGGGCCGATGCGGCGCTGGAAAGCGACATGGAAGCGGTGCTGGGAGAGATTGCCGATACCGGGCCGCTGGACGCGCTTTGCGCCAATGCCGGGATCGCCGGGCCCACTGCGCCTGTGGAACGCATCGATCTGCAAGACTGGCGCGCCTGCATGGCGGTCAACCTGGAAGGGGCGTTTCTGGCAGCGAAACATGCAGCCCCCGTGATGCGCGCGGGGGGCGGTGGGGCAATGATCTTCACCTCGTCCACGGCGGGGCAATACGGATACCCCAACCGCGCGCCCTATGCGGCGGCGAAATGGGGGGTGATCGGTTTGATGAAGACCCTGGCCATGGAACTGGGCGGCGACGGCATCCGGGCCAATGCGATCTGTCCCGGCGCCGTGGAAGGCCCGCGTATGGAAGGCGTGCTGGCGCGCGAGGCCGAGGCCAAGGGCATGACGCGCGATCAGGTCTATGATGGCTATGCCAGTGGCACCGCGATGGGCCGGTTCATCGAGGCGAGCGATGTGGCGGCGATGGCAGTCTTCCTTGCCTCGGACGCAGCGCGGCTGGTGTCGGGGCAGGTGATTGCCGTGGACGGCTTTACGGTGAACCCCGATCCGAAACTGTAACCGTTCGGCCCTGTGGCGGGTGTCGGTTTGCCGTATTTTTGAAAGAGAAGAAGAGGGAGGCTGCGCCCTTGTCTTCTTCTCTTTCCAAATACGGCACGCGACGGTGCGGCCTGGGCTTTACTCGACAGTTACGCGCTGGTGTTGAGGCTTTGCAGATATTCCGGCATGTCGCGGGCGCTGATCTCGGCCTCGCGCACAAGGCGGTCGAAATGGGCGGTGAAGGTCTCAATCCTCTCGCGGTCGCGGAAGGCCATGTAATAGCTGCCGACGTAGAACACGGCGAGAAGCGGGCCGAAGATCGTCAGTGGCGCGGAATAAAGCTTTTGTGCGTCAAAAAGATAAAGGCGCAGGCGCGGGTAGAGCTGTTCTGTCAGCGTGTGCAGATGATCAAGTTGCGCTTCACGGATCGCTTTGGGCAGCCCTGCATAATAGCCGGTGCCCGTGACGAAGCTTTGCAGTTCGAACACAGGCAGGGCGATTTCATAATCCGATTGGGCATTACGCATGAAGGCAAGCCGTTCTTCTGAGGCGGTGATCGCCTGCGCCGTCGTCCGGCCCAGATGTGGCTCATACTCCCATTCCAGCATGGCGCGGGTTTTCAGCATGTCGGGCAGCGCGGCGGGCACGTGGCGGATCTTGTAGCCTGCCGCCTCCTTGTGCCATTCGAAGATCCGCTCATCGACCAGCGCGCGGGGCGCTTCGGTGAAGCTGAGCGTATTCGACATCAGATCGGCCGCGCTTTCGGGGCGGTCGGAAAGTGACAGCAGCCAATCGGCCGATACCCCCAGCGCTGTGGCGCAGGCACCCACGATATGGGCATTGGGCAGGCGCGCACCCTGATCGGTCAGCACTTGCGACACGGTGGAGCGGTCGACCCGGATTGCGCGGGCCAGTGCGGATTGGGACATGTCGGCCTGATCCATGGCGCGGCGCAGGCGGATGCGGAACTGTTCGGCACGCCGCCGTTTGTCGAGAAAATCTTCCATATGGTGATAATTATCACAGATGTAGATTTTTGTTGATTACATTCCGAATGGTCACGGTTTCGTGAGCACGCCTATTCTGGAGCCAGGATTGGGGATCCGGAACGGAACATAGGAATGACGCTTCATGCCGGTGCGCTGTCGCGCAGCCAGGTGCAGGCCGTGGAATGGCCGACCTTTTTGATGATCATCGGGTGTTATGCGCTTTGGGCGGGCGTCACCGCGTTAGTTTACCCGCTTCTTCCTGTTCTGAGCGTGCTTCTGGCCGGCGTGCTGATCGCCTTTCACGGATCGCTGACCCATGAGGTGCTGCATGGGCACCCGTTCCGGTCCAAGGCGGTGAACGAAGGGCTGATGTTCACCTCGCTCAACCTGTGTATCCCCTACAACCGCTTTCGCGACCTGCATCTGGCGCATCATCAGGACCAGCGGCTGACCGATCCGTTCGACGATCCGGAAAGCAATTACCTGGACCCCGGCGTCTGGGAGACCTTGCCGCGCTGGAAGCAGGGGCTGTTTCAGCTGAACAACACGCTGTTGGGCCGGATGGTTCTGGGCCCGCTGATCGGACAGGTTCTGTTCATGCAATCCGAATGGCAGGCGGCGCGGGATGGTGACCGGGCGGTGTGGCTGGCCTGGGCCTTGCATCTGCCGGGGGTGGCGCTGGTTCTGGGCTGGGTTGGTCTGGCGACGGATATGCCGGTCTGGGCCTATCTGATTGCGGCCTATATCGGGCTGGGGCTGTTGAAGATCCGCACCTTTCTGGAGCATCAGGCCCATATCCGCGCCCGCGCCCGCACGGTGATCATCGAGGATCGTGGGCCATTGGCTTTTCTTTTTCTGAACAACAACTTGCATGTGGTTCATCACATGCATCCGCGGGTGCCGTGGTACCGGTTGCCGCAGCTGTATCGGGACAATCAGGCGCGCTATCTGGAGCGCAATGACGGTTATCGCTTTCGCTCTTATGCCGAGATCTTCCGCAAGCACCTGTTGCGCGCGAAGGATCCGGTGCCGCATCCGCTCTGGCGCCGGTACTGATTTCGCGGCATGAGGGGGCATGACCCTCTGGATTCCCTTCACCCTGGCTGCGGCCACCTTCCAGACCGCGCGGTTCATGCTGCAGAAATATCTCAGCATGGGCAAACTCAGCGCGGCCGGGGCGACGTTTTCGCGTTTTGTCTATTCCGCGCCGCTGATCGGGCTGGCGCTGTGGGGGTATGTACAGGGAACGGGGCAGGCGGTGCCGCCGTTGTCGGGGGCGTTTTTCCTTTACGCCACGCTGGGTGGGCTGGCGCAGATCCTGGCCACGGTTTGCGTTGTCCTGCTGTTTCAGGCGCGCAATTTCGCCGTGGGCATCACCTTCAAGAAGACCGAGGTGATCCTGTCGGTTCTGGTCGGTCTGGTCGTGCTGGGCGAGGGGGTGTCGCTGACGGGTCTGTTTGCGATCCTTCTGGGCGTTGCAGGTGTGCTTTTGCTGTCGAAAACGCCGGGGATCGACGGGCGCTGGTGGCAGCATCTGGCCAGCCGGGCGGTGGCGCTGGGGCTGGCTTCGGGGTTGTTTTTCGCCATATCGGCCGTGAATTACCGGGGCGCGACGCTGCAACTGGGGTCCGAAGACCCGATCCTGCGTGCAGGCGTCACCCTCGCGGTGGTGGTCTGCTGGCAGACGCTGGTCATGGCCCTTTGGCTGGTGCTGCGCGATCCGGCCGAAATCGCCGCTGTCTGGCGCAGCCGCCGCGTGGCGATCTGGGTGGGGCTGACCAGCATGGGCGGGTCGTTTTGCTGGTTCGTGGCCTTCGCGCTGCAAACCGCCGCCTATGTCAAGGCGCTTGGGCAGGTGGAACTGCTGCTGAGCCTTCTGGCCTCGATCCTGTTTTTCAAGGAAAGCGTTACATCCCGTGAGATTGCGGGCATGGCGCTTCTGGTGGCGTCGATCCTTGCGCTGGTGCTGGTGATCTGAGAGCTAGCGCGTCACGGGTTGGGAATAGCCGTGAAGCCGCAGGAACAGGCTGGCCTCATCGGTATTCTTGAAGAACGGAACCGACGCGGGCGGCGTGTCGCTGTGCAGGCGGCTTTCCACCTCGGCCAGGACGACTTCGGTGATGAAGGGCAGGTCAAAGCCGCGCGCCTCGCTCAGTGGGATCCATTGCAGGTGGCTGAGTTCCTCGGACGCGTGGGAGAAATCATCCAGATCGCCCTGGATATGCGCCGCGTCCACCAGGAAGAACCGCGCATCAAAGCGCCGGGGGCGGCCCGGCGGCGTGAGCGCGCGGAAGACATATTGCAGGGGTGCTGCGGTGGGCAGAAAGCCCATCCGCGCAAAGCTTTTCCAATCGCGGTGGGGGTCGATCGGCCAATCGCCGGGCTGGCCCAGGATCAGGCCGGTTTCCTCCCACAGCTCGCGCACGGCGGCGGCACCTAGGGCGCGCTGCATATCAGCGGGCGCGTCGTCAGCGAGGCGGGTAAAGCAGGGTTCCGTCACATCGGCGATCAGCGGCACATCGGCATCTTCGGGATCCACCGCGCCGCCGGGAAAGACGAATTTGTTGGGCATGAACGCCGCCTTCGCCCCGCGCTGGCCCATCAGAATGGCAGGCGTGCTGGCGCGGTCGCGCAGGACGATCACGGTTGCTGCGTTTCGAACGGCTGTTTTGTCGATCTCTGCCACGTGCTCAGGCCCTTCCTTGGGGCCCTTGTCAGGCCGGTTTTCCGAACCCGTACATCTCGCGCGCCCATTGATAGCCCACGATTGCCCCTTTCAATCTGGGCAGAAGGTAAAGCGACAGCGCGACACATCCAACCGCAAAGATCGTGAACAGCGTCAGCGGATCGGGGCGCCACTGGACGAAGACGATATGCAGAAGCGGGGCCATGAGGTGGCCCACGAACAGAATCGTCAGATAAGCCGGGCCGTCATCGGCCTTGTGGTGATGCATTTCCTCGCGGCAGACCGGGCAGGTGCCGTTCACCTTCAGATAGCTTTTCATCAACTGCCCGTTGCCGCATTTGGGGCATTTCCGACGCCAGCCACGCGTCAGGGCCGGCCAGACGGGTCGGTTGGTCTCGGATGCAGCTTCTGTGGACAGGTTTGTATTGTCAGACATGGATCACCTCGCGCAGGGCCAATGTGGGCCGTTGGGCGGGCATCTGTAAGAAGACAGATTGGCCTTGCGTCGCGATGTCGCAAAGGCGCGGGGTGGGGGCTGAAAAAAACACGGGACGGAAATTCGGGGCTGGCGCGTTTGATCCTTATGAACGGCCGGAATGACCTGGCCGAAAAGCTCAGAGGATATTGGTATGACACGTTTCCCTTTCATGGCCTCGATTTGCGCAAGTGCTGTTCTGGTGACAGGCGTTGCGACAGTGGCGCAGGCTCAGGGCCGCGAGCGCCCCAGTTTCGAAATGCTGGACCGCGACGGATCGGGCGAGATCACACCGGATGAGATGCGCGCCATGCGCGAGGCCCGGTTTGCCGAGAACGACGCCAATGGCGATGGCCTGCTGTCGCGTGATGAGATGAAAGCCGCCGCCGCCAAACGGGCCGAAGCGCGGATCGACCGGATGATGACCTGGATGGATGCCGATGGCGACGGTGCGCTGAGCGTCGATGAGATGGCAGCCCGCCACGATATGAGCCGGGCCTTTGAGCGGATGGATCGCGACGGCTCGGGCGGGGTGTCGAAAGACGAATTCCGCGAAGGCCGTGAACGTATGCGGGGCCGGATGCATGGGGGCCGCTGGATGGACGGGTCGGACGACGACTGAGTTTGAAAACGCGCCGCGCGATCGCCAATGGTGGATCGCGCGGCGGCAGCGCGGTAAGACGGATGCAGATGTTGCGGCAGGTGGCCCCTCTGACCCAGATGATGTCCGATGATGCGCTTCTGGCGCGCTATGCAGCCGGTGATGCGGCGGCGGCCTCGGAACTGGCGCGGCGCCATGGTGGGCGGCTGATCGCTTTGGCGTGGCGGATGCTGAACGACCGGGCCGAGGCCGAGGATGTCGCGCAAGAGGCGATGTTGCGGCTGTGGCGGATCGCGCCGGATTGGGAGAGCGGGCGCGCGCAGGTTTCGACCTGGCTTTACCGGGTGGTCAGCAATCTGTGCGCCGACAGGCTGCGCAAAAGGCGCTATGCGCGGGTGGGGCTGGACGGGATCGCGGATCCTGCGGATCCGGCACCATCGGCGGATCAAAGAATGCAGGACGCCACGCGCGACCGCGCGTTGCAGGAGGCGCTGGCTGAGTTGCCCGACAGGCAAAGGCAAGCGGTCATCCTGCGGCATCTGGAAGGCTGCACCAATCCCGAGATCGCGGCCGTAATGGAGATCAGCGTGGAGGCGGTTGAAAGTCTGACCGCTCGTGGAAAACGCGCGCTGGCACAGGCGCTGGCCGGGCGGCGCGCAGAACTGGGGTTTGACCATGAGTGACGACAAACTGACCGATACGGAGCTGGACGCGCTGTTCAAAGCCGCGCAGCGCAGTGAACCCGGCCCGTCGCCGGAGTGGACCGATCGCGTCTTTCGGGATGCGCAGCGCGTTCTGGCGGGGCCGGTGGCGGTGCCGCCGCCTTCGCTTTGGTCTCAGGTGGTGTCGGCTCTGGGCGGCTGGCAGGGCATGGGTGGGCTGGCGGCCGCGTCCGCGGCGGGGCTGTGGATCGGAATTTCTCCGCCTGCGCTGCTGGATGAACCGCTGCGTCAGGCCATGGGCGCGCAAAGCACGCTTGAGACCCTTGCCGATACCCAGTTCGAAATTTCCACCCTTCTGGACGAGGGCTAAGCCATGACTGACAACACCCAGCCTGCACATTCCCAATGGTCGCGCGGCCTGCGCGTGCTGTTTGGCCTTTCGCTGGCGCTGAACCTTCTTGTGGTGGGAGCCCTGGCCGGGGCCTGGCTGCGTCATGGATGGTCGGGGCATGACATGCATCGCGGTGGCGGTGGCATGGGCCGGATCCTGTATCAGGAACTGCCCCAGGATGCGCGCCGCGCTCTGCGTCAGGATCTGCGCGGATCGCTTGACCGGGACATGATGCGCGCCACCCGGATCGGCCCGGCCCTCGACAAGGTTCTCAGGGCCGAGACGTTGGACCTGGACGCGCTTCGGGATCTGATGGCGCGCCATGCCGCGGCGCTGCAAACCGGACAAAATGCCATGCGCGAAGGATGGCTGAAAACTCTTGCCGGTATGAGTCGCGAAGAACGGATGGCCTATGCCGACAGGCTGCGGGACAGGGCGATGCGCCGGTCCGAGTGATCAGGCCGCGTTCACCATCGTGACCTGATTGCGGCCGGCATGTTTGGCGCGATAAAGCGCCTCATCGGCCAGTTGCAACAGCGCGTTCGCGCTTTCTTCGGGGCGTTTGCGGGTGAGGCATTCGACACAGCAGATCGCCACCCCGATACTGACAGTGACATGGATCGCCCGGCCAGTTGTGGGATCTGCGAAGGGCGTGGCATCTACGCGCTGGCGCAGGCGCTCTGCGGCCAGCAGCGCCTCGTCGTTCGAACTGTCGGGCAGGACGATCAGGAACTCCTCCCCGCCCATGCGCGCGATCAGATCCTCGGCCCGCAGGTCGCTGCACAGCCGCGTCGCCGCTTCGGTCAGCACCGCGTCGCCAGCGGCGTGGCCGAAGGTGTCATTGACCTGCTTGAAATGGTCCAGATCAGCCACCATCACCGCAAAGCCACGGCCTGTTTTGACGTTCTCTTCGATCACGCGGGTCAGATAGGGCATCGCATAGCGGCGGTTGAAAAGCCCCGTCATCGGGTCGCGCACCGCGTCCCGCAGACCGTTTTCCACCGACAGACGCAGCCTGTCATGGGTCTGTTTCTGCGCAATCTGTGACCGCAGCCGTAGCGCCAGTTCCTGAGCGTCAAAGCCGTGCAGCATCAGATCGCCCGCGCCCAGATCCAGCGCATCGGCGGCCAGGTCCTGTGGTGCCCCATCCTCCAGCACGGCCAGCACACCGGCATGGCGGGTTTCGGGATTGGCGCGGATATCGGCCAGAAGGCGAAGACCCTTTGCGCCAAGCGGCCCGTGCAAATCGATCACGAAGACATCCGGCACTACATCGCCGGCGATTTCACCCAACCCCTGGCGGAAGCTATGCGCGGTCAGCTCGGCCGTACGCAGTTCTGACCGCAACCCCCGCCGCCAGGTGGATGCGGTGGTGGGATCGGGCGCCAGAATCGCCACCCGCGCGGCTGGCGCGAACCCTGTCTGCGCCTCTGCAAAGCCAAGGGCGCGCGAGGTGCCGTCGCGCAGGTTCAGCTCCTCCACCCCGGTGCGGGCACGGATCAGGCTGCGCACCCGCGCCTGCAGCACCACATCGCGGAAGGGCCGGGCAAAGACGTCATCGGCCCCTGCGCGCAGCAGCCCGATACGGTCCTCAGCCTCATCATTCTGCGCAAAAGCAATCAGGGGGACGGCTTTCAGAGCCGGATCCCCCTTTATCTTTGCGCAAAGTTCGGTGGCGGGTGCATCGGGTAGATCATCCGACAGAATAATCAGCGAGGGAGGGTGCAATTCGACCAGCCGCAGCAGTTCGGCCCCCGTGGACGCCATCTGAACGTCATAGGACCACGGTGCCAGCTTCGCTTTCAGAAGAATGCGATTGGTGGAAACCGCATCAGCGATGATAACCGTTCCTTGCACGTGAGACCTTTCATGGACACGCTTGACCTCTGCGCGCCAGTCTTTAGGTAAATCGGTTAACAAACCCTTTCCGTGATCAAGAAATTCCGCCCGCCATGGCCATGTCGCAAGAAAGCGCCGAAACGATCGCCCTGCAGGCGCTGGCCTGGCTTGTGGCCAATGATGAGCTTTTGCCGGTCTTTCTGGGATCGTCGGGTGCGGCCGAAGGTGATTTGCGCGCCCGTGCCTCGGATCCGGAATTCCTGGGGTCGGTTCTGGAGTTTCTGACGATGGACGATGCCTGGGTCATGGCTTTTTGCGATGCGCAGGGCCTGTCTTATGAAACACCGCTGCAGGCGCGCTGGGCGCTGCCGGGCGGCGCGCCGATGCATTGGACCTGACGGCCATGATCCGCGCGATCCTCTTTGACAAGGACGGCACCCTGTTTGATTTCGCCGCCACCTGGGAGGCCTGGGCCGCCAGTTTCCTGCTGCGCGCGACCGCAGGCGATCAGACCCGCGCGGCCGAGATTGGCCATCATATCGGTTTCGATCTTCCCAACCGCCGATTTGCTCCGGACAGCATCGTCATCGCAGGCACGCCCGGCGAAGTGGCCGACGCGCTGATGCCCCATTTCCCCGAGGCGGAATATGACGCCTTCCTTGCCATGCTGAATGAAGAGGCGGAAAAGGCGCCGCAGGCCGAGACCGTGCCGCTGGCGCCGTTTCTGGACGATCTGCGTGGGCGCGGCCTGACCCTTGGCGTCATGACCAATGACAGTGAAGAGGTGGCGCATGCCCATCTGGGGCAATCCGGCGTGCGCGACCGGTTTTCCTTTATCGCAGGGTTCGACAGTGGTTTTGGCGCGAAACCGGCGCCAGATCCTCTGCTGGCTTTTTGCCGGGCAGTGGGCGTTAATCCTGCGCATGCGCTGATGGTCGGCGACAGCACCCATGACCTTATTGCCGGGCGTCGGGCGGGCATGCGCACGGTGGGCGTGTTGACCGGTATGGCCGATACCGCCACACTGGCTCCGCATGCTGATTGCGTGCTGCCGCATATCGGCCATCTGACAGACTGGCTGGACGACGCAGAGCGCTAAACCGGGAGGACCCCATGTCGAAAGTCGAAGAGCGTCTGGCCGAACGCGGGCTGGTTTTGCCCGCGCCGCTGAAAATTCCGGAAGGCATGGTGCTGCCCTTTCCCGAGGTGAATCTGCGCGGTGACCGGGCCGTGATTTCGGGGCAGGGCCCGCTGAATGCGGATGGAACGCTGTCGGGGCCTTTCGGCAAGGTTGGGGCGGATGTCACCGTGGAAGAGGCCAATAAACTGGCTGAAATGACGGGGCTGGCGATGATCGCCGCGTTGAAACGGACGCTGGGCGATCTGGACCGGATCACCGGCTGGGTGCGTGTGTTCGGCATGGTCAATTCCGCGCTGGGCTTTTCCCAGCAACCGGCGGTGATCAACGGGTTTTCCCATCTGATCCTGGATGTCTTCGGGCCTGAGATTGGCCAGCACGCCCGGTCCGCCGTCGGCATGGCGGCGCTGCCGATGCAGATGGCGGTGGAAATCGAAGGCGAAGTGCAGTTCACCCCCTGATCTGACGCAATCGGAGCTGATCCCATTCGAAAACCGACAGGATGCGTCGCAAACAGCGCCGCATCTCTCTGCGTCTTGACCCCTATGCTGGCATATCGGCATCAGGAGGGTTCGATATGGTGGAAGTCGCAACACGCAAGCGGCGCGGCGGTGGCAGGGCGGGCAACGCCCAGCGGCGCGGCGGGGCCATCATCGAACAGATGCCCTGGCGCATCCCGGTCAATATCGACCGCCCCACCGAACCTTTGACCCAGGAAGGGGTCGAGGCGATCCATGACGGCGCGATGCGCATTCTGGAAGAGATCGGCATTCAGTTCCTGAACCCCGAAGCGCTGGAAATCCTGGCTGAGGCCGGCTGCAAGATCGAGGGCGAGACCGTCTTCATGGGCCGCGATTTCGTGATGGAGATGGTGGCCAAGGCTCCATCCGAATTCGAGATCGCCGCGCGCAACCCGGCCCATAACCTGCCCATCGGGGGCAAGCATATCGTTTTCGGAAATGTCTCTTCTCCGCCCAACTATTTCGATCTGGAGATTGGCAAGAAGGTTCCCGGCAACCGCCAGCAATGCGCGAACCTTCTGAAGCTGACACAGTATTTCAACTGCATCCATTTCGCAGGCGGTTATCCGGTTGAGCCGGTGGATATCCACGCCTCGGTCCGGCATCTGGATGTGCTTTATGACAAGCTCACGCTGACTGACAAGGTCATGCACGCCTATTCCCTTGGCAAGGAACGGGTCGAGGATGTGATGGAGATGGTCAAGATCGCCAACGGCCTGACAGAAGAGGAATTCTGCGCCCGGCCTTACATGTATACCAACATCAACTCGACCTCGCCGTTGAAGCATGACTTCCCGATGATCGACGGCTGCCTGCGGCTGATCCGGCGCGGGCAAGCGGTGGTGGTGACACCCTTCACGCTGGCAGGCGCCATGGCGCCGGTGACGATGGCGGGGGCGGTGGCGCAGTCGATTGCCGAGGGGCTTTGCGCCATTGCGCTGTTCCAGTACGTCGCGCCGGGCTGCGCCTGCGCGATCGGCACGTTTACGTCGAATGTCGATATGAAGACGGGCGCGCCTGCTTTCGGGACGCCGGAATACATGCGGTCGACCCAGATGACGGGGCAGATGGCGCGGTATTACGGGTTGCCCATGCGGTCATCGGGGGTATGTGCGGCAAATGTCCCGGATGGCCAGGCGATGTGGGAGACATCGAACAGCCTTTGGGCGGCGGTGCAGTCGGGCACCAACATGGTGTACCACGCGGCGGGCTGGCTGGAGGGCGGGCTGATCGCAAGCCCTGAGAAATTCATCATGGATTGCGAAGTGCTGCAGATGATCCAGCGCTATATGGAACCCGAAGTGATCGCCACCGGCCCCGATGAGATCGCGCTGGATGCGATCAGGGATGTGGGCAGCACCGGCCATTTCTTTGGCATCCAGCACACGCAGGACCGGTATACGACCGCCTTTTATCAGCCCTTTGTGTCGGACTGGAAAAACTTCGAAGCCTGGGAGGCCGCCGGCGCGGTCTGGACGGCGGAACGCGCGCACCGGCTGTTCAAGGAGATCATCGGCAGTTTCGAGGCCCCGCCGATGGATGACGGCATCCGCGAGGAGCTTGCCGCCTTTGTCGAACGGCGCAAGCGGGAAGGCGGCGCGCCCACGGATTTCTGAGGATCAGCCCGTCGCCCCGGTCTGAGCACCCCTGTGCTTTTCCACATAGCGGAAGCGATGCTTGAGCCCGTTGATGGGCTGTTCGACAAAGCGGAAGGACAGGATGGCGACGATGATCGTCGCGGCGCTGGCCAGAACGAACTGCCCGGCCCCCGCGGGCGGCAGGATATAGTCGAATTCGCGCAATGCGCCGGCCAGCAACCAGATCACCGGATAATGGAACAGGTAAATGCCATAGCTGATCCGGCCCAGGTAAACGAGCGTGGGCGCCTCAAGCACCAGCCGCCACGGACCGGGCAGGCGCAGGCGACAGGCCGCAACAGCGGTGATCATCGGAAAGGCCAGGAAAAATCCGCTGAAGATGTAATAGAGGTCCGTGTTCCTGGCGGTGGCACTCAGCATGAGTTGCCCCGCAAGGCCCAGAAGACCCAAGGCAAGGATGGTGCGGAAATGCTGCCAGGAGAGGTACCCGCGACGCTCAAGCTCGGCCAGAAGTGCACCTCCCACAAGCACATCCAAAGCCGAGGGCAGCAGCACATAGCGGATCGGGCCCCCTTCGAACCCGGTCAATGCCAGTCTGAACAGAACGGCCGATACGATCAGGGCAACGAACAGCGCCAATAGCCAGCGCCGGGGCACCAGCAGCACGACAAAGGGCCAGACAAGGTAGAACTGTTCTTCGACGCTGAGGCTCCATAAATGGGCCAGCGCGCGAAACCCCCAGTCGTTTTCCAGACTGATCAGGATGTTCGTGCCATAAAAGACATGCCACGCCCAATCTGCCCGCGCCTGATCGCTCAGCAGGAACGCGGCGCCAAGCATCAGGTAATAGGCCGGAACAATCCGCAGGGCGCGACGGATATAGAATGTCTTCCAAACCCCCGTCACGCCGCCCCGGCCCGCCATCTGATCGCGCGCATCCAGCAGGATCGCGGTAACAAGATAGCCGCTGATCACAAAGAAAAGCCGCACACCCCAATGGCCCCAAAAACTTTGTTCAAGCCAGAAATGCGTCAGCAGCACGCCACCCACGGCAAAGGCGCGCAGCGCATCCAGCTGCGGGCTGTAACCGATGAAAGAAGGCGGGGCAGACGGGCTGGACAAGGTGTGGTGAGGACAGGCCAATTGGATGAAGGGGCAGGAAAATCCTGCGTGCGACGTGCAGAAGTCGTTGCATCTTGGGCGGGATAAATCAAGCTGCACCCAAGGCCCGCCTGCGACTTGGCGGCAGGACCGGCACGGTGTAGCGTGAGCCAGGCCAGCAAGGGGTGACAGACGGGATGCAGGAACAGCCAGATATGGAATTCGGGCGCCGGGCCTTTCTGATCGGATTTGGCGCGATTGCCGCCTTTTGCCTTTGGGTGCTGGCCGATAGCTGGGGTGACGACATCCTGGGCGCGCGGGTCTTTCTGGCGCTTTTTTCCTTCTCGGCCGTTTTGTTTGGGGTGAGCCTTGCGCTGACCGGGCCCTTGTCCACCGGCCGGTCGCTTCTGGGGGGGCTGATGCTGGCGGTGCCTGTTTCGGCTCTGATCAGCTGGGCGGGGTTCCGTTTTGACGAGGCCAGCCAGTTTCTGGACGAACCGTCGGCCCTGGCGATTGGCGGGTTGATCGTTTTGTTTGCCACGCCCTTCATCTCGACCTTGCTGACCGACAGGGAGAGCTGGCTGGATTATGAGGCGCTTTTTGACACCGCATGGACGATCACCGTGCGCTATATCGCGGGCTGGCTTTTCGTGGGGGCGTTCTGGCTGGTGCTGATCCTGTCGAACGCCGTGCTGGAGCTGGTGGGCATCGACATTATCGACGTTCTGTTTGACATCGATTGGGTGCGCTTTGCGTTGAGCGGCGCGGTTCTGGGTCTGGGGCTGGCGGTGGCGTATGAGCTGCGCGACTATGTCTCGCCCCGGTTGGTGCTGCGGCTTTTGCGGCTGCTTTTGCCCATCGTCCTGGTGGTGGTGGCCATTTTTGTAGCGGCTTTGCCGTTTCGCGGGCTCAGCCAGCTATTTGGCGATTTCTCGGCCGCGGCGACGTTGATGTGGGCGGCCATCGCCTCGATCTCGCTGATCTCGATCGCGCTGGATCGGGACGATGATTATGGCATCAATACCTATGGCATGAAGGCCGCCGCGCGCAGCCTGGCCTTTCTGATCCCGGTTCTGGCGGCGCTGGCGCTTTGGGCGGTGATCATCCGCGTCAGCGCCTATAGCTGGACGCCCGACCGGGTGCTGGCGGCCACGGTGGCGGTCGTTCTTCTGCTGTATGGTCTGATCTATGCCCTGGCGGCGCTGCGCGGGCGCGGTTGGCGGCGGGCGATCCGGCGCAGCAATGTGACCATGGCGCTGATTTCGCTGGGGGTGGCGGCACTGTGGCTGACGCCGGTGCTGAATGCCGAGAGGATTTCGGCGAAAAGCCAGCTGCAACGGTATGTTTCGGGCGAGGCCAGCGCGATGGAACTGCCGCTGTGGGAGTTTTCGGCCAATTGGGGCCGCGCCGGGGCAGATGTCCTGGCCCAGCTTTACGCGATGCAGGAGGCCAACCCCGATCCGGAACTGGCCAGCCGCCTGGCCGCGCTTGAAACCGCCGAGACCCGCTATGGGTTCGAGCAGGACATCGGCAATCTGAATGCCCGCAACCGGCTGGACCGGCTGGTGCCGTTGATTGCCGTGCGCCCGGAAGGGGCGATCACGCTGACCAAGGAGATGTTTCAGGCCCTGCCGGATTACCGGCTGGAGCGCTGGGAAGAAGGGTGTCGCCGCACGATCGCAGACGAACCGAGCTGCGTATGGCTGGTTGGGCCGTTCCTGCCCGGCGTGGAGGCGCGCGATCAGGCGGTTTTGATCTTTGACACAGGCGGGCGCGCTCAGGCGAATTACGTCTGGATGAAGGACGGCGTGATCCAGGAACGCGTGCGAGAGCTGTATGACACCACGTCCGGCGATTGGGGGCTGGTGCCGTTCGATGCGGTCCGCCGTGTGCTGGAGGGGTCGTTCTCGATCGCACCCAGCGGCATTTCCGCCCTGGAATTCGATGACATCCGTCTTGTGCCCGGAAATTGATACCGAGCCTGCGGAAAATGGGAAAAATCCTAACTGTTGAGTGAAAATTAACGCCTGCTGCGCCATGTCTTCCTCTCGTGGAGGCGTGACAAGCATGCATGGACTGACCAACAAAGCCATCGAGGTTTTTGTCAAACAGACCTATGGGACGGCCAAATGGCAGAACGTGATGGAGAAAGCCGGTTTCGGCTTTTCGGAATTCGAAGCGATGCTGCCCTATGAGCCGGAAGTGACCGTCCGGCTTCTGGTTGCCCTGCGTGAGGTTTTTCACCGCCCCGCGCGTCTGATGATCGAAGATCTGGGGACCTTTCTGGTGACCAGCCCCACCTTGCCCGCAATCCGGCGCTTGCTGCGCTTTGGCGGCGTGGATTACGCGGATTTCCTGCATTCGCTTGAAGATCTGCCAGAGCGGGTGCGCCTGGCGGCTCCCGATCTGGTGCTCCCGCCGCTTGAGCTGACGGAAACAGGCCCGAACAATTATTACCTTCGATGCTACGCCGGGCTTCCGGGATATGCGAATCTGATGCTGGGGGTGCTGCGCGCCATGGCCGATGACTATGGCGCTTTGGCCATTCTGGATCTGCACAAACGACCGCAGGGGGGCGATATCATCGCAATCCAGGTGGTTGAGGATGAATACACAGCAGGGAAAAGTTTCACCTTGGGACAAGCCACAGCATGAACAGAACCCTGTCGCCCCTTGATGTGATATGCCCCATGCATATGCTCCTGTCGCCCGATGGCCGCATCTCGCATGTGGGGCCCACATTGCGCAAACTGCGACACGCATCGGCCTTTGCAGGGCATGATTTTCTTGATGTGTTCGACGTCACGCGACCGCAGGGTATCACCAGTGCGGAAGATCTGATGCAGCTTGCGGGCAGCACCCTGCGTCTGCGCTTCCGCGACGGGCCGCAGGCCTCGTTGAAAGGGGTGATCGTTCCGCGGCCCGATGGTGTGCCGGGGGCTCTTGTGAACACGTCTTTCGGGATCTGCATAGTGGACGCGGTGCAGACCCATCACCTGACCAATGCGGATTTCGCGCCCACGGACCTGACAGTGGAAATGCTGTATCTGGTGGAGGCGAAATCCGCGGTCATGGCGGCCTCCCGCCGGTTGAACGAAAGGTTGCAGCAGGCCAAGCTTCTGGCGGAAGAACAGGCCGTGACAGACGTATTGACCGGGGTGGAAAACCGCCGCGGGCTGGAGCAGTTCCTATGCCGGCTTCTGGCGCGGCAGGCAGAATTCGCGGTGATGCATCTGGATCTGGATGGCTTCAAGCAGGTCAACGATACGTTCGGCCACGATGCGGGCGACGATGTATTGCAGCAGACCGCGCGGATCATGGTGGATGAGGTGCGCGACCGCGATCTGGTCGCGCGGCTTGGCGGGGACGAGTTCATTCTGGTCATCGACGATGCGCCCAGCATCGCCACGATCGAACGGATTGGCGCGCGGCTGATCAACCGGGTGGCGGCGCTGGGTGGTGCCGCCTCGGTCGGGTGCAGCATTGGTGCGGTGCTGTCGCGCGATCTGACACCGCTGACACCGCAGGCGCTTCTGAAAGCGGCCGACGAGGTGCTTTACGCCTCCAAACGCGCAGGGCGCGGTCGGTTGACCTTTTACATCCCGCCAGGCCGCGAACCCCAGCCGGTGCTTGACGCGGAAGGGGGGATCGCGAAACCTGCGGGCTGATATCCCAACCCGGAGAGCCCACAGTGAGCATCCCGACCAAATCCGCGCAACTGACCCAGGACCCACACGCGGTTCGCGACCTGCCAGAGAAATCGCTGGAAATGGCCATCGGGCGGCAGGTGCGCGATTTGCGCAAGCGTCAGCGGATGACCGGTGCGGATCTGGCCGCGCAGGCGGGGCTGTCGGTCAGCATGCTGTCGAAGATCGAAAACGGGGTGATTTCCCCGTCTTTGCAGACCATTCAGGCGCTGTCGCATGCGCTGGGCGTGCCGCTGGTCACACTGTTTGCGGGGTTTGAGGAGCCGCGCGGTGCGATGCATGTGAAGGCAGGCCAGGGGGTCGAGACTCAGCGCGCCGGCACCCGGGCAGGCCATCAATACCACCTTTTGGGACATATCGGCGCGAACAATTCCGGCGTTGTGGTGGAACCCTATCTGATCACGCTCACCTCTGACAGCGACCGTTTCCCGGCGTTTCAGCATACGGGGATTGAGCTGCTCTATATGCTGGAAGGGACTCTGGGGTATCGCCATGCCGACCAGATCTATCGTCTGGAACCCGGCGACAGCCTGATTTTCGACGCCGACGCGCCCCATGGTCCCGAGGAGTTGATCGCATTGCCGGCGCGGTATCTGTCGATCATCTCCTATCCGCAGCAAAGCGGGTGAGGGCGCCTGTTTTTTAGGCATCTGAACAGGAGGCGGCCTTATTTCGCGCTGTAATGCGCCGGCGCCAATTTTCTCTGTGGGAAATTAAATCTATTGAGGATGACAATCACACGCTGTAACACCGCCCCATTCCAGGGTTTTAAAAAGAGGTGGCGCCATGTGCGGTATCGTTGGCTTGTTTCTGAAGAATGAGGCGTTGCAGCCCCGGCTGGGCGATCTGCTGAGCGATATGCTGATTACCATGACCGACCGCGGCCCCGACAGCGCGGGCATCGCGATTTACGGGCAGGATGTGGAGGGGCTGAAGCTGACCCTGCAATCCGACACGCCCGAAACCGATTTCGACGGGCTGAGCCAGGCCTTGCAGGCCGCCATCGAAGCCCCGGTCACCCTGCGTGTCATCGACACCCATGCGGTGGTGACCTTGCCGCACACCGCGGAAGATGCCGCGCGCGCCTTCCTGAAGGAAAAAGGCATTCGCATCATGGGCGCAGGGCAGGCGATGGAGATTTTCAAGGAAGTGGGCCTGCCGGAAGATGTCGCCCGCCGGTTCGACATCCGCGCCATGGGCGGCACCCACGGCATTGGCCACACGCGCATGGCGACGGAATCGGCGGTCACCACGCTGGGCGCGCATCCGTTTTCCACCGACGCGGATCAGTGTCTTGTCCATAACGGGTCGCTGTCGAACCACAACCGCATGGGCCGTGTGCTGGCGCAGAAGGGCTTCGCGCCGCAGACCGAAAACGATACCGAGGTGGCCGCGTGTTACATCTCGTCCCGCTTGGCGGAGGGGGCCAATCTGGGCACGGCGCTGGAAGGGACACTGCAGGATCTGGACGGATTTTTTACCTTTGTCGTGGGTACGAAAAACGGCTTCGGCGTGGTGCGCGATCCTATCGCCTGCAAGCCCGCCGTGATGGCCGAAACCGATGATTATGTGGCTTTCGGCTCGGAATACCGCGCCTTGGCCACCTTGCCGGGGATCGAGGCCGCCAAGGTCTGGGAACCCGAACCCGCAACCGTCTATTTTTGGGAGCGTTAAGATGCAGGTGATTGATCTGGCCACCACGCCCTTGCGCGACATGAACGCCACCCTGCAGGCCCAGGCCAAAGACACCAATATGACCGCCTGGGAGGTGCAGAACCCCAAGGGCGCACATGCCGTGGCTGTGGGGCTGGATGGGCCGCTGGAGGTCACGGTGCAGGGCTCTGCTGGCTATTACTGTGCGGGCATGAACAAGGACGCCACCGTGCGCGTGACCGGGTCGGTGGGCCCGGGCGTGGCCGAAAACATGATGTCGGGCACCGTGATCGTGGAAGGCGATGCCAGCCAATATGCCGGGGCCACGGGTCATGGCGGGCTGTTGGTGATCAAGGGCAACGCGTCCTCGCGCTGTGGGATTTCGATGAAGGGTATCGACATCGTGGTGCACGGGAGTATCGGGCACATGTCGGCTTTCATGGCGCAGAAGGGCAATCTGGTTGTTCTGGGCGATGCAGGCGACGCGTTGGGCGATTCCATCTATGAAGCGCGGCTTTTCGTGCGCGGATCGGTGAAATCTATGGGCGCCGATTGTGTGGAGAAAGAAATGCGCCCCGAACATCTTGAGCTGCTCGCCGATCTTCTGGAACGGGCGGAGGCGGATGCCAAGCCTGAGGAGTTCCGCCGCTTTGGCTCGGCCCGGAAGCTTTACAATTTCGACATCGACAACGCGGGAGAATACTGATGGACCGCACACCGCACACCGTCCCCCGCAAAAGCTGGACCTTCTCTGACGAGGTAAACTCGGAAATCCGCCGCGCGGCGGCCACCGGCATTTATGACATCCGCGGTGGCGGCGCGAAACGGCGCGTGCCGCATTTCGATGACCTGCTGTTTCTGGGCGCATCAATGAGCCGCTACCCGCTGGAAGGTTACCGCGAACGCTGTGAAACAAAGGTCACGCTTGGCACGCGCTTTGCGAAAAACCCTATCGAACTGGATATCCCGATCACCATCGCGGGGATGTCTTTCGGCTCTCTCTCCGGTCCCGCGAAAGAGGCTTTGGGGCGGGGGGCTACGATGGCGGGCACCTCGACCACCACCGGGGATGGTGGCATGACGGAGGAGGAGCGTGGCCATTCCGCCAAGCTTGTCTATCAATACCTGCCCAGCCGGTACGGGATGAACCCCGACGACCTGCGCCGCGCCGACGCGATTGAGGTTGTCGTGGGTCAGGGTGCCAAGCCCGGCGGGGGCGGCATGCTGCTGGGTCAAAAGATCACCGAACGGGTCGCAGGCATGCGCGATCTGCCACAGGGCGTCGATCAACGTTCGGCCTGTCGGCACCCGGATTGGACAGGCCCGGATGATCTGGAGATCAAGATCCTTGAGCTGCGCGAGATCACCGGCTGGGAAAAACCGATCTACATTAAAGTTGGGGGTGCAAGGCCTTATTATGACGTGGCTTTGTCTGTCAAAGCAGGGGCCGATGTGATCGTTCTGGATGGCATGCAGGGCGGCACGGCGGCCACGCAGGATGTGTTCATCGAACATGTGGGTCAACCCACGCTCGCCTGCATCCGTCCGGCCGTAAAAGCGTTGCAAGACTTAGGGATGCACCGCAAAGTTCAACTGATCGTCTCGGGCGGCATCCGCACCGGGGCTGACGTGGCCAAGGCGCTGGCCTTGGGGGCCGATGCGGTTTCGATCGGATCGGCGGCGCTGATTGCCATCGGCGACAATGACCCGAAATGGGAGGCGGAATACCAAAAGCTGGGCTCGACCGCCGGGGCCTATGACGACTGGCACGAAGGTCAAGATCCCGCGGGCATCACCACGCAGGATCCCGAGCTGATGAAGCGCCTTGATCCGGTAGAAGCCGGACGGCGTTTACGCAATTATCTCAATGTCTTGACGCTCGAAGCTCAGACAATCGCGCGAGCCTGTGGGAAAAGCCATGTGCTGAACCTTGAGCCCGAAGATCTCTGCGCGCTCACCATCGAAGCCGCCGCCATGGCGCAGGTGCCGCTGGCGGGTACTGACTGGATCCCGGGCAAGACCGGATTTTGAAACATCAAGGGGCGCGGCTTAGGCTGCGCCCTTGTCACATCAGGGGAAAGGATAACCGAACATGACAGATCTGGCCGCCTTCGCCGCCGAAAACGGCGTGAAGTTTTTCATGATCTCCTTCACCGACCTTTTCGGCGCGCAGCGGGCGAAACTCGTCCCCGCTCAGGCGATTGCCGATATGCAGGAGGAAGGGGCCGGGTTCGCAGGGTTCGCCGCATGGCTCGACATGACGCCCGCGCACCCCGACATGCTGGCTGTGCCCGACCCCGAAACGGTCATCCAGCTGCCCTGGAAGCCCGAGGTTGCCTGGGTCGCCGCCAACCCGGTGATGGAGGGCGAAGAGGTCGCACAAGCCCCCCGCAACGTGCTGCGCGCGATGGTGGCCAAGGCCGCCGAAAAGGGCCTGCGCGTCAAAACCGGGGTGGAGGCCGAATTCTTCCTGCTGACGCCCGAGGGCACCCAGATCTCCGACCCCGCCGATACCGCCGAAAAGCCCTGTTATGACCAGCAGGCTGTCATGCGTCGCTATGACGTGATCGCCGAGATCTGCGAATACATGCTGGATCTGGGCTGGGGCCCGTATCAGAACGACCATGAAGACGCAAATGGCCAGTTCGAAATGAACTGGGATTTCTCAGACGCATTGGTCACTGCTGACCGCCATTCGTTCTTCAAATTCATGGTCAAATCGGTGGCCGAAAAGCACGGGCTGCGCGCGACCTTCATGCCCAAACCCATGCCCAATCTGACCGGGAATGGCTGCCACGCGCATGTGTCGGTCTGGGATATGGACGGCAAGAACAATGCGTTTACCACCGACAGTGGGTCGGGACCGGCCGGAGAGCTTGGCCTGTCAGAAGACGGCGCGCATTTCCTGGGCGGCATCATGGCCCATGCTACGGCGATGGCGGCGCTCACCAACCCCACGGTCAACAGCTACAAACGCATCAACGCCCCCGCGACCCTGTCCGGGGCCAGCTGGGCGCCCAACACCGTTACGTGGTCGGGCAACAACCGCACCCATATGGTCCGCGTGCCGGGCCCAGGCCGGTTCGAATTGCGCCTGCCGGACGGGGCAGCGAACCCTTACCTTCTGCAGGCCGCGATCATCGCAGCTGGCCTGTCGGGGCTGGAGGCCAAGGCCGATCCCGGCAAACGCTATGACATCGACATGTATGCCGAAGGTCACACCGTGACGGATGCACCCAAATTGCCGCTGAACCTGCTGGATGCCGTCCGCGCGTTCGAGGCGGATGACGGCTTGACCGGCATGCTGGGGACCGAGTTCGCGCAAAGCTATGCCAAGATGAAAATGCAGGAATGGCAAAGCTATATGCACCACTTCTCCGATTGGGAGAGGCAGAACACGCTGGATATCTGAGGAGGATGTGGCAGCCCGTAGGGCAGCCATGATTATCCTGTCGAGATCCGAGTTGTACCCCATATATATTAATTATTTCGGAAAAAATCCCTTCTCTTGTGCAGGGAGTTCCGGCATAGTCTGGCGCAATCCACGTATTAGTGGGGGATGTAATGGGGGATATCATGTCGCGCGAGTGTATCAGGACGCCGGAGCGGGCGCTGTCGGCGCGGTTCGTGGAAACCGTTACTGAGCCGGGCAAGTATTTCGACGGCCAAGGCCTGTTCCTGCGTGTTGCCAAGAACGGGGCGCGGCAATGGGTACAGCGCATCGTTATTCGCGGCAAGCGCACCGAACTGGGGCTGGGCAGCCCGCCCGCTGTCTCTCTCGCAACCGCTCGCAAGTTGGCGCTGGAAAATCGGGGCAAAGCCATGCTCGGAGGCGACCCTCTGGCCGAGAAACGTGCCGCGAAGGCCAAGTCGCTCACCTTTGCTGAATGTGTGAACGCCTATGCCGAAGCCAAGCTGCCCGAGTTTCGAAGTGAAAAGCATCGCAAGCAATGGCTTTCAGCACTTGAACGTCTGGCGCTTCCAGTCCTCGGGCAAATACGGGTGCAGGACATCGGCACTAAGGATGTGCTGCGAATGCTCGAACCCCATTGGCGGGAACGCACCATCACCGCAAAGAAATTGCGGGGGCAGGTGGAAGCTGTGCTTACATGGGCGACGGTGGCGGGGCATCGTGAAGGCGACAATCCCGCGGCTTGGCGCGGCAACCTCAAGGAACTCTTACCCGCACCCGGCAAGGTTGCGAAGGCCCAGCACCATCCGGCTCTTGCCCTGGGCGACGCGGCAGTCTGGTGGGCCGCTCTCGCCAAGCGCGACGGGATGGCCGCGCAAGCCCTGCAGTTCCTGACCCTAACCTGCGCGCGTTCAGGTGAGGTTCGAGGCATGACCTGGGATGAAATTGAGCTTGATCGCTCTGCAAATTCGACGAATTCCGTCGGTGTCTGGACGGTTCCTGCATCCAGGATGAAGAACGGCCGCGAGCATCGCGTGCCTCTCACCGCCGAGGCTATTGCACTGCTCGATCGCCTGCCCCGGCTCGAATGTAGCCCATACGTATTCTTTGCTCCGCGTGGCGGGATGCTGTCTGATATGAGCATTTCCGCCGTCATGCGACGGATGCAGGAAGCGAAGGTGAGGTTGGAGGAACCAGGGTATCTCGACCCTGCCAGCAAGCGGCCCGCCGTGCCGCATGGGCTGCGCTCGACTTTCCGGCAATGGGCAGCGGAACACGGCTATCCCCGCGACATGGCCGAAATAGCATTGGCGCACTTCATCGGCTCAGAAGTGGAGCGCGCCTATCAGCGTTCCGACATGCTCGAACGGCGGCGCGACATGATGACGGCATGGGCGGCATTTCTTCGTGGTGAGGCGAAAGTGGACGGGAACGTGGTCAAGCTGGGGGCAGCCGGATGAAGTTTGTTATCTGCGGGGGTAGGTTTGATGAATATGTCGACATCTATACCGAAACAGAGGAAGAGCTTTCTGAATTAATCGCCAAGTATCAAAATTTGGGCCATGAAGTTATTGAAGAAGACGCTTTTTTCTTAGAGCCGACGATCAAGATCTTTCGCAACTATTGTGAAAGTATAGTCTCGGACGCACCAGAAAAAGTAAATGATGATGGCTCGGAGGCAGCGTTCGCTTCCGAAGTACTTAAATACTTTCGGGAAATGCAAAGGTGCATTGAAAGTAGTGATGCAGAATCTGCTGCGCATTTTGCCTTTTATGCCGGATGGAAGCTTGAACAAATGCGGCTGAAATTTTCCTATGAGAAGGTGGCTGAAACCGGAGCCAAGACCCACAAATACCTTGATAACATTCGAACCACCCGGAACACAGCCGCAAAGGCCAACATGGATAAAAGACGTGATGCCCTCGCAAGCCTAATGAAAGAGACCCGGTTGACCGGAGGTGCGCTGGATGCGTGGCTTAAGCGCCGGCTAGAGGAGCAATTCGGGATTTGCGTATCCAAGCGCACCATCCGAGGGGACCGGAAAGCGCTCAAAACCTCATAAAAAAGTTGGCAGCCCTCGTTAAGCGCTGCCAACTCCTGTCCGTTACCTTCCGGTTTGTATCAATACAACCCGAAAGGAAATGGCAATGACCGACAAACTCCTTCGCCGCCCCGAGGTGGAAACCCGCACAGGGCTGTCTCGTTCGACTCTGTACGACTGGATGAAGCGTGGCGAATTCCCGCAACCTGTAAAACTGGGTGCACGCATCGTCGCCTGGCGCGAAAGCGATATCGCGGATTGGCTCGCCAACCGCGAAACGCGGGTGGGCTGATTGATGGTAAAAGACAAAACCTTTGGCGTGCTGATCAGGCCTGCCCGTAATGCTTTCCACTCTGCTGAGTCGGCAGGAAGCCAGTACCACGAAACCTCCGATCACTATGTGGGCGTGATTGCCCACCTGTGCCCCCGGCACCGGGTGATCGTGTGCCGCGACAGCATTCAATGGATATTGCAGCGTCGCAAGAACGGTGGCGGGTAGTGGCCTTGGCGCGCGCTCGGGTACTTCCGGACCCGAGACGCCCTGATCCGGCTCTCCGCCAGCTTGTGTTCGCGCGTTGACCCGTCCGCAATGGTGGCGCTCTCCGCCCTGCCGGAGCTGATCGGAGGTGCAAAATGAGTGGCCATAAAAGAAAACGCCCCGGCTCTGTGTTGCACCACGGAACCGGGGCTTTGGGGCATCATCAAGCTACAGGAGATAATACATGCGGAGCATACAACACTCCGACCGATCTTCAAAGGCAAAGACATCTGCGCAACCGGTATGGCGTGAGCGATACGCGCGCAGCCCTCATCGCGGCCTTGGTCTTCGGGGAGGTGAAGTGATGGTCTTCGATCACCTGACCAAGGACCAGGCGTCCGCCCTGCACGTGATTGCCTGCACGATGGTTCTTCAGTCAGAAGTCCCTTCAATCGATCAGGTTGCGGAGGTACTGA
>NZ_JXYH01000047.1 GCF_001262635.1 Aestuariivita boseongensis
GTTTCGGCCAGAAGCGCCTCTAGCGTCTCAAGCCAGGCGGTGAAGTAATCGTCGCCGCCGTCAAGATCCTTGGCCAGCCCATGGGATTTCAGCGTTGCTGAAAACCGTGCGGCCCAGTCTGGCCAGGCAAAATGCCCGTCTTCGTTCAACTTGACCGTCAGCGCGAACAGCTGCGCGTGCCAGGGTTCGGAAAAGGCAGGTTCCGGTGCGCCGGGGGGCAGATCGGTCATGCGGGCTCCAGATAGCTTTGCCAAAGATCGAGGATCACCTCGTCCCGGGGGTGTTCGGGATGGGCCCAAAGTTCAGACGCGGGGAAGGCCACCGCATAAAGCGGTTCGGGCTGTTCCCCCAGCCCGTGGGCATTGGTGTCGGGCAGCACATGCGTGCCGTGCAGACGCAGGATATGACCCCGCGCCCCGGCTGCGTAGGCGGGCAGCCGTGTGTGTCCGCCATCAACCAGTGCATTGGCGGACGGGCGGCGCGTGCGGACGGCCTGCCCCGCGACGAAGAGCGGGGCGACATTCGATGGGCGATCCGCCGGGCCACCCTTGGCCAGAGCGGCCGCCACCGCGTCGGGCTTCAGTGCGCGATCGGCCAAGGGGTGGCGGCTGCCATCGCCCTGCCCCGTCAGATCGCTTTCATCAAGCACGCCTTTTTCCACGAGCAGATCGGCCAGCCCGGCCATCCATTTCTCGTAATAGGAAAAGCGCGCGTAGTCCTTTGGGCTCAGCCGTTCGCGCGCATGGCGCGAGGTGTCGAGGTTCCATTGCCCCAAAGCCCCCGCCGCCAGTGTTACGGCCAAAGCGCGGGCATGCCAGTCTTCCTTGAAAACAGGCTCGTCCGGGGCAGGATCAACCGGACCGTCACCGAACCGTCCGCCCATATCATGCACACGGGTCATTGGCCCGGCTCCCGCGGAAGGCCCGTTCCGATCATGCTGTCGCGGGTGACGAGGGCGGCAAGGTCTTCTTCGCTCATCCCCTCTGTGCCGGCTGGGCGCTGGGGGATTACCAGATAGCGCATCTCGGCCGTCGAATCCCAGACGCGGACAGCGGTGTCCTCCGGCAAGCTCACGCCGAAATCCGCCAGCACCTTGCGCGGTTCACGCACGGCGCGGGCGCGGTAGGCGTCGGATTTGTACCAGCCCGGCGGAATGCCCAGCAAAGGCCAAGGGTAACACGAGCACAGCGTGCAGACGACCATGTTATGAGTGTCGTCGGTATTGGCGACCGCGGTGATATGTTCGCCTTGGCGCCCGTAAAAGCCCATTTCGGCAATCACGGCGGTCGCATCTTCGGTCAGAGCGTGCATGAACCCCGGATCGGCCCAGGCCCGCGCCACCACCTGCGCGCCGTTCTTTGGCCCGATCCTGTTTTGATAGATGTCGATGATCTCATCCAGCGCGGCGGGGTCGATCAGACCCTTGCGCGTCAGGATTGTCTCAAGCGCCTTCACGCGCAGCGCGGGATCGGGCGGCAGATGCGAATGCGGGTGATCGTGGTCGTGATGGTCATGTGGCATGCCGTCAGGTTTGCGCGAAGCTGACCCCAAGTCCAGCGCCAAAGTCTCGCCTTGCCCCTGCGGGCAAAACTGCCTACATAGCGCCCGTCACGAGAGGCATCCGCAGGTCCACATGGAAAACGTCGTTCTTATCATCCATCTTCTTCTGGCTCTTGGGCTGATCGCTGTGGTTCTGATGCAGCGCTCCGAAGGGGGTGGATTGGGCATGGGCGGCGGCGGTGGCGGCGCGATGACAGGCCGCGCGGCGGCCACGGCTTTGGGGAAACTCACCTGGATCTTGGCGATTGCGTTCATCATCACCTCGATGACGCTGACGATCTTTGCGGCGCAGAATGCCTCGGGTACGTCCGTGATCGACCGGCTGGGCGTCACACCGCCCCCGGCCAGCGAAACCGCGCCCGAACCCACCGTTCCGGGGCTGAGCGGCGGGCTGCTGCCACCGGCGGAAGGCGACAACGCACCCTTGGTGCCGAGCGCCGACTGATCCACAAGGTTTTGTCGAAAGGCCCTGTGCGGCAACAGCATGTTGCGGGCAGGGTTGCAATGGGGCTGGGAATCTCTTATTCCATAAGTCCCGTGATGCTGCGGTTTTTGACCGCCGAATCGCATTGAATTCCGGGGGTCCGGCTGCCGCATGACCCCCCTTGCACACGGGGGATGTCCGAACAGATGGCGCGCTTTATTTTCATCACTGGTGGTGTGGTGTCCTCCCTTGGGAAAGGTCTGGCCTCGGCGGCATTGGGCGCGCTGTTGCAGGCGCGCGGGTTTTCGGTGCGGTTGCGCAAACTTGACCCTTATCTGAACGTCGACCCCGGCACGATGAGCCCGTTTGAACATGGCGAGGTGTTCGTGACCGATGACGGGGCCGAAACCGATCTGGATCTGGGCCATTATGAACGCTTCACCGGCGTGGCCGCGCGCAAGACGGATTCCGTGTCCTCCGGCCGGATCTATTCCAACGTTTTGGAGAAGGAACGCCGTGGCGATTACCTCGGCAAAACGATCCAGGTGATCCCGCATGTGACGAATGAGATCAAAGACTTCATCTCGATCGGCGAGGATGAGGTCGATTTCATGCTGTGTGAGATCGGCGGCACCGTGGGCGATATCGAAGGCCTGCCGTTTTTCGAAGCCATCCGCCAGTTTTCCCAGGACAAGCCGCGCGGGCAGTGCATTTTCATGCATCTGACGCTGTTGCCCTTCATCGCCGCAAGTGGCGAGCTGAAAACGAAACCCACCCAGCACTCGGTCAAGGAACTGCGCTCCATCGGGATTGCGCCGGATATCCTTGTTTGCCGGTCCGAAGGACCGATCCCGGAAAAGGAACGCGAGAAGCTGGCGCTGTTCTGCAACGTGCGCCCCGAGGCCGTGATCGCGGCGCAGGATTTGTCGACGATCTATGACGCGCCGCTGGCCTATCACCGCGAAGGGCTGGATCAGGCAGTGCTGGATGCGTTCCAGATCTCCCCTGCGCCAAAGCCGGACCTCAGCAAATGGGAAGATGTCAGCGACCGCATCCACAACGCCGAGGGCGAGGTGAAGGTTGCCATCGTGGGTAAATACACCCAGCTGGAAGACGCCTATAAATCCATTGCCGAGGCGCTGACCCATGGCGGCATGGCCAACCGCGTGAAGGTCAAGATCGATTGGGTAGATGCCGAGATTTTCGACCGCGAAGACCCCGCGCCCTACCTGGAAGGCTTCCACGCGATCCTAGTGCCCGGAGGTTTCGGCGAACGCGGCACCGAAGGCAAGATCAAGGCCGCGCAGTTCGCGCGCGAACGCAAGATCCCCTATCTGGGGATTTGCCTGGGCATGCAGATGGCGGTGATCGAGGCCGCGCGCAACACCGCCGGGCTGACCACCGCCGGATCGGAAGAATTCGATCACGAAGCGGGCAAAAAGCGGTTTGAACCCGTGGTCTATCACCTGAAGGAATGGGTGCAGGGCAATCACAAGGTCGAACGCAAGGTCGATGACGACAAGGGCGGCACGATGCGGCTGGGCGCCTATGACGCGGTGCTGGCAGAGGGATCGAAAGTGGCCGAGGTCTATGGCACCACGTCCATCGACGAACGCCATCGCCACCGCTATGAGGTCGATATCAAATACCGCGACAAGCTGGAAAAGGCCGGCCTGTGCTTTTCGGGCATGTCGCCCGATGGCCGCCTGCCCGAGATCGTGGAATGGCCCGATCATCCGTGGTTCATCGGCGTGCAGTTCCACCCTGAGCTGAAGTCGAAACCGTTCGAGCCGCACCCGCTTTTCGCCGATTTCGTCCGTGCCGCGCGCGACAACAGCCGGTTGGTGTGACCCCGATCCCTCGGCTCTGAAGAATTGCACAGGCCCATCTTCCGCTTTGACGCAGCCTTGCTAGGCTGCTGGTCAGGACAAAGGGGATGCTGCCATGAGCTTGCTCGGCCGTTTGATGCAGGGCTTTCGCACAACACATGCCGAACCGCTGCCCGCGCCGGATGAGAAGCTGGCGCTTGGTGCGCTTCTGGTGCGCGTGGCGAAATCCGACAAGGTCTATACCGTGTCCGAGATCAGCCTGATCGACCGCATTCTCGCCCAGCATTTCGGCCTGAACCCCGTGGCCGCCGCCAAAATGCGCGCCACCTGCGAAAAACTGCAGGCCGCCGCCCCCAATTCCGATGAATTCGCCGAGCTGATCCGAAAGGAACTCAGCCATGATGAACGCATGGAGGCTCTGTGCGATCTCTGGCAGGTGGTGATGGCGGATGGATCGGAAGACGCGGTCGAGGTCGACATCGTCGAATCCGTGCGCAAGGCGCTTGGCCTGACCGAGGCCGATAGTGCCACCGCCCGGCAGGACGCGCTGCGCGCCTCCTGACCCCCGTGCTCTGCTTCTTTCTGGCCCGAAATACCCCGGAGCGCGAGGCCGCGCCTCGCACCAATAATGACTTGCGCCGCAGGCGCGCAATTTGACTGCACGGCGAAGGGTTGGCGCGCCCCGGTCACCGGCTTATATGCGTGCCTATGCTAAGCGATATCCTCAAGCGGCTCACCGCCCCGACACCCGAGACTTTGCCCGATGACGATGCCCGCCTTGCGCTTTCGGCGCTTCTGGTGCGCATTGCCCGGTCCGACGGGCATTACGACGCCATGGAAAAAGCGCAGATCCAGTCGGTGATTTCAGCGCGCTATGAGCTGTCCGAGGTGAACGCACAGGCGCTTTTGCAGGAGGCCGAAAAGCTGGAGGCAGAGGCCCCCGATACCGTCCGTTTCACCCGCGCGATCAAGGACGCTGTTCCATACGAAGACCGTCTTGGCGTGGTCGAGGCCCTGTGGTCCGTGGCGCTGGCCGACGGCGCGCGCGACGACGAGGAAGACGCGATCCTGCGCCTGTCCTCCAAGCTGTTGGGCGTGAATGACCGCGACAGTGCGCTGGCGCGGCAGCGGGCGCAGGCGGGGTGATTGCTGCCCTTGGCATGTATGACCCTGCACCTGTGCGGGGCGCCAATGACAGGTTCTGGCAGGCCATAAGGGCGCGTCTGGGCCACGGGCCCGAAACCCTGACGCGCGACGGCGACCTTTGGGAGGTCTGGCAAAGCCCCGATCTGATCTTGGCGCAGACCTGCGGGATGCCCTTTCGCACCGCTTTGCACGGTAAGGTGCAGCTGGTAGGCACACCGGACTACGGTCTGCCGGGATCACCGCCGGGATACTACCATTCGGTTCTTGTGATCCGCGCAGATGACCCACGCCAAAGCGAAAGCGGTTTTGCCGGTGCCCGGTTTGCCTATAACGAGCCGGTCTCGCAATCGGGCTGGGCCGCGCCCATGGTGCATCTGCGCGCCCGCGCGGTGCAGGTGGGCGATCTGCTGCGCACCGGGGCGCATGCGGCCTCGGCCCGGGCGGTGGCCAAAGGGCGCGCGGATCTGGCAGGCATCGACGCGCTGACATGGCAGCTTTTGTGCGAACATGACCCGGTCGCGCAGGATCTGCGGGTGCTGGCGCGCACAGAACCCACGCCGGGCCTGCCATACATCACAGCGCCCACGCAGGATGCGCAGACCCTTTTTGATGCCGTGTCGGGAGCCATCGCCGATCTGGCCGATGCCGACCGCCGGGCGCTGCATCTGCGCGGCCTGGTCCCGATCCCGGCCGAGACCTATCTGGCCGTGCCTACCCCGCCCGCACCTGATCAATAGCTGCGCAAAACGCAGCTTCCCTATGGTCAATCAGGGTGGTTTTGCCCTGTTTTTGCCCAATTGCACATTGCAAAGGCGCGAAATTTCATTCCTATTACCCCCTGATCGTCTGCCAGTGAACGAGCCCTTCGTGACCGAAACCGCACCTGTTATCGAGATCCGGAACCTGCACAAAGCCTATGGAGCCCTTGAGGTTCTCAAAGGTGTCGATATCACCGCCCATCGTGGCGATGTGGTGTCTTTGATCGGGTCTTCGGGGTCGGGCAAGTCCACGCTTTTGCGCTGCGCCAACCTTTTGGAAGACAGCCAGCAGGGTGATATCTTATTCAAGGGAGAACCGGTGGCCTGGAAGGGCAGCGGTCTGCACCGGCATCCCGGCGATGCCAAGCAGGTCACGCGCATCCGTACGAACCTGAGCATGGTGTTCCAGCAGTTCAACCTGTGGGCCCATATGACGATCCTGCAAAACGTCATGGAAGCCCCCGTCACCGTTCTGGGCCGCGACAAGGCCGAGGTTGAGGCGGCGGCGCGCAAATACCTGGATAAGGTGGGCATTGGCGACAAGTGCGACGTCTATCCGGCGCAACTCTCTGGCGGGCAGCAGCAGCGCGCGGCGATTGCGCGGGCGCTGTGCATGGAGCCCGAGGCGCTTTTGTTCGATGAACCCACAAGTGCTCTGGACCCTGAGTTGGAGCAGGAGGTGGTCAAGGTCATCAAGGATCTGGCCGCCGAGGGGCGCACGATGCTGATCGTGACCCATGACATGAAACTGGCCCATGATGTGAGCGACCATGTCGTGTTCCTGCATCAGGGGCTGATCGAAGAAGAAGGGGCGCCGGATGATCTGTTTGGCGCACCCAAATCAGAACGATTGCGCGGCTTTCTGTCAGCCACACGCGCAGCGTAACCCAAAAAAGAAAACGGGAGTAAACCATCATGAAAACACTGATCCTGGGCACTGCCGCCCTGGCCCTGACCGCCGGTCTGGCTTTTGCCGCCGGGCACGAGAAAACCGTGCGCATGGGCACCGAGGGCGCATATGCCCCCTATAACTTCATCAATGACAGCGGTGAGCTGGCCGGGTTCGAGATTGACCTGGGCAACGAGCTGTGCGCCCGCGCCGAGCTGACCTGCGAATGGGTGAAGAACGACTGGGATTCGATCATCCCGAACCTCGTGTCGGCCAACTACGACACCATCATGGCCGGCATGTCGATCACGGCCGAGCGTGACGAAGTCATTGATTTCACTCAGGACTATTTCCCGCCCACCGCATCTGCCTATGTGGCCGCGGCGGATAATGCCGATTGGGAAACCGGTGTGATCGCCGCGCAAACCGCCACGATCCAGGCCGCGCATATCGCTGAAGGCGGCGCAACGCTGGTGGAGTTCGCAACGCCCGAGGAAACCGTGGCCGCCGTGCGCAACGGTGAAGCGGATGCTGTTTTTGCCGACCGTGACTACCTCGCTCCGCTGGTCGAGGAATCGGGCGGCGCGCTGGTCTTTGTCGGCCCCGATGTGCCGCTGGGCGGCGGCGTGGGCATGGGCCTGCGTGAAAGCGACGGTGAGCTGAAAGACAAGTTCAACGCGGCCATCACTGCGATGAAGGAAGACGGGTCGCTGAACGAATTGCTGGTCAAGTGGTTCGGCGAAGGCGTTCAGACCTATTGATAGGAACGGCGGGATAAGTCCCGCTCCACGGCAGGGAGCGCCCCGCGCGCTCCTTGCCAGCCTCTGACCATGTTTGAATTCTGCGAAGATCCCTCCACGCTGGACAGTTTGCGCTGGTTTTCGTGTTACCTCACGAACGGCGTGCATATGCAGTTCTATGGGTCTTTCATCAAGGTTCTGGCCCTTCTGGCGATCACAGCGCCTGTCGCGCTGGCCTTTGGCTTTGCGGGTGCGATGGCAGCGCGATCTCGGGTGGCGCCGGTGGCGTGGTTCGGCAAGGGCTATATCGCCATTGTGCGGGGCGTTCCTGACATCGCGTTTTTCCTGTTCTTCGTGATCGCGCTGGATCAGGCGTTTGAATATATCCGCCACCGGGTGCTGTGTCCGGACTGGACCGACCCGATCCGCCAGGGCAGCGATTTCCTGGTCTGCCAGCAGGCGAAACTGCCGCTGGGGTCGTCGCCGGAATGGGTGCACGAAACCTATGGGTTTTTCCTGGCGGTGATCACCTTTTCGATCGTGTTCGGGGCTTTTGCGGCCAATGTGCTTTATGGCGGTATGCGCGCCGTGCCGCGCGCCCAGATGGAGACGGCCGAAGCCTATGGCATGACACGCCGCCAGACCTTCTGGCGCATAGTGGTGCCGCAGATGTGGGTCTATGCGCTGCCGGGCCTGTCAAACCTGTGGATGGTGCTGATCAAGGCGACGCCGCTTCTTTTCCTGCTGGGCATCGAAGACATCGTCTATTGGGCGCGCGAGCTGGGCAGCACGAAAACCGCGCGGTTTTCGGATTACCCGCATGGCGACTGGCGCATGTGGTATTTCCTGGGGCTTTTGGTGTTTTACCTGGCGATGACACGGGTGTCGGAAGTGGTGCTGGAGCGGCTGATGGTCAGGCTGACCCACGGCCAGGCCACAACGGGCGGTGAGGCCCAGCGCAAGGCGGTGGCGGCATGAGCGGGCAAGGATTTTCGAAAATCCTTGATCAAGCGATTTCGAAATCGCTTGTCCCCGGCGACGGAGGGCGCGCGTAATGTCCTGCTGGCAAACCATACAGGATTATGGCCTGCGGTCGCTGGGATATGGCGAACGGCTGCTTCCGCGCACGGATTTCACACTGTGTGAGCATTTCGTGCTGATCGGCTCGGGCATGATCTGGAATATCTATTTCGGGATTGCCGCCCTCTTGATGGGCTTTTTCCTCGCCACCGCCCTGGCCGTGGCCAAGATGTCGCCACGGGCACTGATCCGCAAACCGGCGGAGTGGTTCATCTTCCTCTTCCGCGGCTCGCCGCTGTTTATCCAGTTTTTCTTTGCCTATTTCTTCTTTCTCAGCCTCAAGGGCAGCTATCCCATCTTTGATCCGTTCACCTCGGCCTGGCTGGGGGCGCTGCTGGTGCTGTTTTTCAACACCGCCGCCTATTCGGGCGAGATCTTCTATGGCGCGCTGCGGTCGATCCCCAAGGGCGATGTGGAGGCAGCCGACGCCTATGGCCTGACGGGCTGGCCCCGGTTCAAGCGGATTGTCTGGCCCACCATGCTGCGCCTGGCCTGGCCCGCTTACACGAATGAGGCGATCTTCCTGTTTCACGCCACAGCGCTTGTCTTTTTCTCAAGCTTTCCGGCCTGGCAACAACGGGGCGATGCGCTGTATTACGCCAACTACTTTGCGGACAAGACCTTCAACCCCTTTGTCCCCTATCCGATCCTGGCCTTCTATTTCATTCTCTTCACCCTGGTGATCGTCTTTGTCTTTGGTCTGATCAACAAGCGCCTGAACCGGCACCTGCCGCAGACCGAGCAGCGCAAACTGAAAATTCGTCCCAACCTGATCCGCTGAGAATTCCGATGGACAGGTTCTTACCTGCCGGGCTAACGCTTGGCTGAACAAAGGAAAGATGTGGTCATGGACCTGTCGCAATTCCCAACCATCCGTGTGGCTGCCTGCGATCTGAACGGGCAGATGCGCGGCAAACGGCTGCCCGGCAGCTATGGCGCCACGCTTGAGGACGGATCCATGCGCATGCCGCTGTCCAGCCTGAACGTGGATCTGTGGGGCGCCGATATCGAAGACAGCCCGCTGGTTTTCGACAGCGGCGATGCGGATGGAGTGCTCTTGCCCACCGATCGCGGGCCGGTGCCGATGCCCTGGCTGGATAACCCCAGCGCGCTAGTGCCGATGTGGATGTATCGCGAGGACGGCAACCCGTTCAACGGCGATCCGCGCCACGCGCTGGCCGCCATCGATGCGCGCTTTGCCGCGAAGGGCTGGCAAGTGATGGCGGCGACCGAGCTGGAGTTTACCCTGGTCGACGACCGGGGCCAGGCGCTGGCGCATCCGCCCCACCCCGCCCACGGCCGGGCGCTGGCGGGCGAGGCGATCCTGTCGGTCCGTCAGATCGACGCCTTCGATGCGTTTTTCACCGACCTTTATGCCGGGGCCGCGGCGATGGGCATTCCCGCCCAGGCCGCGATCAGTGAAAGCGGGATCGGCCAGTTCGAGATCAACCTGAACCACCAGCCCCTGTTGCGCGCCGCCGATGACGCGTGGCTTTTCAAGGCGCTGGTCAAGGGCGTGGCGCGCAAGCATGGGGTGGCCGCGACCTTCATGGCGAAGCCGTTCGAGGATGACGCGGGCAACGGGCTGCATGTGCATTTCTCGGTCATGGATCGGGAGGGGAGGAACATCTTCGACAATGGCGGGCCGGAAGGCACGGCGCTTTTGCGCCATGCGGTCGCCGGCTGCATCAGGGCGATGCCTGCAAGTACGCTGGTTTTCGCGCCGCATCTGAATTCCTACACCCGGCTGGTGCCAGGGGCCCACGCGCCCACGGGGGCCGCCTGGGCCTATGAGAACCGCACGGTCGCGATCCGCGTGCCGGGCGGTTCGCCTGCAGCCCGGCGGATTGAACACCGGACTGCGGGTGGCGACATCAACCCATATCTGATGCTGGCTGTGGTCACCGGCGCCGCGCTGGAGGGGATTGAGGCGCAGATGGAAGCACCCGCGCCCATCAGCGGAAACGCCTATGAAGTTGAAGGCCTTCCGCAGCTGGCCGCCGACATGGCCAGCGCCATTGACGCATTCGCCGCAGATGAGGTGATCGCGCGGATCTTCCCGCCCCGGATCATCGACAATCTGTGCCAGACCAAGCGGCAGGAAATGGCCCGTTTTGGCACCATCCCGCCCGAGTTGCACTGGCAAACCTATCTGGAGGCGGTCTGAGCCTCTTGCCCGGGCTCTCGGATCGTCTTATCTATAATTTGATCAAATTATTGGTGAACCATGAAAATCGGGATATTGCAGACCGGGCACGCGCCAGAGGAGCTGTTGCCGCGTCTGGGTGATTATGCGGATATTTTCCAGCGTATGCTGGCCGGCAACGGGTTTGAATTCCAGACATATAACGTGGTCGATATGGAGTTTCCCGAAGGCCCGGATGCGGCCCAGGGCTGGCTGATCACCGGATCGAAGCACGGGGCTTACGAAGATCACCCGTGGATTCCCCCGCTGGAAGATCTGATCCGCGAGATCCATGCACGCAAACTGCCCATGGTCGGCGTGTGCTTTGGTCATCAGATCATCGCGCAGGCGCTGGGGGGCAAGGTTGTCAAATACTCCGAAGGCTGGTCGGTCGGCCGCACGGTCTACACGCTGAACGGACAGGAGATTGCGCTGAACGCCTGGCATCAGGATCAGGTGACCGAAGCGCCTGCGGAGGCGCGCGTGCTTGGATCGAGCGATTTCTGCAAGAACGCGTTTCTGGCCTATGGCGATCACATTTGGACGGTGCAGCCCCACCCGGAATTTGGCGCGGATTTCATCGACGGGCTGATCCGCACGCGCGGCAAGGGCGTGGTGCCCGATGAACAGCTGGCCGAGGCGGCAGCCAATCTGAACCACCCCACGCATAATGCGGATATCGCGGCCCATATGGCGGCCTTTTTCCAGAAAGAGAGGGCCTGATGGCCGAGAATTGGATGGACAGGCTGCCGGAACCGGCCCAGGCCTATCTGGAGGGCAAGCGCCTGGATGAGGTGGAATGCATCATCTCGGACCTGCCGGGGATCGCACGCGGCAAGGCTGTGCCTGCCCCGAAATTCGCGCGTCAGGCGCATTTTCACCTGCCGGATTCGATCTTTTTCCAGACGATTACAGGGGATTGGGGCGAGGCCGCGGGCAAGGAAGGTTTCATCGAACGCGACATGATCCTGAAACCTGACATGTCGACCGCCAGCGCCGCGCCCTGGACGGGGGACTGGACGCTGCAGGTGATCCATGACGCCTATGACCGGGACGGTGATCCGATCGAATTTGCGCCGCGCAATGTGCTGAAACGGGTCGTGGACTTGTATCACAAGCAGGGCTGGACTCCGGTGGTAGCGCCCGAGATGGAATTCTATCTGGTTGCGCGCAATCTGGATCCCGCAAAAGAGATCGAGCCGATGATGGGCCGGTCGGGCCGCCCGGCAGCGGCACGGCAGGCCTATTCGATGACCGCCGTGGACGAGTTCGGGCCGGTGATCGACGACATCTATGATTTCGCCGAACATCAGGGGTTCGAGATCGACGGGATCACCCAGGAAGGCGGCGCGGGCCAGTTGGAGATCAACCTGCAGCATGGCGACCCGGTCAATCTGGCCGATCAGGTGTTCTATTTCAAACGCCTGATCCGCGAAGCGGCCCTGCGCCATAACTGCTTTGCCACCTTCATGGCCAAGCCCATCGCCGACGAGCCGGGATCGGCCATGCATATCCACCATTCGGTGATCGATACCGAGACGGGCAAGAACATCTTCTCGGGGCCGCAGGGCGGAGAGACGGATGCGTTTTACCATTTCATCGGCGGGTTGCAGCATCACCTGCCCGCCGCCGTCGCGGTTCTGGCGCCATACGTGAATTCCTATCGCCGCTTCGTGCGCGATCATGCGGCGCCCATCAACCTGGAATGGGGCCGGGACAACCGCACCACGGGCATTCGCGTGCCGCTGTCGGGGCCAGCCGCGCGGCGGGTCGAAAACCGCATCGCGGGGATGGATTGCAACCCCTATCTGGGCATCGCGGCCAGTCTGGCCTGCGGCTATCTGGGTCTGATGGAAGAACGGCGCCCGCACAAAAGTTTCAAGGGGGATGCCTATGAGATCGAGGAGGACCTGCCGCGCCTGATGGGCGAGGCACTGCCGCTTTTCGATGCCTCCAAGGCGTTGCATGAGGTGCTGGGCCCGGAATTTGCGCGGGTCTATTCCATCGTGAAGAACGCCGAATATGAGGAGTTCCTGGGCGTGATTTCGCCCTGGGAAAGGGAGCACCTTCTGCTGAACGTCTAAGCGGGCGTCAGCCGTGGGAGTCCGTATTTATTTGCAAGAAGAAGCAGGGGACGGTTTGTGAATCTGCTGTTCGCAAATGACAGGCAAGGCACCTATCCGCCAAGCTGGTATGCGGCCACGGCCAATCTCGGCCCGGATCGCCCTGCCCTGCGCGGCGAGACGCGCGCGGATGTCTGCATCGTCGGCGCGGGCTATACCGGGCTGTCGGCCGCCTTGCATCTGGCCGAGGCCGGGCGACGCGTTGTGGTGGTGGAAGCGCATCGCGCGGGCTTTGGCGCTTCGGGCCGCAATGGCGGGCAGTTGGGATCCGGGCAAAGGGCCGATCAGATCACGCTGGAGGCGATGGTCGGGCGCGAGGATGCGGCCAAGCTCTGGGCGCTGGGGGAAGAGGCGAAGGATCTGGTCAAGGGGCTGGTGGCGCGCCACGGGATCGACTGCGATCTGAAACCCGGCGTGGCGCATTGTGGGTTTTCCGCGCGCGAGATGGAGGAGGAGCATGCCTATGCCGCCCATCTGGAAAAGCGCTATGGCTATGACCAGATTGAGGTACTGGACCGCGACGGGTTTGCGGCTGTCTGCCCCTCGCCCGCCTATCACGGGGGGGCTGTGGATTGGGGCGCGGGGCATCTGCATCCGCTGAATTATGCGCTTGGACTGGCTGCAGCGGCGGAAGCAGCGGGCGCGGTGATCCATGAGAACACCCATGTGCATCACATTGACGAGGGCGCGCAGACCGTTGTGCGCACCGACAAGGGCCGCGTTATCGCAGATCACGTGATCCTGGCCTGTAACGGGTATCTGGGCGGGCTGAACCGCAAGGTGGCCGCAAGGGTCATGCCGATCAACAATTTCATCGCCGCGACCGAGCCGCTGGGGGATGAGGCGGCCCGCGTGCTGGCCAAGGATATCGCCGTGGCCGACAGCAAATTCGTGGTGAATTACTTCCGTCTGAGCCGCGACAAACGCCTGCTGTTTGGCGGAGGGGAGACCTATGGTTATCGCTTCCCCCGCGATATTGCGGCGCTGGTGCGCAAACCGATGACCCAGATTTTCCCGCATCTGCGGGATGTGAAGATTGATTACGCATGGGGCGGTACGCTGGCGATCACGATGAAACGCCTGCCCTATCTGGCGCGCGTCGCACCCAATATCCTGTCGGCTTCGGGCTATTCCGGTCATGGGGTGGGCACGGCGACCCATGCCGGCATGCTGCTGGCCCGCGCCATTCAGGGCGAAACCGACGGGTTTGACACCATGGCGCGTATTCCAAGCACACCCTTTCCCGGCGGGCCTGGCTTCCGCTCGCCGCTTCTGGTGCTGGCGATGACCTGGTATGCGCTGCGCGACCGGCTGGGCATCTGAGACCGTTTACGAAGATTGTGTGAAATCTCGCCGATAGGAGGCGTCGGGACTGGCGCGTCACATCGTTCTGTTTTATATTTCTGAAAACCTGAATTAAGGAAATCGAAATATGCGACAGGCACCCGACGTCCACCAGGCTGAACCCATCCCCGAAGGCGCGCGTGCCGCGATTGAGGAGCTTCTGCAATCCGGCGACCTTTTCCGTTATACCGCGCCGGAGAACGCGCCGGTGTCGTTGCTTGAGGCGGAGTTTGCCCAGTTGATCGGGGCGAAATACGCGCTGGCGGTGTCGTCCTGTTCGGCGGCGTTGTTCCTGTCGCTGAAGGCGCTGGAGCTGCCGCGCGATGCGCGTGTGCTGATCCCGGGCTTTACCTTTGCGGCGGTGCCCTCGTCTGTGGTGCACGCAGATTGCATCCCCGTCCTGTGCGAAGTGGGCGAGAATTACCGCGTCGACATGGCCGATTTCGAGGCCAAGCTGGACAGCGTGCAGGCGGTGATCATCAGCCATATGCGCGGCCATACCAGCGACATGGATGCGATCATGGCCCTGTGCGATGCGCGCGGCATTCCGGTGATCGAGGACGCAGCTCATTCGCTGGGCACCACCTGGGGCGGGCGCAATATCGGCACGATTGGCAGGATCGGCTGCTTTTCTTTCCAGTCCTACAAGATGATCAATGGCGGCGAAGGTGGCGTGCTGATCACTGATGACGCCGATCTGGTGGCCCGTGCGGTGATCATGTCAGGCGCTTACGAGCATAACTGGAAGAAGCACCCGGTACTGCAAGAGGCCTTTGCCAAGGTGCAGAACAAGCTGCCGCTTTACAATCTGCGCATGTCGAACCTGTCGGCTGCAGTGATCCGACCGCAATTGCCCGAACTGGCGCGGCGCGTGCGCGACGGGCTGAAGAACCACGATTACGTGGCCGCGCGGCTGGAGACCTCACCCCATATCGAGGTGCCCGCGCCTTTGGGCCCGGAACGGCGCGCGCCCGACAGCATCCAGTTCAACGTGGTAGGTCTGCCGGATGAAACCATCCGCGCCTTTGCCGAAGCGGCGAAGAACCGGGGCGTCACGGTGCAGGTCTTTGGCCAAAGCACCGACAATGCGCGCGCCTTCTGGAACTGGGAGTTTCTGGGCGATGTGCCGGAGCTGCCCCAGACCCGCGCCATGCTGATGCATGCCTGCGATGTGCGCCTGCCCGTGCGGCTGAGCAAGGACGAGCTGGACGTGATTGCAGACCTGCTTCTGGAGGCCATGGCCGAGGTGACAACGCCCCTGCCCGCCTATGGCACCTGAGGTGTGCTTAGCTGAGTTTTGAGAGTTTCGTCTGCAGCTCGGCCAGCTGGCGCTTGATCTCGTCCAGATCTTCGCTGGAGCTGGCTTCTTCTTCGGCGATTTCCTCGGCTTCGTTGCTGGTCGTTCCACCCGACCAGCCGCGGTAGCCGCGCGTCATCGCCTTCATAAAGGCTTCCTGCTGGGCCTTGATCGCCTCGAACCCCGGCATTTTCGACATCGGGTTCATGGCGTTCATGTTTTCCATCATTTTCGCCTGGTTTTCCCGCAGCATGTCGAAGGAGCTTTGCAGGAATTGCGGCATCAGCCCGCCACCGGGGATCATATAGCTGCGCACCAGATCGTTCAGGACATTCACCGGCAGGACGTTTTCGCCCCGGCTTTCATGTTCAGCGATGATCTGCAGCAGATACTGGCGGGTCAGGTCGTCGCCCGATTTCAGATCCACGATCTGAACCTCGCGCCCGTCGCGAATGAAACCGGCGATATCTTCAAGGGTCACATAGTCGCTGGTTTCGGTATTGTACAAACGCCGACTGGCATAACGCTTGATCAGGAGCGGCTTGGTGTCGTCGGCCATGTCAATCTCTCCCCGGACATGATGCAGTGCAGCAAACCTATGCCAGCGCTGCAGAAAAAGAAAGAGCGTTCAAAAAGCGGGCAAAATGGAAACAAGTGCCGGATGGTGCCTTGGCCTTTTCGCTTTTGCAGCAATCCGCGCGGGTATCGGCACAAGAAAAAAGGACAGGTCCATGGACCTGTCCTTTCTCGCGTTTGCACCTGATTGGGAGGAGAGGGTGCAAATCTGCGTAAGCGTCAGCTTACTTCGCTGTGGCTTTCTTGGCCGCTGCGGTCACGTCATTGGTGGCCTTTTTCAGCGCGGCGGCTGCGTCTTCCGACATGTCTTTGCCAGCAGCCATCATCAGTTCAACGGTGTCCATCTGAACTTTTTTCGCGATCTCGGCGAAGGCGGCCATGTTTTCGGCTGCAACTTCAGCAGTGGCCGACGCGAAATCGGTCATGGCTTTGGCGTAATCGGCAGGCTCGGCCTTGGCTTTGGACATTTCGCCCAGCTTGGCGATGGTGTCCTTGGTCCATTTGCTGGAAATCTCGGCCGATTTTTCAGCAGCTTCCAGAGCAACACCCGACAGTTTTTCGTTCAGCGTTGCGGTTGTTTTGAATGCGTCTTCCATTGCCGCGGTGTCCACGGGGAACGCGCCCATCATGTCTTTCATGACAGCGGTGAAATCTTGTGTTTTAGCCATCGGTCAGCTCCTTTGTATGTTGCCGTGCGGGCCATCCCGCTTTCTGCAGCTGCAAAGAATATGCATTCTGCGTCGCAGCATTTCAAGTGTTTTTTGCTGCAACGCAGAATAACCTGACTTAAGGTAAAGAAATCAGCCGTTTGCCTTGGCAACCACATAGGTGCCGGGTGCATCTGCAAGGACCGGATGGGTCGAATCGCCGGGGGTTCGAGCATCGACCTTCTTGCCGGACCGGCGGCGCAGCCAATCTTCCCAAAGCGGCCACCAGGACCCTTTGTTGTAAGTGGCGCCTGCCATCCATTCATCTGCCGACAGGCTCAGGTCGTCATTGGTGTAATGGCCGTACTTGCCCTTGGATGGCGGGTTGACGATCCCGGCGATATGGCCGGATTCACTGACGATGAAGGTCTTGTTCTTCGACCCCATCATCTGCACCCCGCGATAACAGTCTTTCCAGGCGGCGATGTGATCGGTTTCACAGGTGATGGACATCAGCGGCACATCCACGTCGCGGACATGCAGCGTTTCGCCAAAAAGCTCGAACCCATCCTGGGTGAATTCGTTGCGCTGGCACAACCCGCGCAGATATTCCATCGCCATGCGTGCCGGCAGGTTCGCCCCGTCGCCATTCCAATAGAGCAGATCGAAAGCGGGCGGCGTTTCCCCCATCATGTAGCTGCGGATCGCGGGCGTATAGACCAGATCGTTCGACCGCAGATAGGAGAAGGTGCGCGCCATAATGTAGGACGGCAGATAGCCTTTGTCTTCGACCTCGGATTCGATCCCGTCGATGAAATCGTCCTGCAGGAAGGGGGTGAATTCCCCCTGATCCGAGAAATCGGTAAGCGCGGTGAAAAACGTGGCCGATTTGATCGACTTGTCGCCGCGTTTTTTCAGCAGAGACAATGTGAGCGATAGCGTCGTGCCCGCGATGCAATAACCCACGGCATTGACCTGTTTGACCCCCGTGATGTCCTTCACTTCGCGGATCGCGGTCAGGAAGCCGTCTTCGACATAATCGGCAAGGCCCACGTCCTCATAGGTGGCATCGGGATTGACCCAGCTGACCACAAACAGGGTATAGCCCTGTTCGGTCACCCATTTGATCAGGCTGTTCTGCGCCTTCAGATCCAGGATGTAGTATTTGTTGATCCAGGGCGGAAACAGCACGATAGGCGTTTCATAGACCTTCTCGGTCGCCGGTTCGTACTGGATCAGCTCCATCATCCGGTTGCGATAGACGACCTTGCCGGGTGTCGTGGCGATATTGCCCCCCAGTTCGAACGCCTTCTCATCAGCCAGGCGCACGACCAGTTCGCCGTTATTCGCTTCAAGATCGGAAATCAGGTTCTCAAGCCCCTTCACCAGGCTTTCGCCATCGGTTTCCACGGCCCGCTCTAGCGCGTCGGGGTTGGTGGCCAGGAAATTGGTGGGCGACATCATGTCGATGATCTGGCGCGTGAAATAGGTCAGTTTGCGCCGTTCTTTCGGATCCAGATCCGTCAGATGCGACACGGCCTCTTCCAGCGCACCGGCGTTGATCAGGTATTGCTGCTTGATGAAGTTGAAATAAGGGTGGTTGTCCCAAAGCGGGTTGGTAAAGCGGCGATCCTTCGGGCCGGGATCTTCGGGGGCCTGCAGCTTGCCTTTGGCCAGTGCCTGTTGCGCTTCGACAAAGTGCAGCACGGATTTTGACCAGTAATCAATCTGATGCTCGATGATCTTGGCCGGGTTCTGGATCGCCTCGGCCCAATAGGCCGTTGCTGCTTTTGCATAAAGCTCATGATTCGGGCCATCCAACGCTGGATGGTGCCCGCCTTTACGCGACACCACCTCGATGAGACGTTTGGACAGCTTTTCGACCTTTTTCAGATTTTCTGTAAGCTGTTCAAAGTGTTCCGACGAAATCTTATTCGCGGGATCATCTGTAGTTGTCATTTTAACGGTTTCCCCCTAGCCTCTCTGCAACGCAGAATATCGTCGCCGTGGTCAGGGCGCAAAGCGACGAATAGTCCGACCCCCGTTGCGGGGATTTGAAGGAGCACCCGATGCGATACATGCTGACCTACGACCTGATGGAAACGGCGCGCAACACCAACCAGTGGTTGGGTGCGACGGCCAAGGCAATGGCGTCCTATCCGCAATTTGCCATGATGCCGAACCCGGCGCTGCAATGGATGGCCGCCTGGGGCGAGGTGACAGAGCGCACCTTTGAACGGATGATCGTGAAGCCTGACTGGGGCATCCGCACCTTCACCTGTGAAGACGGGCGCGACCATCTGGTCAGCATCGAACCAGTGGTGGAACGCCCCTTTGGCGACCTGATCTATTTCAATGTCACGGGCCGCAAGAAAAACCCGCGCAAGGTGCTGCTGGTGGCGCCGATGTCGGGCCACTATGCGACGCTGTTGCGATCGACGGTGAAATCGCTGCTGGTGGATTGCGAGGTTTATGTCACCGACTGGCACAACGCGCGGGACATCCCCGTCAGCGCGGGCAAGTTCGATGTCGAAGACTATACGCTTTATCTGGTTGATTTCATGCGTGAACTGGGCCCCGACACCCATGTGATCGCCGTCTGCCAGCCGGCCCCTCTGACGCTGGCGGCGACGGCCTATCTGGCCGAGCAGGACCCGGATGCGCAGCCGCGCACACTGACCCTGATCGGCGGGCCGATTGACCCCGACGCAACACCCACCGAAGTGACCGATTTCGGCCGCCGCGTGACCATGGGACAGCTGGAAGAAACCATGATCCAACGCGTGGGCTTCAAGTATCCCGGCGTGGGCCGCATGGTCTATCCCGGCCTTCTGCAGCTGGCGTCGTTCATGTCGATGAATGCCGACCGCCACAGCCAGGCCTTTACCGACCAGATCAGCCGCGTCAGCCGCGGTGAGGCGTCGGAACATGACGCGCATAACCGCTTCTATGACGAATACCTGGCGGTCATGGACATGACGGCAGAGTTTTATCTTTCGACCGTGGAACGGATCTTCAAGAACCGTGAAATCGCGAAGAATGAATTCGTGGTGGATGGCCACAAGGTGGATATCGGCAAGATCACCAAGGTTGCGGTGAAAACCGTGGAAGGGGCGAATGACGATATCTCGGCCCCCGGCCAATGCGTTGCCGCACTGGATCTGTGCACCGGCCTGCCGGACGAGCTGAAGGCCAGCCACCTTGAACCGGGCGCGGGCCATTACGGGATCTTTGCGGGCCGCAGCTGGCGTGACAATATCCGCCCGCTGGTGCTGGATTTCATCGACGCCAATAGCGGCCGCAAGTCCGGAACACGGAAACCGGCTAACAAAAACGCAGCCGCCTGACAGGTATGTCAGGCGGGCGGGATATCGGGTTTTCCTGCACCTGCGGACAGATTTCCGGTCTGATCAAGGACGCCTCTCCGAAAACGGTGGTACGCGCGCGCTGCTTTTGCGCCGATTGCCGCGCGGCCGAGCTTTATCATCATCAGCCCGACCCCGGTGATGGTGGCGTGGACCTGACAATGGTCGACCCCGCCGCGTTACGGTTTGATCGGGGTGTTGAGCATCTGGCCGCGATCAAGATCTATCCCAAGGGTATTCTCAGATGGTATGCCGTCTGTTGCGGCGCGCGGCTTTTCAACACGTTGGACACGCCGCGCTTTGCCTTTGTCACCGTCTGTACGGACAGGATCGCCGAGCCTGACGCGCTGGGGCCGGAACAGGCCCGCGCGTTTGTGCCGACGGAGGATGGGAAAACCCGGCATGAGCATGCCTCCCGCCTTTATCTGCCGATGATGCGGCGCTCTTTGGTGCGGTTCTTTACAGGCGGCTGGCGCAAAAACCCGCTTTACGATGCCAAGGCCGGGCGGATGCGGGTCACGCCGCATATCCTGACACGGGAAGAACGCGCCGCAATCGGCCTGATATCTAAAACCAGCGCGACCTGATCCAGCGCCACAGCGGCACAACATCCAGCGCGGCCACAGCAAAGCCCAGCGGCAGCATCCACAGGCCCAGCACAGGCAAAAATGCAAAGAACCCGCCGATCATCAGCAGAATGCCAAGGATCAGGCGCAAACCGGGCGGGACATTCTGGCGGATCTTCACAAGCGCCTGCTTGAACTGGCGCCGGGCCTTTTTCAGATATTCGCGGGTTTTCGACATGCTCACCCCAGAATAAGGGGTTGCGCCATCCAATCTGCAAGGGCTTCTGTCATCGCCTCTGGTTGTTCCAGATGCGGCCAGCGCCCCGCCCCTTCGATCAGACGCAGCTGCGCCTTGGGGATCAGATCGGCCAGGAACTGATGACGTTTTGGCGGCAAATGGCGGTCTTCGGCCCCGCCCAGGACCATTGTGGGCACCTTCACGCGCCGCAAGACACCCTGGTAATCGCGCCGGCGTTGCAATGCGCGCTGCTGGCGGATGAACAGGTCCACCCCCAGCTCTTTCGCCAAGGCGCGAAACAACGCCTGGATCTCCATCCGCCGCGCACTGGGGGCCAGGACATCGCCCGACAGGATCTCGCCCGCCACATCCTCAAGCCGTCCGGCACGGGCGCGTGCGATCAGAAGCTCGCGGTCGCTGGCCTGGGCGGGGGTGTCCATCTGCGGATCGGCCGAGATCAGCGCCAGACGGTTGACCCGCTCAGGCGCGCGGCGCGCCATTTCGATGGCGACCACCGCGCCCAGCCCTACCCCAGCCAGAGCAAAACGGTGGGGCACGCCGTGCAGCAGATCCGAGGCCATCTCCTCTATGCGTTCACCACGGACGGGGGCTGCGATCGTGACCGCGCATTCGGCGGACAAAGCATTGATTTGATGATGGAAAACACGGGCATCGCACATCAGATCAGGGATCAAAACCACTGGTTCTGCCATCTGCCGGACCCTTGTTGCCGTGACTGTTTGCCTGAGGCTAGTGATGCGGGAAAGCCCGGCGATGGGCAAGCCGGAAATCAGGGCAAAGCGGGATAGGAAATGCCGCGAAAGGGCGGAAAATCGCTGTACCGCGCTTGTCGGGTGCGCAGGTCTTCGCCCGGCTCTGCGCCCGCTTTCAGCAGCGTGCCGCGCGGCGCGATATAGCTGTCGATGCGCCGCTGGGGCGCAGGCCGCCAGACCAGGTTGAAGGCGCAGAGTTTGGGGAAAAACCAGATCTCGGAAAAGGGCAGATGGTCATGCATCCACCAGGCCAGATCGCGCCAGTCGCGGCCCCGATCATACTGGTCGGCAAACCATGGGACGACCACCGATGCACCGGCCACGGCCGCATCACCCGCGGCCCAATCCCAGATGTGGCACTCCAAAGGGTTGTCATTGCGCGCGCAGTTCAGCCGGTTGTCATTGCCGAATTGATTAAGCCTGCGTGATCTGTAGCCCGAGCGCACCGCGACGCGGCCAAAGGTTTCCTCAAGCGGGTCCATCAGCGTCTGACAAAAGGCGCGGCCATTGGCGATCGCCAGGTCCAGGTCATCGGGAATGTTCTGGATTTCGTGGAAATTCCCGATCTCGGAATAGAGGAAATCGCGCATGAAGAAATGCCGCGACAGGCGCACGCGGCCCAGCGTCTCAAGGCTCCACATCGACGCGGGGCGGCGCATGTCAGTTCAAGGCCTCGATCCACTTTAGCATGGCAGCGACGGCGGCATCCGTCTGACCCGGTGACAGGATATCGCCCGCGACCACATGGGCATAGGGATCGTCGGCCTGGGTCAGATCCGGGGTCAGCACCGTCACGGGCGCACCGCCGCGCGCCCATGCGGCGGCAAGGCTGTCGGTTTCGCTGGCCAGAACCACCTGATCTTCGGGTGAATACCAGAAGAAGGCGGGCACGCTGGCAGTGTCGGCCTCAAGCCCTTGCACAGCCTCCACCAGGGCGGCGACGGGCAACAGTGCGGTGGTGGGGTAATCGCGTGTCCAATAGGTGGCGTGCCCGTCACTGGAGGACGGGAAACTCAGCCTCTCGCCTGCCACATAGCCGATCCAGCTGCGCGCGGCGGGCCAGGTCAGAAGCCGCGCCGTGGGCGCGTTGATCCCGAAATTGGGCGAGACAAAGATCGCGCCGGAAAGCGCATCGGCCATGGCAGGATCGGTCAGGATCGCGGCTGCAACCAGCGTCCCGCCGGTCGAGGTGGAGATGACGATGACCCGGTCACCCACGGCCTGCCCGGCCGCGATTGCCTCGGCCGTGTCGCGGGTCCAGTCGCTGACGCGCGCCTCGCCCAGTGCATCACCTGGGCGGCCATGGCCGGTGAGCCGCGTATAGACCAGATTGGCCCCCAGCGCGGCGGCCAGGCGGTCGGGGACGGGGCGGATTTCTTCGGATGTGGCCGAAAACCCGTGGATATAGACCAGCGCCACGGGCGTGCGTGCACCCGACGCACCAGCCCAGATCACGCGTTTCTCCGTGCCGGGCGTGATGTCGGAGAAGCGCGCCTCCTGCGCCTGGAAATCGGCGTTCAGATCGCCGCCGAAGGCCGCCGCGTCAAAGGCGAAATCCAGTGTCGCGTCCTCGCGCGGGCCGAATTTCGTCATCAGCATTGCAAAGGCCACGAGGCCCAGGACAAGAAACAGAACCGTCTTCAAGATATACCGCATCTCTCTGCCCCTCTCCGGCGCCAGAAGTTTTCGCGAAAAATCAAGGCTCGCTCAGTTCAGCCACCGCCTCTTCGATCAGCGACAGGCAGGACCCGTCCGAAAAGCGGTGATCGGCATCCTTGACCAGAAGAAGCCGCATGTCATCACAGCTTGCATGATCCAGCAGGCGCAAGGCGGTTTCGGTGCTGACGGCAGTATCGGCGGTGCCTTGCAGGCAGCGCACCGGAAACGGCAGCGGCAGCGGATCGCGCAACACCAGATGATCGCGCCCGTCTTCGATCATGCGCTTGGTGATGATGTAGGGCTCCATGTAATCGCTGGGGCGTTCCACGTGGCCTACGGTTTCCAAGGCCTGTTTTTCAGCATCCGTGAAGCTGGCCCAATACCCGTCTTCGGTGAAATCCGGGGCAGCGGCGATCATGACCATGCCCTTGATGCGATCGGGCCGCGCACGCGCCAGCAGCAGCGCCTGCCAGCCGCCCATAGATGAGCCGACAACGATCAGTGGCCCCTCGGTCAGCGCGTCGATAATGGCGAGCGTGTCCTGATGCCAGTCGCCGATGCAGCCTTCCTCGAACGTGCCGGAGCTTTCGCCATGGCCGGAGTAATCAAACCGCAGGAACGCCTGTCCGCGCGCCTTGGCCCAGGCCTCCAGATGCACGGCCTTGGTGCCTTCCATGTCGGATTTCAGCCCGCCGAGGAAGACCACTGTCGGCCCCTGCCCGTCGGTCTTGTGATAGGCCAGCTTGCGGCCCTGCGGGCTGTCGAACATCGGCGTCATGAGCGCTCTCCGAACGGCACACCGCCCGTCCCTGCCCCGCGCAGATCCTGCACATCGGCCCAGGTTTCGGGATCGGTGATCAGATCGGCCAGCGCCTGGGAGCCGATTTCCAGCAATTGCTCCCCCTTCTCGGGGGTCGATTTCTCGGGCATGCCCAGCACCCCGTTGGGCGTCGCATGCGCCAGGGGCCGCCAGCGATAGGCTGCCTTGCCCGCGGCCAGAAAATCGGGGCCATTGCCGAAGGGCACGTTGTGGGCCGCCAGATCGCTGTCATCGACCGTTTCCGGCGCGCAGACCATCATCATCGAGGTTTCCGCCTCGCAGGCATGCATGATGTTGGGCTGATCCTCCAGCGGCGCGCCGAACGCCTCGCCCGCCTCCGCCGCATAGGTGGCAAAGACCACAACGCCGTCCAGATTGGGCGAGATCTCATCCAGGATCTGTTTGCAGGGGATAACGTTTCCGCCATGGGAGTTCGAAATCAGGATATGCCGGAAGCCCGCCCGCTGGATCGCGGCAATCAGGTCGATGATGACCGCGCGAAAGGTGGCGGGGCTCAGCGTCAGCGTGCCGCCAAAATCCATGTGATGTTCGCTTAGCCCCGACCAGATCACCGGCGTCCAGATCGTAGGTCGGGTGGGCCAGGCCTTTTCCGCCGCCCGGCGCGCCATCTCTTCGCCGATGCGGGTATCGGTCATCACCGGCAGGTGCGGCCCGTGCTGTTCGATCGACGCGACAGGCAGAATCACCACGGCGTCTTTCTGGGCCAAATCCCGCAATTCATGCGCTTTCAGCCGCGCCCAACTGGTTTCCATGCGATCCTCCCCGGTGATTTTTTTCCATTCTGCACAAGGGGTTGCGGCTTGCAACCGCAGCTATATATGTTACCCTATTGTCACGTGACTATTTGGTAACCTATAATGGCTCTCATGGATGATCTTTTCAAAGCCCTCAATGACCCGGCCCGACGCGCGCTGCTTGACAGTTTGCGTCAGAAAGACGGGCAAAGCCTTTCCGATCTGGAAGAGCAGCTGGATATGACCCGCTTCGGCGTCATGAAGCACCTGAAGGTTTTGGAGGACGCCCATCTCATCGTCACGCGCAAACAGGGGCGGTTCAAATACCATTATCTGAACGCCCTGCCCCTGCAGGAGATGCTTGACCGGTGGGTCGCGCCTTTCCTGCGACCCCAGGCGCAGACGCTGAGTGATTTGAAAACACAATTGGAAAGAGCCACCGATATGGGAAAACCCGATTTCATGATGCAAACCTTTATCCGCTGCAGTCAGGATGCGCTTTGGGACGCCCTAACCAAAGCGGACCAGATGGCCGCCTATCACTTCCTGTGCAACGAAGTGCACGGGGATGCGCGGCCCGGCAACGTGACCGAATTCATCAAACCTGATGGAGAGGCGATGCTGCGACAGGTCACCAAGGAGATGGATCCGAAAACCCGGATCGCCATGACGTTCGAGCCGATGTTCATGGGGCCCAACGCGCCTGCCTCGCACATGGTCTATCTGATCGAACCGCAGGGTGAGGTCTGCATGCTGACCATCGAACATTACGACATGGCCCCCGGTCAGGAAGGTTTTGCCGAAGGCTGGGCGCGTCTGGCGGCCTCGCTCAAATCCTATCTGGAAACCGGCACGGCATTGAAGGCGGCGATGTGATGGAACAGTTTCCCACCGAACTTGGCATTTTGACCTGCCTGATGATCCTGGCTGCGTCCTTGTGGATCCCCTATATCGTCGGCGTCACAAGTGACCCCGCGCAGGCCGATAACTTCACCCGCCCCGGCGATCTGAGCCAACTGCGCCCCTGGGTGCACCGCGCCCACCGCGCGCATCTGAACCTGCTGGAACAGGGTATTCCTTTTGCCATTCTGGTGCTGCTGGTCGACCGCGTGGACGGGTTCACCGCGCTGACCTACTGGACCGCGATCGCCTTCTTCTGGCTGCGGGTGATCCATGCGGCGGGCATGATCAGCGGATATGCGAAAATGCCCATCCGCCCGATCATCTTTACACTGGGCTGGGCCTGCTGCCTGATCATGGCCTATGCGGTCTTTGCCGCAAGGTAAAAGCTAGCGGGGGGCGCTCAGGCGCCCTCCACCTCGTTCAGCGTCAGCGCGGTCAATGCGCCCAACACCGCCAGCACAGCGAAAAGAACCAGCGCCCAGACCGCCCCGATGATCGACGCAAGCCCGCCCAAAGCGCCAGCCGCCAGAAGCAGAATGCCAATCACCGTGTTGGCCACCGCCGCATAGGCGCTGCGCTGGTCTTCGGGGGCCATGTCCACCAGATACGTCGACCGCCCCTGCCGCACGCCCTGATAGGCGACCATCAAAACAAAAAGCGTGGCGGGCATCACAAAGCCGATCTCTGCCCAGCCCAGCGCCGCGAAACCCGCCGCGGCCGCCATGGCCAGCGCGCCAACACCGCCCGCCACCGCCAGAACCTGACGGCTGGAATAGTCTGCAAAGCGCCCCCAGACATAGGAACTGATCAGCCCCGCCGCGGCCGAGGCCAAAAGCAGCGCGCCCAAACGATCCAGCTGCAAGAGGCTGGCTTCCGCGCTCAGAAGCACGAAATAGGGCGGCGCCAAAGCGGTAGAGACCAGAAACCCCCGGGCCGCGATAAATCGCCAAAGCTGCGGATTGTCGCGCAGGATCGACCAATCGATACCGCCACTGTCGGCATCAACCTCGCTGACTTTTTCACGCATACCCGAAAACAATAGCGCCGCTGCAATCCACAGCCCTGCCGCGATGGCAATTGCGATGATCACGGCGGTTTGCGACTGCAACACGCCCGCCAGCATCAAACCGGCAAAGGACACAACCGCCACGGCAGACAAGGACGACGCCAAGCCGGTGATCGCCCCGCGCCGCGTCTTTTCGACGGTTTTGCCCAGAATATCTTTGTAGGACACCGAACACAGCGCCCGGCTAAGCGCGAGCCCCGCCAGCGCGCCGCAAATGGCGAAACCGGCAGCCTGCCCGTCCAGCAAAAGCGCCGACAGCACGATGGCGGCTGCGAAACCGCCCTGGCCTGCCGATCCGATCACCCAGGCCCATTTTCGGTGCGCCATCCGTTGCACCCGGTCCGCCATCGCGATCTGCGGCAGAAGCGCACCGGCCTCCCGAATGGGAACAAGCAGGCTGATCAGGTAAGCGGGCGCGCCCAGCGCCGACATCAGCCAGGACAGAACAAGCTTCGGGTCGATCAATCCATCGGCCACCTTGGTCATCGACAAGGACGCGGCATGGCGCAATCCGTTCTGCGCCTCGCGTTTCTTGACGTCCTCGTCGCCCGTGATGGTTTCAAAAAGCTTTGTCTCGCTGCTCATCCTGCTCCGGCTTTCTTCTTGTTGTGCAAAAGATGCATCGCCCTGCCGCACAGTCAAAGGACGTAACGCACGCTTGACATCAAAGGTTCCCGCGCGCAGATAGGCCCGACCATATACCCGCAACCGGGCGTTCCGTGGGCGCCAAACCGACGAGGAGGCTTTTGATGGCCCAAATCTCCCTCACTTTTCCCGATGGCAATGCGCGCAGCTTCAACAAGGGTGTGACCCCTGCGGAAGTGGCGGCGGATATCTCGACCTCGCTTGGCAAGAAGGCGATCAGTGCGACTGTGAACGGTCAGCACTGGGATCTGGCCTGGCCGATTGAGGACGACGCGCAGATCGCCATTCACACCATGAAGGATGACGCGCAGGCCAATGAGCTGATCCGTCACGATCTGGCGCATATCATGGCGCGTGCCGTGCAGGAGATCTGGCCCGCCACCAAGGTCACCATCGGCCCGGTGATCGAAAATGGCTGGTATTACGATTTCGACCGGGAAGAGCCCTTTACCCCCGAGGATCTGGGCAAGATCGAAGCCAAGATGAAAGAGATCATCAACAAGCGCGATCCCGTCACCACCGAGATCTGGGAGCGCGAGCGGGCGATCGAATTCTACAAGGCCAATAACGAGCCTTATAAGGTCGAACTGATCGAGGCGATCCCCGGTGACGAACCCGTGCGCATGTATTGGCATGGGCATTGGCAGGATCTGTGCCGTGGCCCGCATCTGCAGCATACCGGCCAGGTACCGGCGGATGCGTTCAAGCTGATGTCAATTGCCGGCGCATACTGGCGTGGCGACAGCTCGCGCCAGATGCTGCAGCGGATCTATGGCGTGGCCTTTACCGGCAAGGAGAAGCTGAAAGCGCACCTGCACATGCTGGAAGAGGCCGCCAAACGCGACCACCGCAAGCTGGGCCGCGAGATGGACCTGTTTCATATGCAGGAGGAAGCGCCGGGTCAGGTCTTCTGGCACCCCAATGGCTGGACCATCTATACCGGGCTGCAGGATTACATGCGCCGCAAGCAGCGCGCCGGTGGGTATCGCGAGATCAACACCCCGCAGGTCGTGGACCGCAAGCTGTGGGAGGCATCCGGCCACTGGGAAAAATACCAGCACCACATGTTCCTTGTCGAAGTGGATGAAAGCCGCGACGGCGAGGACGACGATGCCAGCGTCAAGAACAAGGACCAGACGCGGATCAACGCGCTGAAACCGATGAACTGCCCCTGCCATGTGCAGGTGTTCAACCAGGGTCTGAAATCCTATCGCGACCTGCCGCTGAGGCTGGCCGAATTCGGCTCCTGCGCGCGGTTCGAACCCTCGGGCGCGTTGCACGGCATCATGCGGGTGCGCGGGTTCACGCAAGATGACGCGCATATCTTCTGCACCGAAGATCAGATCCAAAGCGAATGCGCGCGGTTCATCGACTTTCTGGCCGATGTTTATCGCGAGCTGGGCTTTGCGGATTTCGAAATCAAATTCGCCACCCGCCCCGAAAAACGCGTGGGCAGCGAGGAAAGCTGGGATTATGTCGAGGCCGCGCTTGAAAACGCGATCAAGGCGGTTGGTCGCGACTATACGCTGGAACCGGGCGATGGCGCGTTTTACGGGCCCAAGCTGGATTTCTATCTGACCGATGCGATTGGCCGGGTCTGGCAATGCGGCACCTTCCAGGTGGACCCGAACCTGCCCGAACGTCTGAACGCCAGCTATATCGCGCCGGACGGGTCGAAACAGCGCCCCTATATGCTGCACCGCGCCTGCCTGGGGTCATTCGAACGCTTCATCGGCATCCTGATCGAGGAACATGAAGGCAAGCTGCCCTTCTGGCTGGCCCCGCGCCAGGTGGTTGTCGCCTCTATCGTGTCGGAGGCGGATGATTACGTCCACGAAGTAGTCGCGGCCCTGAAGAAAGCGGGCGTGCGGGCCGAGGCGGATATTCGCAACGAGAAGATCAACTACAAGGTGCGCGAACATTCGGTTGGCAAGGTCCCGGTGATCCTGGCCATCGGCCACCGCGAAGTGGAAGAGCGCACCGTGACCATCCGGCGTCTGGGCGAAAAGCACACCAAGGTGGAGACGCTGGAGGCTGTAACAAAGGCCCTTGGCCGTGAGGCGACGCCGCCTGATCTGCTGTAACAATTGCTGACAATCAGTGACAAACTGGGCCCCTTTTCGGGGCCCTTTTTGTAACAATTCGATCACGCATTCATATTTTTCAATGACTTACGCGATTTTCCGGCGTCACACAGCCTGACGCGGGCGTGAGACACGGGCTCGTGAATTCACATGCCCCCTTGCAGCCACTTAGGGTGAAGGCGTCAATACGTGACACACAGTCATCAACCCAAGGGGATTAATGAAGATGCCGAATACCATGAAAACCATTGCCGTCGCTGGTGCCGTTGCCGCTGCCCTGGCAGGTCAGGTGTCCACAGCAAATGCTCAGGCCAAGGAAAAATGCTATGGCGTCAGCCTCGCCGGTCAGAATGACTGTGCCGCAGGCCCGGGCACCACATGCGCCGGCACCTCGACCGTGGATTATCAGGGCAATGCCTGGACGCTGGTCGATGCAGGCACCTGCGAAAGCATCGAACTGCCCGCAATGGCAGACGGGACCGAGCGCAAAGGCTCGCTCGAAGAGCTGAGCCGCGATCTGCCCAGCTGATCCCAATAGGGGCGCGGCGGGCTGAAGCCCG
>NZ_JXYH01000048.1 GCF_001262635.1 Aestuariivita boseongensis
TCGTCTCGAAAATCGTCGAGTGATCGCAGAGTAACTTAGGCCTTTCAGGCCAACGGATGGCCGCCCCACCGGGCGGCCATTTTCTTTTGCGGCCTAAGCGTATTCATCTCGCAGCAGGCGTCTTAGGATCTTGCCTGAGGCGGATTTCGGGATTTCCTGAACGACTTCCAGCCGGCGCACCTGTTTGTAATGCGCCAACCTTTCCGACAGGTACTCCTGAACGTCCTCCAGCGTGGGTGCGTCTTGGCCGGGGGCGACCACGATGAAGGCCATCGGTAGTTCTCCCGCTTCATCGTCAGCTTTCCCGATCACGGCTGCGTCCCGAATGGCAGGGTGGGTCAGCAGCTCGGCCTCCAATTCGGCGGGCGCGACCTGGAAACCCTTGTACTTGATCAGCTCTTTCAGCCGGTCCGTGATGTAAAGATATCCATCCTCATCAAAATGCGCGATATCTCCGGTGCGCAGCCAGCCGTCTTCGACAATCGTGCTGGCGGTGGCCTCGGGATTGTTCAGGTATCCGGCCATCACCTGCGGCCCGCGCACCCAAAGCTCCCCATCTTCGCCTCGCGGCATGTCTTCCAGAGTTTCCGGGTTCACGATCCGGCATTCGGTATTGGGCAAAGCCACACCCGACGCCCCCGGTTTTCCTTTCCCATAGGGCGAGACATGACTGACCGGCGACAGTTCCGTCATGCCATAGCCCTGCGTCGCGTTGGTGCCCAGACGCTTGCCCATCGCTTCGGCCACGTCCGACCCCAGCGGTGCTGCGGCGGAATTCACCTGTCGCAGCCAGCTCAGGTCGTATTTTTCGACCAGCGGATGCATCGCCAGGGCCAGCGCCACCGGTGGCACGATCCAGAGGCGTGGCGTGCGGTACTCGGTGATCAGGTTCAGATACATCTCGAGATCAAAGCGCGGCATGGTCACCAGACCGCCCCCCGCCGCGACATAAAGGTTCATCAGAACCTGCAGGCCATAGATGTGAAAGAAGGGCAGGAAGGCCACTGTCATCTCGCCCGCGACCACATCGGCGGGGATCAGGGCCTGGTCGATATTCACCACAAGGTTCTGATGGGTCAGCATCACGCCCTTGGGCAGACCCGTCGTTCCTGATGAATAGGGCAACGCAACCACATGGGTGGCCACATCGACGGGGGCCTGTTCAGCCATCGGTGCGCCCATCAGATCAGCCAGCGGGATCATCCCGTCCGGTGCATCGCCGATGATCACGATGTCCGAGACGCCGGTCCCTTTGATCGCCTCTGCCGCGGTGTCGGCGAACATGGCGATTGTGACCAGAACATCCGCGCCCGCGTCTTTCAGCTGATGATTGACCTCGGGCGCGGTATAGGTCGGGTTGATGGTGGTGATCGTTCCACCCGCCCAGGCAGCGCCGTGAAAAACCACACAGTATTCCGGGATATTCGGTGCCATCAGGGCCACGGTCTTGCCCGCCCCCCAACCGCGTTCTGCGAGGCCACCTGCAAGGGATTTCACCGCACCCATGAACTCGGCGCCGGTCATTGACCGCCCTGTGGGCCCATCCACAAGGATCGTCTGGTCCGGGTTTATCCCGTCGAACACGCGTTGCGTCACTGTTTTGTCGGACAGCGCGATATCGGGAAATGTGCTTTTATAGATCGTCATGGTTGGTCCTCCCCTTTGCGCAGAGTACACAGGCCCGCATAGACGCCAAATTCTTTTTGATGACCGAAGGATCCGATGCCAGACTTTCCATCGCCCGATACGCGCAATCCGATCACCCTGCCGGATGGCAGCCTGCATGAGGGCACCGTGTTTCTGCGAGCCGCCATCACGCATCCGCGCTTTCATGTGGGCGATTACAGCTATGCCAGTGCGTTCGACCCGCCAGAGGATTGGGCGGCCCGGCTGGCCCCCTACCTGTTCGAGCATTCGCCCGAGGCGCTGGTGATCGGCAAGTTCTGCCAGATTGCCGATGGCGTCGTCTTTGTCACAGCCTCGGCCAATCACCGCTATGACGGGATCTCCAGCTTTCCCTTTGCCGTGTTTGACGGTGGTTTTGACGCGGGCCGCCCGTCACTGCCCGGTCCGGGGCCTGACACGGTGATCGGCAATGATGTGTGGATCGGGCAGGGCGCGCGGATCCTGCCCGGGGCGGAGGTGGGCGACGGTGTGATCATCGGAGCCGGAGCCGTCGTGGCAGGACATGTGCCGCCCTACAGTATCGTGGCAGGCAACCCGGCACGTGTTGTTCGCAAGCGTTTTTCCGATGATCAGATCGCGCGACTGCAGGCATTGGCCTGGTGGGATTGGCCCATCGACCGGATCCTCGCGCAGGAGGCGCTGATCTGCGGCGGCGATGTCGACGCATTGGAACAGGCAGCCGGTTAGGGGCGCGGCAGTTTCGGAAAGACCTCAAGTTTCCTGCCCACGGCTCGGTCCGCGGCATCGGTGACGTGATCCAGCGTTGCCTCAAGGCTCAGCCGCAGGCGCTCCAATTCGGCGTCATCCGCGTCGCGGGGCACGGTTTCCGTCCATTCCTGGCAGGTCAGGACGCCCCGGCTCCATGGCACGGGCAGCATCAGCTTGTCCCAGGTTGGCAGTTTGATGACCCTGCTTGAAGAATAGGCCACGGCAAAGACGCGGCAGCCCGAGACGCGCGCCCATATCAGCGGCACCTGCGACGCCACGCGCGCAGGCCCGCCCGGCCCGTCCACGGCAATCCCGATGGATGAGCCTGCCTTGATGCGCCGCAACACCTCGCGCGAGAGGGTGACATGGCGCTGGTGGCTGGACATGGGCACGGTGTCATAACCGAAGCGGTTCAGCACCTGTCCCGCCAAGCGCCCGGCGCGGGCCGACGTGGTCAGTGACGAGATCGGCCCAAGATGCACCGGGAAGGTATAGCCCGCCATGACCAGGCGCTGGTGCCACAGCACCATGATCACCGGTTCACCGGCGGCGACACAGGCGTCCATCCGGTCAAAACCCAGCCGCGCATAATCCGATGTGCGATGGGCAAAGCGCACGTAATCCGCCAGACGGTCTTCCGTCCAGCGGTTCAGGCCGGGATGATCGGCGATACGTTTGCGCAGACTTGCCATTGTGGGGTCCGGTATTGGGAATCGGCCCCCTTTTACCCCGCCTGCGCCGGGGCGCAATCACGCCGCCGCAATCGCTTTGAGCAAAGTGTACAAATGCATGCAGAAAAACTTCATCAATCGGGGGGTTTTCTGCAGATGCGAGACAAGCTGATCATTCCGGTGCGCTGCAAAGGGTTCGGGGGCCTCGCAGGTGCAGAAAGTCGCTTTTGGTATACCACGGTATTCCGCTAAGTAATTGAAAAACATTGATTTTTCTGAATTTGGCGTTCATCCTGACCTCTGACGCGGTATTCGCAGGACGAGAGAACGCATGGACCAGATCAATCTGACAGCTTGGGAAAACAGGACCGAACACCGCACTGGCGGGTTAAGCGTTCCCCAGGCGCAGATGGCTCAGGCAACGCTGGGCACGTCACATCTGACCGGCGCGGGCGAGGTGATGCCGGCGCTGTGGCACTGGTTCGCGTTTCTGCCTGACACTCCGACAGAGGCGCTGGGCGAAGACGGTCACCAGCCACTGGGTGATTTCATGCCGCCCGTGCCGCTGAAGCGTCGCATGTGGGCCGGGGGCAGTCTGACATTTCTGAAGCCGCTGCATATCGGAGAGGAACTGACCCGCCACACAACGATCCGCAGCGTGGCGGAAAAAGACGGCGCGTCCGGGCCGATGGTCTTCGTCACTCTGGATCACGAGGTGTCGGGGCAGGATGGGCTGGCGATCCGGGAACGGCAGGACATTGTCTATCTGCCCATTCCGTCCCGCTATGCCCCGCCGCGCAAGCAGGACGCGCCCGAGGGCCCCGATTTCGCCGAACCGGTTGCGACCACGGCGACGCTTCTGTTCCGCTATTCGGCACTGACCTTCAATGCGCATCGCATTCATTACGACCTGTCTTATGCGCAACAGGTCGAACACTACCCCGGTCTTGTCGTGCATGGCCCGCTTCAGGCGACCCTGCTGATAGACGCCGCCACCCGCCATCGCGGACGCGCACCGGACCGGTTTTCGTTTCGCGGGGTTCATCCGGTCTTGGCCGGTGAAGCGACGCAGATCATGGGCCAGCAGAACGGGGCCGAGATGACCCTGTGCACGGCAGTCACCGGCGATGCAGGCCCCTATCAAGGCATGCAGGCCAAGGCGATTTGGGAGGATGAACAATGACCGGTATTCTGAAAGGCATGCGGATTGTCGAAGGCTCGGCCTTTGTCGCGGTGCCCCTGGCGGGGATGACGCTGGCGCAGATGGGTGCGGATGTGATCCGCTTCGACCGTATCGGTGGCGGGCTTGACGCCAAACGCTGGCCGGTCGCGCCCAATGGCAACAGCCTGTTCTGGGCCGGGTTGAACAAGGGCAAGCGGTCTATCGCGATTGACATGAAATCCGAACGCGGGCGCGAGCTGATCACCCAGATCATCACTGCACCGGGCGAAGATGCGGGCCTGTTTCTGACCAACCTGCGGGTGCGCGGCTGGATGGATTACCCCACCCTGCGCCAGTTTCGTGATGACCTGATCATGGTCACGTTGATGGGCGACAGACATGGCCGCCCGCAGGTGGATTACACCGTCAACCCGACTTTGGGCATTCCGGATATCACCGGGCCGGAAGGACAGGACGATCCAGTGGCAAGCGCGGTGCCCACATGGGATCTGGTTGCGGGCAATCTGGTGGTGTCGTCGCTGCTGGCGGCCGAACGGCACCGTCTGAAAACCGGGCAGGGCCAGGACGTGGAATTGTCGCTGAAAGACGTCGCGGCTGCCACGATTGGCCATCTCGGCATGATTGGCGACGCGGTCCTCAATAAGGACGAACGCCAGAAAGCGGGCAATGCGCTTTACGGGGCCTATGGGCAGGACTTCGTCTGCGCCGATGGGCGCCGCGTGATGGTGATCGGGCTGACGCGCCGGCAATGGTCGGGGATCGTCAAAGCAACCGGAACCGAAGACCAGATGAAGGCGCTGGCCGCGCGGCTGCGTGTCGATCTGGGAGAGGAAGGGGTGCGCTGGAAATTCCGGCACGAGATCTCGGCCCTTCTGGCGCCGTGGTTCGCGCAGCGCCGGGTGGAAGACTTCGCATCGGATTTCAACGCAATGGGTCTGACATGGTCAGAGTTCCGCACCACCCGCGAGGCCGTGCGCCAAGACCCTGATCTGTCGGATGCAAACCCAATGTTCAAATCTCTTCCCCAGCCCGGCTTGGGCGCGTTCCCTGTGCCGGGCCTGCCCACGACGTTCTCGGCCCATCCGCGCCAGGATCCGGTCGCAGCCCCCGAACTTGGTGCCCATACCGAGGAAATCCTGGGCGATGTCGCCCGGCTGAGCGATACCGAGATTGCGCAGCTTTTCGATCAGGGTGTGGTGGAAAGCCCGTCCTTCTCGGCATCGAAATCTGCCGCATAAAGGGGGCGAAAACCCCTTGCAAAGGGCAACGCAGGGTCTTAACACCCATCTTGGCCTTAGGGGTATAGCTCAGCTGGTAGAGCGACGGTCTCCAAAACCGTAGGTCGCGGGTTCGAGCCCTGCTGCCCCTGCCACTTTCCCAACCGGCGCATATGCAAAACGGGCCCGCAGGCCCGATTGCCTGACCTTTCCGACGTGATTATTCCGCAGCGTCCGGCAATTCGCCTGTGTATTCGCCCCGCGCCGGATAGTTCTTTTCGATCGCGAAATCGAGCGCACTGACCAGTTCCGAGAAATGCGGGCGCACGAACGGCATGGTCTGAACCGACCCATAATACAGCGTCTGTTCCGGGGTCACCATGAACAGGCCGGGTTCGGCGAAAAGCTCAGGTTCTTCAATACCGATCGACGTTTTGCCGCGACCGGTAGAGATGTAAAGGCCCCAGTCGCGCGCCTTCTGCAGGCTCAGGTCATAGCCAAAGCGCAGTTTTTCGGCATTGATCTTTTGGGCCATCTCGCGGGTCCGCTCTTCGCCGTCGGTGCTCACGGCGATGGTTTTCACGCCACGCTCGGCGAATGCGTCAACGCGTTTTTCCAGTTCGCTCAGGTAATTGGCGCAGATCGGGCAATGCAGACCGCGGTAAAAGGTGATGACGGTGCCACGTTCGCTGCCGTCTGTAGATAGATCAAAAGTGCCGCCACCCAGCAGAGGTAGTGTCAGGTCAGGGGTCTTTTGGCGGGGGGTCAACATGTGGGTCATCCTGTGGTTGGTTGCGTTGGGGATTGATATAAGTGTATCCTTGATTAGGAAAACCTTGTTTATCTGATCGGATGTATCGTTATGGCTGAAATTGACCGCCTATCGGCTTTGATGGCGCGCTTTGCGTTGCGCGTGGATGTCGTTCCGGTGGAAGAGGCGAACCTTTTCGTCATCGACGGACCGGAAGGGCGTCACCTGTTTCTGAGGCCGCGCAGTCTGGGCTTGCCAGAGGGGGCGCTGGGCCAGGTCGCGTTCCAGGCGCATGTCGATTTCGGCGGCGCGGAGGCCCCGTTGGCCAGTGCTTTGCCGGACGAACTTCGCCACCCGGTCGGTCACGACGAGGAACTGGCCGCTGTCATCGCCCTGATGCGCGCCGAGGTATCGGCGGGCCGTTGTGGTGGCGCGTCTGTTTTGGCGCGGTTGTCCGAGGTGTTGATCGTCCGCTTGTTGCGTGCGCGTCTGGAAAAAGGTGATGTGCCCCGCGGTATGCTGGGCGGGCTGGCCGACCCACGACTGGCCCGCGCGATCGTTGCGATGCATGATCGCCCCGGTGAAAGCTGGAGCAACGATGATCTGGCGGCAGAGGCGGGGATGTCCCGGTCACGCTTCATCGCGCGGTTTCGCGACGCCGTTGGCACGTCTCCACAAGCCTACCTGCGGCATTGGCGCCTTGCGCTGGCGCAACAGGATGTGGCGCGCGGCGACCGGATCGATGCTGTGGCGCGGCGCTATGGCTACGGCTCCCCCGAGGCGTTGACACATATGTTCCGCCGCGAAACCGGGCAGGCGCCGATCACACTGCGTCACGGGACTGCCTGAGACGCCTTGAATTCGCTGGGCCGAGCCGCTATGTCGCCCGCATCAACCCGCAAGGATATCGCCCCATGGCCAAAACCAACCCGGTTCAGTTCGTTCAGCAAGTCCGCTCGGAAGTGTCCAAGGTCGTCTGGCCGACACGCCGCGAAGTCTTTGTGACGACGATCATGGTGTTCATCATGGCGGCGCTGACCGCGCTGTTCTTTGCGCTGGTCGATCTTTTGATCCGCAGCGGATTGCAGGGCATTCTGGGCCTGTTCGGCTGACGCCCCCGGGGGTTTTCGCCCTTGATCAATTGAGGTTTGGCGGGTAAATCGCCAAGAATTCCCAAAATGGCGTGCGACGATTCGAGTTGCGCGCCGCTTTTTTCTTGGGGACCGCGCAAGCGGTTTACATCGCAGATTTCGACCCCGGCCCGGTCCGGGAGAGCTAGAATGAAGGACGGCATCAGACATGGCTAAACGGTGGTATTCGGTCAGCGTACTCTCGAATTTCGAGAAGAAGATTGCCGAGCAGATCCGCACCTCGGTCGCCGAGAACGGTCTGGAAGACCAGATCGACGAAGTGCTGGTGCCTACCGAAGAAGTCATCGAAGTGCGCCGCGGCAAGAAGGTGACGACTGAACGCCGTTTCATGCCCGGTTACGTGCTGGTGCATATGGAGATGTCGGACGAGGGCTATCACCTGATCAACTCGATCAACCGCGTCACTGGCTTCCTCGGCCCGCAAGGCCGTCCGATGCCGATGCGCGACGCCGAAGTGAACCAGATCCTGAACCGTGTGCAGGAAGGCGAAGAAGCACCCAAGCTGATGATCAGCTTCGAGGTGGGCGAGAAGGTCAAAGTCAACGACGGCCCGTTCGAGGATTTCGACGGCATGGTCGAGGAAGTCGACGACGACAACCAGAAACTGAAGGTGACCGTGTCGATCTTCGGCCGGGAAACCCCGGTCGAGCTGGATTACACTCAGGTGACCAAACAAGGCTGACCCCAAGTGCCCGCCAGATGGGCGCTTTTTCGTTCAGGCCGGTCTTAAACGGTTTGTGGCAGGGGCCTGCGCGCCATTACTCCGGCCAGGGATATGCCGGAAATTATGTGCCACATCCCCCAGAAGGCCGCGACCACGGCCATCCCGCCCAACCCCTCGAAGAAACCGAAGATCAGGATAAGGCCCAGGCCAGAATTCTGAATGCCGGTTTCTATCGTGATGGCCCGGCGATCAAAGCTGGACAGCCCTGCGATGGTGGCGGCGGCAAACCCGCCGCCCAGGGCCAAACCGTTGTGTATGAACACCAGCGCAGCGACCGCCGTGGCATATTGCAGGAAAAGCGACCAGTTCGCCGCAAGAGCCAGTACCACGAAAGCGATGAAGATTGCCATCGACAGGTATTGGAGCGGTTTGCGCAGACGCGCGGAGACATCCGGTTTGCGCACGTTCAGCAGCATGCCCAGACACAGCGGCAGGACCAACATCAGCCCCACGGTGATTGCGACCGATACCGGGTCGATTGAGGTCTGGCGCAGGATTTCCCGAGTGGGGCCATAAAGGCTGCCCCAGAAGGCGATGTTCGCCGGGGTCAGGACAATCGCGGACACCGTCGAAAATGCGGTCAGTGACACCGACAGCGCCGAGTTTCCCCCCGCCCGATGCGTGATGAAGTTGGATATATTCCCACCCGGACAAGCCGCGACCAGCATCAGCCCCAACGCGATGGATGGCTGCGGTTTGGTCAGCAGGACCAGGCAGAAGGTCAGGGCGGGCAGCAGGATGAACTGGGAAAAAAGCCCGGTCAGCAGCGCCCTCGGGGCCTGGACCAGACGTTTGAAATCGCTCGGCTTCAGCTCAAGCGCGATGGAGAACATCACAACCGCCAGAACCGCGTTCAGAACCTGAAGGCTTGTCGGCGAAAAGTTCAGGATGACCGAGTCGATCTCGATCGCTGCGGTGTTGCCCATCATGTTCCCCCCGTTCGGTCTGCCGGTTTTCTTGTTGTCTCGGCCTCAAGGGCCGCACCGGCATGATCTTTGAGCCCAAGCTTGCGGCAGCTTGCCCGCCTTGTCCATGGAAACCGACCCGGAGCGGCAACTGGTGCTTGTCGTGAAACCCGTGTTAACCATGGGATAACAACAACGAGGCGGAACGGGCAGACCTTGGCCAGGGACAAGAAACACAACCCTTTGGATGAATTGCTGCGTGCGCGGTTGCGTATTCCCGAAGGTGCCGACCGGCGTTTGGCGGCGCTGCGGCGCGTGATGGAAGGGGTGGATGCGATCAATCGGACATTCACCGGGGCGCCTTTCTTTGCGCTGCGCGAAACCGAAGAGACGTTGATCGAATTGGATGGTCGTACGGGCGATGATCTGATCCGCGCTTTGTTGGCGATGAATGGCGGCACGACCATTCATGCGCATGGTCTGGAAAATGTCCCAAAGGAAGGCCCGGTCGTCATTGGCTCGACCCATCCCATCGGCACATTTGACTTCATTGCCCATGCGGGCGCGCTTCTGGACCATCGCCCCGATCTGAAGGTGGTCGCAGGGCGGGAAGCGGAACGTTTTCTGGGCGCGGATCGCATCATCGCGGTGGATCTGGACCGCCACGACAAGGTGCTGACCGCCAGGCAGACGATCGACGGGATGCGGGCGCATGTATTGGATGGCGGCGCGTTGCTGGTGTTCGGATCAGGCCGTGTGCCGCGCATGGAAAACGGGCTGCTTGTCGAACCGCCCTGGCGCAAGGGTGTCACCCGCGTGTCGGCGGAAGGGAATGCACCGATTGTCCCGGCTTCGGCCGATATGCGCAATTCGCGGCATTATTATCGGACGCGGCGCCTTGCAGGTATTCTGAGTGGCGGAAATGACGAGTTCGGCCGCCGGGTGGCGTCGCTGCGCTATGTCTCTGAATTGATCGCGAAACTGGGCGGCACCTACGACGTCCATTACGCGCCGGTTCAGCCGCCGGGCACTGCACCCCCGATCCTGAAGGATCTGGCCGAAGGGATCGTGCCGGGCCTTTACTACCGGCCCTGAGCGAAAGAGCGCACCGACCAAACGCTTGCAATCCCGACCCAACCCCTGTACCCCGCGCCAGTCGCCTGAGAGGGCGGCGAATCCCCGTGGGAGGCGAGGCGGTCGCGACCGTCAGACCGGACCACGTCAACATAAGGCTGAAGGACGCGTCCCGAAGCTGTTTGAAAAGGAGATTGGCTCATGGCCAAGAAACTTGCTGGCACCATGAAATTGCAGGTGCCTGCCGGTCAAGCGAACCCCTCCCCGCCGGTCGGTCCGGCGCTGGGTCAGCGCGGCATCAACATCATGGAATTCTGCAAGGCGTTCAACGCCAAGACCGCAGACATGGAGCCCGGTGCGCCGTGCCCGACCGTGATCACCTATTACCAGGACAAATCCTTCACCATGGATATCAAGACGCCGCCCGCGTCTTATTACCTGAAGAAGGCCGCCAAGGTGAAATCCGGCGCGAACAATCCTTCGCGTGAAACCGTCGGCACCGTGACCGCTGCCCAGGTGCGCGAGATTGCTGAAGCGAAGATGAAAGATCTGAACGCCAACGATATCGAAGGCGCAATGCAGATCATCCTGGGCTCTGCCCGCTCCATGGGCATCGAGGTGAAGTAAGATGGCAAAACTCGGAAAACGGACCCGCGCCGCGCGGGAAGCTTTCGCCGGCAAGGAAAACCTGTCGGTTGAAGAGGCTGTCGCCCTCGTCAAGGCCAATGCAAATGCCAAGTTCGACGAAACCGTCGAAGTGGCCATGAACCTGGGCGTTGACCCGCGCCACGCCGACCAGATGGTCCGCGGCGTTGTCGGCCTGCCCAACGGCACAGGCAAAACCGTTCGCGTCGCCGTGTTCGCACGCGGCCCCAAAGCGGATGAAGCCAAGGAAGCTGGTGCGGACATCGTCGGCGCCGAAGACCTGATGGAAACCGTGCAAGGCGGCAAGATCGAATTCGATCGCTGCATTGCGACCCCGGACATGATGCCGATCGTCGGCCGTCTGGGTAAGGTTCTGGGCCCGCGCAACCTGATGCCGAACCCCAAAGTGGGCACGGTGACCATGGATGTGGGTGACGCGGTCAAAGCGGCCAAGGGCGGCGAAGTTCAGTTCAAAGCTGAAAAAGCCGGCGTTGTGCATGCAGGTGTTGGCAAAGTATCCTTCGACGAGGCGAAACTGGCCGAAAACATCCGCGCTTTCGTCAGCGCTGTTGCGAAAGCCAAGCCGACGGGCGCCAAGGGCACCTATATGAAAAAGATCGCGATCAGCTCGACCATGGGTCAGGGCGTCACGATCGACGTGGACAACGCCGTTACCGAGTAACGCGTTTTCCAAGACAGATGAAAAGGGCGCCGCTGTTCCAGCTGGCGCCCTTTTTCGTGTCGCAGAAATGACTCAGATGGTCTGGGCGCGTCCCAGGCAAATGGGTTTTTGATGTATTTTTCATTTTTGCTTGGTTTTATGTCGAAAAACCACGAGGCAGTATGAATGGAGCAGGTTGCTCAGGCGGATCCGTCGCCGCAATCGAAAAAGGAACTGGAAAAGGCGCGCGCCCAACGACTGCGTGAGTTGAGGGCGATTGCCCTGTTCGCCCTGACCTATGACAGCTCCGGCCTTCCAATGTGGCAATACTATGCCGAGCTGAAGCACCTGCGGATGCGTCCCCTTCTTGCAGAATGGTACGAGGCCCGCATCGCATTGAATATCGCCGCAGAGATCAGACCGTCTGCCACCCTGCGCGCGATCAACGAATTGCGCGCCTTGCGAGCCAAACGCGGGGAGGAGGAAAAGTTTCACAAGTTCGAGGCGCTGTTCAAAAGCGCCCTGGGTCAGACACGGTTCACCAACCACGGTTACGGCGGCAACTTGCTGAGCGACGTGGATCATTCGGCCGTCTGGGCCCGAGTGTCCCGCCACATCACTGTTCTGTCGGACCGGGGATATGAGGTGTTTCTGAACTCGGGCACGCTTCTTGGCGTGGTGCGCGACCAGAAACTGATCGACCATGATGACGACATTGATCTGGCGGTGATCCTCAAGGCCGGATCGGCTGTGGAAGCGGCCGCTGAATGGAAAGGGCTGACCGAAGACATCCGCGAACTTGGCATCCTCGATGAAGAGAATTTCGGGATGGCCTCGATCATCAAGCTGCTGCCGGTCGACAAAGTGCAGATCGACCTGTTCCCGGCCTGGTTTGAAGAGGACCGGCTTTTTGTGTTCCCGCATACCTTCGGGCAACTGACGCGCGGCGATGTTCTTCCCCTCAGGCCCTGTGCGGTGTCGGGCAATCCGATCCCGGCGGAACCCGAAAAGATGTTGGCGATCAACTACGGCGACGGCTGGCGGGAGCCTGACCCCTATTTCAAGTTCCCCTGGGTCGAGGCCAAGCGGAAGTTCAAAACCTTTCAGGAGGCATTGGCGTGACCAGGCATATCGGAACGATTCTGACCTATGGCACGTTCGATCTGTTCCATGTGGGCCATGTGAGACTGTTGCGCCGATTGGCGGATCTGGGGGATCGTCTGATTGTCGCGTGCTCGACCGACGAGTTCAACGCGATCAAGGGCAAACAGACCGCAATCCCCTTCAAGCACCGGGTCGAGGTGCTGGAGGCCTGCCGCTATGTGGATCTGGTGATTTCCGAGGAAACCTGGGAACAGAAGCGCGACGACATCGTGAAATACAATGTTGACCTGTTTGCCATGGGCGACGATTGGGCGGGAAAGTTTGACGACTTGCGTGATCTGTGCGACGTTCTTTATCTGCCGCGTACGGAGAATGTATCAACGACCGAATTGAAGGAGTTGATCCAGACCATGCGGCAAAGATCGACGGCGGCCGAATAGCGCGGAAGAATTTTCTGCGAAAATTCGGCTGTTCGGGGTTGGCATTCTCTGCGTCAAGTTTTAGTTAGCACTTGGCTTGAAAAGCGTGCGATTCGTCGCGCGCTTTTTGCGCTTTTCGTCCGAGAAGGTGGGTGCGCGGGAAACCGGGCTTAATTTTCCTGCCTGAGACGGGAACACCGAATTGGCCGTGGCTTTGACCACGGGCGGTTTTGGCATCGCCCCGTAAGGACATGATCGTTGGTCTTTGACCGACAGAACTGAGCCGGGGGGCGACCCCCAAATTTGGAGTGAAACTGTGGATAGAGCCCAGAAAGAGAAAGTGGTCGAGGAACTCGGCCAGATCTTCGAAAGCTCTGGCGTCGTCGTGGTAGCCCACTACGCCGGTCTGACAGTTGCTGAGATGCAGGATCTGCGCGCCCGTGCCCGTGAGGCCGGTGGTGCAGTCCGTGTCGCCAAGAACAGGCTCGCCAAAATCGCCCTTGATGGTCAGCCATGCGCAGGCATTGCCGATCTTCTGACGGGCATGACCGTTCTGACCTATTCCGAAGATCCGGTGGCAGCTGCAAAGGTTGCTCAGGATTACGCCAAGGAGAACAAAAAGTTCGAAATCCTTGGCGGGGCAATGGGTGAAAACGTTCTGGACCAGGCCGGTGTTGAGGCCGTGTCGAAAATGCCGTCGCGCGAGGAGCTTATTGCTTCGATCGTCGGCTGCATCGGCGCACCCGCATCGAACATCGCCGGGGCCATTGGCGCACCTGCTTCGAACATCGCGTCCATCTTGTCCACAATCGAGGACAAGGCGGCCGCCTAAAGCACTGTCAATCGGCGTCGGGTGAACACCTGACGTTGGAACACATCTGAGAAACGGAAAGAGCTAGATATGGCTGATCTGAAGAAACTGGCAGAAGAGATCGTTGGTCTGACCCTGCTGGAAGCACAAGAACTGAAAACCATCCTGAAAGACGAATACGGCATCGAGCCCGCCGCTGGTGGCGCGGTCATGATGGCTGGTCCTGCTGGCGACGCCGGCGGTGCAGCTGAAGAAGAAAAGACCGAATTCGACGTTGTTCTGAAGAACGCAGGCGCATCCAAGATCAACGTGATCAAGGAAGTGCGCGGCATCACCGGTCTGGGCCTGAAAGAAGCCAAAGACCTGGTCGAAGCCGGTGGCAAGATCAAAGAAGGCGTCGGCAAAGACGAAGCCGAAGAGATCAAAGGCAAGCTGGAAGCAGCTGGCGCCGAGGTCGAGCTGGCCTAAGCCAGACATCCGGTGGGGCCTGGGTTTTTCGCAGAAAAATCTCAGCTCGCACCGAAGAAATGTGGCTGGACCGGGAGAAATCCGGGTCCAGCCGAACCTGTCTTAGAAAGGGCCCCGGATCGGGATGGGCGTTTTCTTAGACGAGGTTCATGGATCGGGAGGCCACCTTTGGGACGGTGGCCATGAATGGATCCGGACCCGTCGTCTCGTATGGGCAGAATGCCGTCGCCCCAACGGTGTTCTCCCGGTGAGAAACTTGAAAGGTGACACCTGACATGGCGCAATCGTTCCTTGGCCAGAAACGTCTTCGTAAATATTACGGCAAAATCCGCGAAGTTCTGGAAATGCCGAACCTCATTGAGGTGCAGAAATCTTCTTATGATCTTTTCCTGAAATCCGGTGATCAGCCAACGCCAACCGATGGCGAAGGCATCATGGGCGTTTTCCAGTCGGTCTTCCCGATCAAGGATTTCAATGAAACCGCCGTGCTGGAATTCGTCAAGTACGAGCTGGAAAAACCCAAATACGATGTCGAGGAATGTCAGCAACGCGACATGACCTACAGCGCGCCGCTGAAGGTAACGCTGCGCCTGATCGTGTTTGATGTGGACGAAGACACCGGTGCGAAATCGGTCAAGGACATCAAGGAACAGGATGTCTTCATGGGCGATATGCCCCTGATGACCCCGAACGGGACGTTCATCGTGAACGGGACCGAGCGTGTGATCGTATCGCAAATGCACCGCTCTCCCGGTGTGTTCTTTGATCACGACAAGGGCAAAACCCATTCATCGGGCAAGCTTCTGTTTGCCTGCCGCATCATTCCCTATCGCGGCAGCTGGCTGGATTTCGAATTCGACGCCAAGGACATCGTCTTCGCGCGCATCGACCGTCGTCGCAAACTGCCTGTGACCACGCTGCTTTATGCGCTGGGCATGGATCAGGAAGGCATCATGGATGCCTATTACAACACCGTCAGCTACAAGCTGAAAAAGAACAAGGGTTGGGTCACACCGTTCTTCCCGGAGCGTGTGCGGGGTACCCGTCCGACATATGATCTGGTGGATGCGAAAACCGGCGACGTGATTGCCGAAGCAGGTAAGAAAGTTACGCCGCGTGCGGTCAAGAAGCTGATCGACGAAGGCAATGTGACCGACCTGCTGGTGCCGTTCGACCATATCGTTGGCAAATTCGCGGCCAAAGACATCATCAACGAAGAAAACGGCGCGATCTATGTCGAAGCCGGCGATGAACTGACGCTGGAATATGACAAGGACGGCACGCTGATCGGCGGCACTGTGAAAGAGCTGATCGACGCGGGCATCACCGATATCCCGGTTCTGGACATCGATAACGTCAACGTGGGCGCCTACATGCGCAACACGCTGGCGCAGGACAAGAACATGAACCGCGAAACCGCGCTCATGGATATCTATCGTGTCATGCGCCCGGGTGAGCCGCCCACCGTCGAAGCCGCCTCGGCGTTGTTCGACACGCTGTTCTTTGACAGCGAACGCTATGACCTGTCGGCAGTTGGCCGCGTGAAGATGAACATGCGTCTGGCGCTGGATGCCGAAGACACGGTTCGCACGCTGCGCAAGGAAGACATCGTCGCCTGTGTCAAAGCGTTGGTTGAGCTGCGCGACGGCAAGGGCGATGTGGACGACATCGACCATCTGGGCAACCGCCGCGTGCGGTCCGTCGGTGAACTGATGGAGAACCAGTACCGCGTGGGCCTTCTGCGGATGGAGCGCGCGATCAAGGAACGCATGTCCTCGGTCGAGATCGACACGGTCATGCCGCAGGATCTGATCAACGCAAAGCCTGCTGCGGCGGCTGTGCGTGAGTTCTTCGGCTCCTCGCAGCTGTCGCAATTCATGGACCAGACCAACCCGCTCTCGGAAGTCACCCACAAACGCCGCCTCTCGGCGCTTGGGCCGGGTGGTCTGACGCGTGAGCGTGCGGGCTTTGAGGTGCGCGACGTGCACCCGACCCATTATGGCCGGATGTGCCCGATTGAAACGCCGGAAGGGCCGAACATTGGCCTGATCAACTCGCTGGCGACCTTCGCACGCGTGAACAAATACGGCTTCATTGAAACGCCTTATCGTAAGGTTGAAGGCGGGCAGGTGACCGATGAGGTTCACTACATGTCCGCGACCGAAGAAATGCGTCACACCGTGGCGCAGGCCAACGCGACGCTGGATGAGAGCGGCAAATTCATTAACGAGATGGTGAACACCCGCCAGGCTGGTGATTATACCCTGGCCCCGGTGGATCAGGTCGACCTGATCGACGTGTCGCCCAAGCAGTTGGTGTCGGTTGCGGCCTCGCTGATCCCGTTCCTGGAAAACGATGACGCGAACCGCGCTCTGATGGGTTCGAACATGCAACGTCAGGCGGTTCCGCTTCTGCAGGCCGAAGCGCCTCTTGTTGGCACGGGGATCGAAGGCAAGGTTGCCATCGACTCCGGCGCGGCCATCCAGGCGAAACGCGCAGGCGTGATCGACCAGATCGACGCGCAGCGGATCGTGATCCGGGCAACCGAAGATCTGGAACTGGGCGATGCAGGCGTGGATATCTACCGCATGCGCAAGTTCCAGCGGTCGAACCAGAACACCTGCATCAACCAGCGTCCGCTGGTGAAGGTGGGGCAGACCGTCGCCAAGGGTGAAGTGATCGCGGACGGTCCGTCGACCGATCTGGGCGAATTGGCGCTGGGCAAGAACGTGGTCGTCGCGTTCATGCCGTGGAATGGCTATAACTACGAGGACTCGATCCTGATTTCCGAGCGGATCGCGCGTGATGACGTCTTCACCTCGATCCATATCGAGGAATTCGAGGTCGCCGCCCGTGACACCAAGCTGGGGCCGGAAGAGATCACCCGTGACATCCCGAACGTGGGCGAGGAAGCGCTGCGCAACCTCGATGAAGCGGGCATCGTTTATATCGGCGCCGATGTGGAGCCGGGCGATATCCTTGTGGGTAAGATCACACCGAAGGGTGAAAGCCCGATGACTCCGGAAGAGAAACTTCTGCGTGCCATCTTTGGTGAGAAAGCCTCGGACGTGCGCGACACCTCGCTGCGGGTCAAGCCAGGCGATTTCGGCACGGTCGTGGAAGTGCGCGTCTTTAACCGCCATGGCGTGGAAAAAGACGAACGTGCGCTGCAGATCGAGCGTGAGGAAGTTGAACGTCTGGCCCGTGACCGTGACGACGAACTCGCCATCCTGGATCGCAACATCTATGCCCGTCTGAAATCGCTGATCATGGGCAAGAAAGTTGCCAAGGGGCCGAAAGGCGTCAAGTCCGGTGCGGTCATCGATGATGATCTGCTCGACACCTTGACCCGCGGTCAGTGGTGGCAGCTGGCGCTGGAAGACGAAGCCGACGCGCAAATCGTCGAAGCCCTGAACGAGCAATACGAGGTGCAGAAACGTGCCCTGGATGCCCGCTTCGAGGACAAGGTTGAGAAGGTCCGTCGTGGCGACGATCTGCCCCCGGGCGTGATGAAGATGGTCAAAGTGTTCGTCGCGGTGAAGCGCAAGCTGCAGCCGGGCGACAAGATGGCTGGCCGTCACGGCAACAAGGGCGTGATTTCCAAGGTTGTGCCGATGGAAGACATGCCGTTCCTTGCAGATGGTACGCCTGTTGACTTCTGTCTGAACCCGCTTGGCGTGCCGTCGCGGATGAACGTTGGTCAGATCCTCGAAACTCATATGGGTTGGGCCGCGCGTGGTCTTGGCATCAACGTGGACGAGGCGCTGCAGGAGTACCGTCGGTCGGGTGACCTGACCCCGGTCCGTGAAGCGATGCACCACGCCTATGGCGACGATGTCTATGACGAAGGCATCGCCAACATGGACGAGGAAACGCTGATCGAAGCGGCCAGCAATGTCACCCGCGGTGTGCCGATCGCGACACCGGTCTTTGACGGCGCCAAGGAAGGCGACGTCAATGATGCGCTGGTGCGGGCGGGCTTCTCGGAAAGCGGACAGTCTGTGCTGTATGATGGCCGCACGGGCGAGCAGTTTGCCCGCCCTGTGACCGTCGGCATCAAGTACCTGCTGAAACTGCACCACCTGGTGGACGACAAGATCCACGCGCGCTCGACCGGGCCTTACAGCCTCGTTACCCAGCAACCGCTGGGCGGTAAAGCGCAATTCGGTGGCCAGCGGTTTGGTGAGATGGAGGTCTGGGCCTTGGAAGCTTATGGCGCCGCCTACACCCTTCAGGAAATGCTGACCGTGAAATCGGACGACGTTGCCGGACGGACGAAAGTCTATGAAAGCATCGTGAAAGGTGAGGACAATTTCGAAGCCGGCGTGCCGGAATCGTTCAACGTTCTTGTCAAAGAAGTCCGCGGCCTTGGCCTGAACATGGAACTCCTGGATGCGGAGGAGGAATAGGGCGCAAATTTCTTCGAAGAAATTTGGCAAGTGCGTTCGAACGCACTTGCGCCACCCTCTCCCCCGCACCCTCTGATTTGTGAGGAAACAGAATGAACCAGGAACTGACAAACAACCCGTTCAACCCGCTGACGCCGCCGAAGGTGTTTGACGAAATCCGCGTCTCGCTGGCCTCGCCCGAGCGGATCCTGAGCTGGTCTTACGGTGAGATCAAAAAGCCCGAGACCATCAACTACCGCACGTTCAAGCCCGAGCGTGACGGCCTCTTCTGCGCGCGTATCTTTGGCCCGATCAAGGATTACGAATGCCTTTGCGGCAAATACAAGCGCATGAAGTATCGCGGCGTCGTCTGCGAGAAATGCGGCGTAGAAGTCACGCTGCAGAAGGTCCGCCGCGAGCGTATGGGCCATATCGAACTGGCCGCGCCTGTTGCGCATATCTGGTTCTTGAAGTCGCTGCCCTCCCGCATCGGCCTGATGCTGGACATGACACTGCGCGATCTGGAACGTGTTCTGTACTTCGAAAACTACGTGGTGATCGAACCCGGTCTGACCGATCTGTCCTATGGCCAGATGCTCTCGGAAGAAGAGTATATGGACGCCCAGGATCAGTTCGGCATGGACGCCTTCACCGCCAATATCGGCGCTGAAGCGATCCGTGACATGCTGGCCCAGATCGATCTGGAAGCCGAAGCTGAACAACTGCGTGCCGATCTGAAAGAGGCGACAGGCGAGCTGAAGCCCAAGAAGATCATCAAGCGTCTGAAAGTTGTCGAAAGCTTCCTTGAATCCGGCAACCGTCCGGAATGGATGGTCATGACCGTGATCCCGGTCATCCCGCCGGAACTGCGCCCGCTGGTCCCGCTGGATGGTGGCCGGTTCGCGACGTCGGATCTGAACGACCTTTACCGTCGTGTCATCAACCGGAACAACCGTCTGAAGCGTCTGATCGAACTGCGCGCACCTGACATCATCGTCCGCAACGAAAAGCGGATGCTGCAAGAATCCGTGGATGCTTTGTTCGACAACGGCCGCCGTGGCCGCGTGATCACCGGCGCCAACAAGCGCCCGTTGAAATCGCTGTCGGACATGCTGAAAGGCAAGCAGGGCCGCTTCCGTCAGAACCTTCTGGGTAAGCGGGTCGACTTCTCGGGCCGTTCGGTCATCGTGACCGGTCCGGAGCTGAAGCTGCATCAATGTGGCCTGCCCAAGAAGATGGCGCTCGAGCTGTTCAAGCCGTTCATCTATTCGCGGCTTGAGGCGAAGGGTCTGTCTTCGACCGTGAAGCAAGCCAAGAAGCTGGTGGAAAAAGAGCGCCCTGAGGTTTGGGATATCCTTGACGAGGTGATCCGCGAACACCCGGTTCTTCTGAACCGTGCACCCACGCTGCACCGTTTGGGCATTCAGGCGTTTGAACCCGTCCTGATCGAAGGCAAAGCGATCCAGCTGCACCCGCTGGTCTGTTCGGCCTTCAACGCCGACTTCGACGGTGACCAGATGGCCGTGCACGTGCCGCTGTCGCTGGAAGCGCAACTTGAAGCACGCGTCCTGATGATGTCGACGAACAACGTTCTGTCGCCTGCCAACGGCGCACCGATCATCGTGCCGTCGCAGGACATGATCCTTGGCCTGTATTACACCACGCTGGAACGCGAAGGGATGAAGGGCGAAGGTAAGATCTTCGGCTCCATCGACGAAGTGCAACACGCGCTGGACGCTGGCGAAGTGCACCTGCACTCCAAGATTACCGCGCGGATCACGCAGATCGACGAGGAAGGCAACGAAGTCCAGAAGCGCTATGAAACGACCCCCGGTCGTGTGCGTCTGGGCGCGCTCCTGCCGCTGAACGCCAAAGCACCGTTCGACCTGGTAAACCGCCTTCTGCGCAAGAAAGAGGTGCAGCAGGTCATCGACACCGTCTACCGCTATTGCGGCCAGAAAGAGAGCGTCATCTTCTGTGACCAGATCATGTCGATGGGCTTCCGCGAGGCGTTCCGCGCGGGCATCTCCTTCGGCAAGGACGACATGCTGATCCCCGACACCAAATGGTCGATCGTCGATGAGACGCGCGAGCAGGTGAAGGACTTCGAACAGCAGTACATGGACGGCCTGATCACCCAGGGTGAGAAGTACAACAAGGTTGTGGATGCCTGGTCGAAGTGTAACGACCGGGTGACCGAAGCCATGATGGGCTCGATCTCGGCCACTCATAAAGACGAAAACGGCGCCGAACAGGAGCCGAACTCGGTCTATATGATGGCGCATTCCGGTGCGCGGGGCTCGGTCACGCAGATGAAACAGCTGGGCGGGATGCGCGGCCTGATGGCGAAGCCGAACGGCGACATCATCGAAACGCCGATCATCTCGAACTTCAAGGAAGGTCTGACCGTGCTGGAGTACTTCAACTCCACACACGGCGCCCGGAAGGGTCTGTCGGACACCGCCTTGAAAACGGCGAACTCGGGGTACCTGACCCGCCGTCTGGTGGACGTGGCGCAGGACTGCATCGTGCGCATGCATGATTGCGGCACCGACAACGCGATCACGGCCGAAGCTGCCGTAAACGATGGTGAGGTTGTCGCGTCTCTGGGTGAACGGATCCTGGGCCGTGTGGCGGCCGAGGATATTCTCAAGCCCGGCACGGATGAGGTTCTGGTTTCGATCGGTCAGCTGATCGACGAACGCATGGCTGACGCTGTGGAAGAGCATGCAGTTCAATCCGCGCGCATCCGTTCGCCGTTGACCTGTGAGGCCGAAGAGGGCGTCTGCGCCATGTGCTATGGCCGCGACTTGGCGCGTGGCACCATGGTGAACACTGGCGAAGCCGTGGGTATCATCGCGGCGCAATCCATCGGTGAACCTGGCACCCAGCTGACGATGCGGACCTTCCACATCGGTGGCGTTGCGCAGGGCGGTCAGCAATCGTTCCTGGAAGCCAGCCAGGAAGGCACCATCGCCTTCGAAAACGCCCAGACGTTGAAAAACGAAGCGGGCGAAGTGCTGGTGGTTGGCCGCAACATGAAGCTGATCATCAAGGATGAAAGCGGCGCCGAACGGGCCAGCCACAAGGTTGGCTACGGCTCGAAACTGTTTGTCGAGGAAGGTGGCAAAGTCACCCGCGGCGATAAGCTGTTCGAGTGGGACCCCTACACCCTGCCGATCATCGCCGAAAAGGACGGGACCGCGAAATTCGTGGACCTGGTCAGCGGTATCGCCGTGCGCGACGAGACCGACGATGCGACCGGCATGACCCAGAAGATCGTGATCGACTGGCGTGCAGCCCCCAAAGGCAACGAACTGAAGCCGGAAATCATCCTGGTGGATGGTGATGGCGAACCGGTCCGCAACGAAGCGGGCAACCCGGTGACCTATCCGATGTCGGTGGATGCGATTCTGTCGATCGAAGATGGTCAGGAGATCAAGACCGGCGACGTGGTTGCGCGTATCCCGCGTGAAGGTGCGAAAACCAAGGACATCACCGGTGGTCTGCCGCGTGTGGCCGAACTCTTTGAGGCACGCCGCCCCAAAGATCACGCCATCATCGCGGAAATCGACGGCTATGTCCGCTTCGGGCGCGACTACAAGAACAAGCGTCGCATCTCGATCGAGCCGGCGGACGAGTCGATGGAGCCAGTCGAATACATGGTGCCCAAGGGCAAGCACATTCCGGTTCAGGAAGGTGACTTCATCCAGAAGGGCGACTACATCATGGACGGCAACCCGGCGCCGCATGACATCCTGTCGATCCTGGGTGTGGAAGCGCTGGCTGACTACATGATCAACGAGGTGCAAGAGGTCTATCGTCTGCAAGGCGTGAAGATCAACGACAAGCACATCGAGGTCATCGTGCGCCAGATGCTGCAGAAGTGGGAGATCCTCGACAGCGGTGACACCACGCTGCTGAAGGGCGAACATGTCGACAAGCAGGAATTCGATGCCGCCAATGAAAAGGCGATCGCCAAGGGCGGACGTCCGGCTCAGGGCGAACCGATCCTTCTGGGGATCACCAAGGCATCGCTGCAGACGCGTTCGTTCATCTCGGCTGCGTCCTTCCAGGAAACCACCCGCGTGCTGACCGAAGCGTCGGTGCAGGGCAAGAAAGACAAGCTTGTCGGCCTGAAGGAAAACGTCATCGTGGGTCGTCTGATCCCGGCCGGTACGGGTGGTGCCACCCAGGCCGTGCGCAAGATCGCAACCGACCGCGACAACGTCGTCATCGAGGCCCGCCGGGAAGAAGCCGAAGCCGCTGCTGCCCTGGCAGCGCCTGCCGAAGACGACGTCATCGGCGGGGACGAGTTCGACACGCTGGTGGAGACACCCGAAAGCCGCGACTGATCGGCATTCGCTTGAAGATAACAGGGCCCCGCTTCGGCGGGGCCTTTTTCATTGATCGGCTAGTTCTTGAACCAAGGCCGTGTTTGCGGATAGCCTTTCGAAAAACAGAAAAGAGCAGCTCGTCGCATGTCCATCGCAGCCGTCACCATGGTCTGGAATGACGCGTTTTTCCTGCGCAAGTGGGTGGCGTATTACGGTCCGCTTCTGGGTGCACGGAACCTTTACGTGGTGTCCCACGGGCAAAACGATTACATCCGCGACATCCCCGGCGAATTCAACGTGATCCAGGTGCCCCGCGACGCAGGCGATATCTATTTCGATCGAAGGCGCTGGGGGCTTCTGTCGCATATTACCTCGGGCCTGACCCGATACCACAAGGCGGTGATCTGCACCGATGTCGACGAGATCTTGTTGCCGACGAAACCTGGCGGATCCCTGACGGATATCGTCGAGAACCTGGCGCCCGACGCGCATTATCTCGTCCCGGGTTTCGAGGTGTTTCCCGGCAGTGCGCAGGCTCTGCTGGACCCTGCAAAGCCGGTTGGCAACAGCGTAGGTTGCCTGCTGTACTCGCCGTTCTACAGCAAGGCCGCCATCGCTCAGAAGGATATCGAGTTCTATCCGGGTGGGCACGGCATTGCGAACGAACCCTTCAATGTGACGCAGGATCTGATGCTTCTGCATCTGAAATACCTCAACACGGCCGAGCTGGAGCGCCGCAACTCCCTGCGTCTGAAACTGGCCAACAGTGACGAGATGACCGCAGATACCGGCGAGAAGCACTGGAGGCCTCTGAAGGTTTGGAAAAACCTCGACAAGACAACACAACAGGCGTTTCAAAAGCTGGATACGTCCGCCGATATGGACTGGGAGCCCTTTTTCACCAAGGCTTGCACGGATCTTGACCGGCTGAAAGGAAAGCGAAAAGGCGTCTATTTGATCGCAAACAAGAAAACTGACCCGGTGCGCGCAGAACTGCCCGATTGGGCGCGCGTTCTGTTCTGAGCGGTGGCAAGATCGCGGATGTCTGATCTTCTGCCCATCCTGTCGCACAACCTGTCCCTGTCCGGTGAAAACCGTATCGAAATCGTCGATGTGGGGGCCAGCGATGTAGATCCAAGTGAACGCCCCGTTTACGATCCGCTTTTGGAGGTCGGTCTTGCCCGGCTGACCGGTTTCGAACCCAATCCGGACGAGTTTTCGAAACTCCCTCAAACTGATCAGCGCAGATATCTGCAAACGGCCATCGGCGATGGACGGGACCAGCGTTTGAACCTCACGATGCATCCCGGGTTCACGTCCACGCTAAACCCGAATGCCCCCGTTGCCGCGACCATCGCCAATTTCAAGCGACTGATGCGGGTCACTGGGCATCTGGATATCGCGACCACCCGGCTGGATGACATTCCGGAAATCGGTCGAATGGATTTTCTGAAAATCGACATTCAGGGCGGGGAATGCCTGGCCTTTTCCGGCGCGCCGAACCTTCTTCGGGATTGCCTTTGCGTGCATACCGAAACCGCCTTTGTCCAGCTTTACGAGGGCCAGCCGCTGTTCGGCGATCAGCACCGCATGATGGTCGATGCAGGGCTGATGTTTCTGGGGTTTCACAAGGTCAACAAACATCCCCTGCGCGGCATGTTCCGCAAACTATCCACACAGGCAAAGGCGCGTGACATTGGCGCCTGGATTGATGCGGACGCCGTGTTCATCCGTGATGTGCGATACTGGCCCGACCTGGAAGATGCAGCATTGACCCGCTTGTTTGTCATCCTCGCAATCGCGTATGAGGCAGCATCAGCGGCGATGCACGCCCTGTCGATCTTGGAGTCCCGCAAGAGTGTCGACCCCCCGTTTGTCCAGCGCTGTCTGGAGCATTTCAACGCGGACTCCTGACCGTTCCGCAGGCCGCAGATGTTGAGCCGCCTTCCCCCAAACGTTGCGGGTGCACTTTTGATGATGGCCAGCATGGCGGCCTTCACCATCAACGATACCTTCGTCAAGCTGGTGGGGCAGACCATTCCGCTGTTCCAGCTGCTGACCCTGCGGGCGATCCTGGCAACGCTGTTTCTGGCAGTTCTCGCGTGGCGGCTGGGGACGTTCCGCTTGTCCATGCCACGCCATGACAGGTGGCTGGTGTTCTGGCGTTGTGTGGCCGAGGTGGGTGCGGCCTATTTCTTCCTCTCGGCTTTGCTGGTCATGCCTTTGGCCAATGTTACCGCGATCCTTCAGGTTCTGCCGCTGACGGTCACGCTGGGGGCGGCGCTTTTCTTTCGCGAAGCCGTGGGGTGGCGCCGCATGCTGGCCATCTGCGCCGGTTTCTGCGGTATGCTGCTGATCGTGCGTCCGGGGCCTGACGGGTTCACCACGCACGCGATCTATGCTCTGGCGGCCGTCGCCTGCGTGACACTCAGGGATCTGGTGACGCGCAGGATGTCGGTGAATGTCTCGTCGATGACTGTCACCGTGATCACCTCGGCCAGTATTCTGGTCTGCGCGGCACTTGCCTCGCTTACCATCGATTGGCAACCCGTCTCGGCACGCGAAGGGCTTTACATCCTCGCTTCTGCCATCTTCGTCATCGGCGGGTACTCCTTCAGCGTGATGGTGATGCGGGTGGGCGAAATCTCGGCAATTGCGCCGTTTCGTTATTCCAGCCTGCTTTGGGCCTTGCTGCTGGGCTGGCTGGTGTTCGGCGATTGGCCCGATGCGATCACCCTGACCGGTGCAGCCATCGTCGTGGCCAGCGGTCTTTTCACACTCTACCGCGAACGGCGGGTCAAAAAGCGGCGAAAACCCGTCTGACGGTGGCCTGCCGGATTGCGAACCGGTCTTCGAAAAGCTGTTGGGTTTCTGCATCCAGAGGGCTCAGGGGCAGGGGCGGGACACCCGCCTTTTGCCGGGAATCGTTATGGTCGTTGTGTCCGCGCACGAACATCGGGCTGTCGTCATAGCGGATTACCGGCATGAATTTCCCCAGCTTCTTATGGGCGAAATTCATGATGGTTTGTTTCGCGCCGCCCCGCACCGCCATCCCCAGCGCCACGCCGTAAAGGCTTAGCCGCGTTTCCATCGCGTCGATCCCGTCCGGGCCGGGGCGCGCGGAAAAGCCCTTTTCGAAATCAATCGCCACAAGACGGTTCTTCTCAAGCAGCTGTGCGTGCTCCCGCGCTGCGGCGCGCAACCGCTCCACGAAATCCACCGCCACGGCGTCGTCATCGTCATGGCGGAACTGCAGGCAGGGTGCCGCCATATCCAGACGCGCGGCGTTGATTGCCCCCTGCATGACCTTGCGGTGCGGGCCCGGCGGGTGCGCTTGCAACTGCGCCTGCGGGAAATCGGCGATCAGCGTCTCAAGCCGCGCACGCCAGATATCGGGCAGGCTGTCGCCAATGACGATGACGAAGGTGAAATCAGGGTCGGTCTGCGCTTTCAGGCCGGGTAGGGTGATCGCCTCGAACTGTGCAAGCCGTGCTTCCATGCGTTCAGGGGCGTAAAGATAGGCGATCCGCTCTTCGATCGAGCCATGTTCAACCTGAAACCCCCCCTCGCCGGGGTAGGAGAACCGACAAAGCCCGATCACCTGCATGTTTTTCCGCCGTATGTCTGCTCGGGTGCTTCCCGCCTTGGGCGGAATCTGACAGTGTGAGCACAGCTTTGCAACTGCTGGCCAGGGCTGTTGACAAGGCATCCGACTCCCCCTATACGCCGCTCATCCAAAGGCAGGGGCCAGTGTCTCTGCTGCTGAAATCAGAACTGAAGTGGTCACGATCCGGTCTGCAAAACGGCCCGATCCTCTGGAAACCCACCGCGTCGTTCCCAAAACGGGGGGCGAAGGCGGTTTTTGCGCTTTGCGGACGCGTGATGCGCATTTGAATTTGAAACCGCGGGATTGCCCCGCAAGACACATGTGTTGAGAGACGGGGAACAAAGCCCAATGCCAACGATCCAACAGCTGATCCGCAAGCCGCGTCAGCCGAAAATCAAACGCTCGAAGTCCATGCACCTGGAGCAGTGCCCGCAGAAACGCGGCGTCTGCACCCGCGTGTACACCACCACACCGAAAAAGCCGAACTCGGCGATGCGGAAAGTGGCCAAGGTCCGTCTGACCAATGGCTATGAGGTGATTTCCTACATCCCCGGCGAGAGCCACAACCTGCAGGAACACTCGGTTGTGTTGATCCGCGGCGGTCGTGTGAAAGACCTTCCCGGTGTGCGTTACCACATCCTTCGCGGTGTTCTGGATACCCAGGGCGTCAAAGACCGTAAGCAGCGTCGTTCGAAATACGGCGCCAAGCGTCCTAAGTAAGAGGATTAAGATATGTCCCGCCGTCACGCCGCTGAAAAACGCGAAGTTCTGCCTGACGCCAAGTATGGCGACAAGGTTCTGACGAAGTTCATGAACAACCTGATGCTGGACGGAAAGAAGTCCGTCGCTGAACGCATCGTCTATGGTGCTCTGGATCGCGTCGAAGACAAGATCAAACGCGCCCCCGTCGAAGTCTTCCACGAAGCGCTCGACAACATCAAACCCGCGGTCGAAGTTCGCTCGCGCCGGGTTGGTGGTGCCACCTATCAGGTTCCGGTTGAAGTGCGCCCCGAGCGCCGCGAAGCCCTGGCGATCCGCTGGTTGATCACCGCCTCGCGCAACCGCAACGAAAACACCATGGAAGAACGCCTCGCTGGTGAGCTGCTGGATGCTGTGCAATCCCGCGGTGCCGCCGTGAAGAAGCGCGAAGACACCCACAAGATGGCCGACGCCAACAAAGCGTTCAGCCACTACCGTTGGTAACCCTTTAAGGTTTTAGGAGCAGCCAAAATGGCACGCGAATATCCGCTCGACCGTTATCGTAACTTCGGCATCATGGCGCACATTGATGCCGGCAAAACCACCTGTTCGGAACGTATCCTGTATTACACAGGCAAGTCCCACAACATCGGTGAGGTGCACGATGGTGCGGCCACCATGGACTGGATGGAGCAGGAGCAGGAACGCGGGATCACCATCACCTCGGCTGCGACCACCACCTTCTGGGAGCGCACCGAAGACGGTCAGACCGCCGACACGCCCAAGCACCGTCTGAACATCATCGACACCCCCGGCCACGTGGACTTCACCATCGAAGTGGAGCGTTCGCTGGCGGTTCTCGACGGTGCTGTTTGTGTTCTGGACGCCAACGCCGGTGTTGAGCCGCAAACCGAAACCGTGTGGCGTCAGGCTGACCGCTACAAGGTTCCGCGTATCGTCTTCGTCAACAAGATGGACAAGATCGGCGCCGACTACTTCAACTGCGTGCGCATGATCGAAGACCGCACTGGTGCGCGTGCTGTGCCTGTCGGTATCCCGATTGGAGCGGAAAACGAGCTGGAAGGTCTGATCGACCTCGTGACCATGGAAGAATGGCTGTGGCAGGGCGAAGACCTGGGCGCATCCTGGGTCAAGGCACCGATCCGCGACAGCCTCAAGGCACAAGCCGAAGAGTGGCGCGGCAAGATGATCGAAGCGGCCGTCGAAGAAGATGACGACGCGATGATGATGTACCTGGAAGGCGAAGAGCCCGACGTGCCGACCCTGCGCAAACTGCTGCGCAAGGGCACCCTGGCGCTGCACTTCGTGCCGGTTCTGGGCGGCTCGGCCTTCAAGAACAAAGGCGTGCAACCGCTGCTGAACGCCGTGATCGACTATCTGCCCAGCCCGCTGGACGTGGTCGACTACATGGGCTTCAAACCCGGCGACGAAAACGAAGAGCGTAACATCGCACGTCGTGCCGACGACAACATGCCGTTTGCCGGCCTCGCGTTCAAAATCATGAACGACCCGTTCGTGGGCTCCCTGACCTTCACCCGGATCTATTCCGGCGTGATGAAGAAGGGCGACACCATGCTGAACTCGACCAAGGGCAAGAAAGAGCGCGTTGGTCGGATGATGATGATGCACTCGAACAACCGCGAGGAAATCGAAGAAGCGTTCGCAGGCGACATCATCGCGCTGGCGGGTCTGAAGGACACCACCACCGGTGACACCCTGTGTGACGAGAAGGATCCGGTGGTTCTGGAAACCATGACCTTCCCCGATCCGGTGATCGAAATCGCGGTCGAGCCGAAGACAAAAGGCGACCAGGAAAAAATGTCGGCGGGTCTGGCCCGCCTGGCGGCAGAAGACCCTTCCTTCCGTGTGGAAACTGACCTGGAATCCGGTCAGACCATCATGAAAGGCATGGGCGAACTGCACCTCGACATCCTGGTGGATCGTCTGAAGCGCGAGTTCAAGGTCGAAGCCAATATCGGTGCGCCTCAGGTGGCCTATCGCGAGACCATCTCGAAAGAGGTCGAACACACCTACACCCATAAGAAACAGTCGGGTGGTTCGGGTCAGTTCGCCGAGGTCAAGATGATTATCTCTCCGACAGAGCCGGGCGAAGGCTATTCCTTCGAATCCCGTATCGTTGGCGGGGCCGTGCCGAAGGAATACATCCCCGGCGTTGAAAAAGGCATCCAGTCGGTGATGGATAGCGGCCCGCTGGCCGGCTTCCCGGTGATCGACTTCAAGGTTGCCCTGATCGACGGTAAGTTCCACGACGTAGACTCCAGCGTGCTGGCCTTTGAAATCGCAGCTCGTATGGGCATGCGCGAAGGCATGAAGAAAGCTGGTGCGAAGCTGCTGGAACCGATCATGAAGGTCGAAGTGATCACGCCGGAAGAATACACCGGTGGCATCATCGGCGACCTGACGTCCCGTCGTGGTCAGGTGACCGGGCAGGAGCCGCGCGGCAACGCGATCGCGATCAACGCGATGGTGCCTCTGGCCAACATGTTCGGTTACATCAACACGCTGCGTTCGATGAGTTCGGGCCGTGCCCAGTTCACCATGCAGTTCGACCACTACGATCCGGTCCCGCAGAACATCTCGGAAGAAATCCAGGCGAAATACGCATAACCGGGGCGGCGGGCTGAAGCCCGCCCTACCCACAAACCGTAGGCCGGGCTTCAGCCCGGCACCCCACGAAGAAACAGGAGGCCATCATGGCAAAGGAAAAGTTTGAA
>NZ_JXYH01000049.1 GCF_001262635.1 Aestuariivita boseongensis
CCCGACACCGGGGCGCGCGCGTTCTTGTTTTTTAACAATCACCTTGAGGTGCAAATGACGCCCCGGACCTGATCCGGGGCCTCCGTCCTCACAACGAGGTCCCGGTCGGGTCCGGGACGCCCGTGCGTAAAACGGCTTAGTTCAGCGCCGCATCGGTGATTGCGCTGGTCCAGGCGCCTTCGGGTGCCTTGGTGATCACCGGATCGGACCCGCCGGCCAGCAGCGTGGCCACGGTGCGTTCATAATCCGCGGGATCCAGCGCGCCGTTCGAGCCTGCGGTCAGCTTGGCAATCTCACCCATCATCCGCTTTTGGTGCTTTTCGGTCTGCGCGCCGGTCTGGTCATTGTCCAGAACGATCATGGCCGCTTCCTCGGGGTTCTCCTCGGCATATTTCCAGCCTTTCATCGAGGCCGCCACAAAGCGCTCCATCTTGTCGACAAAGGCCGGATCGCTGAGGTTCTCTTCCAGCACATACAGCCCGTCTTCCAGCGTGGCGACGCCCTGGTCCTCGTACTTGAAGGTCACCAGATCATCTGGGCTGACGCCCGCGTCGATCACCTGCCAGTATTCGTTATAGGTCATGGTCGAAATGCAATCGGCCTGGCGCTGCAGCAGCGGATCGACGTTGAAGCCCTGCTTGAGCACCTCAACACCGTTTTCCGATTTCCCATCGGTGGAAATGCCCAGCTGGCTCATCCACGACATGAAGGGAAATTCATTGCCGAAGAACCAAACTCCCAGCGTGCGGTTGGCCAGATCTTCTGGGCTTGCGATGCCCGCATCCTTCCAGCAGGTCAGCATCATGCCCGAAGATTTGAACGGCTGCGCGATGTTGACCATCGGCAGACCCTTTTCGCGTGCCGCCAGCGCCGCGGGCATCCATTCCACGGTCACATCCGCACCGCCGCCCGCAAGTACCTGCGTGGGCGCGATATCCGGGCCACCGGGCAGGATGGTCACGTCCAGTCCCGCCTCTTCGTAAAAGCCCTTGTCGGCGGCCACGTAATATCCGGCAAACTGCGCCTGGGTGACCCATTTCAGCTGCAGCGTGACCTCATCGGCGGCCCAGGCGGGCGCCGTCATCAGACCCAGAGCCGTCACGGCCCCTGCGATCATGTTCTTCATATCGTACACTCCTTGTTGAACGTCTTTTGTGCTCGTTGCCTCAAAGGCCTTGTTGTTATCCGCGTTGTGAGGGGTGCCAGAAGGTCACCCGTTTTTCGATCCATGTCACGATACCATAGAACGCCGTTCCCGCCAGCGCGGCAACGGCAATCTCAGCCCAGACCAGATCGATCGACAAGCTCCCGACGCCGGTTGAGATACGAAATCCCATGCCCCGCGTTGGAGAGCCGAAATATTCAGCAACAATTGCCCCGATCAGCGCCAGCGTGGTCGCGATCTTGAGCCCGTTAAAGATAAAGGGCATCGCCGCAGGCAGGCGCAGTTTGACCAGCATCTGCCAATATCCGGCCGCATAGGTGCGCATCAGATCGCGCTGCATCGCATCGGTTTCCCGCAGGCCCTGCACCGTGTTCACGAGGATCGGGAAGAAGACCATGACCACGACCACGGCAGCTTTTGACTGCCAGTCAAACCCAAACCAGCTGACCAGAATGGGCGCGATCCCCACGATGGGCAGGGCCGCCACGAAATTCCCAATGGGCAAAAGCCCGCGGGTCAGGAAGGCCGACCGATCGATGGCAATCGCCGTCAGAAAGGCCGCAGAGGCGCCAATGACAAAGCCCGTCAGCGCGCCTTTGAACACGGTCTGCTGAAAATCCTCCCACAGGATGTCGGTCGAATTGGCAAAGGTCTGCACCACGGTCGAGGGCGGCGGCAGGATCACCGGAGAGACGCCCAAAGCACGCACCACCCCCTCCCACAAGACCAGCAGGGTCACACCAAACAGAACCGGGATCAGCACCCGAACCGCACGCGTCTGCGCATAGGCCGAATTCGCCAGCCAGGCATTCAGCGCCCAGGCGCCGATCCAGAAGACAAGGGCAAAGATCAGCCAGCTCATGCCTGCATCCCCATGCGTTTGAGCGTCACGCGCTGGAGCACATCCAGAAGCGTTACCAACAGCCCCGCAAGGATCGCCGCCGCCAGAAGCGCCGCCCAGATCGCCAGCGGCGTTCCAAACTGATCCCCGATCAGGATGCGCGCGCCCAAACCGCTGATGGCACCCGTGGGCAACTCACCCACGATGGTGCCGACCAGAGCCGCCGCAATGCCCACTTTCAGCGACGTAAACAGATACGGCACCGAGGCAGGCAACCGCAGTTTAAAAAACGCCTGCAACCCACTGGCGTTATAGGTTTTCAGCAGATCCAACTGCGACACCGCGGGCGAGCGAAGCCCCTTCACCATCCCCACCAGAACCGGGAAGTAACACAAATAGGCCGAGATAATCGCCTTGGGCACCCCGCGCCCCTCGATCCCCAGCTGAGAACTCAGCACGATGATCATAGGCGCCAGCGCCACGATGGGCACGGTCTGGCTGATGATCGCCCAGGGCATCAGGCTCATATCCACGACGCGGGAATAGACGATGGCCACCGCCCCAAGGATGCCCAATGTGGTGCCCAGCAAAAACCCCCACAGCGTCGATTGCAGCGTGATCCAGCCGTGATAGATCAACGACCGTTTCGACATCGCACGCCCGCGCAGGGCCATCTCCCCGGTCGTTTTCCACAGCTCCTGGCCCACCTGCTGCGGCGTGGGCAGCCGGGGCCGCTCCAACGCATAGCCCGCACTGATCTGCCCCGGATTGGCCGCCATGAGCCGCCAGACAGAGGTATCGCGCCGCTCAAGCGATCCGGCAGGTTCCACCGCCACCCCGGCACGTTCCGCCTGATCCAGCGCCACGCGGATATTCATGGGCGCCACAGCGGCATACCAGATGCCGATGATCGCGGCCAACACCACCAGAACGGGCAGCAAATTACGCACCAACCTGCCCCTTCTTCTTGCTCCAAATACGGAAGTCCAACGTCACCGCGCGCGCAGCCTCAGTCATAGGCGTGCCCCGCCCGCAGCCCATCCCGCACGCGGTGGGCGATCTCCAGAAACTCCGGCGTGTCGCGGATATCGAGCGGCCGTTCCTTCGGCAGCGGGCTTTCGATCACATCCGTGATCCGCCCGGGCCGCGGCGACATCACCACGATCTTGGTCGACAGATACACCGCCTCCGGAATCGAGTGCGTCACGAAGCCAATCGTCTTTTCCGTCCGCGCCCAGAGCGCCAAAAGCTGTTCGTTCAAGTGATCGCGCACGATCTCGTCCAGAGCACCGAACGGCTCATCCATCAACAGGATATCGGCATCAAAGGCCAGCGCCCGCGCGATGGAGGCGCGCTGCTGCATCCCGCCCGACAACTGCCAGGGGTATTTCTTTCCAAACCCTTCCAGATCAACAAGTTGCAGGACTTTATTCACGCGCTCTTCCTGCTCGGATTTATCAAACCCCATGATCTCAAGCGGTAGTTTGATGTTCCCCGCAATCGTCCGCCAAGGATAAAGCCCCGCAGCCTGAAACACATAGCCATAGGCACGCTTCCGACGCGCCTCATCCGGGCTCATGCCGTTCACGGTGATCGTCCCACCCGTTGGTGTTTCCAACGCCGCCATTACGCGCAGAAACGTGGTTTTGCCGCAGCCCGACGGGCCGATGAAACTGACGAAATCCCCTTTGTTGATCGTGAGGTTCACGTCTTTCAAAGCCTGTACAGGCCCGTCATTTGTCTGAAACGTCAGATCCAGATTGCGCGCCTCGATCACCGGGCCTGCCCCGTCCCGGGCCTGCCCCGGGACCTCTTTGTCATTTTGTGCCACGTTCATCCGCCTGGCCTGTTCTCAATATTTGGCGAGGCCCCGGGGCACGCCCGGGGCACACTCGCATTCTCAAACCCCTGTCGCCGGAATGCCGGTCCGCTCCACGGGCCGCGGCGCAGTCAGCTCTTTCCACGTGCTCAGCGCCTTGTTGGTCGTCCCGTTCGGCTCGCGCGCCACGAATTTGCCGTGGCCTTCCTGCGTCCGGATCTCTCCATCATGGACCGCCACATGTCCGCGCGAGAGTGTGAAGCGCGGCAGGCCCTTAACCTTCTGGCCCTCGAACACGTTGTAGTCGATGGCCGATTGCTGGGTGCTGGCCTCAATCGTCTTCTCTTTTTCCGGATCCCAAACCACCAGATCGGCATCTGCGCCGACAAGCACCGCACCCTTTTTCGGATAGCAATTCAGGATCTTGGCGATGTTTGTTGAAGTGACTGCCACGAACTCATTGGGCGTCAGACGCCCCGTCCCCACGCCATGGGTCCAGAGCATCGGCATCCGGTCCTCAAGCCCGCCCGTACCATTCGGGATTTTCGAGAAATCACCCACGCCATAGCGTTTCTGTTCCGTGGTAAAGGCGCAGTGATCGGTGGCCACGACGCTCAAAGACCCACTCATCAGACCGGCCCAGAGGCTGTCTTGGTGTTTCTTGTTCCGGAAGGGCGGCGACATCACGCGGCGCGCGGCGTGGTCCCAATCGGGGTTGAAATACTCGCTTTCATCCAGCGTAAGGTGCTGGATCAAAGGCTCCCCCCAGACGCGCTTGCCCTGCTGACGCGCGCGGCGGATCGCTTCATGCGCTTCCTCGCAGGAGGTGTGCACGACATACAAAGGCACGCCCGCCATATCGGCGATCATGATGGCGCGGTTGGTGGCCTCGCCCTCAACCTGGGAGGGCCGCGAATAGGCATGCGCCTCGGGCCCTGTATTGCCCTCGGCCAGCAGTTTCGCCGTCATTTCGGCCACCACATCACCGTTTTCGGCATGGACCATGGCAATGCCCCCAAGCTCCGCCAGACGGTTGAAGGAGGCGAAAAGCTCATCATCATTCACCATCAGCGCGCCTTTGTAGGCCAGGAAATGCTTGAAGGTGTTGATGCCCTTGTCCTGAACGATGGTTTTCATGTCGTTGAAAACCTGCTCCCCCCACCAGGTCACGGCCATGTGGAAGGAATAGTCGCAATTGGCACGGGTCGATTTGTTGTCCCACCGTTTGACCGCGTCCCAGAGGCCTTCGCCCTGATTTGGCAGGCAGAAATCGACCACCATCGTGGTGCCGCCCGCCAGGGCCGCGCGTGTGCCGGATTCGAAATCATCGCTGGAATAGGTGCCCATGAAGGGCATCTCCAGATGCACATGCGGGTCGATGCCGCCGGGCATCACGTAACAGCCCGTGGCGTCCAGTTCGGTGTCGCCTTTCAGGCCTTTGCCGATCTCGGTGATCACACCGCCTTCGATCAGGACATCCGCCTCATAGCTGAGATCCGCGGTGACGACCGTGCCGTTTTTGATGACAGTGGACATGAGTTAATCCTTCCGTTGTCTGCGTTTTTTCAGCCAAAGCGTCAGCGCGCCATAAAGGCCGGTGGCAATAACAGTGGTGATCAGGCGGCTCAGGAACACGCCGGGAGATAACGGCACGCCCTGGGCCAGATCAAGCCCCACCTGCAGGATCAAAAAGATCGCTGCGAAAACAATCATTTGCTGGACAAAGCTTCTGTCCATATCTCCCCCTCAGACCGAGCCGAAACAGTCGATGGCGGGCCCGTGCACGCCGATGTCCAAAGGCCCGAACGCGCTTTCCACACAGAGCGAGAAATACCCCGCAAGCGGCAGGTAAATCACGCGATAATCCCCATTGGGCCGGGTCACAGAATAGCATTTCTGCTGGATGCCACCCGAAAAATTCACAGTCACCAGCACCGGTTTCCGCCGCGCTTCGAGGAAGGCGGCAAGGGTGTCGGCCCGGGCTTTCGTGCTGGTGTCATAGGCTTTGACTTCCTTCTCGATCATGGCCTCGATATCCTCGGGGCCGATGATGTCGATGCTCAACTGACAATCTCCGCCGTCTCAACCACCGCGTGGAAGAGCACATCGGTGCCTGCGCGCGCCCAGTCGGGGCTGATTTCCTCGGCCTCATTGTGGCTCAGGCCATCGACGCAGGGGCACATGACCATCGCAGTGGGCGCCACGCGGTTGATCCAGCAGGCGTCATGGCCCGCGCCCGAGATCAGGTTCATGTGGGAATATCCCAGTCGTTCCGCCGCATTGCGGATCGCACTGACGCAGCCTTCGTCAAAGGCTACGGGGTCGAAACCACCGACCTTTTCGAACTCAATCTCAAGCCCCATGTCATCGCAGATTTTCTGGGCGCCCTCTCGCAGACGCGCCTCCATATCCTCGATCACGGCCAGCTCCGGGGACCGGAAATCGACGGTGAAGACCACCTTGCCGGGGATCACGTTGCGCGAATTGGGATAGACGTCGATATGGCCCGCAGCACCCACCGCATGGGGTTTGTGGGACCACGCGATCTCGTCCACCAGCTCCAGCACCCGCGCCATGCCCAGCCCTGCGTTCCTGCGCATCGGCATGGGGGTCGAGCCGGTATGGGCGTCCTTGCCGGTGATCGTCACCTGCGTCCAGCTGAGGCCCTGGCCGTGGGTGACCACGCCGATATCTTTGCCTTCAGCCTCCAAGATCGGGCCCTGTTCGATATGCAGTTCGAAAAAAGCGTGCATCTTGCGCGCGCCGACCTCTTCATCGCCTTTCCAGTCGATGCGGGTCAGTTCGTCGCCGAACTTTTTGCCCTCAGCATCCTCGCGGGCGTAGGCCCAGTCCTGCGTGTGGATGCCAGCGAAGACACCCGAGGACAGCATAGCCGGAGCATAGCGTGTGCCCTCTTCATTGGTAAAATTGGTCACAACGATGGGGTGTTTCGTCTTGATGCCCAGATCATTCAGAGTGCGGATGATCTCCAACCCGCCCAGAACGCCCAGAACGCCGTCGTATTTCCCGCCCGTGGGCTGGGTGTCGAGATGCGAGCCCACATAGACCGGCAACGCATCCGGATCGGTGCCGTCGCGCTGCGCGAACATGTTGCCCATCTGATCCAGGCCCATGGTGCAGCCCGCATCCTCACACCATTTCTGGAACAGCGCGCGGCCTTCGCCATCCTCATCGGTCAGCGTCTGGCGGTTGTTGCCGCCCGCCACGCCGGGGCCGATCTTGGCCATCTCCATAAGGCTGTCCCACAGCCGTTCGCCATTGATACGAAGGTTTTCACCCGGTGCCGCCATCTGTCATCCCCCGGCCTGTGGAAGGCGCATCTTTTGTTTTGACCAACTGGTCAAACTCACGCTACCACTCAGGTCCGGACAGTCAAGAAATTGCGCGAGGCCGGGGCGCAAGTATTTGCCGGATCCTTCGGCTGATGACGGAAAGTTAGGCAATGAACACACAAGGCCCGACGCGAATCCAGAAAAAGAACCGCGCCGTGATTCTGGAGGCCGCGCTGGATGTGTTTTCGACCCATGGCTTTCGCGGATCCACCGTCGATCAGATCGCGAAAGAGGCGGGATTATCGAAACCCAACCTGTTGTATTACTTCCCGAGCAAGGAGGCGATCCACGCCAGCCTGCTGGAGCAGATGCTGGACACCTGGCTGGATCCCCTGCGCGAGATGGACCCGGAGGGCGATCCGCTGGAGGAGGTGCTGGCCTATGTCGCCCGCAAGCTGGAGATCAGCCGCACCTACCCGCGCGAAAGCCGGCTTTTTGCCAATGAAATCCTGCAGGGCGCGCCCCGGATCGGAGAGGTTTTGTCGACCGATCTGAAGGCCCTGGTCGATGAGAAAATCGACCTGCTGACGCGCTGGATGAAGGCGGGTCACATCGCGCAGGTCCACCCCTATCACCTGATCTTTTCGATCTGGTCGCTGACCCAGCATTACGCGGATTTCGATGTACAGGTGCGCGCCGTGATGGGCGATCAGGATCCGTTCCAAAGCGCGCCGGAGTTCATCGAGACACTCTACCGGCGGCTTTTGACCCCGACCTAGCGCCATTGGGGCTCTGCCCCAAACCCCGCCCGTATTTTTGAAGAGAAGAAGACAAGGTCGTGCCCCTGCTTCTTCTCTTTTTCAAATACCGGCCGCCGGAGGCACGCGCCAAAGGCGCGTTCCTGGCTTTACTCGGCCGCCGTGCTCATCGGGTTGTTGGGATGCATTGTCCAGTTGGCGTAATCATCCGAAACCGTCTTGCCGGTGCGTGGATCAACCGTTCCTGCGGACAGCCGCTCCATTGTGATGCAGTTTTCCACCGGGCAGACATCCACACACAGGTTGCAGGCCACACATTCCGCGTCGATCACCTCGAACACCCGGTCAGGTGACATGGAAATCGCCTGATGCGAGGTATCCTCGCACGCGGCAAAGCAGCGCCCGCATTTGATGCAGGCATCCTGATCGATGCGCGCCTTGGTCACGTAGTTCAGGTTCAGATACTGCCAGTCGGTGACATTGGGCACGGCCTTGCCGATGAACTGGTCGGTGCTGGAATAGCCCTTCTCATCCATCCAGCGCGACAGGCCTGCGATCATCTCCTGCACCACGCGGAACCCATAGGTCATGGCCGCCGTGCAGACCTGCACATTGCCCGCGCCAAGGCTCATGAATTCGGCCGCGTCGCGCCAGGTGGTGACGCCGCCGATGCCGGAAATCGGCAGGCCGGCGGTTTCCGGATCGCGCGCGATCTCGGCCACCATGTTCATCGCGATCGGCTTCACCGCCGGCCCGCAATAGCCGCCATGCGATCCCTTTCCGTCAATCGACGGTTCGGGGCTGAAATTGTCCAGATTGACCGATGTGATCGAGGAGATCGTGTTGATCAGGCTGACCGCATCGGCGCCGCCCTTATGCGCCGCGCGCGCCGGATAGCGGATATCGGTGATGTTGGGGGTCAGCTTCACGATGACGGGTTTCGAGTAATATTCCTTGCACCACCGCGTCACCATTTCGATATATTCAGGCACCTGGCCCACGGCCGATCCCATGCCGCGTTCGCTCATCCCGTGGGGGCAGCCGAAATTCAGCTCGATCCCGTCCGCGCCGGTTTCCTCCACACGGGGCAGGATGGCTTTCCATTCCGCTTCTTCGCAGGGGACCATGATCGACACGATCACCGCGCGGTCGGGGTAATCGGCCTTCACGCGGGCAATCTCGTCCAGGTTGGTCTGCAGCGGGCGGTCGGTGATCAGTTCGATATTGTTGAGCCCCAGCAACCGCCGGTCCGCGCCATAAATCGCGCCATATCGCGGGCCGTTCACATTCACGACCGGAGGCCCTTCCGACCCCAGCGTTTTCCACACGACACCGCCCCAGCCTGCTTCAAAGGCGCGGCGTACATTGTATTCCTTGTCCGTGGGCGGGGCCGAGGCCAGCCAGAACGGGTTCGGGCTTGAGATGCCAAGGAAATTGGTTGTCAGATCAGCCATTGTGGTCCTCCACGGGGTCACGTTTCAGGTTCTGTTTGATAATCTCGCAGCGATGGGCAAAGACCTGCTCGCGCGTCAGGTGGCGGGCCGAAGCCGCCGCGCGCCCGATCAGGTCGGCCAGAACGGCGCGGTCAGCATCCAGCGCGGCGAGCGCGTCGGTCAAGGCGTCGATCTGGCCGCGTGTTACAAGGCGGCCGGCCTCCTGTTCGTTCACCAGATCGCGGGCAAAGGGGTCGCGATAACCGACCAGAGGTGTCCCGGCATGGAGCGATTCAATCAGGATGCGGGGGCTTTCGTCGGTCAGGTGGCAGAACAGCAGCGCATGGGCACGGCGCAGCGCGGCCAGAACCGTGGGCCGGTCCGACACAAAGCCGTGAAACGTGATGCGATCCGCCACGCCCCGTTCGCCGGCGCGGGCCTGCATCGCCGCAAGCATGTCGCCATCGCCCAGCCAATCGGCCTGCCAGTCGATCCCGCGCGCCGACAGCCCTGCCAGCACCTCGACCCAGTCCAGCGGGCCTTTCATGGCCGTCGCCCGGCCCGCATAGACCAGCCGCAATGGCCCGCCCAGCGCATCGGCCTGTTTCTGCGCCAAATCCTCGGCGCTGATCCGGTCGGCTTCGGTAAGGTGAATATCCTCGACAATCTGCGGGTTGCGGGTAAGCGGAGCAAAGCGGTCATAGACCGTGCGCCCGTGCAACAGCGCCAGATCAGCCCCCTTGAGCACGCGGCGTTCATTCCATGCGCCCACGGCCCATTTCACCCGGCCTTTCAGGCGGTCTTTCAGGCCCGGGCCCGCGCTTTCCAGCATCACCTGGCTTTCCACGCGGTCAAACCAGATCCCGTGCGGAATGCCATGTTTGCGCGCGGTATCCGCGCCCAGAACGCCCCAATCGCCCAGCCAGCCACCAATGGCGAACAGCCGGTAGGTCACGCGGCGCATGATCTCAAGAAACTGCGCGGCGACCGCATCGCGGGTCTTGCGGAAGGTCGCGCGGTCATAGCCGTCGGGCAGCTCCACGATCTCGATCCGGGGGGCTGCGATCCCCGCCTCTGCCGCGTCCGACCAGCCCGCCGGGGGTTTTTCCGCCAGACAAATCGAGGCCGCCACCACGCGGTGGAAATGATCCGCCCAGGCGTGCAGACCGCTGATCGTCTGATCCTCGATAAAAAGCCGATTGTCCCATCGGTAGAAAGGTGCGCCCAGAGTGATCAAGACGCTGTCCTCCTCGCTCACGCCATCAGACCTGCATGGATGTCTTCGGCGGCATCACGGCCTTCGGCCACGGCCGTCACGGTCAGGTCATCGCCGCCTGTCGCGCAATCGCCGCCCGCCCAGACGCCATCGACACTGGTGCGCCCTGCCCCGGTCACGGCGATCTTGCCGCCGTCCAGCGTCAGGCCCGAGGGCGCGCCTTCCAGTGTCTGACCGATCGCCTTGAACACCTGATCGGCAGCGATACGCAGGGTTTCCCCGGTGCCTGTCAGCTTGCCGCCTTCGGTCGTGGTGTATTCCAGTTCGACCTCGACCGCGGCGCCATTGCCATGCACGGCGACGGGCTGGACGTTGAACATCAGCTTTACGCCTTTCGAGGCCGCCAGATCCTGTTCATAGCGGCTGGCGCTCATCGCCTCGCGGCCCCGGCGATAGGCGATGGTGACGTTTTCCGCGCCCAGAAGTTTCGACTGCACCGCCGCATCCACCGCCGTCATCCCGCCGCCGATCACGACCACATTGCGGCCCACGGGCAGCTTGGTCAGATCGTCGGCCTGACGCAGTTCGGCGATGAAATCCACCGCATTGGCCACGCCGGATTTGTCTTCCCCATCCGCGCGCAGGGCATTCACCCCGCCCAGACCAATCGACAGGAACACCGCGTCAAAGTCGGCTTTCAGCCCCTCAAGGCTCAGATCGCGGCCCAGCGCCTTGCCGGTTTCAACCGTGATACCACCGATTTTCAGAAGCCAGTCGACCTCGGCCTCGGCAAAGCCGCCCACGGTCTTATAGGCGGCGATGCCGTATTCGTTCAGCCCGCCGGGATTTTCCCGCGCCTCATGGATGACTACGTCATGGCCCTTCATCGCCAGCCGATGCGCACAGGCCAGACCCGCAGGCCCCGCCCCGACAACCGCCACGCGCTTGCCGGTGCGCGCGGCCCTTTCAAACGGATGCACGCCCTGCGCCATCATCGTATCGGTGGCAAAACGTTGCAGGCGCCCGATCTCGACCGGCTTGCCCTCGGCCGTCTCGCGCACGCAGGCTTCCTCGCAGAGGGTTTCGGTGGGGCAGACGCGGGCGCACATGCCGCCCAGAATGTTCTGATCGAAGATCGTCTTGGCCGCGTTTTCCGGCTGACCTGTCTGGATCTGACGAATGAACAGCGGGATGTCGATGGCCGTGGGACAGGCCGTCACGCAAGGCGCGTCATAGCAGAAGTAACAGCGATCCGCCGCCACGGCTGCCTCATGCGGGGCGAAGGGGGCGTGCAGATCTTCGAAATTCTCGGCCAGCTGATCTGATGACAACCGCCCCGGATGAATGCCGGGGGCCATGGAACCTTGCGCCATGCTGGGTCTCCCTGAGTTCACATTTGTTGCTACTCAGACTGACACATCCGAAAATTTTATCAATTGGTAAATTTTTGGATTCGGCAAAATTCCATCCGCGTGAAACCCCGTGCCGGAATTTCAGGCAGATCAGGCGCGGTTGGCGGTCTGGAACAGCGCGCGCAGATTGGCCACAAGAAAGGCCCCGGCCAGCATGCAGACAATCGTGGGGCCTGTGGGCGTGTCATAAAGGTAAGACAGCCGGAGCCCGCCCAGCGCCGCGCTTATTCCGATCAGCATGGCGATGGCGGCCATCACCTCGGGCGTGCGGGAAAAGGGGCGCGCGGCAGCCGCCGGGATGATCAGCAGCGCCACGATCAGCAAAACGCCCACCACCTTGATCGCCACGGCCACGGTCACCGCCAGCGCAAGGGTAAAGATCAGCTGTTCGCGCCGCGGGTCGATGCCGGATGCGGTGGCCAGATCGGGGTTCAGCGTCGCGGTCAGCAGGGCCGACCAGCGCCACAGCACCAGCGCGCAGACCGCCGCCGCCCCCAGCCAGATGACCGCCAGATCGCCGCGCGACACCGCGAGAATATCGCCAAAGAGATACCCCATCAGATCGACGCGCACCCCCTCCATCAGCGACACGGCCACAAGCCCCACCGCAAGAGAGCTGTGCGCCACCACCCCCAAAAGCGTATCCATCGCATAGCTGCGCTGGGTCAGCCCGGTGATCAGCAGCGCCATGACCAGCGCCGCAAACAGCGTGCCGGCAAAGATCGACATGGACAGCGCTAGCGACAAGGCCACACCCAGGATGGCGGCATGGGCCGTGGCCTCTCCGAAATAGGCCATGCGCCGCCAGACGACGAAACAGCCCAAAGGTGCTGCGGCAATGGCCACACCAACGCCTGCCAGCGCGGCACGGATCAGGAAATCGTCCAGCATTATTCCGCCGCCTCGTGATCATGATTGTGGCCGTGATCATGGGTATGATCATGCGAATGGGTATGTTCGTGCCGATAAAGCGCCAGCGCACCGCCAGTGCCGGTGCCGAACAGCGCCCGGTATTCGGGGGCCGAGGCGACGATATCCGGCGCCCCTTCACAGCAGACATGACCGTTGAGGCAGATCACCCTGTCGGATGCGCTCATCACCACGTGCAATTCATGGCTGACCATCAGCACGGCACAGTTCAGACTGTCGCGCAGATCGGCGATCTTCTGATAGAAGGCCGCCGATCCGGGCTGATCGAGGCCTTGGGTGGCCTCGTCCAGGATCAGCAGCTCGGGCCGATCCATGAGCGCGCGCGCCAGCAGCACGCGCTGAAACTGCCCGCCCGAAAGCGCCGACATCTGGCGATCGGCCAGCCCGGCCACATCCGCTTCCCGCAGGGCCGTGTCGATGTCAGAGGCCGCGCGCCGGTGCGGCAGGTTCAGAAAACGCCGCACGGTCAGCGGCAGGGTCGCGTCAATGGCCAGCTTCTGCGGCACATAGCCGATCCTCAGACCCGGTTTGCGTTCAACCATTCCCTTGGCAGGTTTCACCGCACCGATCAGCGCGCGCAACAGGGTCGATTTGCCCGATCCGTTGGGGCCCACGATGGTTACGATTTCCCCCGGCCGGATGGCGAAGTTCACCCCCGTCAGCGCGGTGACATCGCCGACCTTCACGGTCAGACCCGTGGCCGTAATCAGGCTCACGCGGCCTCCTCCTGACATTTTGGGCAGAGGCCCTCGGCCTCGACCACCGTGCGTTCGATCACAAAGCCCGCATCGCGCGCCACATCGCCCAGACGGCCCTGGGTCAGGTCGGTATGCGCCTCGGCCACGCTGTCGCAACTGCGGCAGATCAGGAAGGCGGGTACATGGCGTTCGCCGGGATGGCCGCAGGCGATAAAGGCGTTCAGCCGTTCGATCTTGTGGACGAATCTGTGTTTGACCAGAAAATCCAGCGCGCGATAGGCGATGGGCGGTTGCGAGCCCAGCCCTTCGGCCCTGAGCCGGTCAAGAATGTCATAAGCCCCCATCGCCCGGTGTTCGTCCAGCAGGATTTCCAGCACCCGTTTGCGCACGGGCGTCAGGCGCAACCCCTTGTCCTTGCACTGTTTTTCCACAGCCTCAAGGCTGCCGGAGATGCAGCTTGCGTGATCGTGATGTTCAAATCCTGGGGTTGTCATGGGCCTATGTCCACTTAGCGGCCGAGGGGTATTGATACAGTATAACAGTTATATTATTACAGGCGCAACCGTTATAACATAACAGGAATGCCTGCCATGCGCCTCGCCACCCTTTTCGCCCTTGGTTTTGCCACCCCTGCCCTGGCCGATGTGCCGCGCGTCGCCACGGACATTCCGCCCGTGCATTCGCTGGCTGCCATGGTGATGGAGGGCGTGGGCACCCCTGAGCTGATCCTGCCGCCCGGCGCGTCGCCACATGAATTCTCGCTGCGCCCGTCGGATGCGCGCAAATTGCAGGAGGCCGAGGTGATCTTCTGGGTCGGCGGCAGCCTGACCCCATGGCTGGAAGAGGCGAAAGACACACTGGCGGGAGGCGCGACATCTGTTGCGCTGTTTTCCGTCAATGGAACGCTGCACCTGCCCTATCGCGACTCGGCGATTTTCGGGGACGGTCACGGGCATGACGATCATGGCCATGACGATCACGCGCACAAGGACGACCACGGGCATGACGATCATGCGCACAAGGACGACCATGGGCATGACGATCACGGCCACACCCACGCCCATGCGCATGACCATTCCGGCGAAGACCCTCACGCCTGGCTTGACCCGGAAAACGCGAAAATCTGGCTGGCGGCGATGGCGGACACCCTGTCCGAAGCCGATCCCGAGAATGCCGCGACCTATCAGGCCAATGCAGACGCTGCCCAGGAAAAGCTGACGGCGCTGCAATCCGAGCTTTCCGACAAGCTGTCCGCCGCCGGAGAGATTTCCTTCGTGGTCTATCACGACGCCTATCAGTATTTCGAAAACCGCTTTGACGTAGCCACACGCGGGGCGATCTCGATCTCGGACGCCTCTGATCCGGGTGCTGCGCGGGTGGCAGCGATCCGCGATCTGGCGCAAAGCGAAAACATCGCCTGCGTTTTTGCCGAACCGCAGTTCAACCCCGCCCTGATCAACGCGGTGTTCGAGGAAGCGGATGTCAAAACCGGCGTTCTGGACCCGCTTGGCGCGGATCTGGAGCTTGGGGCGACGCTGTACCCCGCGCTTCTGTCGCAAATGGCTGACGCCATGGCAGGCTGCGGCACTGGGGATTGACGCGGGACAAAACAGGGCAAGTATGGATCATGGGACACCTCAAAGGCAGCGACGCATGACCATCCCTTCCGGGCCGACAGCTTTCCTGACCACGCGCGAGGTCGCGGACCTGCTGCGCGTGAAGGAACGCAAGGTCTATGACCTGGCGGCCGCGAATGAGATCCCCCATCGCCGGGTGACGGGAAAGCTGCTGTTTCCCAAAGACGAACTGACGGCTTGGATCGACGGCGGCGCGCCCTCGGCTATGGACCGCCCGCCGATCATCGCGGGCTCTCACGATCCGCTTCTGGACTGGGCCGCGCGGGAGGCCGATGCCGGCCTCGCCACACTGTTCGACGGCAGCGCGGCGGGGCTTGAGGCGTTCCGGTCGGGCGCGTCGATGCTGTCGGGACTGCATATTCCCGAAGCGGATGGCTGGAACATCCAGGCGGTCACGGAAGCAGGGCTGAGCGACTGTGTGCTGATCGCCATGGCGCGGCGCAGTCAGGGTCTGATGATGCGCCCGGATCTGACCGGGCGGGTGCAGGGCCTGTCGGATCTGGGCGGCCTTCGGATGATCCTGCGCCAACCCGGTGCGGGCGCGCGCAGCCTGTTTGACCGGCTGACCCGGGGCATGGATCTGGGCGGGATCGACATTGCGCCGCAGCCTGCGCGCACGGAAACGGACGCGGCGCAGGACGTGGCCCAGGGCCAGGCCGATATCAGCTTCGGGCTTGAGGCGGCGGCGCATCAATACGGGCTGGCCTTCCTGCCGCTCGCGACCGAGCATTTCGACCTGCTGATCGACCGCAAAGCCTATTTCGAACCGCCGGTGCAGGCGCTTTTGGCTTTCCTGCACTCGGATGCCTGCGCGCAGAAAGCGGCGCAACTGAAAGGTTATGACCTGTCCCCGCTGGGAACGGTGCGCTGGGTGTCGCCTTAAGGCCTCAGCGCGTGGCGTTGGGGAAGAAAAGCTGCTGTCCGTCAACCTTGAAGGCGGCGATGGCGGCCTGACCGTCGTCCGACAGGATCCAGTCCACGAATTGCTGCGCCAGTTCGGCCTTCACATTGGGATGGCGTGCGGGGTTCACGGCGATGATGCCATATTGGTTGAACAGCCGCGGATCGCCTTCAAAGACGATGCTGTGCGATCCCTTGTTGCCAAAGGCGATCCAGGTGGCCCGGTCCGTCATTGCATAAGCCCCCATCCCCACGGCGATATTCAGCGTGGCCCCCATGCCTGAGCCGGTTTCGCGGTACCAAGTGCCCGAGGCCGCCTGCGGATCCAGCCCCGCCGCCTGCCACAGCCGCAATTCGGCCTTGTGCGTTCCGCTGTCATCGCCGCGCGAGGCGAAAGGCGCCTGCGCCTCGGCCAGCGCTGCAAAGGCCCCCAGAACATCCGCCTGCCCCGACAACCCCGCCGGATCGCCCGCAGGCCCCACGATGACGAAATCATTATACATCACGTCAAATCGTTCGAGGCCGAAGCCATCGGCCACGAAAGCCTCCTCGACCGGTTTGGCGTGGACGAACAGGATATCCCCATCGCCGTTGCGCGCATTGCGAATGGCCTGGCCCGTGCCCACGGCGACCACGCGCACCTCGATCCCGGTCTTTTCGGTGAAGATCGGCAACAGGTGATCGAACAGCCCCGAATTCTGGGTCGAGGTCGTGGATTGCATCAGGATAAACCCGTCGGCCCAGGCGGGCAGTGGAAGGGCCAGAAGCGCCAGCAGAGCGGCGCGTGTCATCCATGTCTTGAACATGTTCACCTCGGGTCTGTTACGAAAAGCCGGCCCTCAAGCCAGGCGCGCAGCGCCTCGGACCTTGGTGCCTGCCACAGGGCATCGGCGCGCCCTGCTTCGGCCACGCGGCCGTCCTGAAGAAAGATCAGATCCTGCGCCAATCGCCGGGCCTGTCCCTGATCGTGGGTCACCATCACCAGGGTGACGCCCTGATCATGCGCCCCCATGATCAGTCGTTCGATACGGGCGGTCGCCGCCGGATCCAGATTGGCCGTGGGTTCGTCCAGAAACAGCATCTGCGGCCCGCAGGCCAGCGCGCGGGCAATCGCCAGACGCTGCTGTTCCCCGCCCGACAGCACGCGCGCAGGCCGGTGCGCCAGATGGGTCAGCCCGGCCATCTCAAGCGCCTCGTCCACACGCCGCGCACGCTCGCGCCCGGTAAAGCCGCGCACTTTCAGGGCAAAGCGCAGATTGGCCTGCACCGACCGGCGCAGCAGGACCGGGCGCTGGAACACCATTGCCTGGGATTGCTGATGCGCCTGGGTCATGGGCTGGCCCTGCCACAGCACCTGCCCCTCAGACGGCGCGATCAGCCCATGCAGCAGCCGCAAAAGAAGGCTTTTACCCGCGCCATTGGGCCCCAGAACCACTGTGCGCCGACGCGCCTGGAGCGTCAGGTCGATCCCGGAAAGCAACGGCTGCCCCCCGACAACGCAGCCCAAGCCCCGCGCAGCCATAAGCGGCGGCGTGATCCGCGCCTCGATCACGTTGGCGCCGGGATCGCCCGGAACGATGCGGGTGGGATCATGCATAGGCCGCCCTCACCGCCGTGCCGCGCACGGTCATCACGATCACATTGACCACCAGCGCGATCCCCAGCAGCACTAGCCCAAGGGCCAGCGCCAGCTCCAGATCCCCTTTCGAGGTCTCAAGCGCAATCGCCGTCGTCATCACGCGGGTCACGTGGTTGATATTGCCGCCCACGATCATCACCGCGCCCACCTCGGCCACGGCGCGGCCAAAGCCGGCAAGGATCACCGTCAGCAGGCTGAACCGCGCATCCCACAACAGCGCCCCCATCCGCTGGAGCCGCCCCACACCAAGCGATGCGAACTGTTCGGCATATTCGGCATTCAGATCCTCGACCACCTGCCGCGACAGCGCGGCGATGATCGGCGTGACCAGCAGCGTCTGGGCGATAATCATGGCCGTGGGCGTATAAAGAAGCCCCAGAACCCCCATCGGCCCCGAGGCCGACAACATCAGATAGACCACCAGCCCCACCACCACCGGCGGCAGGCCCATCAGCACATTTGTGATCAGAATCGCCCCCCGGCGGCCCGGAAAGCGGAACGCGCCCAGCGCGGCCCCCAGCGGAAGGCCGATCACACAGGCAATCGCCACAGCCGTCAGGGTGACCTGCAACGACAGGCCCACGATCTCGGACAGGGTACCGTCCCAGGCGGCGACCAGCCCGAAAGCCCGCATCAGAATGTCAAACAGACTGTCCAAGCTATGCGTTTCCTCCGCCCCTTTGGGAAAGTTTGACAGTAAATGACAAAAAATAGCAACAGATGTATTTCACTTACATCTTTAAATGCGCATCAGGGCGCCCCACCGCCCCTGCCCGGCCTAGAACACCTTGAAGGTCATCGTGGTCAAAGACCTCTCGATCCCCGGAATGCCCAGTAGCTCGTCATTGATGAATTTGCCCACGTCCTTGTCCTTGGGGATGTAAAGCTTCATCAGCAGGTCATATTCGCCGCTGGTCGAATACAGCTCGGAATGGATTTCGCGCAGGGCGATCTCTTCGGCGACCTTGTAGGTGGTGCCGGGTGTGCAGCGGATCTGAACGAATACACAGGTTGCCATCTTGGCCTCATCTCATGGGTCAGGGGCCAAGCTGACACGGGCACAGGCCGGGCGCAATCCCCTGCCGCGCGCGCCCGTTCCGACACAGTTGCCCGGCAATCCCGATCAGGGGGCTTTTGCCCGCCCCTCTCCCGCCCTATAAGGCGCGCGTATTGCAAAGGAAAACGCCCATGCGTCAGGCAAAGATCACGCGCAAAACGGCCGAGACGGATATCACCGTCTCCATCTCTCTGGATGGGACCGGCCAGTATGACAACCAGACCGGCGTGGGGTTCTTCGACCACATGCTGGATCAGCTGGCGCGCCATTCGCTGATCGACATGGAAATCCGCGCCGCGGGCGATCTGCACATCGACGACCACCACACCGTCGAAGATACCGGCATCGCGCTGGGTCAGGCGCTGACTCAGGCGCTGGGGGACAAGAAGGGCATCCGCCGCTATGGCGCGTGTCTTCTGCCGATGGATGACGCGCTGGTGCGCGCCGCGCTTGACCTGTCGGGCCGGCCATTCCTTGTGTGGAACATGGACCTGCCCACGCCCAAGATCGGCACGTTCGACACCGAACTGGTGCGCGAATTCTTCCAGGCCCTGTCGACCCATGGCGGCATCACGCTTCACGTCGATGCGCTGCACGGGATCAACAGCCACCATATGGCCGAGGCCGCCTTCAAGGCCGTCGCCCGCGCCCTGCGCGACGCTGTGGAAACCGACCCGCGCAAGGCCGATGCCATCCCTTCGACCAAGGGCGCGCTGTAACGCCCATGCTGACGGCGATCATCGACTACGAAAGCGGGAACCTGCACTCGGCGGAAAAAGCTTTCCAGCGCATGGCGCGCGAGGTGGATGGCGGCACGGTTGTCGTCACCTCGGATGCCGATGTGGTGGCCAAGGCCGACCGGATCGTGTTGCCGGGCGACGGGGCCTTCCCGGCCTGCGCCGCCGCGCTGCGGGCGCAGGGCGGCGTCTATGACGCCATGCGCGAGGCGGTCGAGGATCGCGGCCGCCCGTTTCTGGGCATCTGCGTGGGCATGCAGCTGATGGCCAGCTGGGGCCGCGAATATGAAGACACGCCCGGTCTGGACTGGATCGGGGGCGAAGTGGTGAAGATCACCCCTTCGGACCCGGCGCTGAAAGTGCCGCATATGGGCTGGAACGATCTGGTCATCGACCGGCCCCACCCGGTGCTTGAGGGGATCTCGACCGGCGATCACGCCTATTTTGTGCATTCCTATCACATGGCGATGACCGATCTGTCACAACGGATCGCCCATGTGGATTACGGCGGCGATGTCACCGCCATCGTGGGCACCGGCACCATGATCGGCACCCAGTTTCACCCCGAAAAAAGCCAGGCCACGGGCCTGCGCCTGATCGGCAATTTCCTGAAGTGGAAACCCTGAAATGAAAGACGCCCCGGACTTGATCCGGGGCCTCTGCGGCGGAACAGGAGGTCCCGGATCAAGTCCGGGACAGGATCACTTCACCCGCGACCAGGTCCCGCCATCCCGGCAGATGCCCAGAACGCAGCCCGAGACTTTCAGCGCGTTGCCCGCAAGCTCCAGCTTGGAGTTATAGGTCTTGTCGCGGTCCGGCGAATAGACCTTACCGCCGCTGTATTTCCCGCCGCCATCGGCTTCCATGTCCCAGATGATGTCGCGGCCATTGTTCGGGCTGTCGATCGGCTGGCCGGACCCATTAAACGATTGCACCAGCTTGCCGCAGATCTTCGCGCCACAGGCCGCCACCTGAATATGGCCGAAATTCCCGTTGTCATCGGGAATGGTCTTCCAGGTGCCATAGATCGGATCGGCAAAGGCCGGTGTCGCCAGCGCCAGCGTAGTCACGATGCCAAGGATGGTTTTCTTCATGGTCTGTCCTCCCATTTTGACGCCACTCTGACGTATCAAAGCCATTTCGCGCAAGACTGACTTGGCGTCGCGTTGCATTCCCCTGTCCGGCGTGCATAAAGCCGCCCAGACAGCGAAAGGCCCGACCATGATCCTTTATCCCGCGATTGACCTCAAAGACGGCCAGGCCGTGCGCCTTCTGCGCGGCGAGATGGACCAGGCAACCGTCTTCAACGACGATCCCGCCGCCCAGGCCATGGCCTTTGTGGAGGCGGGCTGTGAATGGCTGCATCTGGTTGATTTGAACGGCGCTTTCGCCGGGGAGCCGGTGAACGCCGCTCCGGTCGAGGCGATCCTGAAGGCCACCGATGTTCCCGCCCAACTGGGCGGCGGCATCCGCGATATGGCCACGATCGAGGCGTGGTTGGATAAGGGCCTGGCCCGCGTGATCCTCGGGACTGTCGCCGTCGAAAACCCCGACCTGGTCCGCGAAGCGGCCCGCACCTTCCCCGGCCATGTGGCTGTGGGCATTGATGCACGCAATGGCCGCGTGGCCACCAAAGGCTGGGCGGAGGAGACGGACGTGATGGTCACCGACCTCGCCAAATCCTTCGAGGACGCGGGCGTGGCCGCCATCATCTATACCGACATCAACCGCGATGGCGCGATGCAAGGCCCCAATATCAACGCGACAGCCGATCTGGCCCGTGCGGTGCAGATCCCCGTGATCGCCTCGGGCGGGGTGTCGTCGCTGGCCGACCTGATCGCGCTGCGGGATACCGGCGTGATCTCGGGCGCAATCTCGGGCCGCGCGCTTTATGATGGCGCGATTGATCTGGCCGAGGCGCTGACCGCGCTGTCAGAGGGATGAAGTTTCGCTGGATATACGTCATCCTGACCGCCGTCATCGCGGTCTGCCTCTATCCCGCCTATCTTGTTCTGTGGTCTTCGAACTTCGCCAAAGAACATGGCTGCATCGTCCATGAAGGGTTCCAGAACCCCTGCGTTGTGGACGGCGTGGATTATGGCGAACAGCTTTACACAGCCTTTGTCTCGGGTTGGTTTCTTTTGGCGACATTGCCCGTGGCGGGGCTCTGCCTGCTGATCATGGTGGTGATCGCGCTGCGCGATATCATCAAGGCGATCCGCGCCCAGCGCTGAGATCCGCGTCACCGCGCCTCATGGCATTGGCGCGGTCGCGTGCCGATCTACCTGACAGATCCTTTCGAGAGCCCGCGCCATGTCTGCCCCTGTCAGCACTTCCCCCCTGCCTGCCTTCTCTGCCCTGCACGCACGCCGCGTGCCGGGGGATTTTCTGGACTGCTACAGTGTCGCCTCCCCCCTGTCCCCGCGCGCCGCTGCCGAGATCATCACAGATTTCCCCGGCTGGGCGCAGGGCCTGCTGCGGCTGCGGCGGCTGATCACCACGCCCTTCGGGCTCGACAATGATGGCCCCGAAGCGCCCGACCGTGTGGGCATCTTCCCGGTTGAATCAGAGACAGACACCGAACTGGTCGCAGGCTTTGACGACAAACACCTCAATTTCCGGGTGTCCGTCACATCGCATCAGGGGCGCGTGACCTTGGCCACATGGGTAGAGCCCCACAATATCGGCGGGCGCATCTATCTGGCGGCGATCATGCCCTTTCACATCCTGATCTCGCGCAATGCCCTTGCGCGCGTGGCGGCGCATCCACTCTCTGGTCAAACTGCCTGATCCGGCCTAGAACACCGCCCATGTTGAAAACCCGCATCATCCCCTGCCTTGATGTCGCCGATGGCCGCGTGGTCAAAGGCGTGAATTTCGTCGATCTGGTGGATGCCGGCGATCCGGTGGAGTCGGCCCGCGCCTATGATGCCGCCGGCGCGGATGAGCTCTGTTTTCTCGACATACATGCCACCCATGAAAACCGCGGCACGATGTATGACGTGGTCCAGCGCACGGCCGAGCAGTGCTACATCCCCCTGACCGTGGGGGGTGGCGTGCGCACCAAGGAAGACGTGCGCGATCTGCTGCTGGCAGGCGCTGACAAGGTCAGCTTCAACTCTGCCGCCGTGGCCAACCCCGATGTGATCGCGGAGGCCGCGGATCAGTTCGGCTCCCAATGCATCGTCTGCGCGATTGACGCCAAGACCGTCTCACCGGGGAAATGGGAAATCTTCACCCATGGCGGGCGCAAACCCACCGGCATCGACGCCGTGGAATTCGCCAGAACCGTCACCGCCAAGGGCGCGGGGGAGATACTGCTGACCTCAATGGACCGAGACGGCACACGCGCAGGTTTCAACATCCCGCTGACCCGCGCGATTGCCGATGCGGTGGATGTGCCGGTCATCGCCTCGGGCGGTGTGGGCACGCTGGATCACCTGGTCGAAGGCGTGACCGAAGGCCATGCTTCGGCCGTGCTTGCCGCCTCGATCTTCCATTTCGGCGACTACACCATCCGCGAGGCCAAGGAACACATGGCCGCCGCAGGCATCCCGATGAGGCTGACATGAGCACGCTCGACACCCTGGCCGCGACCATCGCAGCCCGCAAATCCGCCGATCCCGACAGCAGCTGGACCGCGAAACTGCTGGCCAAAGGCCCCGAAAAATGCGCCGAGAAATTCGGCGAAGAAGCTGTGGAAGCCATCATCGAAGCGGTGAAAGGTGACCGCGCGGCGCTGACGGCGGAAGCGGCCGATGTGCTTTATCATCTACTGGTGATGCTGGCCGCGCGCGATGTGACGCTGGACGACGTGCTGGCCGAACTGGCGCGCCGCGAAGGCATCTCGGGCCTAGACGAAAAGGCCAGCCGCTGAGCCGCGCGGAGTTTTCCGCGAACGTTCGGCCCGCTCAAAGCTTTGACGAAATCACCCCGGTCGCAAACCCGCCCATGCGCAATTCCCCGAACAGCCGCTGATATTCGATCTTCGGGCAGCGGTTCTGAATGACATTCAGCCCCGCCCCTTCCGCCTTGGCGGCGGCTTCGGCATGCTCCACGCCAATCTGCATCCAAATCGTTTTCAGCCCTGTCAGATGCGCCATCGCCTCATCCACGATTTCGGGCACCGCGTCTGAGCGCCGGAAGATGTCCACCATATCGATGGGCCTGTCGATGTCGCTCAGGCTGGCCACGATCTTTTTGCGAAAAATCTCTTCCCCCGCATGGATGGGATTGACCGGCACGATATCGAACCCCTTCAGGTCCAGATATCGCGCGACATAGTAACTGGGCCGCACCGGGTTCATCGACACGCCGACCATGGCGATGGTCTTGGTTGCCTTCAGGATGCGGCGCAGGAAATCATCGGAATATTGTGTCATGGGCGCAACTTACTATCCCGTTATCCAAGAAAAAAGCGCTCAAGGAAATCCTTGAGCGCAAAGTCACGGAACGAGGGACAGTGAAGTGATCGCAGAGGTTCCGGCTCTGCGTCATGCACTTGAGATAGGTGAGCATTTCTGTCTGAAAAGAGGGCCAACGGTGACGGATGCGTGATCTGCGCATATTTTGGCGGAATTCCGCCGATCTAAGCCTGCAAAACCTGCGGCCAGTTGGCGTCACCGCGCGCAATAAATCCCGGAATGTCGCGCTGCCAAAGCTCCAGCACCCGCAGGGAATAGCAGAGGTACAGTTTGCCGTCGACGATCTGCCAGGCTTCAGGCACCACCGGCGCGGTGTAGCCGCGTGCGACCGCGTACGCGCAATAGCCGCCATATTGCGGGGCATAGCGCATCGGATTCATCTCGAACCGGGTGCGATTGGCGGCTGAGGCGAAATAAAAAACCGCCCCTTTCCACATCACCGCGTGATCACGTGATCCTTTCACCGGCCGCCCTTCGGTGAAATAGGCCACCACGTCAATTCCGCCGATCACGGCCCCTTCGCGGGCAAAGAACATCGGCTGATCCGCACGGACGGGTCCCGCCGCCGCAAGTGCGGCCCCAGAGGCAAGAAAAAGACGGCGCGACAGCATCGGAAAATCTCCTCGTTGATCGTGTCCCCAAGATGACGCCTTCCCATGCGTCACGCCAGCCCCCGCACGGCGATGTGATCTGGCAGCCCGCGCGCGTGAGAAGCGTTTCAGTCGAAGATATCCTCGATCACGTCAAACGCTTCCTCGAACAGCTTCGACATCAACCCCTTGCGGCGCTTGCGCTTCACCGGCCTTTCGGGCTTGGCCTTCCTGGGTTTGTGCGCTTTCGCAGGTACAGCGACCTCCCGCACCCGGCTGGGCGGCACCAATTCGCGCGGCCCCTCGCGATCCTTGCGCAGCATCTTCATGTCATGCAGCGGCGCCCCGCAGGAGGAACAGGCCAGCTCATGCCGGTTGCGGCCTTTCAGCACCAGCGCCGCGCGCGTGCCGCAGTAGCAGCAGGTGGCGATTTTCGTGGGATACGCGATGAGACCTCTCCTTATGCCTTCAGAGAGGCATATAAGGCCACCGCCGCCGCATTGGAGACATTGAGCGACCCAAACGCGCCCGCCGCGTCGATTTTGACCAGTTTATCGCAGGTCTCTTTCGTCTTTTGCCGCAGTCCCGGCCCCTCCGCCCCCAGAACAAGCGCAACGGGCCGGTCCGACAGACCGTCCAGCGCGGCCTCGATCGTCTCTTCGGCCTCACCATCCAGGCCCAGCACGATAAAGCCCATGCGCTGCAACTCGGTGATGGCATCCGCCAGGTTGCGCACCCGCAGATACGGCTGACGCTCCAACGCGCCACTTGCGGTCTTGGCCAAAGCTCCGGTTTCGGGTGCGGAATGATGCCGCGTCCCGATCACCGCCTGCGCGCCCAGCACCTCGGCCGATCGCAGGATCGCGCCCACGTTATGCGGATCAGTCACCCGGTCCAGCAGGATCACCCGATGGGCGTCAAAGCACCGGTCCTCCAGGCTGCCCCAGTCCAGCGGCTTGACCTCAAGCGCGGCACCCTGATGCACCGAACCGGGATCCAAAGGCGCGTTGAACTTGCGCGGATCGACCACCTCGGGCGTGAGCCCGGATGCGGCAATGGCATCGGCCAGCTTGGCCTCGGCATTTTGCGTCACGATCAGGCGCAGCTTGTCGCGCGCGGGATTGCCCAGTGCATCGCGCACCGCATGCAGGCCAAAAAGCCAGACCGTCTGCGCAGCCTGCGCCTTTTTCGCCTGTTCCTTTTCCACGACCCATTTGGGTTTTTTCATGGGTATCACATCCCGTTTCTGCGTCCGGCCCTCTACAGGGATTTTCCTGTTGACGGCCCTTGGGCGCGCTTGTAATCACGCCCGCACGTTCAGCGCAATGCGCAAGAACAGTGGGCGACAGGCCGCAAGGTGTGGCAGGGGACTGTAACTCCCTCGCGGAGACGCACGCCTGGTTCGATTCCAGGGTCGCCCACCACTCAAAACTCCTCCGGCATATGTAATTCGGTCGAACGCAGCCCGGCCTTGCGTCCTCCCGATCGATCCCCCGGATCGATCCTGCGCTTCGACCTGTTGGCAGGGGCCACCTGCGGTTCCCTCGCGGAGACGCACGCCTGGTTCGATTCCAGGGTCGCCCACCACTCAGTCTCCTCAAAACCGCCGGCAGAATGCGAGTTCTGGATAGTCCCGACTTATCCGTGGGTTAGAGGAGCTCAAACAGCACAAGACCTCACGATAGGTATCAGTTTGAAGCGATTTTGGGGCACATACGTTGAAAGTCTCTGCCGGGCATGTCCCTATGAGGTCTTGAGCGGAACCAGCCCAGCTTAGTGATCCGGAAAACCCAAAATCCGCCGCTGCTCCTCCCAGCTCAGCGGCAGTCCAGGAAGATCGCGCAAGGATTTCGCTGTGAGTTCGGGTGGTTGGCGACCCTCAAGAATAGCCATCGCGATGTCCGGGGCCAACCAGGCGAGCGGAAGAATGCGACTGACAGATCCGCTGCGCAGACCTTCCCGCTCAGTAATTTGCTGGATGGTTTGAGATTTTCCTTCTAGAAGTTCGCCAGCCCATCGTCTGGCATCAGCGACAAGTGCGATGAGATCCGTGTCCGGCTGTGGAGCGTTTTCAGGTGTAATGACGATAGGTCGGGAACGACCGTTCTGGCGTTTACTGTACGGCACTTCGAAACTGGCCAAAATCGGCCTGTGATCTGTATTTTGTACGAACAGTGCACTCAGATCAAGCCTAATACACAGACGATCCTGTTGCGTTTCGATGCGTTTAATCAATCCGCTCAGGTTGTGCGTGTGGGTATCACTGTCGTCTACTTCAATCTTTGAGTTGAGGGCGTCCGCCGCCTGCAAAATGTCAACCATCGGAGCATCCGCCACGTCGGCTCGTGTGATTTGCTCTGCCAGCCAGGCTCTATCGCTCAATCGACACGAAAGACTGCTAAAAACAAGGCGCTCGATCGCAATCGCAGGCAGGCGCGTGATGTCGGCCCTGTCCTCTGCACCAGTCGGCTTTGACGTATAATACCAATAGCGTTTTGTCCGAGCGGTACTGCCCTGACGCATGGATTTGCATGCGTAGGTCGTCCGCATCGCCCTGCCCTTTTGGTCGAATAGCAGACCATTTAGTACACGCTCTGCAGATCGGCGGGATGTGCTAATCTTCTTCCCGCCATGTTCCGATAGGAGGGCCCGCACCTTAGCCCAAGTATCGTCATCTATGATTGCTTCGTGTAGCCCATCGTGGACTGCGTCCTTGTGACGGGTTTTGCCAATGTAGATCGGATTGCGCAGGATATTGTAAAGCGCACCGCGCGAGAGAGCGCTGCCACCAGTAGTGCGACCGAACCGATTGGTACGGCGCTTGCTAACAACACCAAGTTTGTTCAAACGCTTTGACAGTTCGCGTACCGAACCCGTGGACAAATACTCTGCGAAGATGATCCGGATGACCCCTGCCTCATCTGGATTCACCACGAGAGCCTTGTCCTTGACATCGTAGCCCAAGGGTACCGCGCCCCCCATCCACATGCCCTTGCGTTTGGAGGCAGCGACTTTGTCCCGGATACGCTCGGCCGTCACCTCGCGTTCGAATTGGGCGAAGGACAGAAGTACATTCAATGTCAGGCGCCCCATCGACGAGGTCGTATTGAAGGCTTGGGTTACCGAAACGAACGACACCCCTGACCCGTCGAACAGTTCGACCATCTTGGCGAAGTCGGCCAGCGATCGTGTCAGCCGATCCACCTTATAAACGACAATGACATCGATACGCCCGTGACGCACATCCGCAAGCAAATGCTTCAGACCCGGACGGCCCATCGTTCCGCCGGAGTAGCCGCCATCGTCATAACGATCTGAGAGTTCCATCCAACCTTCGTGTTTCTGACTGAGAATGTAAGCAGCACAAGCCTCGCGCTGCGCCTCCAGCGAGTTAAACTCCTGATCCAGCCCTTCCTCTGTCGACTTTCGCGTGTAGATGGCACAACGCTGGCGGATCATCGATTTGCGTCCTCACGCAGCCCGAAGAACTTGGGACCGTTGCGATTGGTACCCGTCATCGCACGCGCGACCGCGGAAAGGGATGTGTACCGCTCCCCGTTCCATAGTGCGCGTCCGTTTTCCGTGACCAAGACCTCGTGGATTGTCCCGCCCCATTTCTTCAAAAGGCGGGTGCCATCACAAACCGTCCGCAAGTTTGCGCGGTCGTTGTCATTCTCAGTTCTCGTCCGCATAACCCGGTTCCACGCACTATGCGTTTGGGTCGTCTCGCCCCCTGACAACTTGGCTTGAGCCTCCCAGGCAAGCGCAAGTCGCATCAGACGCGCGGTAAAGGTTTTGGGCGGCTCTGACCCCTTGGTTTCCGCCCAAAGCTGTCGAAGTGCGGCCGCATCCGCCTGTTCCAACTCCTGAAGGCTCAATGTTGCCAGGGACCTTGTCACTGACCTACTCCGTCTATCACGCGGTAGCGGGCAAACTTGCCCGACCGATCGAGCTCGATCGATACGCCGGAGGATCGCAACCGGGAGATCGCCGCGCGCACTGTATGCGGCTGCCAGCCGAGCTGATTTTGAAGCTGAGCAACCGTTGCGCCGTTCCGCCGCGACAAGAGTTGATGCAAGGTGTCGGATTTGGATTTGCCTGTCTGCTTTCGCAGCTTTTCCCCTCCCAGACACGTCGAAGGAATTTTTTTGATTTGTTCGGCCATTTTGGTCTCCATTTAAGTGCGGGGCACCGGCACCCCGTACTGCCCAAAGCCCGGCAGACCGGGCAGGAAACCAATTTGCTAATTGACAACAGTGACGCTCACACGGGCTCGGAAGTCCAGCGGAAGATCGAAGATCCAAGGACAGAAGGCGGACGGTCGCAACCGCCCGCCTAAAGTTCAAATGTCGATCTTCTCGGCAATACTCAGCGCGTCTTCAAGCTCGACACCGAGATACCGCACAGTGCTATCCACCTTTGTATGACCAAGCAGCAGCTGAACCGCTCTCAAATTGCCGGTTTTGCGGTAGATCAACGCGGCCTTGGTGCGTCTCAGTGAATGCGTCCCGTATCCATTGGGATCCAGACCAATTGCCGACACCCAATCCCGGACAAGGCGCGCATACTGCCGGGTGGATACATGCGGACTGCCATGGAAACGACTGGGGAAGAGGTAAATACAGCCAAGCATCTGCGGACGGCTCACCCAATTCCAAATGGAATTGCGGGTATTCTCCGAAATCTCAAATTGCACGGGGCGCTTGGTCTTGCGCTGGATAATCGTTACACGCTCGCGGACCCTGTTTCCCGTGATCAGGTCAGAGACCCTCAAACAAACCAGGTCGCAACCGCGCAACTTACTGTCGATCGCAAGGTTAAACAGCGCAAGATCCCTCAGATTACCGGAGAGCTCGAGCCGGGCACGGATCGCCCAGACCTGTTTCGCGAGCAGAGGCCGTTTCTGGCCAACGAGCCGCCCTTTGTTCCAGGGTACGTGCTTGGGTCTGATGACGGGAAGTTGGATTGTAGACATTGTCTATCCTCAATCCGTCCCTCCCACTCCTAGCGTCGACATTGTGTTGACCGACAGACCGTATCAATAGGCACAACGACCAGTTCCATTAGTTTAGCCGACATTCATGTCCGACGCAGCGAATGGCTACACTGAGCCCAAAGCGGTCATGGCTTTTGGGTATTTAGGTTGGACTGTTTTACAAGTGTTCCATCGCTGAATTGACCCGCCGACTAAAATATCCGACGGGCCGACAACTATGAAAATAGCCCACTTACGGACACTGTTAGGGTCAGGACCCATTGAT
>NZ_JXYH01000005.1 GCF_001262635.1 Aestuariivita boseongensis
TCTTTCTGGCTTCAAATACCCATCCGACCGGCCCGCCACGGGTCTGCCTTCCGGTCAGATCTCCACATAATCCCCATCGCGCAAAATCCGGTGGCGGATTTTGTTTTGCTGGCCAAGGGTCTGCTCCAGAAAGCAGCCCTTTTGCGCCGCATGAACCAGGGCCACCGTGTCTTCGAACGCGTCGGGGCTGTCGATCAGCACGTCGATCTCGAAACTGTTGGGTGCGGTTTCGTACACGCGGCCCGCTTTTTGCCAGTCCCAGACCACGCGGGTTTCCACCTTCAGATCGGTCAGTGTTACGCCCAGCCGTTTGGCAAAGGCGCGGATCTGGGTCATCAGGCAGCCGGTCAGTCCGGCGACGAATAAGGCAAGAGGCGGTGGGGCCGAGGCGTCGCCGCCGTGAAAAGCGCCTTCGTCCGAGGCGAGCTGGAAGCTTTCGTGGAAGGGCCTCACCATGTCGACGGCCAGTTCATTGCGCATCTTGCCCACGGCGGTGCCCGTACAGTTGAACTGCACCTGTGCGGTTTGGGGCATTTGGTCGAGATCGACGCTCATGACTTCACGATCCGATTTGTGAGCGTGCCGATTTTCTCAATCGTCAGGTCGAACTGGTCGCCGGGTTGCAGATGTTTGCCGATCTCCAACCCGCAGCCGGTGCCGACTGTGCCTGACCCGATCACCTCGCCCGGATAGAGCGTTTCGGAGGCGGAGATATGTTCGATGATCCGCCCGAAATCATGGTGCATCTGGGAGGAGTTCCCGCCACCCCAGCGTTCGCCGTTGACCGATACCTCCATGTCGAGGGCGGCGGGGTGAGGCACCTCATCCGCCGTCACGATCCAGGGGCCGAGGATATTGCCCGTGTCGAAATCCTTGCCCTTGGCCGGGCCCAGCTGGCCGGGCATTTCGACCATCTGCGCATCGCGGGCCGAGACGTCGTTCAGGATGGAATAGCCAAAGATATGCGCAGGCCCATCGGCGGCGGAGATATCCTTACCCTTCTTACCGATGATGATGGCCATCTCCAGCTCCACATCCAGGAATTGTGCGTAGTTTGGCCAGATGACATCTTCCTTATGGCCGATGAAGCTCATCCGGTTGCCTTTGTAATAGATCGGCTGATCGTACCAGACAGGCGGGATGGCAAAGGGGCGGCCTGTCATCTTTTCGGCCTGGGCGAAGCTGTTTTTCAGATGCGTCTCGAACACCAGGCAATCGCGGTATTGCACGGGCAGGATGGGCGGGCGGAAGGTGATTTCCTCCTCCAGCAGGATCGCGGCATCCTGGGCGTTATCGATCAAGGATTGCGCCAGTGCGAGCGCTTCATCGCCGCCATAGATGACGGACAGCATGTCGATGAAGAGTGCTTCGTTCTCATGGGCATGCTCGGCGGCCAGATGCAGATCCAGCATGCGGCCTTCGCCCAGATCGGCAACGACGCGTTCGCGGTTTTCATAGCAGACAGTTCCAAGGCGCATTTGGCTTACTCCTCGATAATGGCCACGGCGCGGGTGAACCCGGCAGAGGCGGCTTTGATCTTGAACGGAAAGGCAGAGACGGTGAAGCCGGTGTCGGGCAGTTGATCGAGGTTCGTCATTTTCTCGATCTGGCAATAGCCCTGATCCATGCCCGCGCGGTGGCCTTCCCAGATGATGGAGGCGTCACCCGTCTTGGCGTATTCCTGTGCGGTGTAGCCGAAGGGCGCGTCCCAGCTCCACGCGTCGGTGCCGACCATGCGGACCCCTTTGGAGGTAAGGTAATTCGTGGCATCCCGGCCGAAACCGCAGCCCTTCATCAGGTAATCGTCGCGGCCATAGGCTTCGCCGGCGGAGGTGTTCACCACGACGATATCCAGAGGTTGGAGGGTATGGCCGATGCGGGCCAGTTCGGCTTCGATCTCAAGCGGGGTCACAACATGGCCGTCCGGCACCTCGCGGAAGTCGAATTTCACACCGTTGCCATAACACCATTCCAGTGGCACCTCGTCGATGGTCATGGCGCGCTCGCCTTTGTTCATCGTCGAATGGTAGTGATAGGGCGCGTCCACATGCGTGCCGTTATGGGTGGCGATCTGCAGCCGTTCGATGGCCCAGCCTTCGCCGCCGGGCAGGTCTTCGCGTCGAAGGCCCGGAAAGAACATCATTACCTGTTCGGCGGTTTGCTGGTGATCCATGTATTCGATCTCGGGCAGCATCATCGGCGGGTCCGAGGCGATGCCGGTTTCCAGCGGGACAGAGAGGTCGATATAGCGTCGGGGCATTTAGGGCTCCTTCTATCAGGGGCATCGCCCGCCCTGATGGGCGGTCTCAGGCGGGTTAGCGTAACAATCCGGTGGCGATTGCAGGAAAGGCCAGGACGAGGCCCAGGACGAGCAGCATGATCAGCGCAAAGGGTGCTGCCCCTTTGAAGATATCGCCCAAGGTGATGTTGGGATCATCGAGCGTGGCCTTGATCACATAGACCGATATCCCGAAAGGCGGGGTGAGCAGGCCGATTTCCACCGCCAAAACGGTGATGATGCCGAACCAGATCAGGTCGATATTCATTGGGATCACCACAGGCAGCATCAGCGGCACGAGGATCAGCATGATGGACGAGCTGTCCAGGATCATGCCCATCGCGATCACGATGGCGCAGTAGATCAGGATGATGCCCCAGTACCCCAGCTCGGCATCTGTCGCGAGGGAGCCGAGGCCTGCGGGCACGCCGGAGAGCGCCAACATGCGCGAATACATCTGTGCGGCGATGATCAGGAAACAGACGGTGGCTGTGACCAGGCCGGTCTCAACCAGAACGGTCCAGAGGGATTTGAGCGTCAGGCGGCCCATCGCGAAGCCCAAGACCAGTGCGCCGATGGCGCCCATGGCACCGGCCTCGACGGGGGTGAAGATGCCCGCGTAGATGCCGCCCAGGACTAGGATGATGAGGCTCGCAATGGGGAGGGCTTTTTTCAGAAGCTCGGATCGGGGGAGGCTGGGGATGTCGGCCTCATCCGGGGAGCCCACGAAGCGGGGGGTGAAGATCGCCATGGCGACGATGCCCAGGGAGAAGAAGATGGCGAGCAGGAGGCCGGGGCCGATGCCTGCGATGAAGAGATCTCCGATACTTTGTTCGGCGAGGATGCCGAATAGGATGAGGAGAAGGGACGGGGGGATCATCATGCCCAGGACGGAGGACCCGGCGACCACACCTGTCGCAAAGCGCGGGGTATAACCGTGGCGGATCATTTGCGGGACGGCGATCTTGGTGAAAACGGCAGCAGAGGCGATGGAGATGCCGGTGATCGCGGCGAAGATGGCGTTTGCGCCGACTGTACCGACGCCAAGCCCACCTTTGAGCCTGCGGAAGGCGGCATTGGCCACGTCGAAGGCGTCGCGGCCGAAGCCTGCCTCGGACACGATGAAGCCCATCAGCACGAAAAGGGGCACGACGCCGAAGAAATAGCTGGAGATGGCGTCATTGGCGGCCAACGCGAGGAGTTTGGAAGCCAGAACGGGGGAGCCTTTGATCGCCCAGACACCCACGAAGGAGCAGACCATCAGCGCGATGGGTACAAACATGCCCGCCATCACGGCAACGCCCATGGCAAGGAGCGACAGGAGGCCGATGTCGAACGGGGTCATCTGGGTGCCTCGGGCAAACCGCTTCGAAGCGGCTTGGATGAAGCCTGTTCGAACAGGCTTGGGAAGCGGTTTCGAAACCGCTTGGTCCAAGGCATTTCGAAATGCCTTGTCATCGGTAGCGCCTCCAGATGCGGGCGGCAAATTGCAGGATCAGGACGGATCCGCCCAGGATGAGGATCAGTTTTACGGGCCAGACGGGGGCGGCGAAATCACCCACGGCACCGACGAACTCGCCGCGGTCCCAGGCGCGGGTGAAGATGGGCCAGGTCTCGCGTAAGATCACCCAGATCACAGCGATGGCGATCAGATCGAAGAGCGTTGCCAGCAGATTTCCGATTGTCGGATAGGTACGGGTGAGCCAACCGATGAAGGCATCGGATTGGGTCATGCGACCTTGCCTGAGGGCGGCGGGGATTTGCAGAAAGACGATAGCGACGATGGAGAGCGTCACCAGTTCCGGCACGCCGCTGATGGGGTTGCCGGCCAGGTTCCGCCCTGCCACGTCGATCCCTACAAGGGTCATAAGCAGCAGGATCAGCGTTGATCCTGCCACGTTCAGCCCTTGGGTGATACCGTCAAGCAATCGCAGCGGGAGAGGCTCCCGCTGCGGGGTGGTGGTGTCGGACATCGAGGGTTACTCGGTATCCCAGTTGCGCAAGGGCGTGGCACCCGCGTCGCGCATGGCCGTCATGTAGTTCGTCAGAACTTCGGAGGCTGGCTTGCCCTGTGCGTCAAGGCTGTCGGCCCATTCACGCGCGGCGTTGTCCATGCCAGCGGCCCAGGCTTCGCGCATGCCGTCAGGGGCGTCCTGGATGGTCGCACCTGCCTCACCCATCGCAGTCAGCGACGCAGTGACGGCGGCTTCGAGTTGGTCGACATACCAGGCTTGGGCCGCGTCCGCGCCTGCGGCCAGCGCATCCTTGGCTTCTTGCGGCAGGCTGTCATACCACGCCTCATTCGCGCAGAGCGAACCGGCATATTGCGCGCCGAGACCTGCTTTGGTGATGAAGGGCGCGACCTCGAACAATTTGCCGGGCAGCGCTGCAGAGGCGAAGACGATCACGCCGTCATAGACGCCTGTTTTCAGCTCGTTGTAATAGGTCGTCAGGTTGCCCGACACGCCCACGGCACCGGTGCCCGAGAGCCAATTGATGGCGGCCCCTGGGGCGGCGACCTTGCGGCCGTCCAGATCGGCCAGCGAATTAACCGGGAAGTTCGTCATCAGCAGGTAATCGTCGATCACGATGGGCGCGCCCAGATAAACCACACCGTTTTCGCCATAGGCTTCGGTCATGGCGGGCAGGTTGGCGTGCATGTCGTCGATGATCGTGGACACCTTGCCCAGATCCGACGTGGTGAAGGGCGTATAATAGGTCACGTTCTGCACGGCGAGTTTCGCCGGATCAAAGAGCGCCTGGCATGTGCCGATTTCGGCCAGTCCAGCCTCGACCGCTTCAAGTTCCTCGCCCACCTTGGCGAGCGATCCGCCATATTGTTCGGAGAAGGAGATGGAGCGGCCTGCCGCTTCGACCTGTTCTGTAACCGTGGGCACGAACACGTCCGAGATCATCTTGACCCAGCGAAAGACCGGCGGGTGACCGGCGGCGATGGTGACGTTGTAATCCTGCGCGATGGCGGCCACGGGCGTGGCGACAAGGGCGCTGGCAAGAGCAAGGTGTTTCAGTTTCATTGCAGTCTTTTCCTCCCAAAAAAAACGGATCCGGCAGGGCCGGGGTTAATCTGGCGGTGGCGCGATCAGGGCGCGGATGCCGCCTTCGACGTAAGTGGTGAGCGTGTTGAGCACGTCTTCCTGTTGGGTTTTGTCAGGGTCTGCGCCACCCAGCCGTTCGGGGCGGCCCGAGTTGGAGACGGCGGCCACAAGCGTGCCAATCGCCAGGTTGTACCCCCAGCTGATCGCCGCGCGAGATGCGCCGGGCAGGGCCGTGTGCAGCGCGTCGATAAAGCGGGCGGCGGTGTCATCATAATGCAGGCGCACCAGTTCGGCGTCACGGGCGTCCCCCACGGTCAGACCCGCCAGAATGCGCGCATAAGCGCGACCGCCACCCTTGGGGCCAAGGGGCGGCTCCATGAGGGCGCGCAGGATCCGGGCCACCGCATCGGGCGCGGTCAGGTCGACCGCGGCCAGCCGTTCCAGCCGTTCGGCATTGATGATGCCCGATCGCCGTTCGATCACCGCGGCATAGAGCCCTTCCTTGTTGGTGAAGTGATAATGCAGCAGCCCCTGCGCCACACCGGCCTTTTGCGCGATGGCCTTCATGCCTGCGCCGGAAAAGCCGTCATCGGCAAAGGCGATCTCGGCCGCGTCAAGAATGCGGTCGCGGCCAGAGCTTTGCGAATCTTGGTGTTTCAACTCCCCCATGGCGATGCATCAAAATACTGACTGAACGATCAGTCAAGCATCTTGCGTGCGTGATGGGCGGATTCTCTCAAGGCGGGGAAAAACCGCTTGCAAGAATCCGGGGGCTGCATCAGTGTGCACTCGCAAATGCGAAACGCAATTTCGCATAGTGAAAATGGGAGGAATTTTCATGTCATTCATGAAAGGGGCCGTGCTGGCCGCTTCGATGGCTGTGTTCGGTGGTGCAGCCTATGCAGAGACCGTTCTGATCCATGGGGAGGCAGGGCCTAACCGCGGTGCGCGCGCCGCCGCCCTGCAATGGTTTGCCGATCAGGTGGCGGAACGTTCGGCCGGCGATCTGCGGATCGACATTCAATGGGGCGGGGCGCTGTTCAAGGCGAATGCGTCCGTGCCTTCGATCCGCGACGGTGTGGCCGATATGGGCAGCGTGATCGCAGTTTATTTCCCGCAGGAAATGGCGGGTTACGGCATTGCAGACCTGCCGATGAACAACCCGGACGCCTGGGTCGGCATGCGCGCCACAGATGAGCTGATGCGCAATTCGGCTGAAATTCAGGCTGATCTGGCCGACAAGAACCTGGTCTATATCGGCACCTGGACGACCAGCCAGGTGAACATCGGCTGCAAGGATGCCGCGATCCGCACCGCCGACGATATCTCGGGCCTGAAGGTGCGTGGCGTGGGTGCCTATGGCAAAGTGTTCGGTGAGATGGGCGCAAACATGGTACGCATGTCGATCTATGACGCCTATCAGGGCCTGGACACCGGCCTGATTGATTGCAGCCAGGGCTATTCCTATGCGGTGGCCGCGCTGAAACAGGCCGAGGTTATGGACAGCTATACCATCCTGAATTGGGGCCAGGTCGGCGGTCTGGGGATCTTCATGAACAAGGATGTTTATGATGGTCTGACACCGGAGCAGCAGGCCGTGCTGAACGAGACCGGCAGCGACATGGCGGACGAGTTTGGCCGCATGATCACCGCGGCGAATGAAAAAGCCGTGGCCTTGATGCAGGAACAGGGAGTCGAGGTGATCGAACTGCCTGCGGACGAGCGCGCCAAGCTGGTCGAAATGGGCGAGCCCTTCCTGGGCGAATGGGTCAAGACTGCATCGTCCATCGGGCTGCCGGGTGACGCGCTGCTGAGCCAGTATCGTGAGCTGATTGCCAAATACACCGCCGAGCGTGATGCCAATGGCTATCCGTGGGAAGATGGCGGCAGCTGATGCTGGGCAAACTTGAAAATGTACTGCTGGGGCTTGCGGCTCTGGCAGTCATGCTTTTGGGCGCGCTGATTGCCGGCAACGTGATTGCACGGGCTGTCTTCGGCGCGTCCTTTCCCGACAGCGTGATCATGGTGCAGGAGCTGATGGTGGCCGCCATTTTGTTGCCTCTGGCCGCGGCGACAGCGCAGCGTGCGCATGTCTGTGTCGAGTTCATCTCGGACCGGATGGGGCCGCGCACGAAATCCTGGCTGATCGTCCTGGGATCGCTGGTCGGGCTTATCGCGCTGACGCCGCTGCTTTATGCGGGCTGGCGCGAGCTGCTGTCGAACTGGAATTCGGGCAGTTTTTATTTCGGCGATCTGGGCCTGCCGAAATGGCCGGGTCGTCTGTTGTTCCTGATCGGGATCGGGGCCTGCTGGATCCGGCTGTTGGAACTGGTGATCCGCGATACCCGCGTGATCCTGTCCGGCGGCATTGTCGATGACAAACACGAATTGACGGAAGCTGAGTGATGGACGCATCGACCATTGGCATGATCGCCTTCGCGGCGGTGCTTATCCTGCTGGCGTTGCGCGTGCCGATCGCCTTCGCATTGGCGTCGGTCGCGATGGTGGCGACCTTCTTCATCTTCGCATTCCGCACCGGCACATTCATGCCGGAACGCGCGTTGAACGCGACCACGTCCATGGCGTTTTCAAACGCGTTCGACCTGATCCATTCCTATAATCTGTCGATGATCCCGTTATTCGTGGCGTTGGGCCATATCGCCTATCGGGCCGAGATCACGACCAAGATCTATTATGCCGCCAAGGTCTGGCTGACCAGATTGCCGGGCGGGGTGGCGATGGCATCCGTCATGGGCTGCGGCGGGTTTTCGGCGATCACCGGATCATCCATTGCCTGCGCCTCGACCATGGGCCGCATCTGCACGCCCGAAATGATGCGCATGGGCTATGACAACCGGCTGGCCACTGCTTCGGTGGCCGCGGGGGGCACGCTGGGGTCGCTGATCCCGCCATCGGTTCTGTTCATCATCTATGGGATCTTTACCGAAACCTCGATCTCGAAGCTGTTTCTGGCAGGGGTTCTGCCCGGTCTTCTGACGCTGGCCGGCTTTATCCTGGTCATCGCCGTTTGGGTCTGGAAAAACCCCGAGATCGCACCGCCGTCACATGAGACCTACAGCTCGAAAGAGCGTTGGGACGCAGCCATTGCAGCCTGGCCTGCGGTGATGCTGTTTGTTGTGATCATCGGCGGGATCTATGGTGGCATCTTCACGGCGACCGAAGCCGCCGCCGTCTGCGTGGCCGCCACCATCCTGATCGGCGTGCTGCAACGCAAGCTGACATGGAATGATCTGTGGGAAAGCTTCAAGGAAACCTGCATCCAGACCGCCGCGATCTTTTTCATTGCCGCCGGCGCCAAGATTTTCGTGGCTTTCATCGCGCTGACCGGCGTGGCGCCGGTGATCGTGAACGCGGTGACAGCCGCCGATCCGTCGGTCGTCATGTTGATGGTCTGCATCGCGCTGATTTACCTGCTTTTGGGCATGTTCCTGGATCCAATCGGTATCATGGTGCTGACCCTGCCGCTGATGATCCCGCTGGTAGAGACCTATGGCCTGGACCTGATCTGGTTCGGCGTCGTAGTCATCAAACTGCTTGAGATTGGCCTGATCACGCCGCCCGTGGGGCTGAACGTCTTTGTGATCGCCAATGTGGTGGGCCGCGACGCGCCGATAGACCGGATCTTTGCCGGTATCGCGCGGTTCCTCAGCGTGGATATCATCGTTCTGATCCTGATTATCGCTTTCCCGGCGATCTCGCTTCTGATCCCGAACGGCATGCAATGACGGACCAGTCGGAAAGCCGCAAATTCGCCAACACGCTGGCCCGTGGCCTGAGCGTGTTGCGCGCCTTCCGTGCCTCGGATGATGGGCTGTCGCATTCAGATATCGCGCAGCGCACGGGGCTGGCGGGGGCGACGGTAACCCGGCTGACCTTTACCCTGACCGAACTTGGCTTTCTGAGCCATGACCGCAAGACAGGGTACTTCCGGCTGGGCCCGGCGGCGATTGCGGTGGGATCGGTGGCGTCCGCCTCGGCCAATTTCCTCGACCTTGTGTCGGGACCGATGCAGGATCTGGCAGACAAGACCGGGACCCTGGCTCTGATGGCGGTGCGCGATGGCGACCGGATGATGCTGACCAAGACATGGCGGCCCTTCGGCACTGCGTCGATCTGGCTGGAACCGGGGCACCGTATTCCGGTTTACGGATCGTCTTCGGGGCAGGCGGTTGTGGCCTCTTTAAGTGACGCAAGGTTTTCGGCGCTGAACCCGGATGCGGATTTGCGCGCCTTCCGGCAGAATGGCTATGAACAACTGGTCGGGCGGGGGTTCACGATTGCACCCCAGCCCACACGATACGCCGCCACCGTCAACGCGGTCAGCGTGCCCTATTTCGCAGGCGAATTCGGCGAACCTGTCGCCTTCACCTGCGGCGCGCTGCCCGAGATGCTGAGTGATGCGCGCATGCTGAATGAAGTGGGCCCGGCCCTGCGGGATGTGGTGCGCGATCTGGAATTGAAGACCGGGCGAAGCAGTGCTTTGGCCCGGCGCGGATAAAGAGGGAGAGAGACACGCGCCATGAGCGACGCCATTCAATATGAAAAGCACGGTGATATTGCCATTCTTGCCGCCAACAACCCGCCGGTGAACGCGCTGGGTAAAGCAGTGCGCGACGGGCTGCTGGAGGGGATCGCGCGCGCCGAACAGGACGGCGTCAAAGCGGTTCTGATCTATGGCGAGGGGCGGACCTATTTCGCCGGGGCCGATATCAAGGAATTCGGCAAGACCCCGCTTGAGCCGTATCTGCCGGATGTGTGCACACGGATCGAATCCTCGCCCCTGATTGTGGTGTCGGCCATGCACGGCACGGCGCTGGGCGGTGGGCTTGAGATTGCCTTGGGCTCGCATTACCGCATCGCGGTGCCGTCGGCGCGCATGGGATTGCCGGAAGTGCTGATCGGCGTGATGCCGGGCGCGGGCGGTACGCAGCGCTTGCCCCGTTTGATCGGTGCGGAAAAGTCGATCGAGGTGATCACATCGGGCCGCCAGATCGGCGCGAAAGAGGCGCTGGAGCTGGGCATCATCGACCGGATCGCCGAAGGCAACCCGCGCCAGATAGGTCTGGCCTATGCGCGGGAGCTGATTGATCAAGGCGCGCCGCGCCGTGCCGTCAGCGAGATGCCGGGGCCGGAGCCCATCGACTTTGACGCGGCCTATGAGGCGACGCTGCAAAAGGGGCGCGGCCAGATTTCGCCCGCAACAGCGGTGCGCGGTGTGCAGGCGGCGGCGGAGCTGCCCTTTGACGAGGGGATGAAGCGCGAACGCGAGCTGTTCACATATCTGATGAACACCGACCAGCGCGCAGGACTGATCCACGCGTTTTTCAGTGAACGCGCGGTGGGCAAACTGCCCGAGCTTGAAGGGGTGGAGCCGCGCCCGCTGTCAGCCATCGGCGTGATTGGTGGCGGCACGATGGGCGCAGGCATCGCAACGGCGGCGCTTTTGAACGGGCTGTCTGTCACCATGCTGGAAATGTCACCCGAGGCGGCAGAGGCCGCCAAAGGTCGGATTTCCGGCAACCTGTCCGGTGCCTTGAAACGCGGCAAGATCAGCCAGGCGGAGTTCGAGGAGATGACCGAAAAGGCGCTGAGCCTGACCACGTCCTATGATGATCTGGGGCAGGTCGATCTGGTGATCGAAGCCGTGTTCGAGGAGATGTCCGTCAAGAAAGAGGTCTTCACCAAGCTGGATGCCGTCTGCAAACCCGGCGCGGTGCTGGCGACGAACACATCCTACCTGAATGTGGATGAGATCGCGGCGGTGACCTCGCGGCCTGAGGATGTGATCGGGCTGCACTTCTTCTCGCCCGCGCATGTGATGAAGCTTCTCGAAGTCGTGGTTGCTGACAAGACCGCGCCCGACGTGGTTGCAACCGGCTTTGCGCTGGGCAAACAGCTGAAGAAGATCAGCGTCCGCGCAGGCGTCTGTGACGGCTTCATCGGCAACCGGATCCTGGCCACCTACCGTACGGCAGCGGATCACATGATCCTGGATGGCGCGACGCCGTTCCAGATCGACGAGGCACTGGAAGAGTTCGGCTTTGCCATGGGTCCCTATGCCGTGAGCGATCTGGCGGGCCTTGATATCGGCTGGGCCGTGCGCAAGAGCAAACGGGCCGAGGGGCTGCACCCCAAAGCGCGCGACGTGGAATTCGCAGACCGTCTATGTGAACAGGGCCATTTCGGGCAGAAGACCGGCAAGGGATATTACGATTATGCCGCCGGGCCGCGGTCGCGTGTCCCGAACCCCGATGTGCCGGGTCTGATCGAGGCAGAACGAGCCGCCAAGGGGATTACACCGCATGAATTCACCAAGGAAGAAATCGTGCGCCGTTACATGGCCGCGATGGTGAACGAGGCGGCCAAGGTCGTGGGCGAGGGGATTGCGCGGCGGCCGCTGGATGTCGATATGACACTGCTCTTTGGCTACGGCTTCCCGCGCTATCACGGCGGCCCGTTGAAATGGGCCGACCTGCAGGGGCTGCCTGAATTGCTGGCCGATATCAAACGCTATGCAGAAGAAGATGATTACTTCTGGCAGCCCGCACCGCTGCTGGAACAACTCGTGGCCGAAGGCCGCACTTTCGATGATCTGAACAAGGAGGCCGCGTGATGCGCGAAGCCGTTATCGTATCCACCGCCCGGACCGGGCTTGCCAAATCCTTCCGGGGATCTTTCAACACCACCCACGGCGCCACGATGGGCGGCCATGTGGTGGAACACGCTGTGAAACGCGCCGGGATCGACCCGGGCGAGATCGAAGACGTGGCCATCGGCTGCGGCTTTCCCGAGGGCGCGACCGGCCAGAACATCGCCCGCCAGATCGCCATGCGGGCAGGCCTGCCGATTTCCGCGTCGGGCATGACGGTGAACCGGTTCTGTTCCTCGGGCTTGCAGACCGTGGCGCTGGCCGCCAATGCGATCACGCAGGAAGGCGCAGGGCCGATGGTGGCGGGGGGTGTGGAAAGCATCTCTCTCGTTCAGCCGCAGGCGAAATCGGTTGAGGAAGCATGGATCGCCAAAAACAAGCCTGCGATTTACATGACCATGATCGAAACCGCAGATATCGTGGCCGAACGCTATGGCGTGAGCCGTGAATATCAGGACGAATTCAGCCTGATGAGCCAACAACGCATCGCGGCGGCTCAGGAGGCGGGGCTGTTCGCAGATGAGATCGTGCCGATGCAGACCACCATGGCGGTGAAGGACAAGGAAACGGGCGAGATCTCGCATCGGGAAGTCACCGTGGATCGCGACGAATGCAACCGCCCGCAGACCACTTTGGAAGGGCTGGCCGGGCTGGATCCGGTGCGCGGCCCGGGCAACTATGTGACCGCCGGTAACGCGTCGCAACTGTCGGATGGGGCGGCTGCGGTTGTGGTGATGGACTCGAAAGACGCTGAAAAGCGCGGGCTTGAACCGTTGGGCGCGTTCAAGGGCTTTGCCGTGGCGGGCTGCGAGCCGGATGAGATGGGCATTGGCCCGGTTTTTGCCGTGCCTCGCCTGTTGGAGCGGCATGGGCTGAAGGTCGACGATATCGACTTGTGGGAGCTGAACGAGGCGTTTGCGTCGCAATGCCTCTATTCCCGTGACCGCCTGGGCATTGATCCCGATAAATACAACGTCAACGGCGGATCCATCGCGATTGGCCACCCGTTCGGCATGACCGGCGCGCGGCTGACTGGTCACCTGCTTTTGGAAGGCAAGCGGCGGAAGGCCAAATACGGCGTCGTCACCATGTGTATCGGCGGCGGTATGGGTGCTGCCGGATTGTTTGAAATCTACAGCTAAGGAGACAGCGATGGACCTCAGCTATTCCCCCGAAGAACAGGCGTTCCGCGCCGAAGTGCAGGAATTCATGGCCAATGAGCTGCCCAAGGAGCTTTCGGAAAAGGTGCGCCTGGGTGACGAGGCGCTGACCAAGGAAGATCAGGAGCGCTGGCACGCCATTCTGAACGAAAAAGGCTGGCTGGCGCAGAACTGGCCAAAGGAATTCGGCGGGGCCGCATGGAACGCCGTGCAGCGCCACATTTTCGAGGAAGAGGCCGCCAAGGCGAACGCCCCGCGCATTGTGCCTTTTGGCCTGTCGATGCTGGCGCCGGTGCTGATGAAATTCGGCTCGAAAGAGCAGCAGGACCATTACCTGCCGCGCATTCTTGATGGCACCGATTGGTGGTGTCAGGGGTATTCCGAACCGGGTGCGGGCTCGGACCTTGCATCGCTGAAGACCAAGGCAGTGCGAGAGGGTGACCATTACATTGTGAACGGTCAGAAAACCTGGACGACGCTGGGCCAGCACGCCGACTGGATCTTCTGCCTTGTGCGCACCGATCCGGATGCCAAGCAGCAGGAAGGGATCTCCTTCCTTCTGATCGACATGAACACACCCGGCGTCGAAGTGCGGCCGATCATCCTTCTGGATGGCACACATGAGGTGAACGAGGTCTGGTTCACGGATGTGAAAGTGCCCGTTGAGAATCTCGTGGGTGAAGAGAACAAGGGCTGGACCTATGCCAAGTACCTGCTGACACATGAGCGGACGAATATCGCCGGTGTCGGCTTCTCGCAGGCCGGGCTGGAGAGCGTGAAGCGCATTGCCAAGGCCGAGAAGGCGAATGGTAAGCCCCTGATCCAAAACCCACATTTCGCGGCGCGCATCGCGCAGGTGGAGATTGACCTGCGCGCGCTGGCCACATCGAACCTGCGGATCGTGTCCAAAGCCTCGGCTGGCGAAGCGCCCGGGATTGAGGCCTCGATGCTGAAGGTCAAAGGCACCGTGATCCGTCAGGAGATCAACGATCTCGCCCGCCGCGCGGTGGGTCCCTATGCGATGCCGTTCCCCTCGGAAAGCGTAGAGGGCGACAACATGGCCATCGGTCCCGATTACGCGGGCCCGCTGGCGGCGCAGTATTTCAACTATCGCAAACTGTCGATCTTTGGCGGATCGAACGAGGTGCAGAAGAACATCATCGCCAAGACGATGATGGGGGGCGGAAGATGAATTTCGATCTGACTGAAGAACGGCAAATGCTGCAGGACACCCTGCGGCGATACCTGCGCGAGAAGTATGACACCGCGACGCGCAACAAGATTCTCGACAGTGACGAGGGCATGAGTGCGGAGATCTGGGCAGAACTGGCCGAACTGGGCGTAATCGGCGCTTTGTTCACCGAGGATCAGGGCGGCTTTGGCGGCGGTGGGTTCGACATCGCCGTTGTGTTCGAAGAGCTGGGCCGCGCGGGTGTTGTGGAGCCTTTCCTGGATACGGCAATTCTGGGTGGTCGTCTGCTGGGCGCCGTTGGCGGGCAGGATGATCTGGTGGAAGAGGTGATCGGCGGGGCTGCACATCTGGCGCTGGCCCATGGCGAACCCGGCGCACGCTATGATCTGACCCGTGTGGAAAGCACCGCCGTTGCCGATGGTGATGATGTCGTTCTCAACGGGCGCAAAGCGGTTGTCGTGAATGCAGAGGCCGCTGGGCATCTGATCGTGTCGGCCCGTGAAAGCGGTGCGGTGGATGAGACGGATGGGATCTCTCTGTTCCTCGTGCCTACGGATACAGCGGGTCTGACGATGCGTGGCTATCCGATGCTGGCCGGTGGCCGCGCGGCGGAAGTTACGTTGGATGATGTCCGCGTGCCCTCCTCCGCCCGATTGGGCGGCGTCGGGGCTGGCTGGCAGCCGCTGCACGACACGCTTGCCTTGGCGCATATCGCGCTGGCGGCGGAAGTGCTGGGCGCGATGGTGTCGGCTACGGCGCTGACCAATGAATATCTTGGCACCCGCAAACAATTCGGGCGACCCATTGGCACGTTCCAGGCGCTGCAGCACCGCATGGCGGATATGCTGATCGAGCTGGAGCAGGCGCGCTCTGCCGTGATCAACGCGGCAGGCTATCTGGAGACCGACAGCCGGGATCTGAACATCGCTGGTGCGCGGAACCTGATTTCCCGCGTTGGGCGTCTGGTGGCCGAGGAGTCGATCCAGCTCCATGGCGGCATCGCCATGACGCAGGAATACGAGCTTGCCCATATCGCCAAGCGCATCGTGATGACCGACCACCGGTTCGGCGATGCGGATTATCACCTGGAGCGGTTCATTGAGCTTTCCGCCGCCTGAGGATGGCATCATTCGCGGCGGGTCGGGCGCACAGTTAAGCGTCGATTACGTCGTGGATGTGGGCCAGCCCGATGGCAAAGGTCGCGCATTGTTGGATGTGCGCGACCAGCACACCAACCGCAACGGCCATCTGCATGGCGGGATCATCGCCATGCTGCTGGATGCGGCCTGCGGGTTCACCGCCTCGATGCGGTTGGGAGAGGGGGATGCGCTGACGCCTTTGGTGACGGTGCAGCTCAACATCTCTTTCGTGGGGGAGGTGGAAAAGGGCCAGCGCGTGATCGCCGTGGGCCATTACACCGGTGGTGGACGCAAGATTGCGCATATTCATGGTGAATTAGCGGATGGAACGGGGCGCGTGGTGGCAACGGCCATGGGCGTGTTCCGCAAGATCACGCCAAGGGGGACGACATGACTTTGGCCCGGATGGAAGATCGCGGCGATCGCGCTGTGGTCGTGAACATGAACGTGACGCGGCGCGGGGCGCTGTCGCCGGATCTTTATGCGGCGATCCGCGATGCGCTTGCGCTGGCGCAGGAGGAGCGTATCCGCGCTGTGATCCTGACGGCCGAAGGCGGGTTTTTCTGCGCGGGGGGCGATCTGAACGTGCTGATCGCGCGGCGTGACCTGTCGGAGCCGGAACGCCGCGAAAAGGTGGATGAGCTGCACGACCTGGTGCGCGGCATCCGGGCTTGCCCGGTCCCGGTGATCGCTGCGGTCGAAGGGGGTGCTGCGGGCGCTGGCGCTTCGCTGGCGCTGGCCTGTGACCTGATCGTGGCCGCTGAAGGGGCCAAATTTACGGCCGCCTATGTGAAAGCCGGTCTGGTGCCGGATGCCGGGCTGACGGCGTCGCTTGCGCGGCTTCTGCCCCGCCCCCTTGCGATGGAAATGTGCTTGCTGGCCCGCCCGGTAACAGCCGAGCGTATGCTGGAGCTGGGCGCGATCAACGGTGTCGTACCGGAAGGCGCGGCGGATCAGGCCGCTGGCGAACTGGCCGATGCCCTGGCGAAGGGTCCGCGTAAGGCGCAATCGGTGATCCGCCGGCTTGTCAGCGATGCCTATGAGATCTCTGAGGCTGATCAGCTTGACGCCGAACGCGACGGGATGGCCGCCGCCGCCGGTGGCTCTGAAGCCGCCGAAGGTATCGCTGCGTTCCTTGAAAAACGCGCGCCGAGGTTCGGACAATGACCCCCCTTTGGCATCAGATTTTCGACCCGCATCTGCGCGAAAGGCCGGACGCACCCGCACTGCGCGATTCCACCGGAATGGAGTGGAGCTATGCGGATCTGGATCGCGCCTGCACCGCCGTCCAGGAGACGTTGTCAGGCATGGGCGTCAAACCCGGCGACCGGGTTCTGGTGCTGTGCGAAAACTCCTGTGCGGCTGTTGCGGCGCTTTTTGGCGCTTCACGCGCCGGTGCCTGCGTGATCCCCGTCAATGCACGCATGACCGCGCATGAGGTCGACCGCATTCGCACCCATGCCCGCCCCTCAGCCGTTCTGACCACCAGCGGCGCCTCCGCCGAGGCCGCCGCCCATGGCGAGCGTCTGGGCGCTGTACGCCAGACCGGCGCGTTGGGGGAACTGATGGTCGCGCCAGATGACGGCGATGGCGAGGCGGTCGATGCGGATGTGGCGGTGCTGCTTTATACGACTGGCACGACTGGCACGCCCAAGGGCGTGATGCTGACCCATGGCAATCTGACCTATGCCGGGCGTGCCGCGCAAGAGTTCCGCAGCCTTGCGCCCGGTCACATCGTCTTTGGCGTGGCCCCGATAACCCATGTGATCGGTCTGGCCTCCATGCTGACGGCGACGCTGACGGCCGGGGCTACCGCGCTGCTGGAAGCACGCTTCTCGGTCGAACGGCTGGAGGCTGCTTTGCGGGCTGGCGTCAGCCACTTGCCCGCCGTTCCGCAGATGCACGCGCTTTTGATGCGCCATGTGCAGGATCAGGGGCTGGATCGCTTGGAGAGCCCTGATCTGTTCTATGTTTCGTCCGGGGGTGCACCGCTGGATCCGGCGTGGAAGCGCAAGGCCGAGGCGTTCTATGGCCTGCCGCTGCAGAACGGCTATGGCATGACCGAAACGACAGCGGCCACGCATATCACCCGGAACAAGCTGGGCGATCCCGATATCTCGGTCGGTCCGCCGCTTGCGGAGGTCGAGATGCGAATCGACACCGATGTGCCCGGTGCCGGGGATGGCGCGGGCGAGGTGATCGTGCGGGGGCCCAATGTGATGAAGGGCTATTTCCGCAACCCCGAGGCCACGGCGGCCGCGCTCAGCCCGGATGGCTGGTTGCGCACGGGTGATCTGGGGCGCGTGGACGCCGAAGGCCGGTTGCACATCATGAGCCGCACCAAGGAGCTGATTATCCACGGCGGTTTCAACGTCTATCCGCCCGAGGTCGAGGCGGCGTTGAACGATCATCCGCAGGTGGTGCAGTCAGCCGTGATTGGTCGGGTCGAGGATGGTGATGAAAAGGTGCTGGCCTTCTGCCAGGTGCCCGTGGGCTGCGACCTGACACCAGAGGCGCTGCGCGATTTCGTGGCGGAACGGCTGACGGGGTACAAGCGGCCCAGCCGGATCATTCTGGCCAGCAGCTTGCCGGCCGCACCCACCGGCAAGATCCTGAAGCATAAGCTGCTGGAGGCCTTTGCCGATCGGTTGGGCTGATCCGGTGAACGCTGCGCTGCGGGGCATGCGTTGCGTTCCGTATTTTCAGCAAGAAGAAGATCAGGACAGGACCTGTTTCCACGCAAGGCAAAAGCCATCGAGATAGGCTTGGGTCAAATCGGCCTCTTCCACGAAGGCCCCTTGTTTTGCCAGCGCATGGGCATAGGCAGCGCTTCGTGCGTCATCTGTCAGGATGACCACAGGCTGACCCAGCCAGTAGGGCTTGGCCGAGGCGATTTCGGCCCCGATTAGATGCGCAAAAGCCTGCCCGTGCCCAGCCGCGCGGTCGCTGGCCAGATGCTGCGCCAGGCGGTCCGGGCGCGAGAGCGTTTCTGACAGTGCCGTGTCAAAGGCGTCATTGGAGGTGGGCTGTGGGGCGCCAAGGGCCGCTGCGATCTGTGCCGTCAGGAACCCCTGGAAGCTGACCACCTCTTCTGCAGAGATATGGGCCCAGAGGGTTTCGTCCCCCAGGACGAGCAGAACGCCATCAAAATTTGGGTTCTGCGCCAGATACCCTGCAATGGCGGTTTCGGCCCCATGGCTGCGCGCCGCCGGATTGTCTTGCCGCAAGGGCGGGATCGCCGCGACATGTGGCAGGCCTTCGGCAAGGGTCGTGCCGGTCAGAGGTTTTGCGGGAACGGGATGTGGTGCGATGTCCAGACCGGCCACTACCACGGGACCGGGAAGGGTTGGCAAGGCGTCTTTGGACAGGTCTTCCGGGGCAGAGGCCGTGCCATCCGCGCCCATCTTCCAGACGCGGATCCCATCAGCGCTCGCAAGAACCGCGCGCCACGCGGGATCAGACATACACGCCCTGCGCCGCCTCGCGAATGGCGCGGATGTTTTGGCCATAGACTTCGGGCTGGCTGACCGATCCGCCACGGAACACGGCAGACCCGGCCACCAGCACATCTGCACCTGCCTGCACCAGTTGCGGGGCGGTCGTTGGGTCAACACCGCCGTCAATCTCGATATGTATGGGCCGGTCGCCGATCATCGCGCGCAGCTTTTTGACCTTGGTCGTCATGTCGATGAATTTCTGCCCGCCAAAGCCGGGGTTCACCGTCATCACGCAAATGAGGTCGGTCAGGTCCAGCAGGTCGGTCACCGCCTCCGCCGGAGTGCCGGGGTTCAGCGCGACGCCCGCTTTCATGCCTGCCCCGCGAATGGCCTGCAGGGTCCGGTGGATATGCGGCCCTGCTTCGACATGCGCCGTCAGGATATCCGCGCCTGCCTGTGAAAAGGCGTCGATATAGGGATCGACCGGCGCAATCATCAGGTGCACATCCATGACCGTTTTGACATGTTTGCGGAACGCTGCCACGGCCGGCGGGCCAAAGGTCAGGTTCGGGACGAAATGCCCGTCCATCACATCCACATGGACCCAATCGGCGCCCTGATCCTCGATCGCTTCGATCTCGGCCCCGAAATTCGCGAAATCCGCCGACAGGATGGATGGCGCGATCTTTACGCTGCGGTCAAAGGACATTGGGCTCTCCTTCAGGTGTGGGATGTTGCGGGTCATATAGACTGCCCGGAACCGGAACGGTAGGGCTTGTTGTCCTGATCCATCTGAAACGTCAGGGCGTGGACAGTTTCACGCGCCGCTCAGGGCAAAGCGGTCGATCAGGTGGAAGAACCCCTCGTCATCCTCGCCCACCAGCGCGATATCGCGGATCACGAAGGGGCGCGGCAAAAGCGGGGCGAGATGGCTTTGCAGGGTGGCAAGCGTTCTGGCCTGATCGTCCTTGGGAAGCTTGCTGGTCAGCGTCATGTGGAAGCGGAACTGATCCAGCACATGGGGATACCCCCATTGCTTCAAGTTCGCCTCCTGCGCGGGCGACAGGTGCGCAGAGCGGCGTCGCTCAAGCTCCTGATCCGAGGGCGGGGCACGGAACGCGTCCAGCTCGCGCACGATGCGGGCAGCGGCGGCGTTGAGGGTGCGTGTCTCGCCCTGCGCGGTGAGCGCGAGAAAGCGGCCCAGCGGTGTCACGTCAAGCCCGGACAGCGTGACCGGTGCGATATCCCTTGCCAGATCCCGCACCGCACGGGTCAGGGCGGCCGCGGTTTTTCCGGCGCGCAGGCGGAATGGGGGTTTCAGTGTCGCATGCAGCCCGTATCGGCGGGGCACCGCCGTGATGGCCGAAACGGGCCGATCCAATCCTGCGATATCGGGGTGTTCGACGGCCTTGCCCGCCGCGATATCCCAGCCCAGCCAGGCGGTGCAGAACGCGGCCCATGGCTCGGCCTGATCGGGAATGAAATAGATCGCATAGCGGGTGGGTGTCATGGTCAAAGCTCCTTGAGGCGAAGCAGTGACGCGGTTTTATGACAGTTCAGTGACACCAGCCTGTGATCTTCAGGCGCGGTAGAACAGGTAACGGTCGGGCGCGATGGTGTCCGGCCCTTCGATCTGTTCGAACCCCACCAGCGGCTGGCCGGAAATCAGAAGCCCTCCAGACGACATCACCCGGGCCAGCGGCACCGAGAGTTTCGCGGCCTCGGCCACGTCCTGTTCCTTGACGCCAAAGCCCAGATCGTAATGCGCCAACCGGATTTTCACGCCCAGACCCGCCAGCTTTTCCAGCATCGGCGCGGCTTCGCCCTCAAGAAAGTCTTCATCGGGCGGAACGCAGGACGGATGGCATTGCAGCACACGGTCGATCACCCAGATGCGCCGATCGGGCAGGATTTCCCGCAGGTGGTCGTAGGTGCGCCCATTGCCGAGCCCCAGATCCAGCACATCGCCTGGCGCATCGCCGATCTGCTGGGCCGCCCAGTTCAACCCGTCGCGCTGGGCGCTCAGTCTGCGCAGCATGCTGTCCAGACGGCTCATGGGCGGTCTCCTTTGCCGAATTGCCAGGGCTGCGCGGGCCCCGACAGAAGCACCGCGATCAGTCGTTCGCAGAAAGACCAGATCGCGGGATCATGTACAAGGTGGTGGGTCAAAAGGCCCAGTGGTTCGTCGGCGTCGCTGCGCCCTGCGCGCCGGTCTTGCAAAAGCCGCGTGATCCGGTCGACCAGCAATGCCTCGTCCAGCAGCCCACGCGTGCCTTTCCAGTCGATCGGGTCGATATGGGTGTTGATCTGCTCCAACCCCTCTGCGGCCCAGCGGCTTTTGCGCGGTGTGGCGGTGGACAACACCTTGAACCCCAGATGAGGCAACTCCGCCACCAGATCCGGGCTGATCCGGTTCCATGGCGGCACGAAAACCGGCTGCAGCCGCGACCCGAAAAGCCCGTGCAGCTTGCCAAAACCGCGATCGGCGTCCTCGATCATCTCGGCCAGGGGGCGGTGCGCGCCGAATTCGGTCTTCTTCTGATCGGGTGGGGCGTGGTTTTCATGGGCCCAGCCATGAACAAGAGGGATCACGTGCGGCGTCCCGGACAGGAAGTCCGCGAGGCTTGTGTCGGCATGGGCCGGGATCACTGCGATATGCACCGGCAGTTGCGTCTTCTGTGACAGCTGTGCCAGTTGCCGCAAGGCTGCACTATCAGAAATGGCGTCGTCATCACGCCACCAGAGCGGCAGGGAGAGACCCTCTCGCTCCCACTGCGCCAATTCGTCGTGCAAGGCGGTCCAGTCGGTCATGTGTTTGCCCCTGCGATTTCTTCCACGATGCGCAGCGCCTCTGCCGCGCCGTTCATGGCAACCCCCTGAACGGGCCTACGGGACATCTGGCTGAGTTTTGTCACATGCTGCGCCATCGCCTCCGCGCTCAGCTCCGCGCTCAGCAGCATGTCGAAGCCGGGCAGGGCCGCAAGGCTTTGGGCACGCAGGGTTTGTTCCACTTCGCCGCCATCGTCAAAGGGGATCAAAAGGGCAGGGATGCCGGTTTGCAGAAGGTCCATGGCAGTATTGTAGCCGGCCAGGCTGACCGAGCATATGGCGTGGTTCAGCATCTGCGGAAAATCTGGGCGTGCGGGCTCAACGGTGGCGTTCTCAGGTGCAATGGCCTGAAGCCCGGCGATCGCGGATGCCGGATCAGCCCCGCCCACCAACAGGCGCCAGTGCAATGCGGGCGTCAGCCTCGCGGCCCGTAACGCGGTTTCGAAAACCGGCAGGCCCACAGCACCGCCGCCTGCGCTGACCAGCACTTCGCCCTCTCCGGCACGGTCAGGATGGGGCTCTGGCGCCGGTGGGGCCACGAACCCGGTATAGCGCAGCTTGGCACGCAAGGCGTCGGAGACAGGCCAGCTGATCTCAAGCGGTGTGGCGGCCTTGTCGGAATGCACAAGAACGGCGTCGTAGTACTGCGCGATGATCTGATCGGCACGCTCGGCCTTGGCGGGTTTCGAGGGTGGCGCAAGGATATCCCGGATCGAACAGAGGATTTTCGGCGGGCGCGGCAGGCGCTGGGCGGCGTCCAGTATGTCCAATAATTCCGGGGCAAGGACCCGCCTTCCAAAGGGGAAAAGCTCGGTGATCAGAACATCAGGGCCGTCCTTGATGCAGTCCAGAAGCCTGTCCAGCCGCCGGGCCAGATAGGCGGCGTCGGCACGCACCCCGTCGTCTGTCAGAAGCGTCGTGAAATTCGTCCCATCCGATTTCAGCGGCGGCAGTTGCACCAGATTGATGCCCGCGGTCTCAAGCCCTGGCACTTCGGTGCCGCCCGAGGCCAATGTCACCTGATGCCCGCCCCCGGCAAAGGCACGCGCAAGCATCATCGCGCGGCGCAGGTGGCCGGTGCCCAGAAGATGGGTCACGACGATCAGGATATTCATTCCGCGGGCCTGTCGATCAGGCGCACGGGTTCGGCTTCGGCCACGCTCAGGCCGTTCGACAGATCCAGCACGAACAACCTGTTGCGTTTGATCTGGAACGGCGCGGGGCCTTCGAAATCCCAGCCGGTCGCGCGTGCCAGCAACACGCGCATGATTCCGATATGCGTAACCGCGACCGTGTCGCGGCTTAGCCCGGCGACCCAACGCTGAAGCCGTGCCCAAACCTCGGCCGGGCTTTCCCCGCCGGGCGGGCGATAAGACCAGCCCCATTCCTCGATATCGCGGAAGCCTGAATTCGGGTCGGCCTTCAATTCCAGACCTTTCTGGCCTTCCCAATCGCCCCAGTTCATCTCGATCAACTCAGGTGCTGTTGCCGGCGGGCGTCCGCCCACCAGCGCGGCCGTTTCCTGCGCGCGCGACAGGGGGCTAGCCACCAGATCGGCCCCGTCCCAGGGCCGGGGCAGAGCCAGTTGCGCCAGGTTGGCCCGCGCATCGTCTTCCAGTGGGATATCGCTGCGCCCCTGGATCTGGCCCGCGCGGTTCCAGGCGGTATGCCCGTGTCTGAGAAGGGCAAGTTTCGTCATTCTGTTCCCTCCATCAGCGGGCCAAGTGTGTTTCGCAGGATGCCAATTGCGGCCGGGCGCAGGTGCCGCGCCTGTACATAAGCGCGGGCCTCTTCGCTGAACTTCCGCGACAGTTCCGGATCAGCAAGCAGGTGGTCAACCCGTTTGGCCAAGGCTGCAGGCCCCTCTTCCGGCGTTGGATAAACGCCAGGCACCAGCACATCACGCACGCCGGGCCTGTCCTGAGCGACCACCGGCAGACCGGCGGCCTGCGCTTCCAGATAGGCCATGCCAAAAGCCTCATTCACCCCGGGCCAGAGAAGAAGCGACGCCTTGGCGTAAGCCTGTGCCAGATCTTCGCGAGACAAAGCGCCCAGAAACCGCACGCGGTTGCCAAAGGGCGCAAAAAGCGCCTGGACCTCGACCCGCGCTTCGCCGTCGCCTGCAATGTCCAGCCGCCAGTCGGGGCGGCGAAGATGGCTGAGTGTTTCGGCAATCAACCGGTACGAGGCCAGCTTGTCGCCTTGCCGCATCATGCCAACGGCCAGCATCGGGCCAGAGTGATCCGATGCTGCCGGCATCGTGTCGCGATCCAGAAACGGGGGCAGTTCCACGATCTGCTGGTCTGCGCATCGGTCCCGTTCCAAAGCGATCCGGTCATTGCCGGTGAAATGAAAGATCACATCGGCTGCGTCGCTGGCCAGATGGGCCATTTCGGCGAAATCTGCCCAGGGGCCTGTCAGCCGTGATTTTGCGCGCGTGGCCTCGATCTGAACATAGGGAATGCCCACGCGTTTGCTGACCACCGGCCCGATCAGATCTGGGGCCTTGTAGTAATTGTGATAGGTCACCCAGATCGCCGGGTCAGGCAAATCACGCAGAACACGCGTGGCTTCTGATTGGGCCTCTGCCATCAGCTGCCTTTGGGTGTCCGCATTGCCTTTCGGCTCAAAACTCCGCAGTTCAGAGGCAAGCGTGACCGGCCGTTCAAAGCCCTGCGCCAAAGCGGCCATCAGGTTACGCGCAATCTGCCGGTCGCCCGAAGCTGTGGGGTGACGCGGCGATTTCAGCGGGGCGTAGAAGGCAATGGGCCTCATGTCGCTTCCCCGGTGAGAGAGGCAAGCCTGCGCGACAGCCGAGCGATGCCGGGATGCATCAGGAAGTTCGTTGTCAGCCTGTCATAGGCTGCCTCGGCCATCCGTGCCGTGCCGACGGGATCACCTGCCATCTGTGCCATAGCCTGTGCAAGGCTGGCTGGCTCGTCGGACACCAACAGCCCATGCACACCGCTTTCGATGAACTCCGGGATGGCAGAGACCGGCGTGGACAGGATCGGCAGCTTTTGCGAGGCCGCCTCCATAAGCACATTGGGCAGACCGTCGCGGTCGCCATCCGCAGCGATCCGGCTGGGCAGAACGAAAAGGTCCGCGTCGCGCATGGCCGCGATCACCTCAGGCTGGTCGCAGGCCCCGCGCCATGTGATGCGTCGCGCAATGCCTGCAGCCTCTGCCCGTTCGGCAAGCCGGTCTTTCAGATCGCCACCGCCGATATGGACCCAGTGCCAGTCCACATGGCCCGGCAACAGCGCCAGCGCATCGATCAGCCGGTCAAATCCCTTTTTTTCGACCAGTCGCCCGACCGAAAGCATGTGAAACGCATCGCCGGCCCCGCGCCTTTTCCGACCCGGCGGAGCGGGAAACCGCGCGAGATCCAGCCCGTGATAGATCAGGTCGATCCGCCCCGGATCGGCGGACAGCCCGCGCAGGTGCTCCGCGCCGAACCGGGTGCAGGTCGCGCCAAAGGCCGCCCCGTGCTGCGCGGGGTCCAGCTTTTCGTGAAGCTCCCATTCGGGCGAGGTCCAGATGTCCTTCGCATGGGCCGAAAAGCTCCAGGGCAGGCCGCGCATGATCGCGGCATATCGCGCGACCGATGATGGCGTATGCAGGAAATGCGCGTAAAGCGCGCGGGTGCCTGCGGGCAGTTCGGTGGCAAGAACGCAGGCCTGCCCAAACCGGCGAATGCGGTTCGTGGTCAAATCGCGCCGCAGATCCTTGCGCCAAACGGCATAGGCGGCGCCATATCCCGGCAAACGCTGCGCCGCATCGCGGGCCGCCCAGACGCGCGCGGGTTCCTGCCAGAGGTATTCGGGCAGATACCGCACCCGGGCGCGCAGCCGGTCATGCAGCGGGTGCGTCTTGGTGTCGGTGGGATGGCGCAGCGACCAGATGTCAAACCGGTGCCCGGCCTCTTCCAGCGCAACCAGTTCCTGCGCGATAAAGGTCTCGGACAGGCGCGGCCAGCCTTTGACCACGACGCCCAGGGGCGGTGTGGGGTCGGTCATTCCGCCGCGCAGCTTGATCTGTCGGAAAGCAGCGCACGCACCCGTTCGTTCACCGTCTCAAGCCCATCCAGAAGACCGTCAACAAAGGCGGCGGAAGGCGGCCGTTGATCGGGCAGCGCGGCAATGGCGGCGATCATCGCATCGGCGGTCAGGCCATCGCGTTCCTCGTCCAGCATCCGGCACAGGCCCAGTTCCTCGGCCTTGGAGGCGCGGATATACTGTTCCAGCCGGGGCACGCGGCGCGGCAGAATCACGGCGGGCTTGTCGAAGGACAGCACCTCGCAAAAGGTGTTGTAACCCCCCATGCAGATCACGCCCTGCGCGCCAGACAAAAGCGCCTCCATCTCGGATTCGAAGCCCACGGTGGTAACGCGGCCATCCAGCTTTTCCACCCGCGCCTCGAACGCGCGGCGGGTGTCGCCCGACAGGAACGGTCCATAGACGAATTTGGCGGGCGGGCCGAGTTCGGGGTCTTTCTCATAGGCCTGCAGAACCAGATCGACCAGGACTTCGCCATCGCCGCCGCCGCCCGGTGTGACCAGGATGTAAGGCTCATCGGGTGCGGTGACGTCATCCGGCACGGTGCGGCGCAGATAGCCTGTCCAATGCATTCGTGCGCGCACCGCCGGGCTGAAGGGCAGGCCCTGCGTCGGGTCATAGATCGACTGCAACCCGTATATCCAGATGTCGTGATAGAACCTTTCGGTCGCAGCAACCGACCCTTTGCGCTCCCATTCGGCGGCAAGGACATCGGGCGCGTCCAGAACCTCGCGCAGACCAAGCACAAGTTTGGTTTTCCCGCGCGCCAGAAGTTCTTCCAGCGTCGGCAGAAGCTCCCCACGGAAGCCGGTGGGTTCCTTGTCGACGATCAGAAGATCCGGGTCGAACTGTTCCGCCGCAGACTGGATCAGGCCGGCGCGCAGATTGGTGGTGGTTTCGATATCCGTCCCCATCGTGGCCGAGGCATAGGAGCCATCGGCCAGCTTCGTCACCCCCGGCAGGCGGATATGGTCGACACCGCGCGGAAAGGTGAACCGCCCCGCCACAGGTGATCCGGTCAGGATCAGCGCTGATGCGGTCGGATCCGCAGCCGTGATCGACGTCGCCAAAAGGCGCGAGCGGCGCAGATGGCCCAGACCGAACGTGTCATGGCTGTAGAGCATGACGCGCGGGGCCCGTCTGGTCTGAATGGGGGTAAGTTTCGCCTGCGCCATAGTATGCTCTTCTTGCGGGGCTGCGGCCTTACAGCCTCATATCCGAGTCAGTTTTGCCAAACATTCCCTTAATGTCATAAAGGATCGCACCCGGTTTTCCAAAGCCGCGAATCTTTTCAGGGCCCATTTCGCGAAATTCGCCATGTGCCACGGCCAGGATGATCGCATCATAAGCACCAGCTTGTGGTGCTTCGATGGGGGTCAGCCCATATTCGCGTTCCACCGCCTGCCTGTCGATCCAGGGGTCATAAAGATCGGCGGCAACCGAATAAGAGGCCAGTTCCGCCAGAATATCGGCCACCCGCGTGTTGCGGGTATCGGCGCAGTTTTCCTTGAAGGTAAAGCCCATGACCAGCACCCGCGCGCGGCTGAGATCGGACTTGCGCGCCAAAAGCGCCTTGATCAGCTCCTGCGTGACATGGCTGCCCATGCTGTCATTGATCCGGCGCCCGGCCAGGATCACCTCGGGGTGATATCCTAGCTGCTCCGCCCGGTATGTCAGGTAATAAGGGTCGACACCGATGCAATGCCCACCCACAAGGCCCGGTTTGAACGGCAGAAAGTTCCACTTGGTGCCCGCCGCCTCAAGCACTTCCAGCGTATCAAGGCCAAGACGTGAAAAGATCAGCGAGAATTCGTTGACCAAGGCAATGTTCAGATCACGTTGCGTATTCTCGATCACCTTCGCCGCTTCGGCTGTCATGATGGATGATGCCCGGTGTAGCCCGGCTTTGACCACCGGCGCATAGATCCGTTCGACCCGGTCCAGTGTCGCGCCATCCTGACCGGCGATGATTTTCACGACGTTTTCCAGCGAATGTTCGGCATCGCCGGGATTGACCCGTTCGGGCGAATAGCCAAGGGCGAAATCCTTGCCTGCGGTCAGGCCGCTGGCATGGGCAAGCTCGGGTCCGCAAACCTCTTCCGTGACGCCGGGATAGACGGTGGATTCCAGGATCACCAACGCGCCCTTGGTCAGATGCGGCGCGATTGCAGAACAGGCGCCCCGGATCGGGTCAAGATCGGGCTTGCGGGCATCGGTAATTGGTGTGGGCACGGCGATGATAAAAACGGTTGTGCCCGCCAGGTCCCCCGGCTCGGCCGAAAAACGCGCCGAGCTGGCTGTAAGCGAGGCTTCCGAGACCTCTCCGTTGCGGTCATGGCCCTTGCTTAAAGCGGCGACATGGGTGGCATCGGTGTCAAACCCGACCACAGTGAAGCCTGCGCGTGACAGCGCCACGGCCAAAGGCAACCCGACATAGCCCAGCCCAAGAACCGCGATCTTTTCGTCAGAAGCCCGGTTGCCCATGGGCCACACTCCACACCTGCTTGTTCGATCTGGCCTATACGTCTGAAGAACGCCCAAGGCCAGTGCAACCCCCTGTTTGTGATTGTGCGTGTGCCACCAAGCGAATTGCGCGGGGCGATCGGGTGATCTAGCGTGACGTCAAGGGAATAGACGGGATTGCGGGACATGGCGTTTGCGGTGATGAGAATTCTGACGGTGGTCGTCCTGCTGGTGACAGGGACGCTCGCCTCGGCGCAGGGGCTGTCCACGCTTGGCGCACGCTCGTCCGGAGAGACGGCGGAAAGCGCGCCTTTGGCCGATGCGATCCTGCGGGCGGCCGAACAAGGTGTGGCGGTGGTTGTCGTCGATCCCGAAGGCCAGGTCATCGCAGTCACAGGCGATCCGTCACAGGAACCCGCCGAAGAGGTGCCGATGATGGCCAGCGCCTCGATCCTGATGAAAGCCCAGGAACGCGCCGCCGATTTCCGCAGCACCTTGCGCGAACGTCTGGAGGCCCTGCCCAATTCGGTCAACGAAGTGGCCTTCATCCTGCGCGCAACCAGCCCTGACGGGCGCATCATGACCTATGTCGAGGCGTTGGTCTTCTCGGTCCTTCTCTTCATTCTCGCGCGGTTCCTGACGACCGAGCTTTACGGCAAGCGCTTTGCCAAACGCTTTGTCGTGGCCCGGATCAAGGAAGCGCCGGAAGGTTACGCCGAGAAGATGCCCTTCCTTGTCTTCCGTTTCTTCATGGGGGTGACGGGCACGCTGGTGTCGATGCTGATCGCCTATACAATCGGCCTTCTGATCTTCGGGTCGTTAGACGACGTGTCGCTGCAATTCACGATCCTGGCGATCTACAGCGCGTATTTCTTCTGGGCGGTGATCTCGGATGTGTGGCGCATGATCCTGTCGCCCTATCTCAGCCAGTATCGCATTCCGCGCTTTTCGGATCGCGATGCACGCAGGCTGTATCTGTGGGCAATCTCGGTCGCGCTGATTGATTTCACCGTGGTGGCGATATCGGCCTGGCTGGCGGATTTCGGGCTGAACTACAACCTCTATGCCATTGTCTATGGTGTCCTGTCGCTGGGGGTTCTGCTGCTGAACATCCTGATGATCCTGGTCAATCGCCGCGCCATCACAGGCGCGATCCGCAATGATCGTTCAGATGCGGAACTGCCCTGGGTCACCCGGTTCATCACCTATGCCTGGGCTCCGGCGGTGATCATCTATTTCATTTTCGGCTGGTTGAAACTGGCCGTCGATCTGGTGCTGGAGCGGCCCGTGTCGATCCCGATGATCGCGGGGGCTTACATGGTCTTCCTGTCCGTCGTCGTTGTCTATGGCATCATCAATTACGTCATCGAACGCTATTTCGAACGCAACCGCGCCCTGCGCGAAATGAACGCCTCTGCCACGACCCACGACGAGGGAGAGGCGACCGAGGAAGAGGTGTATCGCCCCACCGCCATGATGACTTATGAGGCGCTCGCGCGCCGGGTCTCGGGGATCCTCGCTTTTGTCGCGGGCAGCTATGCCATGCTCAAGATCTGGGACAGTGACAATGTCATCCTGAATGACATCATCATTGATCGCGGTCTGGATGTGATCGTGATCATCTTCATCGGTTACATCATCTATCACGCGATCCGCATCTGGATCGACGGCAAGATCGCCGAGGAATCCGGCGACATGCCCGAGGCCGAACTGGGCGATGAGGGGGGCGGGGCCTCCAGCGCCAGCCGTCTGGCGACGCTCTTGCCGCTGTTTCGGAATTTCATGTTGATTATCGTGGTTGTGTCGATCGCGCTGGTCGTGCTGCTGGAACTGGGCATCAATGTCAGCCCGCTTTTCGCTGGTGCCGGTGTTGTCGGTCTGGCGGTGGGCTTTGGCGCGCAGACATTGGTGCGCGACATCTTCTCGGGCGCGTTCTTCCTGGTCGATGATGCGTTCCGCAAGGGCGAATATATCGATATCGGGCAGGTCAAAGGCACGGTCGAAAAGATCTCGGTCCGGTCCTTCCAACTGCGCCACCATCTTGGCGCGCTCCACACCATTCCCTTTGGCGAAATCCAGGTGCTGACGAATTATTCCCGCGATTGGGTGATGATGAAGCTGCCCTTGCGCGTGACCTATGACACTGATGTCGACCGGGTGCGCAAGCTGATCAAGAACCTCGGCGCCGAACTGATGGAGGACCCGGTGGTCGGTCCCAGTTTCCTGCAACCGCTCAAAAGCCAGGGCGTGATCGAAATGCAGGACAGCGCCATGATCATCCGTGTCAAATTCATGACCAAGCCGGGTGATCAGTGGATTGTGCGCAAGCGCGTCTATCAGGATATCCGAGATCTGTTCGAACGCGAAGGCATCAAGTTCGCCCACCGCGAAGTGACGGTGCGCATTGCGGACGAGCCCGAAGGCGGCCTGACCCCGAAACAGCGCGAAGCAGTGAGCGGTGCGGTGAATGCGGCGATCGACGAGGATGCGATGGACGTCAATCCCGGCGATGGCGGGGACGACCGGTAACGCCTTACTCCGGCGGTACCCCCAGCTCTTCCATTTGCTTGCCGATGCGGTCCAGAACGGCAGGGGAAAACACCATCGCGTTCTTGAAACGGGCCACGGACATATTGGGATAGACGCGCATCATCGTGTCGCGCGACGCAAGCGCCGCTTCCTTCTTGCCTGCCCCCAGAAGGGCTGCGCACAGGTTGCGATGAATCCAATGCGCATTCGGCCGCTCTTCGAGTGCGCGCAGGAACATCTGCGCTGCGGCCTCGTCCTCTCCAGCCACTTGGTGGGCCGAGGCGAGGCCGACAAGATTGTTGAAGTTCATCGGATCAAGCGGGCTCAGCCGCATGGCGCGTCCGAAGAATTCCTTGGCCGCATCCGGGCGGTCGGCATAGGTCTCAAGCCAGCCCAGGCGGCTCAGCGCCCAAGCCGCGTTCGGATCAAGCTGGATCGCGCGTTCAAGCAAAACCCGCGCCGCGCCATAGTTGCGCGCAAAGGTATGGACCGTCCCCAGCACGGCCAGAACCAGAGGATCGTCTGACGACAGCGACGCCGCCTTTTCCGCAAGGCTCAGGGCATTGGCCCGCGCTTCATCGATGTTGTCGAACCAGTTGTAAACAGACCGCTGCGCCCAGCACCACCCGGCCAGAGCCAGCGCCAGCGGGTAATCCGGGTCAGCCGCCAGCGCCTGATCCAGAAGCTGCAGCGCTTTTGTCGCCTCGTCCTTTTCCAGCATCCAGACATGGCTGATGGCCCGCATCGTATAGTCATAGGCGCCCATATCATGCGGTGGTTTGCGGCGGGCGCGATCCACCTCGGCCAGCCGGATGGAGGGCTGCAACGCCCCTGCGATCTGTTCGGTGATCGTGTCCTGCAGATCGAATATATCGTCCAGAGAGCCGTCGTATTTCTCGGCCCACAGATGCGCGCCGCCTGCGGTTTCGATCAACTGCACGGTGATGCGTACGCGGTTGCCCGACCGCTGCACGGATCCTTCCAGAACATAGGCCACGCCCAGCTCGCGCCCGATATCGCGCACGTTCACAGCGCGCCCCTTATAGGCAAAAGCCGAATTGCGCGCGATGACAAAGAAACTGCGTATGCGCGACAGCTCGGCCGTGATCGCTTCCACGACACCATCGGCGAAGAACTCCTGATCGGGATCCCCTGACATGTTGTCGAAAGGCAGGATGGCAATTGACGGTTTGTCTGGCAGGACAGGCGGCGCATCCTGCCGTATCGTCTTTTCCCGAACATCCCCGTCCGGCGCCCAGAACCAGATCCGCATGGGCGCTGCGATGTTCTTCAACGCCCGCTCCCCGCCATCCCAGAACGTCACGTCGACCTTGCCCGCTGCATGATCATGCGCCGACGCGCTGAGCGCCACGCCGCCCTCTGGCGCAACCTCCTGAAGCCGGGCGGCCAGGTTCACGCCGTCGCCGAAGATGTCGCCGCGTTCGATGATGATATCGCCGAGGTTCACCCCGATGCGCAGATGCGTTTGCCGATCCTCGGGCAGGGCTGCATTTTGCTCCGCCAGCGCGCGCTGGATCGCCACCGCGCAGCTGACCGCATCCACAACGCTGCCGAATTCGACAAGGGCGCCGTCTCCCATCGTCTTTACTATGCGGCCCCGATGCGCCTTCACCTGCGGCGCAACAATATCTCGGAGCATCGCCTTCAGTGCTTTGAGCGTGCCGGCCTCATCCACGCACATCAGCCGGGAATAGCCGGCAACATCTGCCGAGAGGATGGCAGCAAGACGTCGTTGTGTGGGCGCGGCGGTCATCTGTGACAGGACCTTCCGGTGCAACGGGTGACCCGATTTAGGGTATCAAAGATGCAGTGTTTCATGAACCCGCCTTGTGGTTGGCGTGACATCAATCCTCGTAGGGGTCCAGGCTGTCGCGCAGACCGTCGCCCAGGAAATTGAACGCGAGAACCACGATAATGATGGGCAGCATCGGGATGGCGGTCCAGGGATAGATCTCGATCGAGGCGAGGTTTTGCGCGTCATTCAGCATGACGCCCCAGCTGACCGCAGGGGCACGCAGACCCAGGCCAAGGAAACTGAGCGCGGTTTCCCCAAGGATCATCGCCGGGATCGACAAGGTGGCCGAGGCGATCAGGTGACTGACGAAATTGGGCAGCAGGTGACGCCGGATCACCCGGCCCGAGGACGCGCCCATCATTTCGGCGGCGCGCACATATTCCTCTTCCCTCAGGCTCAGGAATTTCGCCCTGACGGCCCGCGCAAGCCCTGGCCAATCGAGTATCCCAAGAATGACCGAGATGATGAAAAACACCGCCACCGGCCCCCAGTTTGATGGCACGGCAGCAGACAGCGCCAGCCACAAGGGAAGCTCGGGCAGAGAGCGCAGGATTTCGATGGTGCGCTGGATCACCCAGTCGATCTTGCCGCCGAAATATCCGGCAATCGACCCGAACCCGATCCCCAGCAGAAAGGACACCGTGATCCCGATCAGACCCACGGTCAGAGACAGCTGCGCGCCATACAGAATGCGGCTGAACACGTCGCGACCCAGCCGGTCGGATCCCAAAAGGAAGATCGTCGACCCTTCCGAGGCGCAGAACAAATGCCGTTCAGTCTTGAAGATCCCGGCAAGCCTGTATTCCTCTCCGCGGCAGAAGAACTGCAGGGGCATGGGCCGCGTCATATCCGTTTCATAGGTCCAGCGGTAATTCTCAAGATCCGCAATGGCCGTGCGCGGATAGACAAACGGCCCGACGAATTCGCCCTCGTGAAAGAACTTCACCATCTGTGGCGGGGCATAGAGGTGATCGGCGTTCCGCTCGGTCGGGGTGTATGGCGCGATGAAGCCGGCAAAAGGCAGCATCAGGTAGGAAAAGAGCAGGAAGATCCCCGAAATCAGACCCAGCTTGTGCCGCTTGAACTTGCGCCAGACCAGAAGCCAGTTGGGGGCGTCCATATCCGCGCGTTCGATCCGGTTGATATTTTCATCCGGATCATAGGGGGCGTCGTCCACATAGCGGCCGTCGGGCAGTCTGCTCATGCCTCGCGCCCTCCATAGCGGATGCGCGGATCCAGCAGCACAAGAAGCAGGTCCGAAATCATCGTGCCGATCAATGTCAGAAGCGCGACAAACATCAGGATAAAGCCCGCAAGGAACTGATCCTGGCTTTTCAGCGCCGCCAGCAGCGCTGGCCCGATGGTCTGCAGGCCCAGCACCACCGACACCAGAACCGATCCCGAAACCATCGCGGGCAGCAGGTTACCGATATCGGCGACAAAGGGGTTGAATGCCATGCGCAACGGATATTTCGTCAGCATCTTGGCAGGCGCGAGCCCTTTCGCCTGTGCGGTTTCCACATAGGGCTTGCCCAGCTCGTCCAGCAGGTTGGCGCGCAGACGCTGCATCATGGCCGCAGCCCCAGAAGTGCCGATGACGAAGGTGGGCACGATCAGGTGGATCAGGATGGATTTCACCTTTTCCCAGCTCATCGGCTCGCCTTCGAACTGAGGATCCATCATGCCCCCGATAGGCAGACCCAGATAGCGGTTGCCATAGTAAAACAGGATCAGCGCCAGAAGGAAGTTGGGCGTCGCCAGGCCGATATAGCCCACGAAAGCCGCCGTATAATCGACCCAGGTTTTCGACTTGGCCGCCGCCAGCACGCCCAAAGGAAGCGCCACCATATAGACAAACAGAACCGCCGCCAGATTGACCAGGACCGTCAGCCACAGGGCATCACCCACGATGTCGGCCACGGGTTTGTCAAACTCGAACGACCAGCCGAAATCACCCTGCAAAAGCCCCGAAAACCCGTTCGGACCGGGCGCGAAACCCACCCAGATCAGGTATTGCTGCCACAATGGCCGATCCAGCGCATACTCCTTGCGCAGAAATTCCGCCTGCTCCACCGCGGATTCCTGTCCGGTGGCCCGCAGCTCTGCAATCTGGTTGGAAAGGTAATCGCCGGGGGGCAAATTGATGATGAAAAATATCAGGATCGAGACGACCCAAAGCGTCACCAGCATCGTGAAAAGCCGGTAGACCGCATATTTCAGGAGGCTCATTGCGTAACTGTTGCCTCCGGGTCGAACCAGAACTCATCCATCCGGTAAAGGCCAAAATGCGCGCCCGGGTCCCAGGCCCATGTGCCGGTGGTCGGCACGTTGCGCAGGTTATACGCGACGACAACCGGCTGGGGCGCTTCGGCCAGAATGCCGATGCCATAGATCTGGTCGGCGTGGATTTTCAGCATCTCGCGCCAGATCTCGGCGCGGGCTTCCTGGGTTGTGGCGTCCTCCCACTGCAGCGACAGCTCCATCAGGCGCTGGGCTTCGGGCATATCCGGCGCTTCGCCGGCCGCGCCATGGGTCTGGAAATACTGTCCCCATTTCGGCCAGGCCAGAAACTCCTGCTGACGCGGGGCCAGATAATCGGGCGGCGTGTCCGCGGTGGGAATGCCGTTGTCCCAGCCATACCAGACCGACGCCATCGTCACCCCGGTATAAACCCGGTTGCGCAGGATATCGCGGTCAAGCGGCCGCATCACCAGCTTGACCCCCACATCGCGCCAGGTGTCGGTGATGATCTGCAACGCATTCTCGACTTCCTGGCGTTCGCCAGCGGTTTCGATCACCAGCTCCATCGGGCGGCCATCGGGCAACAGGCGGATGCCATCGGCCTGACGTTCATGCAGACCCGCCTGATCCAGCAGCGTATTGGCAAGGGCCGGGTCGTAAATAGCCCATGATGTCAGGTTCTTGGGATCAAAAAACGGGCTGCGCGCCAGAACGGTCATCCCGCCTTCGCGGCCCAGCCCGAAATACAAAGCGCGGTTGATCATACGCCGGTCGATGGCCAGCGACAGAGCGCGGCGCACACGCACATCGCGCAGCACCTCGCGCCAGACCGGATCGTTGAAATTCAGATTGGGATAGATCGCGATCTGCGAGGCCGCGCCATTGGCCCAGAGATTGGTCTGGTAGTTCTTGCCGTCCACCTCGCCTTTCTTGAGGATGGAGATATCGCGGAAACTCAGCCCCCTTGCCTGCAGGTCCGCCTCTCCGGCATTGGTTTTGGCGGCGACCAGACCCCCTGCGACGATGCTCATCTCGACCACGTCGATATAGGGCAGCTGGATGCCGTTCGTGTCGATGCGGTGGTAATAGGGGTTGCGCACAAACAGCGCCCGCGTGCCCGCATTGGCCGACGCGCTGATCCACGGCTGCAACGTGGGCAGCTGCGGATTGTCGAATTTATACATATTGTCCAGACGGTTATGCAAAGCCGCCCAGCTGCGCACGCGCTTCTCGCGCATTTTGGCCTTCAGGTCTTCTTCATCCGCGAAGGCCGCGTGATACTGTTTCAGATAATGGGACGGGCGATAGATGAAGGGCGGGTTGGCCTGGGCCAGTGCGCGCAGGAATTGCGGATTGGGCGCATCCCACTCATAGATCACCGTCACCTCATCGGGAAATGACACGCGCGGCGGCTTGCCATCGGCCAGCAAAAGCTCGGAAGGCCCGCCCGGTGTCAGTTCGTCATTGTTGATGACGTGTTTCCAGTAATATTCGAAATCGGCGCTGGTGAAGGGGGCGCCATCGCTCCAGCGGTGGCCGGGACGCAGGTGGAAGGTGAACTTGCGGTTCTCGACATTCTCGAAATCCAGCAGGATGTCGGGCACCAACTCATAGCCTTCGTCATATCCGACCAGCCGGGCATAGCCATAGACGACCATCTGCCGGATATCCTTTGACCGCGACACCATCGTGCGCAGCGTGCCGCCCTCGATCCCGGGCTCGCGACCCTTCGATTTCAGATCGACGATCAATGGTGTTTCCGGCAGCCTCTCGCCAATGGGCGGCATATTTCCTTTGACGACTTCGGAATTCCAGAAGCTGCTTTCCTGCAACGTCGGAGAGGCAAGAGCCGCCGTTCCAAGCAGGGCCGCGATCAGGGCAAGACACAGTCTTCGGGAAACATCACGCATGGCAGCGCACCTTATGGCCGGGTTCCAGTTCGGTCAACGCTGGCACGATATCGGCGGTAAAGCGATACATCTCGGGCCAGCTGTCGGGTGATCCTGCGCCATGGGCGACCAGTTTCAGGTCGATCGGGCGGTTGATATCGGGTTCAGGCTGCGCCGCGATCAGCGCCTTGGTGTAGGGGTGCTGCGGGTTGTAGAACAGCGTTTCGGGCGGGGCCTGTTCGACCACAAGGCCCTGGCGCATCACGGCAACCTCATCGGCGATGCGCGCCACCACCGCCAAATCGTGGCTGATGAACAGATAAGACAGCCCCGCGCGGTCACGGATATCTTCCAGCAGCGTCAGGATCTGTTCCTGCACCGAGACATCCAGCGCCGAGGTGGGTTCGTCACAGACCAGAAGCGCTGGGTCCAGCATCAGCGCGCGCGCAATCGACAGACGCTGGCGCTGCCCGCCCGAGAACGCATGCGGATAGCGAAAAAGCATCTCCTGTTTCAGCCCGACCCATGTCAGCATTTCGGCAGCCTTGTCGCGCCGTTCCGAGCGCGCGCCCAGCCCGTGGATCTCCAATGGTTCCGTCAGCGCGTCTATCACGCGCATACGCGGCGAGAGCGAGGAATAGGGATCCTGAAACACCATCTGCGCCTGGCGCTGAAACCGCGTGCGGTCGGCGCGCGACATGCCATGCACCTTGATCGGCTCGGCATCGGGGCTGGCGCGGAACATCACCTTGCCACCCGGATCGGGCAGTTCGGCGCCCAGTGCAATCCGCGCGCAGGTGGTCTTGCCCGACCCGCTTTCGCCCACGATCGCCAGCGTCTTCCCCCGTGTCACCGCCAGATCCACGCCCCGGCAGGCATGCACCAGCATCTCGGGTTTCCAGCGGGAATTGCCGCGCACGCGGTAGGTTTTGGACACATCCTTCATGGTCAGGATCAGATCGTCGCGCGGCAAGGGCGGCGCAGGTTCAGCCACATCCGGTATCATCGGCGCGGCGGCAAACAGTTTCTTGGTATAGCCATGGGCCGGGTCTCTCAGAACCAGCTCGGCCGATCCGGATTCCATGACCTTGCCCTTGTTCATCACCGCCACGGTTTCGGCCATATTGGCCACCACGCCCAGATCATGCGTCACAAGGATAACGGCAGTCCCGGTTTCCTTCTGCAATTCCTTGATCAGGCCCAGCACCTGGGCCTGGGTGGTCACGTCCAGCGCGGTTGTGGGTTCATCGGCGATCAGAACCTCTGGCTTTGCAATCATCGCCATGGCGATCATCGCGCGCTGGCGCATGCCGCCGGACAGCTCGAACGGATAGGCGCGGAAGGCGCGTTCGGGATCAGGGAAGCCCACACGTTCGAATTGCTCAAGCGCGGCGGCCTTGGCCTGGGCTGCGCTGACCTTCTGGTGCAGCATCAGCCCTTCGATCACCTGGTTGCCCACCCGGTGCAGCGGTGAGAGGGAGCGCATCGGCTCCTGGAAGATCATCGAGACCGCGTTGCCGCGCACCGATCGCATGCGCCGCTCGCTCAGTTCCGACAGCACCAGCTTGCCGTCACGTCCGTTCAGCGTGATCCGGCCCGTGGGCCTTGCGCGTTTCGGAAGAATGCCCAGGATTGCCCGGCACGAGATCGTCTTGCCCGATCCGCTTTCGCCCACAAGCGCCAGCGTCTGACCCTGTTCAAGAGAGAAGCTGACCCCCTTCACCACAGGCTCAGCCGCGCCAAAGGCGATGCTGAGATCTTCCACGCTTAAAAGAGCGGTCATAAACGCGCCATGCCCCCGCCGGCAGTCCCAATCTGGCCATCCCACTGAATGGAACGGATTCTCTTCTTCTCCACCTTGGCAATGCAGAACCACATTCGTCAATGCGCAGGCTCTGGTTGGGTCTACACATTCCGGGCCGGATTTGGCATCACGGGCAGATATTCAGCATGAAGGATGCGGCCATGACACGACTTGATCTGTTTATCGCACGGATGGTGTCGCAGCGCGCCTGTCTGGATTACGCCATCGCCGCAGCGGCGCAGATGCCGGGGCCTGTCTTCGAGCTGGGTCTGGGCAATGGCCGCACCTATCACCACATGCGTGAAAAGATCACAGGGCGCGATATCTACGTGTTTGAGCGCGCTGTGGCCTCTCACCCCGACAGCACCCCGCCGGAGGATCTGACGATCCTGGGCGACGTGCGCGAGACACTGCCTGCGACGCTGGAAAAGATGGGCCCGGTGGCCAGCCTGATCCACGCCGATCTGGGCGGACATAACGCGGCCAAGAACGTGGCCTTCGCGAAAGAAGTGTCGCCGCTGATCGAACCGCTTCTGGCGCCGGGCGGGCTGATGGTATCGAGCGACCGGATGTTTTTCGAAACCCTGGAAGAACAGCCCTTGCCGCCGGATGCGATCGAGGGGCGGTGTTTCATCTACCGCCAGCCGTGATCCAAAGGAGATCGCTGCGCGATCACGCGGGTTTTTTGGCGCGCTGCGCGCGGGGTGAGGGACGCTGTCCCTCACGCTCCCTGGGATATTTTGAGCCAGAAAGAAACGGCAAGGTGACTTGATGCTTCTCGGGTGCTTGCCATTCGGGCCGTGACGCGGTTCTGTCTGGGGCAGATGAAGGGAGTGTTGCCATGACCCGTCGCCTCGATTGGGCAGAGTATCGCTTTGACGAGTTTCAATCGGCCGATCCGGACCGCACCATCGCGATCCTGCCGACAGCCGCGATTGAACAGCACGGGCCGCATCTGCCCGTGGGCACCGATACGATGATTGCCGAAGGCATGCTGGCGCAGTTGCGCCAGGACGTGCCGGAGGATCTGGATATTCGCATACTGCCGGTGCAGGCCGTGGGGAAATCCAACGAACATCTGCATGCGACGGGGACCCTAACGCTGACCGCGCAAACGGCGCTGGCGGTCTGGACCGAGATCGGTTTGTCCGTCGCCCGCGCCGGCATCCGCAAGATCGCCATCGTCAATTCCCATGGCGGGAACCTGGATCTGATTTCGATCCTTGCGCGTGAATTGCGCGTGCAGGCGGGGATGCTGGCCGTCAAATGCCAATGGGGCGCATTCGGCTATCCCGAGGGGATGTACTCCGATCAGGAAAACACCTTCGGCATCCATGGCGGGGATGTGGAAACCTCCCTGATGCTGGCCTTCCAGCCGCACACGGTCGACATGGATCAGGCCCGCGATTTCCGTTCCAGCGCCGAGACCAGTGCGATCTCGCCCATCGGGCCTGTCAGCTATGGCTGGATTTCATCGGATCTGAATGACGCAGGCACCGTGGGAGAGGCGCATCTGGCCAACGCCGAGAAGGGCCGGGCGACCTGCGCCCATCAGGTGGCGGGCTTTATCGGGCTCTTGCGCAAGATGCGCGACATGCCGGTGCCGGGCAGCTGAGGAGCGACATGTCACATCCCAACCACCACCGTATCGACAATGTGCCTTTCGATCAGCTTGAGATCGGGATGGAGGCTTCGGACACGCGCACCTGCCGGGCTGACGATCTTTATGTCTTTGCCAATGCCTCGGGCAATCTCAACCCGATGCATCTGCCGAAGGAAGACGGTGACGGCGACGGTGTGCCAGAGGCTGTGGCGCCGGGAATGTGGGTCGCTTCGCTGATCTCTTCGGTGCTGGGTTGCAAGCTGCCGGGACCGGGGACGCTTTATCAGACACAAACCCTGCGCTTCCTCGGACGCGCCCATGCCGGCGACACGCTGACCGCGCGGGTGCGGTTGCTGGAAAAAGGGCCGGGCCGGCGCGTGCGTTTCGAAACCTGGGTGGAAAATGCCGATGGCGCGCGCATCGTGGATGGTGAGGCCGAGGTGGAAGCGCCCATCCAGCAGTTGGGCTTCGATGCCGATGACATTCCGGGCCTGACCGTCCAACGCCATGAACATTTCGACCGGCTTCTGGCGCTGGCCGAACCTTTGCCCGCGATCCCCACCGCCGTGGTCGCCCCGGAAGAACCCGACGCGCTGGCCGGTGCGATCCTGGCGGCCGAACATACACTGATCACGCCGATCCTGATCGGGGATCCCGCGAAGATCGCCCAGGCCGCGATCGAAGAAGAACTGGACCTGACCCCCTATGAAATCGTGGCAGAGCCCGATCACAAACTGGCGGCCGCGCTGGCTGTGCAGATGGTCCATGACGGCCGGGCGCAGGCCGTGATGAAGGGGCATCTGCACACCGATGTGCTTCTGGGTCAGATCCTGAAGAAAGAGGGCGGGCTGCGCACCGGCCGCAGGCTCAGCCATGTGTTCGTGATGGATGTACCGGGGCTGGACCATATCCTGATGGTCACGGATGCGGCGATCAACATTTCGCCCGATCTGCAGACCAAGGCCGATATCATCCAGAACGCCATCGACCTGGCCCATGCGCTGGGCATTGCTGAGCCCAAAGTGGGCGTGCTGTCGGCCATTGAAAAGGTGAACCCGGCGATCCCCTCGACATTGGATGCCGCGATCCTGTCGAAGATGGCTGAACGCGGCCAGATCACCGGCGGGCTGGTGGATGGGCCGCTGGCCATGGACAACGCGATCAATCTTGAGGCTGCAACGACCAAGGGTATCCGATCGCTGGTGGCAGGGCGGGCCGAAATCCTGGTCGCGCCCAACATGGAGGCCGGCAACATGCTGGCCAAGGAGCTGACATTCCTTGCCCATGCCGAAGCGGCGGGCGTGGTCATGGGCGCGAAATGCCCGGTGATCCTGACCAGCCGGGCCGATGACGAAAAGGCGCGCCTGGCCTCTTGCGCGGTGGCGGCGCTGGCGGCCACGGGTGGCGCCGCATGAGCGCGATCCTGACACTGAACGCGGGCAGTTCGTCGATCAAGTTCGGTCTTTACGCGGCAGCCCATGATCCGGAACCTCTGGCCGACGGACAGGTGGAAAATCTGGGCGATGCGGCGGTGATGGAGGTGGGCGATGCCCGGCTTGAGATCGGGCCCGCCGATCACGGCACCGCTGTCGCGGCGATCCTGCGTGGCATATCCCCCTTCCTTGAAGGCCGGGAGGTCGAGGCGGTGGGCCACCGGGTCGTCCATGGCGGCACCACCTTCGCAGCACCGGTGCGCCTGCACGACGACGAGATTGCCCAGCTTGAGGCGCTGATCCCCCTTGCACCGCTCCACCAACCCCACAACCTTGCCGGTGTCCGCGCCGCGCGCGAGGCGTTTCCGGATGCCATTCAGGTCGCCTGTTTCGATACGGCCTTTCATCAGGGCCACCCCTTCGTGGACGATGCCTTTGCCCTGCCGCGTCGATATTACGACGAGGGTATCCGGCGTTATGGGTTCCACGGGCTGAGCTATGATTACATCGCATCCTGCCTCCGTGCCGATCATCCCGCGCTTTACGAAGGCCGGGTGATCGTGGCCCATCTGGGCAATGGCGCGTCGCTCTGTGCAATGAAGGGCGGGCAAAGCGTCAGCTGCTCGATGGGGTTTTCAGCGCTTGACGGGGTGCCGATGGGTACGCGACCTGGGCAGCTTGATCCCGGTGTCCTGCTGCATCTGATGGGCCAGGGCATGGGCGTGGATGAGATGACGCGCCTGCTTTACCACGAAAGCGGGCTGAAGGGGTTGTCGGGGCTGACCCATGACATGCGAACGCTTCTGGCCAGTGACGCTCCGCAGGCGCGGCAGGCACTGGAGTACTACACTTATCACGTACGTCGCCAGATCGGCGCGATGGCGGCGGGTCTGGGCGGGCTGGATGCGCTGGTCTTTACCGGCGGGGTCGGCGAACATGCGGCGCAAATCCGCGCGCGCATCCTCGACGGGTTGGAGTTTCTTGGCCTGAGCCTGTCAGAAGACGCGAATGCCCGCCACGCGCGCAAGATCCACGCAGGCCCCCTGCCGGTTCTGGTGATCCCCACCGACGAAGAACAGGTGATTGCGCGCGCCGCCAATGGCTGGCTCAGGCGGCATCGCATGTAAAAGGCGGCGCGAGTTTCCCCGCGCCGCCCCGTTGGTTCCCTTCTGTCGGGTCTTTACTCAGCGGCGATGGCTGCGCCGGCTGAGCTCTTCTCTCCCATTGGAACCCAGTTCAGGTTCCGGTCGTACCGCCAGGCCAGCTTGCCATCGTCATCCATGGCAATCAGGTGCAGCCAGCCGTTGTCGAACAGGTCCCGCACGCCGTCGTGGCGTTTCAGGATATCGGTCATCGCTTCCCTTGGCGCTTCGATGACAACCGACAGGCGCAGCGGATCGTGCTGATAACCTTCGCCGTCATGCACCGATTGCCAGGGCAGGCCGGGGCGCAGCGATCCACCGTTGCCTTCCAGCACACCGATGCCGCCTGCCACGTTGTGCAACAGCTTGTTGCCGCCGCCAAAGACGTCCGGCGCCACGGTTGACCCGTAATACTGCAGGCTGATCCAGCTGGCCACGACCACGGGTGCGGTCATGATCAGCTCAAGCACGCCAAAGCTCTCATCCTGTTTCCAGTCATAGCTGTGCAGGAAGGATTGCCCGGCAAGCGAGGTGCCATCGGTCCGGCCCCGCGGTGCCGCGATGAACGCCCGGCAGCCCGCCAGACCCCATTCGGGCCGCAGTTCCGACCAGTCGGCGGACCGTTTGGCAACGTCCTTCTCCATCTCGGCGCGCGGCAGCCGGCCTGCCCGTTCGGTCCGGGCAAGACGCCCGGCAGCGGCCAGCCATTTGCGCAGTTGCACCATGTCGCTGCGATCCTTCGCGGCGGGCACGTCCTGATCGTAAAGCGTGACCGCATCGGTGGTCGTGTCATGCAGCGCAGGCACAAAGATCGTGTCTTCGGGGATCTCGATGCCCTGGGCTTTCAGCCCGTCGCGCACGGCTTGTTCGTTCAGCACGCCCGCCAGAAGCCGTGCGTTCACGTCCCCGGCATAGCCCCCGCAGGCGCCGCAATGCAGCCCGCTTTCATGGGGGTTGTTGGTGACATTCGCGCCGTGGCCCGCCAGCATGACGATCTTGCCAAAGCCCTTGGTCAGCGACATCGCGCCAAGGATGGCCTTGGCCATGCCGATCCGCGCCTCAAGATCCACCGAGGCATCCAGTTGCGGGGCAGGGTCATGTGCCGCGTCCCCGTGCCCCAGGCCCAGAGCGTCGCGCACCAGCTTGCCCGCATAAACCGGACCCGTGGCCTCGACAAAGGCGAAGGACGAAACCGCAGCCAACTTGAACCGGCCCCAAGCCCGCTTGGCCCGCGCCGAATAGCGGCGGGTCAGGTCGGCCTCTTCGCTTTCGGCGGCATGGGTGTGGGTGCCCATCTGCAGCAGCACCGGACCCCGCGCCTCGGCCACGTCCGATCCGGCCGCCTTATGCGAGGCCGTCACACCGAAGAAGCCAGCAAAACCGATGGTCTCGATCCCGGCATCCAGCGATTCCAGGGCACGCCGGAACACTTCCGACCGCACGTCGATGCAGAAAGCCGCCTGCAGCGCGGGCCGCCCGTCGATCTTCCGGGGCGTGGCCTCGGTCAGCGCCAGCGCCAGCTTGCGCTGCTGTGCGCGCTCGGCCGCTTCCTGCAGCACGGCGTCGATCACATGTTCCTGCGTGGGGGTCACGGGCATCGTATGCGCCTTGACCACCTCGGCCCAACGCTCGGCGATCTGATCTTTATACAGCTCGAACAGGGCCTCTTCCCAGATCATCCGGATCGCCAGCAGCTCGGCCGTGGTGCTGTCATTTTCACCGTAAAGCTCGGCCTGCCACAGCTGGTAACGTGCATATTGCGCCCAGCCGCCCAGCGTCATCAGCAGCCGGTGGAAGGCCGTGCCCGCCGCATCCGTTGTCACGCCCAGCGTTTCGCACGCCCGGCCAATCGCCCGCCAGGGCGACCGCGAGGTGGCGGCGACAAAGGCGCCAAAGCCGCTCAGCCCGTGGATTTCCGGCGTCAGATCGCGCGCTGCGAATTCCCGCCAGGCGATGAACGCCCCACCGGCGCGATAAGGTTGCCACAGGGCCTGGCCCTCGTCGAAATGGCTGGCGGCCCAGACACCGATCCGATCCTCGATCAGACCCGGCCAGTCGATGCCCGAGACATCGGCAGCCAGTTCCGCCACCGTGGGCAGCGCCTTGGGGGTGCCGGGCTGGCTGTCCAGCGCGGCTTTCAGGTCTTTCAGCGCGGGCCGGTCGAAGGTACCGCCGGCACTGGCCAGCGCGTCTGTCAGATCCTCTTCGGTGATCTCGCCTGCGTCGAACTTGGTCTTGTACATCGCCCGATCCGGCATGATCCGCACCCCGGCCACCCGCGCCAGCCGCGCGGCGGTCACGGGCAGAGGCTCATGCGTCTGGCCCAGGAAGGGGTTGACCGCGACGCTGGATGCCAGCGGGAAAAGCGGCGGGATCGCCTTGATGGCACCTTCGGCCTCGGCCACCAGTTCCAGCAGGGCTGCGGGGTAGGTTTCGTGTTGCATGAACATTATCTTATCTCCCCTTCAAGGATCAGGTGGTGGACCGCTTCGACCAGCCGCCCAGCAGACGGTCGAAGATGGCATTCGCATAAAGCCCGTTGGACAGGTGCACCCGGACACCGGCAGCAGCCGGGTGCGAGGCCCAAAGCGGGAAGGTGGCCTGCGCCAGCGCGACCGTGCCGAAGCTGATTAGCGCCAGAACGATCAGCGCCCATTCCAGCGGGCCGGGGGCCGGGGTGGCGGGCAGGGTGCCTGCGGTCAGGAAGCTCGCGGCCTTCTGCAGCAGGAAATAGCTGACCGATGTGGCGACCGCGTAAATCGCCGTGCGCCGGGTCAGGGCGGCAGGTGCCGTGTCGGCAAAGCCCTGCGCCAGCAGATAGGCCACGCCGAAGATCAGGATCATGCCAAGCGCGATGGCCTGCACCGATTTCCCGTCAAAGCCGAAGATGAGGCCCACAACACCATAGATCGCGATGCCCACCGCGAAGGCCTGCAGCACCTTGCCAAAGCCGGGCACCGCAACCGGACCGGGCCGGCGAATGGCGGCGACGTTCTTCACCGCCTCACCGGCGCTCAGGAAAGCATGCGCCTTGTACAGCGAATGCGCCACGATGTGCAGCAGCGCCAGCGGGAACAGCGCCAGACCGCATTGCAGCACCATGAACCCCATTTGCGCGATGGTCGACCACGCCAGCGAGGTTTTCACCGCCGGTTGCGTCAGCATCACCAGCCCGCCGAACAGCGCGGTGAACCCGCCCAGCATCACCAGCAGGGCCATCACACCGGGGGCGGCCAGCATCACATCGGCAAAGCGGATCAGAAGGAAGCCGCCCGCGTTGATCACACCGGCATGCAGCAGGGCCGAGACGGGGGTAGGGGCCTCCATCACCTCGGTCAGCCAGCCATGTGCCGGGAACTGGGCCGAGGCAAGGACAGCCGCAATCGCGATCAGCAGACCGGCAGCGACGGTCAGCAGATCCGGCTGCACTGCGCCCAGGATCGTGGCGATATCGGTGGTGTCATAGGACCGCACCAGCAGAAGAACCGCGAACAGAAGCGCGATCTCACTGATGCGCGCGGTGACGGCTTTCTTCCGCGCTGCGCGCACGGCCGTTGTCCGCTCAGGGTAGAACAGCAGCAGCTGGTTCAGCGCCAGGCTGGTGGCCGTCCAGGCGAACAGCAACTGGATCAGGTTGCCCGACATCACCAGAAGCAGGACCGAGGCCAAGGCCGTCGACATCCAGCCGATGAACGCGCCCTGACGCGCTTCGCCATCCATATAGGTGGCCGAGAACCGCATCACGATCCAGCCGATGAAGCTGACCAGCACCAGCATGATCGCGCTGACCGCATCCAGTCTGACCGAAATCCCGATGCCCGACACCCCGATCAGCGCCGAGGTGCCCGCGCCGTTCATCACCAGCGCCACAGCGGACAGAGCCGAAACGACAAAGGCGCCGAAAGCCGCGGCTTCGGCCAGTTTCGGCAGATTGCCCGGGCGCAGGCCCGGTGTGCGGCTGGCGAAAAGCGCGGTCGCCAGAAGGATCAGCGGGGCCAGTAAGGGCAGCATCAGGTGGCTCATGGTCGGTATCCTTGCATCCAGAAAAGGGCCGGGGCCCGTTGGCGCATCAGATAGGGCCAGTAGAATATAAAGAAAAATACATTGTTCTTTCATAATCGTTTTAATAAATAGAACGATATGCCTCTGAACTATCATCATCTGCGTTATTTCTGGGCCGTGGCCCATGACGGAAACCTGACCCGCACGGCGGAACGGCTGAACCTGTCGCAATCGGCCCTCTCGGTGCAGATCAAGCAGCTCGAGGAACGGTTGGGCCATGACCTTTTTGAACGACGGGGCCGCCAGCTGCACCTGACCGAAGCGGGGCGGATCACGCTGGATCATGCCGACGCGATCTTTTCCACCGGGCAGGAACTTGTGGCCACGCTGGAAGGGGCGGGGCGCACGCGGCAGGCCCTGCGCGTGGGGGCGCTGGCTACGCTGTCACGGAACTTTCAACTGGGCTTTCTGCGCCCGATCCTGACCCGCCCGGATGTCGAAGTGATCCTGCGATCGGGCAGCCCCACGGAATTGCTCGAAGGGTTGGGCACGCTGAACCTGGATCTGGTGCTGATGAACCGCGAACCGCCCAGTGATGCGCTTGCGCCCTACGTGGTGCACCGCGTGGCCGAACAGGCGATCGGACTGGTCGGCACGCCGTCCCGGCTGGATGCGGATACCCCTTTGGCGACGCTCTTGCAGGAACAGCCCGTGATCCTGCCCACGCAGGAAAACTCGGTGCGCGCGGCCTTCGATGCCCTGACCACCCGTCTGGCGATCCGCCCTCAGATCGTGGCCGAGGTTGATGACATGGCCATGATGCGCCTTCTCGCGCGCGAAGATATCGGCTTGGCGCTGGTCCCGCCCATTGTTGTGCAGGACGAACTTGCCTCGGGCCGGCTGGTCGAAGCGAAAGAGCATCCCCAGATCAAAGAAACGTTTTACGCCGTTACCTTACAACGACGTTTCCCCAATCCGATCGTGAAGGATCTATTGGTGGCCAGCGCCCGGGTCTGATCAGGTTTTGCGCAACCAGAGCGATCCGTTCCAATGGTGCCACTGCCGCTTGTCAAAACCATCAAACCGGTCGAACACCTCTCGGTTCGACTTCAAAGCGGGCGCGGATTTCTTCACAAAGGCGTCCACGAAAAACAGGATATCGAAACTGTTTCCGTGCGTGAGCATCGTGTCGACGATATGCGCCTCGTTCCAGAAGCGCGGCTCACGAATACGCCAGCGACGTGGATACTCGAACGGATAGAAGATGTCGTGGATATGCACCACGACACCCGGCTTCAGTCGCGGCAAAAGATGCAGATAGATGTAATGCACATCGCTGGCCGTTTTCATGACATGAGAGGAGTCGATGAAAAGAATATCGCCCTTTTCCAGGGCGTCGAAACGTTCGGTCTCGACCGTCTGTATCAGGCTCTCGCAAAGCTCTGCATTTTCTGGCGGGTCCAAGTCTTTGACGCGAGACAGGTCCGGATCAATTGTGCAGAAATGTTCCAGCCGATTGTTTTCCAGGCGGTCGAACGTGTCGAACATGACCGCCGACGAAAACCCCGCGCCAATCTCTATGACCCGTTTGGGGCGCAGCCATCCAAGCATGCCGGACAACGTCGCGGCGTCGATGTATTCAAAGAAACGGTTGTCGCCGAAATATCGAAAGCCCTTAGTCCGCTGAAATGGAAAATTGACGATGTGTGGGGCGATCTTGGACCACGTCCTGCGCATCGCAGGCAGATCCAGCATGGCGTCCACCCGCTCGGCCTGGGCTGCGAACAGGGACGACCCCTGGTAAGCACGCATCTGGTTCGGTGTGTAAAGCGGGCTGTAATAGTGCCCGGGCGTCGAATAGGGGGACCCCGTCCCCGCGTCCTGTTTCATGTGCCCCGCCTCCGCCGTTTGTCGTTTTTCGCACTGTGGGGAAAACTTGGATCAAACCAAAGAGCAGAGTGCCGGCGGACCGAATTTCAGTTCATGTTGTGGCTTACGCGCAAACGGTGCGATCTCAGAGATCTTGGCTCAGGCGCTCGAAACGCCGCATGGCCGCTTTCGCCCCGGCCTCGCGCACCGGCCCATAGCCCCGGATCTCCGACGGCAAGTCCAGAATGTCGCGCCAGGTCTCTGCCGTTTCGGGCGTCCGTTCCGCCGCCGCACGCTCCAGCACGTCTTCGTACCAGCGCAGCAGCTCGCGATGCAGTTTGCCATCGGGGGTAAACCGGAACGGATCAAACGGCGTCGACCGCAGCCCCTTCAGGCGCGCAAGCACCGCCATTGCCTTGCCCATCCAAGGTCCGAAACTGCGCTTGCCGGGACGGCCGCGCGCATCCTTTGCCTTAGCAAGGAAGGGCGGGGCAAGGTGGTAGTGAACCTTGAAACCGCCCTCGAATTCCTGCGCAAGCTGATCGGAGAACCCCATCTGCGTCTGCAGCCGCGCGACCTCGTATTCATCCTTGAAGGCCATCAGTCTGAACAGGTTCTTTGCCACGCTGATCAACTGATCTTCAGGCAGGATCGGACGCAAAGCGTCCAGACGTGCAGTGTAATGCGCGGCATAGGACGCGTTCTGATACTCGGTCAGAAAGGCGGCGCGATGGGCGATGATCTCGTCCAGTGTCTTCGGAAGCGGGGTATCCGCGCGCAGATGCGCCTTCACCGCCTCAGGTTTTGCAGCCATCACCCGGCCCAGATCGAAGGCGGTTGTGTTCTTCTCGATCGCGACGCCGTTCAGCACGATGGCTTGTTTCAACGCCAGCTCACTGACGGGCACCAGCCCCTTCTGGAACGCAAAGCCCAGCATCATCACATTGGCGAATACGCTGTCGCCCAGCAGATCTTCGGCCAGCTTGTTGGCGTCGATGCCCCACAGGTTCTGCGCGCCGACCGCGCCAGCAATCACCGCCTCGCGCTCGTCCACCTTCAGCTGCGCGTCGCGGTGCAGCACCAGATCGCCCGTGGGCATTTCGGCCCGGTTCAGAGCCACCTGCGTGCCCGCCCGGTAATGTGCGCTGGCCTTGGGCGTGGAGGAGACGACGATATCGCACCCGATCACCGCATCCGCGCTACCCTGATCAATGCGCACCTGGTGCAGATCGCCAGGCTGTGCGGACAGGCGGATGTAACTCAGCACCGTGCCGAATTTCTGCGCAAAACCGGTGAAATCCAGAACGCTCGCGCCCTTGCCCTCAAGATGGGCTGCCATCGTGATCAGCGCGCCCACGGTGACAACTCCGGTGCCGCCCACGCCGGTCACCAGCAAATCAAAAGGCGCATCCAGCCGCGCAGGCATAGGCGCGGGGATGCCCGCCAGCAATGCCGCCACATCCAGCCCGGCACCGGTTTTTTTGCGCCGCGTGGCCCCTTCGACCGTCACGAATGACGGGCAGAACCCGTTCAGGCACGAGAAATCCTTGTTGCAGGAATTCAGGTTGATCTTGCGCTTGCGGCCCAGGGCGGTCTCTTTCGGCTCCACGCTCAGGCAGTTCGATTCCACCGAACAATCGCCGCAGCCTTCGCAGACCAGATCGTTGATCATCACGAATTTCGGCGGATCGTCCATCGTGCCCCGCTTGCGGCGGCGGCGCTTTTCGGTGGCGCAGGTCTGCTCATAGATCAGAACGGTCACACCGGGGATCTCGCGCAGCTCTCTCTGGATCACGTCCAGCCGCGACCGGTCGTCAAAGCTGGTGCCTGCGGGAAAGTCCGACCGGTCGAACTTGCCGATATCATCCGACACCAGCGCGATCCGCTCCACCCCTTCCGCGCGGCAGGTCTGGGCGATCGCGGCGACCGATACAGGGCCATCCACGGGTTGACCGCCTGTCATGGCGACCGCGTCATTATAAAGGATCTTGTAGGTGATGTTTGTCCCCGCCGCGACCGCCTGCCGGATCGCCAGAGAGCCCGAGTGATACCACGTCCCCTCTCCCAGGTTCTGAAACACATGCTTGCCGCCGTTGAATTTCGATGCGGCCACCCATGGCACGCCCTCGCCGCCCATCTGGGCGTATCCGGCAGTGTTGCGATCCATCCAGCTGGCCATCACATGGCAGCCGATGCCGGAATTGGCCTGCGACCCCTCCGGCACCTTTGTCGATGTGTTATGCGGGCAGCCCGAACAGAAGTAAGGTGTGCGGGTGGCCCCGCTGACATTCAGCACGGGCGGCGCGTCAGTGGTCAGGGCGCGCGCCTTTTCGGGCAGGTTTTCCCCGGGGAAGAACCGATGCAGCCGGTCGGCCACGATGGGCAGCAGCAGGCGCGGCGACAGCTCCCCTGTCCAGGGGATCAGCGGGTTGCCCTGGCTGTCATGCTTGCCCACCATGCGCTCGGGCTTCTCGCCGGGCCAGTCATAGAAATGTTCCTTGAACTGCGACTCAATGATGCCGCGCTTTTCCTCGACCACCAGCACCTCGCGCTTGCCCTTCACGAAACCCAGCGCATCGCGTCGCGCCAGTGGCCAGACCATCCCCACCTTATAGATGTCGATGCCCAGGCGCCGGCATTTCCCTTCGTCCAGCCCCAGAAGGCGCAGCGCCTCCATCAGGTCCAGATGGGCCTTGCCGGTGGTGACAAAGCCAAAGCTGGCCTCGGGGATGTCATAGATGCGCCGGTCAATCGGGTTGGCCTCGACAAAGGCGCGCACCGCCTCCAGCTTGTGACCGATCCGCGTTTCGATTTCGGGCGAGGGCAGGTCAGCACTGCGCACGTGCAACCCGCCCGGCGGCGGGGTGTAATCCGGCGTGACGAAATCCCGGTCGGGATGCAGTTCGACCGATCGCCCCGATTCCACCGTTTCCGAGATCGCCTTGAACCCGACCCAGGTGCCGGAAAACCGCGACAGCGCCAGCCCGTATTCGCCAAAACCCAGATATTCGTCGATGGAAGCGGGGTTCAGCGTCGGCATGAACCACGACATGAACGCCACATCCGACTGATGCGGCATGGAGGAACTGACGCAGCCATGATCGTCCCCCGCCACGACCAGCACGCCGCCTTTGGGCGCGCTGCCATAGGCGTTGCCATGTTTCAGCGCATCGCCCGACCGGTCCACGCCGGGGCCCTTGCCGTACCACATGGAAAAGACGCCCTCGTACTGGCAATGCGGATCCAGCACGGCCTGCTGAGCACCCAGCACGGCCGTCGCCCCCAGATCTTCGTTCACGGCCGGCATGAACTCGATCTGGTCCGCTTTCAGCCGCTCCCGCGCGCGCCACAGCTCCAGATCCAGCCCGCCCAGCGGCGACCCGCGATAGCCCGAGATGAAGCCCGCCGTGTTCAGCCCCGCCGCCCGGTCGCGGCGGGCCTGATCGAACATGATGCGCGCCAGCGCCTGCGTGCCGGTCAGAAAGACCCGTCCGGACGTGCGGGCGTAACGATCGTCAAGTTGATAGGTGTCGAATTGCGGGGCGGGGTGGGTCACGGAAATGGATCCTTGGCACAGGCACGTTTCGCGGGAGTTTACCCCCGCGCATGTGAAAAGTTTTTCCAGATCTTGCGGAAAAGCGGCAAAATGTGGAAAATCCAACCATGAGAAATTGAAGAATGAAATGAACGACCGAAATGACGCCGCTTTCAGAAAAAGACCTGACCATCCTGGCCGAGCTTCAGAAAGACTGCCGCCTGCCCAATGCCGAACTGGCCGAGCGTGTGGGAATGTCGGCCTCGGCGTGCTGGCGCAGGGTCCGCGCGCTTGAGGAGGCAGGAGTGATCGAACGCTATGCCGCGCAGGTCAATCCCCGGAAGATTGGACTTGAATTCCACGCACTGGTCCATGTGCAACTGACCCGTCATGCGCCCGACAAGATCGTGGATTTCATCCGTGCGGTCGAAGCCAGCCCAGAGGTGGAGGAATGCTATGCCACCACCGGGCAGGCGGATTACCATTTGCGCGTGCTCACCCGTGACATCGATGCCTATAACCGGTTTCTGGAAAGCTTCCTGTTTCGACTGCCCGCAGTATCCAGCGCGCAAACGAATGTGGTGCTGCGCACGATCAAAGGCTGAACTGCCGCAACGGCATCCGGAACGGGGCCACGCGCGGAGCCTGCGCACTAATCCGAGAATCCTTTGAAATATTAAAGAAATCCGTTAACGTCGTGAAAAGTAATTTAATTTAAGAGATCAATCTGGCGATGGGGATCAGGATGAGGGCAATTTTCGTGTCATTGGCGGCGGTCGGTTTTGCGTTGTCTTTTGTTGGACCCGTTCAAGCTGAGTCTATCCGCGATGCGGTGCGCCACGCGGTGACGACGAACCCGCTGGTTCAGGCGCGCGATGCCAATATGAAAGCTAGCGCCTATGAGCTGTTGCGCCTGCGCGGCGAATACTTGCCGCGCGTCGAAATCTTTGGCGATATCGGGCGGGAACGTGTGGATGATCCTACAAGTTTGGAAGTCGCTACGGAAAATGATGTGACTAAGACCCGCCGCCAGATCGGTGTGCGGGCCAGTTATGTCCTGTTTGACGGGTTCCGCCGGGCCAATCTGGTCTATGCCAATGCCGCTCGGGTCGATGCCAGTATATTTAGCCTGCTGGATGCGTCGGAAACGATGGCCCTGAACGCGGCAGAGGCGTACATTGACGTTTACCGCCACCAGGCCCTTCTGGAAGTGGCGCGGCGCAATGTCCGCAAACATATTTCCATCGGTCAACAGGTGCGTGACCTCGTCGAAGCGGGCCGTCTACCGTTCAGCGACGAACTGACGATTGATGACCGCATCGCGGCCGCGCGCCTGGTCGAACTGGATGTCCAACGCTCTCTCAGGGATGCGCATGCGCGCTATGTCCGGGTGATCGGTCGGGCACCGTCGGGCAACATGTCCCTGACCAATGTCAAACTGCCCCGCAGCGAACAGGCGCTGCGCGAGGCCGCGTTGACCAACAGCTACCGGCTGAAGGGGGCGCAGGCCCGTCTGGATCAGACCACTTATCAGCAAGGGATCAGCCAGGCGGATCGCTATCCGCAACTGACCCTCGACGTGGGCGCGTCGCGTGGTGAGAACCGGAACGGCAATTTCAACACCCGCAACGATCAGTTCGCCGGCATCTCGATGAGCTGGACGCTCTACAAAGGTGGGCGCAACGACGAACGGCGCGCCTTTGCCCAACGCAGTTACGAGGCCGCCTTCCAGCGTGACGCCGCCGCGCGCGATGTGATCGACCTCTCAAGCCGCTCCTGGACCAGTCTTCAGACCAATGACGAACGCGCGCGCCGCCTGCGCCAGCAACTGGGTATCAACCGCTCGCTCGTCGATGTGTACCGGGAAGAGTTCGACGCGGCCAAGCGCACCCTTTTGGACCTGCTTGAGATTGAACGCTCGCGCTTCAATGTTGAGTTCGAAAAGGTCAGCGCCGATGCCAGCCTGGCCTTCAGCAAATACCGGGTTCTGGCCACGCAAAGCCGTCTTGCGGAACATTTCGGTCTGAAACCGGCCGATATCGCGCTTGAGCCCACCTTCCAGCGCCGCGCACTGGCGTCGCCCACATCGGTCTTCAACACCGTGATCGAGCCGCTGGAATGACCTCAGCCCCCGATAACACCGCCAAGGTGGTATCCATCGGGACCAGTGATTTTTCAGAGACCCGTGCAGGTGACACACGCCTTGCCGTCGTGGAGTGGTTCGCCCGCGAGAAATCCCAGACCTTCAACGCAGCCGCCGTCGCAGGCCGCCTGCCACATGGCACCGACCTGACCAAACCCGAAGGGCTTGCGCGCGCGCTTGAGGTAATCTCGCTCCGCTCGCGCTTTGTGCTGAAGGATGTCCGCCGGCTCGATCCGGTGGTGTTCCCTTGTGTCGTGTTCCAGAAAGACGGCCCGCCCCTGGTCGTGACCGGCATCGAACGAAAGATGGCCACCGTGGTTGACCCCGCGGCAGCCGACATGCTGCGCGAGATCCGCCTGCGCGACCTGCGGCGCAGGATCAAACCCGGCGTCCTGCTGGTGACCGAGGCGGAAGACGCCGTGAACCGCCGGCTTGATCCCGCCAGCGCCCTGCCGCGCAACAGCCACTGGTTCTGGGGCGCGGTGCGCGCCAATTGGGGGGCGTGGTCGCAGATCGTGCTGGCGGCCTTCTGCATGAACGTGCTGGCGCTGGCGCTACCGCTGTTCGTGATGAACGTTTATGACCGGGTCATCCCGAACCTGGCTTTTGTCACGCTGTGGACGCTGGCGCTGGGCGTGGCGATTGCGCTGGCGCTGGATCTGATCCTCAGGTCCGCACGGGTCAGCATCATCGAACGGATCGGACGGCGCGTGGACCTCAAGGTCGCGTCATCGCTGTTTGCACAGGCGATGAATGTCAAACTTCTGACGCGACCCGGCGGGGCGGCGGGCATGGCCAACACGATCCGCGATTTCGACATCGTGCGGGACTTCTTCGCCTCGACCACCGTGGTGTCCCTGATCGATCTGCTGTTCATCGGGATCTTTCTGGGCGCGCTTTACATGATCGTCGGGCCCATCGCCCTGGTTCCGCTTCTGGCGGTGCCGTTGGTGATGATCTTGGCCTTTATCGCGCAGATCCCCATGGGCCGCGCCGCCGAACAGGCGCAGCGCATCGCCACCAAGCGCCACGTGGTTCTGGTGGAATCCCTTGTGGGCGTGGAATCGATCAAAAGCCTGAACGCCGAACCCGTGATGCAGCGCGAATGGGAAACCGCCGTTGCCGCCGCCGCGCGGGTGAATTCGCGCACCAAGACCTGGTCCAGCGTCGCCTCGCACGGTACGATGCTGATCCAGCAGGCGGTCAGCGTGATCATCATCGTCTGGGGCGTCTTCCTTGTCGCCGCCGGAGAGATCACCGTCGGTGGTCTGATCGCCGCCAATATCCTTGCCGGTCGGGTGCTGTCGCCGCTGGGCACCATCGCCCAGACGATCTTTCGCGCCCAGCATGCGGTCAAGGCGCTGAAAAACCTCGATGCATTCATGGACCTGCCCACCGAACGCGGCCCCACCGTCACCAGTGACTTGCGCGCCAGCGCGGGCCAGCTGGAGTTTCGCAAGGTCACCTTCACCTATCCCGGCACGCCGAACCCCGTTCTGTCCGAGCTCAGCTTTGCCATGAAACCTGGCGAAACCCTGGGCATTCTGGGCAAGGTCGGATCGGGCAAGACTACCATGGGCAAGATAGCCATCGGCCTGATCGAACCGCAATCGGGCCAGGTTCTGCTGGATGATATCGCGATCACCCAATACGACCCGGCCGAGCTGCGCCGCGCGGTCGGATACCTGCCGCAGCAGCCTGATCTGTTCACCGGCACCCTGCGCGAAAACCTGACCATCGGCGCCGCTGACGCCTGCGACGAGGCGATCCATAAAGCGCTCTATTACGCCGCGATGGACAGCTTCGTCTCTGCGCTCCCCGACGGTATCGAGACGTTTCTGGGCGAACAGGGCAACCGCCTGTCGGGCGGGCAGAAACAGGGCCTGGCGCTGGCGCGTATCTTGTTGCGCAGGCCAAAGCTGCTGTTTCTGGATGAACCCAGCAGCGCGATGGATCACCGGATGGAAGCGCTGGTCGCCGAACGCCTGAACGAGCTGTCGAAAACCGGCATGGGCATGATCCTGTGCACCCACCGCATGTCGCTGGCCAATATCGTGGGCCGGCTGATGGTCATCGATCAGGGCAAGGTTCTGATGGACGGCCCGCGCGCGGACGTGCTGGCCAAGCTTGCAAATAACGCACCCAAGGCGGATTAGGCGATGTTCGGCACCCGGATCGAGGATGGCTTTGCCAATGACCACGCCGCCACCACGCTGGTGGTCGAACGCTCAGGGCCGCGCTGGCTGTTCTGGCTGATCCTCGCGGGGCTGGCCGCTTTCGTCTATTGGGCTGCCACCTTCACGATCGAGGAATCTGCCCGCGCACTGGGCCGGGTGATCCCGTCGCAACAGGTCCAGACGGTGCAAAGCCTTGAAGGGGGTATCGTTTCGGCGATCGAAGTGGCCGAAGGCGATTTCGTCGAAGCTGGCAGCGTGCTGATGCAGATCGACGACACCCGCTTTGATTCCGAACGCGGCGAATTGCTGGAACGCGAAGCCGCCCTTCTGGCCGAAACCGCCCGGCTTGAAGCCGAAGCGCGCTTTGCCACGGATCTGCAGTTCCCCGAGGGGCTGGCCGAACGCACCCCGTTGGCCACCCAGGCCGAAATGCAGCTGTTCCTGTCGCGCCGCGAACAGCTCACGCGCGAATTGAACGTGCTTGATGACCAGCTTCTGCAAAGACGAAGCGAGCTGGAAGAACTTCTGGCCCTGCGCCAACGCACCCGCGACATCATCGCCCCCCTCCAGGAAGAAGCGGCGCTGACGGAAGACATGGTCGCCCGCAACCTCGTCCCTCGGATCGAGCTGTTGCGCCTGAAATCACGGCTGGCAGAACTGTCGGGCGATATCACCGTTTCCATCGCGTCGGAGGGGCGGCTGAAGGCCACAATCCGCGAGGCCGAAAACCAAATTGACGCCGCGCGGTCCTCTTACGTGCTCTCGGCGCGTCAGCGTCTGGCGCAGCTGCAGCTGGAGCTTGCCGTCGTGCAAGAAAGCCTGCGCGCCGCCGAAGATCGCGTCCGCCGTACGCAGTTGCGCGCGCCGGTCGAAGGCATTGTGAACGCGGTCGCAGTCAAGACCCTGGGCGCGGTGGTGCAATCGGGACAGCCGCTGATCGACATAGTGCCCATCGACGACAGCCTGCTGATCGAGGCCGATCTTGGCCCCCGCGATATCGGGTTCGTCCGTACCGGAGAGGCCGCTTCGGTCAAGATCACGGCCTATGATTACCTTCAATATGGAGCGCTTGAGGGGGAGGTCGTGCGCATCGGCGCTGACACCATCCAAGGCGCTGACGGGCAAGAGTTTTTCCGCGTCGTTGTACGCACCGACCGGTCCTTTCTGGGATCGGACGACAACCCGTTGCCCATCACGCCGGGCATGGTCGCTTCGGTCGATATCCAGACGGGGGAACGAACGGTGCTCAGCTATCTGACCAAGCCGATCCTGCGCGCCCAGTCCGAAGCGCTGCGCGAACGCTGATCTATTTCTTGGTCGACGAAAACACGCCGTCCCAGTCCGGCCCCGGCGGGTTGGCGCGCATATCGGCGATCCGGCTACGATACATGTCGATCAACATGTCCAGATCAAGGCCAAGCGCCTCTCCCAGCGGTTCCATATCGCTCAGAAACGCCTCTGCCGTGGCCCAGTCCTGCTCGCGATAGGCCACCTGCATCTGCGAGGCCACCCGGAACAGTTTCTGGAATTCGGGCTTTTCGCGCAGCGTCTCGTCGCCCACCAGCGCGAAGATGTTTTCCGGCAGCGCCTTGCCCACCACGCGGACCATGTCGATCTCGATCGCCGCCAGGGTGCCCATAACGAATTGCGCCGTGGAAAAGCCCAGGATGATCGGAAGCCCGTAATAGCGAGATTGCCCCTCAAGCCGCGAGGCCACGTTCACCGGATCGCCAAGCGCGGTGTAATCGAACCGGTTGTCACTGCCCATGTTACCCACGACGCAGGGGCCTGAATTGATGCCGATGCCCACGTTCAGCGGCATGTGTTCCACCCCGCGTTCGGCGGCTTCGGCCTTGCGGATCTCGTTCAATTCCTCGACCCGGCTGATCATTTTCAGCGCCGACCGGCAGGCTGCTTCGGGATGGTTTTCCAGATCCAGCGGCGCGTTCCAGAACGCCATCACCGCATCGCCCATGAATTTGTCGATCGTGCCCTGCGTCTCCAAAATGCCGTTCGACAAGGCCGTCAGAAACCGGTTCATCAGCGCGGTCAGCCCTTCGGGATCGTCCTTGAATTGCTCGGCAATCGCGGTAAAGCCCCGCACATCGCTGAACAGAAGCGTCAGCTCGCGCGTTTCGCCGCCCAGCGTCAGCGCCTCCTGATTGCGTGACAGCCGCTCCACCAGATCAGGCGAAACATATTGCCCGAAGGCGGTGCGGATTTCCCGCCTTTGCCGTTCTTCGCGCAAATAGTTCACCGTCGACATCAGCATGATGCCCCCCATGGTCGCCAGAACGGGAAAACTGGGGTCGACCAGCTGACGGTGCATCGCAAACTGGTAATAGGAAAATCCGGCATAGCCCACCAGCAATAGCACCGATCCCCCCACCAGAAGCCGTGCCGACAACGCAGGTGCCAGAATGATCACTAGAAGGCCCAGGATGAACGTCGCGAGCAGCTCGATCGCAATGGCGTAATTGGGACGATAGAGCAGCGAATTCGTCAGGATGTTTTCCAGAAGCTGGGCATGGATTTCCACCCCAGCCATGTTCACACCAAGGGGCGTTGCGCGGAAATCCTCAAGCCCGATGGCCGACGTGCCGACCAGCACCAGATGGCCCGCCAGCCGACCCTGTTGCATGGTGCCGTCCATCAGGTCGCTGGCCGACACGTAGCGAGCGCCGGACGACGGGGTCAGATAAGGCCAGACCGTCCCATCAGCCGCCGTGCGCACCAGCTGCCTTGCGACAACGACCCCTTCGATCCCCGCCTCGTTCGTGCGAATGGCAAACGGCGCGCCGCCGGTGGCCACCCGCAGCAATTCCGGCGCCAGACCCAGCCGGTATTTGCCCTGCACCGACATCACGATGGGAATGCGCCGATAGACCCCGTCAAACTCGGGCCGTACGCTGAACACCCCGTGACCCGCCGCGCTGGCCTCCAGCTCGGGCAAGTTCTGGACGATATCGGGGAACTTCTGGATATAGGGCATCGGGTCCGGTCCAATCAGGGCGTGGGCCACCTCGATCATCTCACGTTTGACGTCGCGGTTGCCGCGTTCGGTCCGGACACTGGTCTGACCCACAACAACCCGCGAGGCCGCGAAGGCCTGGGCCAGAAGCTGATCGTTGTCGGGCAGACCCTCCAGTTCGGACGACAAGAGAAGGGGCAGATTTGGGTTATCCTTCACGAACCGTGCGGGCGACAGCCGGTCGGGTTCGGCAAAAACCACGTCAAAGGCGATGGCCACCGCACCTGCTGCGGTCGCGGCATTGACCATATCGGCCACCCGGTTCCGCGGCCACGGCCATTGGCCCACGGTTTCAAGGCTTTTGTCGTCGATATCCAGGATGGCAACCGGCACCGGCACCATCTCGCGCGGCTTGATCTGCTGGAAGAAATCAAAGGTCGCAAATCGTAATGCCGCGACGGGTCCAGGATCCCCGATGCGGATCAAAAGCGCGAACAACATCCCGATAAAGGCGAAGACGCGAACCCATCCGACCCAACGGGAAAACCAGCTCCGCATCAGGAGACAGGGCCATAAGATATGTATGGCCGACTCGGTTCAGCCCTCAGTGATTCGAGCGATTCGAAAAACCAGATGCCGAGGAGAAATTCAGCGAATTTCCCGCATTGGTTGAGTGAAACGACGAGAAACCTCGCGATTCTGACGTGATTCTTGAGAAATATGGCCATTGTGTGGCATAATTTAGTGTATCTTATGTTCATTAGTCAGTGTGGTTTTACTGTATTCTGCATATTGCTTCATTTTCAAGGAGGGGGTTTATGTCCCTCGACCGTTTCGAAGACGCATTTGAAGATCTGGCACCTGTCATACTTCTGGAGCCTGAGGACGGGAGGCTGATCGTTCCTGACGCTTCGCTTCTCTTCGGGGCCGATTTCCAAAGGGCCGGTCACGATTTGCTCCTCGTGAATGAGGACGCCCCAACCATTCGGATCGAGGATTATTTCTTCTCCGACCCTCCAGCCTCGATTTTCTCTCCCAACGGCGCTCAATTGACTGGAGAGATCATTTCCCGTCTCGCAGGCCCCATTGCGCCGGGCCAGTATGCGCAAGTGGGCAGTGTCCGCGGCGGTGATCCAATTGGTCAGGTCGAAACGATTGACGGCGTGGCCACCGTACAGCGGTCAGATGGTACGGTTGAGACGCTCGACGTCGGAATGAAGATTTTCCAGAATGACGTGGTTGAAACCGATGCCGCGGGGAGCGTTGCTCTCACCTTCGTTGACGGCACGATCTTCACGCTTGCCTCCGGCACACGGATGGTCATCGACGAATTGATCTATGACCCGTCCTCTAATGACAATACCGCCTCGTTCAGCCTGGTGCAGGGCAGTTTCGTTTTCATCGCCGGGCAGGTCGCCAAAACGGGCGGCATGGACGTGAATACGCCCTCTGCCACGATGGGTATTCGTGGCACCACTGTTCTGGCGCGGATTGAAACCGTGAATGGGGCGATTACTACAGAAGTTACACTCGTGCGTGACGCAGATGGCGATCTGGGTCGCATCGAATTGCGTACACTCGACGGAACTTTGGTGCAACAGATCACAGTGACCGACACTCGCTGGGAGGTTACGACCGAAGATGGTGAGACATATTCGGTGGAGCGGAGCGCAGTTGATCCCAGTGACGATCAAGCACTTGTCGCCGATGCTTTCGGGGCTCTGCAATCGGCGATCAATCGGGTTGATGCAGGTCAAACTTTCGTCACGATGCCTTCTACCTCGAGTGGAGGTTCGGGTGGACCGGGTGGCGGCGAGGGATCATTCGGAACAGGTGATGTTGACCTGTTCGATGAGCCTATCATTATCGATGATACCGATCCATATGACGCCGAAGTAGATGCCGAGTTTCAGGGATTAGAGCCGGATGGAGAGCTGCCCGATTTACAAGCGGGCGATGTTGTCGTTGAGGGGCAGGAAGATGCCGGTGAAGATGGCGGGATCGACGGCGTTGTCGATGTCGGTATCGTCGGTGGGCTGACCTACGAGATCATCGCTGGTCCAAGCAACGGCATGGCCACGATCGAAAACGATGGTAGTTTCAATTATGTACCAAACGAGAACTTCAACGGGATTGACAGTTTTACGTACCTTGTCACCGACGAGACCGGTGAACAGGCCACCGGGACGGTCTTTGTCCAGGTGGCTGCGGTCAATGACCCTCCCGAGTTACCAGATACAAACACGAGCGCAGAGGAGGACGGCGTTCTAGTAGCGACACTAGTCGCGACGGATGTGGATGGCGACACGCTGACGTTCTCGTTGGTCAGTGGCCCGACCCATGGTCAAGTGACCTTGTTTGATGACGGCACTTATACATACATACCCAATGATGATTTCGAAGGGCAGGACAGCTTTGAGGTTCTAGTCGATGACGGCAATGGCGAAACAGATACTGCCACCGTCTTCGTAACCGTCACGCCTATCAATGACGACCCGGTCATTGACGTGGAAACCAGCGACCTGTCGGCGGATGTTTCCGAGGGGACGGCGACTGCCACGGAGTTCACCGGCCAGATGGTCTCGGATGATTTGGATGTGGGCGACGGTGCGACCTGGAGCGTTGTGACCGAGGGCCCCGACCCGGTGCAGGGCACCTATGGCACCTTCACGATCTCGGCCTCGGGGGAATGGACCTACACACTCACGGAAAGCCTTGAAGGTCTGAATGCGCCCGAGGCCGAAGGTGGTGCTTCGGCGATCGAGACCTTCACGGTTCAGGTCTCTGACGGGAATGGCGGGGTCGACCAGCAGGTGATCACGATCAACCTGGTCGGCGACAATGACCTGCCTGTCTTTGACACCGAACTCAGCACCGATACCGGTGAGGTGACGGAAGATTCCGATGACATCGCCGCGACCGGCACGATGATCGCCACCGATGTCGACAGCGCCGATCCGGTCTGGAGCAACCTGACCGGTGGCGACACGATCCAGGGTACGTATGGCGCGCTGCAGATCCAGGCAAACGGCTCGTGGACCTATGAGCTGGATCCCGAACTGTCCGACAGTCTGGGCGATAGCGATGTGGAGACCGACAGCTTTACCGTGAGAGCCAGCGATGGCGACGGCGGAGAAATCCAGCGCACCATCCAGATCACCGTGAATGGATCGAATGATGCGCCGGTCATCACCTCCGGACCCGAGGCCGCGACGGGTTCGGTCACCGAAGATGATCAGGTGAACACAGCTTCAGGCCAGCTGACGGCCTTTGATGCCGAAAACAGTCCGCTCACCTGGGGCATGGTGGGCAGCATCGAAGGCACCTATGGCACGCTGACCATCGACGATGACGGCAACTGGCTATACACGCTTGACAACATTCAGGCCAACAGCCTCGGCGAGGGTGACAGTGACACCGATACCTTCACCGTCTTCGCCTCGGATGGCAGCCTGCAATCGGGCAACCAGCAGATCACGATTACGGTGAACGGTGCCAATGACGCACCCGAACTGCCCGAAGACAACGTCTTTGAAACCACACAGGCCACGGCGGTTACAGATACCATTCTGGCCACTGACCCCGATGGCGACACGCTGACCTATACCCTGGTCACCGGCGAAGGGTTCGACGCGGAAAACGGCACCGTGTCGCTGACCAGCGGCGGGTCTTTCACCTATACCCCCAATGAAGGCTTTGTGGGCTTCGACAGCTTCACCTACGAGGTCAGCGACGGGCTGGGCGGCGTGACCCAGGGCGAGGTGATCATCGCGGTTGAAACGGGTGAGGGCGGCGACAACAGCGTTGATGTGATCGTCAATTTCGATCCGGCAACGGATGCTCCGGCCGGTAGTGTCGTACTGGATGCCAATGAGGTCACGTCATCCGAGGTCAATCTAATCTTTGCGCTGGATGGGTCCGGCAGTATCTCCAATGACGACTGGAATGCGATGATCACGTCGATCGATGGGGCGCTTGACACACTGCAGACCCGGTTTGAAGGTTCAGAATTAACGGTTACCGTTGGATTTACCGTCTTTTCCAGCGATGCGACTGAGGTTGTGTCTTTTGACCTGTTCAACGCCACCGGCACTGCCGAAGATCCTCGCGACGGCTGGGCGGAGGAGCTGGAAGCTCTGCGCGACGAACAGCCCAGCAGCCTGACCAACTGGGGCGCCGCACTGGACAGCACCGATACCTATCTTGACGGAACGGATCCCAACGCGCAGAACTTCCTGTTCTTCATCACCGATGGTGTGCCGTCGGGCAATGACTCGGTCTGGCAGGTCGAGCGAGATGAGCTTCTGGCCAACCACAACATCGACATCGAAGCCTTTGGGCTTGGTCCTGCCTTTGATAGCACCAGCGGCAATCCCTCTGCCAATGCGGTCGAAAGCCTGAACGGGCTGGACAGCGACGGTGCCTATACCGCGCTCTCAGGCCCTGAGGATTTGGAGCAGGCGTTGATCACGACCCCAGCTTTCAACCCAACGCTTGTGTCTTTGTCGGTGTCCTTGTCCGTCGAAGGTGGACCCTCGACCGTGGTTGCCACAGAAGACACCCGGGCCCTGGCCAAGGAGGGAATTGACTACGAATTGGCGCTGGCCGAGATCGAAGACCTCTCTGACGCTCTGGGAGTGGAAAACCGGTTTTCGGTTACAGCCACTTATGACCTGGATGGTGATGGCGTCGCGGATCTGACCGTTTTCGCTACAGAAGTCTTTGGTAAGTCTGAAACGGAGGTGACGATCCCCAATGCCACCGACAGCCCCGCGTCCGAGCTGACGGGCAGCGATCTTCTGTTCGGGAGCGATCTTGCCGATGATATCTCAAGTGGGTCGGGCAATGATCTGGTGATGGGCTATGACGGTGCGGACAGCCTGAATGCCGGCACCGGGATCGATACAGTGCTTGCAGGGGCAGGCGACGATCTGCTGACTATGGAAGATGCTGGAGTGACCCGTCTGCCCGAAGACGGCGGCGACGGGGATTTGATGGATGGTGGCACGGGCCAGGATACGCTGGTCTTCGATTTCACCAACGACATTCTGACCAACCTGCTGGACGATGTGACGATCCGCGACATCGAAACACTGGATATGGATAACGGCTTGCAGAACTCCATGATGCTGACGCTAAGCGATGTAGTCGATTTGTCGACGGACTCGAACGCGCTGCTTGATGGGCAGGGCGTGGGAGCCGTGTCGGACAGCGCATTGATCCTGGGTGACACTCAGGATGTCCTGTTCCTGGAAGACGGCGCAGACGGAAATTGGGTGCTGGCTTCACAGGATGAAGATATCGGTGGAGGTCAGTTGGTGGATATATGGCAATACCAAAGCAACACTGATCCGGTCGGCGTATTTTCGGCAACATTGGGTGTTGATGCAGAAATCGAAGTGAACCCGCCCGTCGCTTAAGAAGATCTCGTGCCGCTATCTTGCCGCAAAGACCAGCCATGCCCAGATCATGGCAACATAAGTCATCTGGTGTAGGAACTGGTCAAAGCCTGCGGCACGCCAGAAACCTGCGTCGGCGGGCCCATGGCCTTTGGTGGCGGTATAGGCTGCTTTGGCCCAGTCGATGTGGAAGTGCACCACCCATTCTAGCAAGATCAGCACCAGGATCACTCCTATCGGCGCGCCAACAATCAGAAGGCAGATCAGCGATCCGACCGCGTGCACCAACGCGTGCTGCGCACGACCCATATGAAAATAGGTCCCGCGCCCTTCCAGCATCCTAGAAGTCTGGAGGAAGTAATCCGAAAACATATGCTTGATTTGAAGCAGGGAAAGCAGGATCAGAATCTGTAACGCCAGCTCGGTCACGTGGTTAACATCCTTTACGACACGCCGGCCGATACGTTGAGTGTAATGCCGAATATTTGGGCAAAAGCAATTGATTGCAAGAGCCTAAGACGTTTACCTTGGGTCCCATGTGCTTGAAGCTGGAATAAGCAACACGCGGCAACCGCTTTGCGGCAGATTGGAACAAGGCCATAGAACGCACACTTTTCAAATTCATTTGGAAATACTCCAAGCGCGACCAACTGGTTCTTTTGGCCGTGACAACCTGCTTGTTCCCGCTTCTGTATCTGACGCTGGAATTGCCCAAGCGGATCATCAACGACGCCATAGGTGCGGGATCCTCCCCGGTGCAGTTCATGGGCTATTCCGTCGAACAGGTGGTCTTGCTCAGTATCCTCTGCGGGGCCTTTCTGCTGTCGGTTCTGGCCCACGGCCTTCTGAAGATGCGCATCAACACGATGAAGGGCATTCTGTCGGAACGCATGCTGCGGCGGTTCCGCTATACACTGATTGCGCGCGTCACGCGGTTCCCGCAGCCCTATTTCGAACGCACCAGCCAGGGCGAGCTTGTCTCGATGATCACGTCCGAGGCCGAACCGATGGGCGGTCTGATGGGCGACGCGATCAGCCAGCCGGTGCTGCAGGCGGGCCAGATGCTGACGATCCTCAGCTTCCTGTTCCTGCAATCCTTCTGGTTCGGGCTGGCCGCCATTGCGCTGATCCCGCTGCAGGCCTGGCTGATCCCGATGCTGCAGCGCCAGATCAACCAGCTGAACAAAAAGCGCATTGTGCAGGTCCGCGCCTTTGCCGCCGAAATCGGGGAAACGGCCCAGGGCGCCTCGACCCTGCGGGCCAATGGCGGCTGGCGTTTCCGGCTGTCGATGATCACCGACCGGCTGGCGCGGCTGTTCACGATCCGGTTCGAGATCTACCAGAAGAAATTCTTCATGAAGTTCCTCAACAACTTCATCAACCAGCTCACGCCCTTCTTCTTTTATCTGGTGGGCGGTCTTCTGGTGATCCAGGGAGAGATTACCGTGGGCGCGCTGGTCGCGGCGCTGGCGGCCTACAAGGATATCGCCAGCCCCTGGAAAGAGCTTCTGGCCTATTACAACCAGGTGCAGGACATGTCCCTGCGCTGGGAGATCATCACCGAACGCTTTGCCCCCGAAGGCATGACGGACGAGGCGCTGTTCACCGGCCAGCCCGAGGGCGAACCCGATCTGAAAGGCCCGATCACGCTGAAACATGTCAATGTGCGCGATGCCGATGGCAACAGCGTGCTGGAAGACCTCAATGTGACCCTGAACGAGGGCGCGATGATCGGCGTCACGGCCCCCAGCGAAGAGGACCGCCGCGCCTTTTCAGAAGTGCTGGTGCGCGAGGTGCAGCCTGCGGGCGGCAGCGTGACCATTGCCGACCAGCCGCTGGCGGGGCTGCATCAGGCAGTTGTGGCGCGCCAGATCGGCCATGCCTCGGCCCGGCCCGTTCTGTTTCAGGGCACTTTCCTGGAAAACGTGCTGATGCCGCTGAAGTACCAGCCCCTGTCGAAAGAGGGGATGGAGGCCGCGATCCTCGATGCCGAACGTTCGGGAAACAGCGGCGATCCGCTTCTGGCAGATTGGCTGGACCCGTCGCTTGCCGGGCTTGAAGACGAAGCCGCGCTGCGTGGCTGGATGCTGAAACTGGTCGACGCACTTGGCAGCGCGCCCACCTTCTTCCGCAGGGGCCTTGATATGCGCGCCGACGCGGTTCAGACGCCCGAGTTGACCCAGGCCATCATCGACGCCCGCACCAGCCTGAAGGAAGAGCTGCGCGCCACCGGGCTTGACCGCGCGGTGCATTGGCTGAACCCCGTGGCCTATAACCCCGCGCTGCCCGTGGGCGACAACCTGCTTTATGCCTCCCCGCTCAAACCCATCACGCAAGAGGCGCTGGCGCAGGAAACCGAATTCCTTGCCTTCCTGCGCGAACAGAAGATCGACGCGGGCCTGATCGCGCTCAGCCGCGATGTGATCGACATGCTGCGCCAGATCTTCGGCATGGACGGCACCGACCACCCGCTGTTTCACAAGCTGGGGCTTGAGGAAGGCACCTATGCCAAGGCGGCCGAATTGGTCAGCGCCCATGACGACAGCGGCGAACTCAGCGACGATGATCTGGCGCTTCTGATGACCATTCCCTTTGGCATTTCCGCCGAACAGATCGGCCCGGCCTTCCCCGAAGCCATGCAGGAGCAGATCCTGGAACTGCGCGCCACCCATGGCCAGGACATGCGCGAAAAGCTGAAAAGCCTTTACGTGCCGCTTTCCAGCAGCGCCTGGGCTCCGGGGATGAGCGTTCTGGAAAACGCGCTTTACGGGAAAGTGTCGGATACCGCCGGCGCCCGCGCGGACGAGGTGCGCCGCAAAGCCGCCGAATATCTGGAACGCGCCGGTCTGCGCGATCTGGTGGTGGCGCTGGTCTTTGACTGCCCGGTTCCTCTGGGCGGTGCCAACATGCCCTCGATTCTGGCCGAACCGCTGGCGGTGATGCGCGCCGCGATCAAGCGACCCAATGTGCTGGTTCTGGACAACGTGCTGGCCAGCCGCGAACGCGACGAGCGGCAGGAAGCCTATGAGAAACTGCACGAGCTTCTGCCCGGCACCACCATGGTTGTTCTGTCCGACAGCTTTCCCGCCGGTGCCGTCTTTGAACAGCAGCTTGACCTGCAACAGGGCCGGCTTGTCGCCCATGGCGAAACCGTGGCCGCCGAACAGGATGGCGCGGCCAGCGCGGACCTCACGCGCAAGCTGCGCGCGCTGGAACAGACGCATCTCTTTTCCGGTCTGGGCCGCCGCCAGCTGCGCCTGCTGGCCTTCGGCGCGCGCTGGTATGACGCGCAGGCGGGCGAATATGTCTTCTACAAGGGCGACCCGCCGATTGACGGGGCCTATATGGTCATCGAAGGCGAAGCGGGGCTTTATCTTCCCAAGGACGGCGAAGACGATCAGCTGATCACCACCGTGGGTCCCGGCACGCTGGTGGGTGAACTGGGACTGATCCGCAACGTGCCGCGCGCGCTGGACATGAAGGCCGAAACCGATTTGAGATGCCTGCGCATCGGGGCCGAGGAATTCCTCGCCGTTGTGGAAAATGACGCCCAGACGGCCTTCAAGCTGTTGCAGGTCGTGGCGGGCTATGTCTCGAACTGATCACTGCGCAAGAGGACAGGAATGAAGCTGAAGAGAGTTGCCAGGGGCGACGCCATCCGCAACGCTGCCGAGGATCCGTCAGGGACCTGGCGCGACGTGACCGACGTGACCGGCGATCTCAGCGCCAAATGTCTGGCCAACGACGGGTTGGCCGCGCTGCATGGGGCCGACCTGACCGCGCTGCCGGAACTGGGCGCCTATGACCGGCTGCTGCCTTGTGTGGGCAGCGTGGGCAAATTCATGTGCATCGGCCTGAATTACTCTGACCACGCGGAAGAGGCGGGCATGGCCATCCCCGACCATCCGATCCTGTTTCTGAAAGCCAATTCCGCCATTGCGGGGGCGCAGGACGATCTGCTGATGCCGCGCGGATCCAAAGCGCTGGATTGGGAGGTCGAACTGGGCGTGATCATCGGCAAGCCTGCGAAATACGTGGACGAAGCGCGGGCACTGGACCACGTGGCGGGCTATTGCGTGGTCAATGACGTGTCCGAACGCGATTTTCAGCTGCACCTGACCGGCCAGTGGACCAAGGGCAAATCCTGCGACACGTTCGGCCCCATCGGCCCGTGGTTCGTGACCGCCGACGCGGTGCCCGATCCGCAGGCCCTGTCGCTCTGGGCCGAGGTGAACGGGCAGCGGATGCAGGCGGGCCACAGCTCGACCATGATCTTTACCGTGGCCCAGATCATCGCGCATCTGTCGCAACTGATGACGCTGCATCCCGGCGATGTGATCGCCACGGGTACACCTCCGGGTGTGGGCATGGGGATGAAACCGCCGCGATACCTCAAGCCGGGCGATGAGGTGAAGGCCGGGATCGAAGGTCTGGGCGAACAGGTCCAGCGCGTTATCGAAGATCAGAGCTGATCGGGGCAGGGCATGTTGGGTCTCAGACGGGTTCTATTGGCAGCAGCGCTGGGCGTGTCGGCCTGCAGCGGTGTCACCACCATTCACAACCCTGCGGCAGATACCGTCTGGCCCCCTCAGGAAAAGTCCGCGCCTTATAGTCAGGGCACGAAAACCACCGCGCGCAAGAATATCGCGATCTTCTTTGATGGCACGGGCAATGATTTCAACGCGGCGACCAATGTGGGCCGTCTGTATCAGTTGACGATCAACTAGAACCGCGACGACATCGCGGCCTTTTACTCCTCGGGCGTGGGGGTTGATCGCGAGGTGCCTGTCGGGCTCGCCACTGGCCTTGGCTTTCGCGAGGATGTGCAGAATGCCTATCGCTTTCTGTCCGAAAACTATGCGGGCAGCCATGACCAGATCCATCTTTACGGCTATTCGTGCGGGGTGTTTGCCGTCCGTGCTCTGGGGGGGGGCGTGCATACGGTGGGGCTTGTGGATCTTCCCGATGACTATGACGCCGATCGCCGCGATTAGATCATTCACGAGCTCTTCACGGCCTATAAATTCGCCCACAACAGGGCCGTGCCGCAAGGCTGCCCGGTCAGATGGGGCCAGCCGCAGGAAGCCATCGACCGCCGTCGCTGCGCAACGGGACGCGTGCTGGCCAAACACGGGCTGAGCGTGTCACGTTACCATGACGAGGTGCGCTTTGCCATGGTCGGCCTGTGGGACACGGTCGAAACGCTGGGATGGACCAATGGCCGTGACGATATCGACGATGTGAACTGGCGCTATGCCGATCAGATCTGCAACATGGACCGGGTCGCCCATGCCGCGTCGCTGCATGACAATCGCGCGGGGCCCTATACGCCCATCCTGATGACCCGCCGCCGTATTGTAGACGATTGCGACCATCCCGATAGGGTGCTTTTCAAACGTGTGAACGAAGTCTGGTTTGCAGGCGATCACGGCCAGATCGGCGGGACCGAACCTTTGGGATATCTCTCGGGCGTGTCGCTGAACTGGATGCTGGATCAGGTGCGGCAGGTTCGCGTGAACGGACCGATCTTTCCCAAACATGCTGCCGTCCATGAAGACCGCCTCGATGTGGTCAAGGATGCCGAGCGCCAACGCCTGGGCTTCCGAGTGCTGTTTGACCGGCAGATGCGCGGTATCCGCTGTTACTTCAAACCGGGCAATGATCGGCTATGGCAAAACGGATCCGCCGTCAGCAGGATCAAACTCCATGTGTCGGTGAAAGAACGTCTCGCGGCCGATGTCAGGCAGGTCCGGCGCGACCGGACCGGTGAGCCCCTGAAAGCGCTTTCCATCGAAGGGCAGGAGGCCCAGGTCGCCCGGATCAAAGCGTCAGATGCCGCCTGTAACCCCGTTAAGCTGGTCTACGTCGGCGGCTGATCCGCTGCATGCGCATCGTCTGCGCCGCAATAGATCTTGTGCAGCATCCCGATCACCTGCGTGGTGGTCTCGTTGGCCAGCTGGTAAAACACTGTCCTTCCAGATCGCCTTGCGCTGACAACCCCATCTTCGCGCAGCCGCGCCAGCAATTGGGATACGGCGGCCTGGCGCATGTTCAGCAGATCCTCAAGCTCTCCCACGGATCGTTCGCCGGTGGCCAGATGGCACAGGATCATCAGACGGCCCTCATGGGCAAGGGTCTTGAGGAAGGCCGCGGCCTCGGCCGCGCGTGCCGCCATGTCCGAAGGCGCATCTGACGGCAATAGGGTATCAACTGTGGTCATATCTGCCGCAAGTGTCGTAGTAATTGCCCGCCACTATGCCCGCTTCGTCAATCCGTGTCACCTGTTCCGTCAGGCTCGGACGCAGGGGCCCCACCTTCGAAGGCGTTGCCATTGACGTAATCGCAGGGCGCTTCCTGCATTTCCAGATGCAGGCCCGTGCCGGTATAGGGATGGGCGCGGGCCAGATCTTCGTCCACCTCGATGCCCAGACCGGGGGCGGTGGGGGGCGTTATGAACCCGTCCTCCACCCGGATTGCGCCCTTGATCAGACGATCATGGAAATCGGTCTCAATCGTTTCGCACATCAGGATATTGGGGATCGACGCGGCCAGGTGAATATTCGCCGCCCATTCTACCGGCCCTGCATAGAGATGCGGCGCCATCTGCGCGTTATAGACCTCGGCGATGGCGGCCACTTTCTTCATCTCCCAGATACCGCCCGCGCGCCCCAGCGCTGGCTGTAGGATCGTCGCCGCGCCCGCACGCAGGATCTGGGCGAATTCGGCTTTGGTCGTAATCCGCTCTCCGGTGGCCACCGGGATGCGCACGGCGCGCGCGACCTTGGCCATCTCCTCCACCGCGTCGGGGGGAATGGGTTCTTCGAACCACAGCGGCGAATAGGGCTCCAGCGCCTGGCCCAGACGGATCGCGCCTGCGGTGGTGAACTGGCCATGGGTGCCGAACAGCAAATCGGCCTTGTCGCCCACAGCCTCCCGGATCGCTTTGCAGAAGGCTACCGATTGGCTGATATCCGACATCGCCGGCATATGCCCACCGCGCAGCGTGTAGGGGCCTGCGGGGTCGAATTTCACCGCCGTGAAACCGCGCGCCACGCAATCCGCCGCAGCCTCGGCCGCCATCTCGGGCGAGGTCCAGAAGTCTTTCATCCGGTGATGCGCCAAAGGGTAAAGATAGGTATAGGCGCGGATCCGGTCATTCATCTTCCCGCCGATCAGCGCATGAACGGGGCGGTCCCGATCCTTGCCCAGAATGTCCCAGCAGGCGATCTCAAGCCCGGAAAACGCGCCCATCACCGTCAGGTCGGGCCGTTGCGTAAACCCGCTGGAATAGGCGCGGCGGAACATCAGTTCGATGTTTTCGGGGTTCTCGCCCGCCATATGCCGTTCGAAAACATCGCGGATCACATGGGTCATCGCCTCGGGCCCGATGGACGAGGCATAGCATTCCCCCCAGCCCGTAACCCCGGTATCGGTGGAGAGCTTCACCAGGATCCAATACCGCCCACCCCAGCCAGGAGCAGGGGGCGCGGTCACGATCAAGTCCAGATCGGTCAGTTTCATCAGTCCCTCCCATTTTTGCTGACCCTGCAGCCCGTTGTCCTACGGCGCAAGCGCGAAAACAGCATCGAGCGCAGGTCGCCAGATGCAAATCAGCGATCATGTCCCGACCCAGTCCGGAATTGCGGCAGACCGGGCCGGTCTGCTAGCCTGCTGCGCACCGTCATCGGGGAGGCCCAAATGACCACTGCTTTCGAAAAACCAGACCTCGGCAGGTTGATCGCCAGCCAGGTGCCCGGCCGATCTCTGGATCAGGCGTTCTACCTGTCGCCCGGGGTTTTCGCCGCCGACACGGCGCGGATTTTCCATCAGGACTGGCATCTGGCGGGCCATATCTCGGAATTGCCAGAGCCTGGCAATTACCTTTTGTTCGACATGCTGGGCGAAAGCGTCATTGTCGTGCGCGGGCAGGATGGCGCGCTGCATGCCCATGCCAATGTCTGCCGTCACCGGGGGTCGCGCCTGTGCCTTGAGCCGCGCGGATCGGTCAAACGGTTTACCTGCCCCTATCACGCCTGGTCCTATGAGGTGGACGGGCAGCTGTTCAATGCGCGCCAGCTGGACGCGGGCGAAGACCGGGACGCGCTGTCGCTGAAACCTGTCGCGGTGGAGCTGTTCGAGGGGTTGATCTATGTCTCCCTCTCCGACCAGCCCGCCAGCTTTGCCGCCCTGAGGGAGGAACTCACACCCCATGTCCGGCCCTTTGGCATGGCGCGCACAAAGATCGCGCATCGGCGAACATATCCGGTCAAAGCCAACTGGAAGCTGCTGGTCGAAAATTACAACGAATGTTACCACTGCTCCGGCGCGCATCCGGAATTTTCGCGCTCGCACTCCATCCATATGACCTCCGACCGGGTGGCCCCGCTCAATGACGATTTGCAGGCGCGTGCGGCGGCAATCGGGGCCTCTGCGGTCACGCTGGACCGCTCGACAACGCATGCGCCGGACGGATCGCCGGATTATTCCTATAACCGTTATGCGCTGTTTGACGGCTTTCAGACCGGCAGCGAGGATGGTCAGCCGGTGGCCCCTCTGCTGGGCGATCTGACTGGTTATGATGGCGGCGCATCAGATGTCTATGTGGGTATTCTGAACCCGATGCTGGTCTATTGCGACCATGCGGTGCTCTATCGGTTTGTCCCTGTCGATCTGCACCATTCCGTGCAGGAAATCATCTGGCTGGTGCACGAAGACGCGGAAGAGGGGCGCGATTACGATCTGGGACGTCTCACCTGGCTCTGGGACGTGACGACCGAGGCCGACAAACGCATCATCGAGGCCAATCAGGAGGGCATCGGCTCGCGCTATTACGAGCCGGGACCGCTGGTGGAGATGGAGCAATATACCCGCCGGTTCCTGGAAACCTATCTGGCGCGGCTGGCCTGATGCCTACCGGTCAAACACGATCACGTTGCGCTTGGCCGACCCGGTCTTGGTATCGGCAATCGCTTCGTTGATCTGCTCAAGCGACCAGCGGTTCGAAATCAGCTCATCCAGCTTCAACCGCCCTTGCTTGTAGAGATCCACCATCCACGGGATATCCCGCTGGATCACCACATCGCCCATCTTCGATCCGATCATGCCCTGACCGGTAAAAGACAGGATCACCGGCTCATAGCTCGACATGGCACCGGAATGGGGCATGCCCACCATGATCACCTTGCCGCCCCGCGCCAGATAAAGCGGCGCCTGGTCATAGGCCGGGATCGCACCCACGGTGACGATCACCGCATCCGCCCCGCGCCCGATGGCCCGCTGCGCAGCTTTCCATGGCGCTTTGTGGGTGGCCAGTACGCCATCGGTGGCCCCAAAGCTTTTGGCGATCTCCAGCTTTTCTTCGGTCATGTCCACCGCCACGATCCGCCGGGCGCCGGCAATCCGCGCGCCCTGAATGGCGTTCAGGCCCACGCCGCCTGCGCCGATCACGACCACGTCCTGACCTGCGCGAATGCCCGCTGCGTTCACCACGGCGCCCACGCCGGTGATCACGCCGCAGGCGATCAGGCTGGCGGCTTCCTTCGGGATGTCATCGCCGATGGCCACGACCTGGCTTTGATCCACGACGACCTTTTCGGCAAATGCGCCCGAGGCCATGGCCTGATGCAGCTTGCCGCCCTCTGCCGTCTTGATCGGCCCGTGATCGCCATCATAGGGCGTTTCGCAAATCGTGGGCTTTCCGCCCGCGCAGGAGGGACAGGTGCCACAGGCGCGGATCAGGGTCACGACGACGCTGTCGCCCACCTTCACCGTGCCCACACCATCCCCCACCGCGGTTACGACACCGGCGGCTTCGTGCCCGTAGACCGCGGGCAGGGATCCGCCCCATGCCCCGTCGGCATAAGAGATATCCGAATGGCAGATCGCGACGGCGTCCAACGTAACCTCAACCTCTCCCATACCGGGCGGCGCGATCTGGATCTCTTCGATGCTCAGGGGTTTGCCGAATTCATGGCAGACGGCGGCTTTGATCGTTTGCATGGAACCTCCCACGTCCCTCGTTTTGTCAGACCGTGACCTGAGTTGGCCCTTGCCGCAAGCGGGAAACCGTCAGGGGAACGCGCAATTACGCCACGGTATCGGATGCAGGTTGGTCCGCCGCCCGCGCGCGCCCCAGAAACACCGCCAGGCTGATGGCCATCAACACCAGCGACAGCACGAAAGGCGCGCCGGGCAGATAGATCGGCGCTGTTTCATGCGTGAAGGCGGCAAAGATCCCGGTCATCACAAGCGGAGAAAGGATCATCGACAGCGCATGGAGCGAAGCCAGAACGCCCTGCAGCTCTCCTTGTGCATCATCGCCCACGGCGCGTGACATCATCGCGCTGAGCGCCGGGGTGATCACCGCACCAAGGGCGGCCAGCGGCGTCAGGATCAGCGCGAGCGTGCCACTGGTGACGACGGCCATGGCGGCAAAGGCCGCCATGTCAAAAACGTGGCCATAGATCACCGTGTTGCGCTCCCCGAACCAGCGCAGGAAGATGCGGATTAGCCCGCCTTGGGTGACAGCCATCATGATGCCGAAAAGCCCAAGCGACAGGCCGATCATCTGGGGCGACCAGCCGAAACGCTCCTGCGTGAAATAGGACCAGACCGCCGGATAGACATAGAAGGCGATGGAGTAGAGCAGGTAGATCACCAGCAGCCTGCCGATGCCGGGCAGGCGGGCGACATGGCGGAAGGCTCCGAACGGGTTGGCGCGTTTCCAGCTGAAGGGGCGGCGGATCCGGTCGGTGACGGTTTCCGTCAGAACCACATAGCCCAGCACGGCGTTCAGTGCGGCCAGCACGGCTGCGGCATAGAACGGCGCGCGGGTGCCGAATTCGGCCAGCAAACCACCCACCATCGGACCAAGGACAAAGCCCGCCCCGAAGGCAGCCCCGATCAGACCGAAATTCGCGGCCTTTTCATGGGGGGCCGAGATGTCGGCCATATAGGCCGACGCGGTGGGACCGGTGGCCGCAGTGATCCCGCCCACCACGCGGCCCAGAAGCAAGAGCCATATCGTGCCGGCAACGGCCATGACGAGGTAATCGAGGCTCATCACCACGAGCGACACGAGCAGGATGGGACGCCGACCGTACCGGTCGGAAAGCGCGCCGACAATTGGGCCGAACAGAAATTGCATCACGGCGAAAACGGTCGAGAGGACCCCACCCCACAAAGCCGCCGAGGCCAGCGTGCCGCCCTGCACCTCGAGGATCAGGTCGGGCATGACCGGCATGATCAGGCCAATGCCCATCGCGTCCAGCATGACAGTGATCAGAATGAAAAGGATGGGCAGGCGCAAAGGGGGTCTCGGGTTAGGGTTTTGCGTGTCAATCTAGGTGGACATGCGCCTGAAAGGAACCCTTGCCGTGGGTGTCGCTTTTTTCGGCAAACGGCGCGCCAGCGGCGGGCGGAAGGTTGGGTATTTTTAGCCAGAAAGAAGCAGCAGGGTCAGCTTTTGATCGCCACCACGGCGGCGGCGAAGCGGTGCGCGTCTTGCGGGGCGAGGCCCATTTGCTGTGCGGGATCGAAAAGGGTTTGTGCGTCCAGATCCGGGTGATCCCGCGCCACCAGTTTTGAAAGCGGGGTCTGGCTCTCCTGTGCTTCGCGGCACAGCGCCTTCGTGGCGGCCTGCGCGTCGGGGTGGGGGAGTTTTTTGGCGAGCGCGAAACTGAGCGCTTCGGCATGGATCATGTCCAGTTGGGAGGCGAGGGTATCGGCCATCACGCCCGCGTTCGGCACGATTGTGGGGGCGAGGGTCCGCGCGATGTTCAGCGCGGCGGCAGTGCCCAGCACGATCTGAGGCAGGGCGGTCCATTCGGCAAACCACGCCGCGCCGTCGCGCTGATAGCGGTGGGAGGCGGCGTTCAGAAGCACGCCCTGCTGGCCCTGAACCTGCGCGCAGAGCGCGGTCAGAGCCGAGGGCGCCACCGGGTTTTGCTTTTGCGGCATGGTGGAGGAGGCGCCCGTCGCTCCAAGCCCGATTTCCCCAATGCCCGTCTGGGTGAGGGCGGTCAGGTCTTCGCCCATCTTGGCCAGCGCAATGCTTACCCGCCCCATCCAGTTTGCAATCCGCAGGATCGGGCCGCGATCGGTATGCCAGCTGCGGCCCGGATCATTCAGGCCGAGGGCCGCGGCCAGATCGGCGCGGGTCTGTGCCGCATCCGGGCCGAGGGCCGAGGAGGTGCCCGCAGCGCCAGACAGTGACACCCACAGGCTGCTTGCTCGCAGTGCGTCGAGTTCGTGCAGCAGATCCAGAAGCGGCCAGCCCCAGCCGGCCACCAACGCGCCGAACGAGGTGGGCGTGGCGTGCTGCCCATAGGTGCGCGCGGCCATGGGCAGATCGGCATGGGTGTCGGCCAGCGTGCCCATCTTGGCCAGAACCTCGCGCAGATGGGTTTCGAATTGCCCCAGCGTCTGGCGCAGGCGCAGCATCAGCCCGGTGTCGATGATGTCCTGCGAGGTGGCGCCCCAATGCAGATATTGCGCATGTTCCGGCGCGTTCATGGCGGACCGGAAGGCGGCCAGCAATCCCGGCACGCTCACGCCGTTTTCGCCCGTGGGTGCGGCCAGGGCGGCGGGGTCGATCTGCAGCTCCATCGTGGCGCGGTGAATGGCCTGCGCGCTGATTTCGGGGATGATCCCTTGCGCGCCCTGCACCTTGGCCAGCGCGCCTTCGACCAGAAGCATCGCGCGCACCTCGGCCGTGTCGGAGAAGAGCCGCGCGGTCTCTCCTGTCGGGAAGAGGCGGGTGTAGATCAGGCTGTCGAAAACGGACGCGGCCATGGCGGGTTCCCCTTCAGATATGCCCCGTGTCGCGCATGAATTGCGTCAGCACCTGCGCATATTCTTCGGGCTTTTCCACGCAGGGCAGATGGCCCGCGCCGCGGATCAGGTGGAACTTGGACCCCGGCACCAGATCGACGGTTTCGCGCACCAGATCGGGCGGGGTGGATCCATCTTCACTGCCCGCGATGCCCAGAACCGGCAGGCGCAAGCCACTGGTGGGCGTATAGAAATCCGTGCCTGAAATCGCCGCCGAACAGCCCGCGTAACCGGCGGCGGGTTGGCGCACCAGCATATTGCGCCACAGCTGCAATTCGGGCGTGGCGCGGAAGGCCTTTGAGAACCACCGCTCCATCACCGGATCGGCCAGCGCCTCGATCCCGCCTGCGTTCACGGCGGCGATGCGGTCATCCCACATGTCCTTGGTGCCGATCTTGGCGCCGGTGTTCGACAGGACGGCCGCGCGCACGATATCCAGCCGTTTGACGGCGAGGCCTTGCGCGATCATCCCGCCGATCGACAGGCCGACGAACAGGCAATCGCGCACCTTCAGCATGTCCAGCAGGCGTTCGGTATCCGACACAAGCGCGCCCATGGAATAGGGCGCGGCCGGGCAGGACGACAGCCCGTGCCCGCGCTTGTCAAAGCGGATCAGGCGCAGGCCGTCGGGCAGGTAGGGCAGGATCGGATCCCACAGGCGGAAATCGGTGCCCAGCGAATTGGCGAAGACCACAGGCGCGCCATCTTCGGGTCCATCCACGCGATAGTGAAGCTGAACATCTCCCAAATCGGCAAGCTGCATGGATGGGTCCTTTCGCTGGTCTTGTGTTGTCCCGTGTTAGCGCAGCTTCGGGCGATGCGCCATGGCTGTTGGGCAGGGTCAGACCGTCAGGTCTGCCCCCCGAAGCGGGTCAGCGCCTGCACAAAGACCGACGCATCCACATTGCCGCCCGATATGGTGACGATCACGTCGTCGCCCTCGATCTGATCGGCATGATAAAGCGCCGCCGCCAACGCCACCGCGCCACCGGGTTCGGCCACAACCTTCAGCCGTTCGAAGGCGGCGGCCATGGCCTGCAGTGCCTCATCTTCGCTGACGACCATGCCGGGGCCACACAGCCGGTGCATGATGGGAAAGGTAATCTGGCCGGGCGACGGGGTGATGATCGCGTCGCACAAACTGCCCGAGCTGCGGTTGTTCACCTCGATCCCGCCCGAGCGGAGCGAGCGCGCCACATCGTCGAACCCTTCCGGTTCCACCGGGCGCACGCGCAATTCGGGCGCTTTGGCCTCCAACGCCAGCGCGATGCCCGAGGTCAGGCCGCCCCCGCCGCAGCAGACCAGCACATCGGCCTGACTGATGCCTGCCTCGGCGGCCTGTTCGGCAATCTCCAGCCCCGTCGTGCCCTGACCGGCGATCACTTGCGGCTCATCATAGGGTTTGATCAGGGTCAGCCCGCGTTCTTCGGCCAATGCCGCACCGATGGCGGCGCGATCCTCGCCCGCGCGGTCGTAAAGGATCACCTCGGCCCCCAGCGCGCGGGTATTGTCGATCTTCATCTGCGGGGCGTCCGACGGCATGATGATGACCGCGGGTACCCCATGCAGTTTTGCCGCCAGCGCCACGCCTTGCGCATGGTTGCCGCTGGAAAAGGCGATGACACCGCGGGCGCGCACGTCCGGATCCAGGGCCGAGACCGCCGACCAGCCGCCGCGAAACTTGAAGCTGCCAGTGTGCTGCAGGCATTCCGGTTTCACCCAGACGCGCCGCCCGGCGATGTCGTCCAGAAAGGGTGAATTCAGCAGCGGCGTGCGCCGCGCATGGCCCTTCAGCCGTTCGGCGGCGGCCTCGATCATGTCGATATTCATTTGATTTTCCCGATCCATTCCTGCAGCGCGGCCACGGCAGGCGGCTCATCCAGGAAGGGGATATGCCCGCGATCGGGCACCTCGGCCACGATCAGGCCGGGGGCGCGGCGGGCCATCTCGGCCACGGTCTCTTCCGACAAAAGGTTGGAATTCGCCCCCCGGATCACGGCCATGGGTTTGCCCGCAAGCCCGTCGAAAAGCGGCCAGAGGTCAGGCGCAGGTTGCGCGCCCGCCTCAAGCACCGCGTCGCGCAGGCGCGGGTCATAGGTGATTTCCAAACCATCATCAGTTTGATTGTAAAGCTTGCGGACCTCGGCCTCCCACCGGCTTTCGGGGATGTTGTCGAAGCCCGTCATCACCTTGGGCAGTTCGCGCGCGGCTTCCTCGTGGGTTTTCCAGACCGGGTTGCGCCCGATGTAATTCTTGATGAATTCGATCCCCACCGGTTCGATCACCGGGCCGATATCGTTGAAGGCCACGCCCATGATCCGGTCGGGTGCTGCGACCCCCATACCCATCGCCACCAGCCCCCCACGCGAGGTGCCAAGGATCGCGGCCTTCTCTAGACCCAGGTGATCCATCAGGGCCAGCACGTCGCCCACTTCCACCGGGATGGTATAGGTCATGTGATCCTTGGCCCAATCCGATTGCCCGCGCCCGCGATAATCGGTCTTGATCAGGCGGTGGCCCGACAGATGCGGTGTGACATAGTCGAAATCAGCCGTGTTGCGCGTCAGCCCCGACAGGCAGAGGATCGGAAGGCCTTCACCTTCATCAGTATAGTACAGCGAAAGCCCGTCAGGGGCGGTATAGTGGGGCATCAAACACCTGCAACATTGGGGATGGTTGTGAGATCGGGCAGGATCGTGCCGGGCACCCAGGGCAGGCGATCCACAGGTTCACCGGCGCGATTGACCCAGGCGGTGTCAAACCCGTACCCGGTCGCGCAGGCCGCGTCCCAGCCGTTGGAGGAGACGAACAGAACCTGGTCCTTGCCGCAGCCAAACCGTTGGCCTACCAGGTCATACACCCGCGCGTCCGGCTTGAAGATACCGACGCTTTCCACCGACAGCACATCATCCAGCACGTCGCCGATGCCTGCCGATTGCACCGCGCCGTTCAGCATGTCGGGCGATCCGTTCGACAGGATCGCGGTGTTCATCCCCGCCTTTTTCAGCGCGGCCAGCATCGCAGGCACTTCCGGATAGGCCTGAAGTTCCCAATAGAGATCCAGAAGCCGCTGGCGCAGCGCGTCGTCACCTGCAAGCCCGGTGGCCTCCAGCGCCCAGTCCAGACCGTTCTGCGTGACCTCCCAGAAATCGGTATGCGCCCCCGCCACGGCCCGCAGCCAGGTATATTGCAGCTGTTTCAGGCGCCATTGGCCGGCCAGATCCATCCATGTGTTTTGCAGCGCCGGGAAGGCGGGTTCGGTTGCGGCCTGGCGTGCGGCGGCGGCGACGTCGAACAGCGTGCCATAGGCGTCGAAGATACAGGTGGTGATTGGCATGGCTCTCCCCTTCGCGGTTGGGGGCAATCTGGCACAGCCGCCTCGCAGGGGAAAGCCGGGTTACGCCTGAAATTGCGCCCTTTTGACGCCCCGGTTTACATCGGGGGTCAGTGCTTTAGGCTGCGCCCCGAACCAGAGCACCCGCGAGAGACGCGGCCTCTCCCTTTCTCCCAGACAACAGGATTTTGCGATGACCGAGGTCAAAACCGGCGATACCGTCGCCATTCACTATACCGGAACTCTGAAAGACGGCACCACGTTCGACAGTTCGGAAGGGCGCGATCCGCTGTCGTTCCAGGTGGGCAGCGGCCAGATCATTCCCGGGCTGGACAGCGCGCTGCCGGGCATGACCGTGGGTGAGAAGAAAACCGTCGAGGTGGATTGCCAGGACGCCTATGGCCCGATGAACCCTGCAATGCGCCAGGCGGTGCCGCGTGAAGGTATCCCGGCGGAGATTCCGCTGGATCTGGGCACCCAGCTGCAGATGCAGACGCCCGAAGGCCAGGCCGTTCCCGTCACCGTCGTCGAAGTGACCGAAACCGAGGTGACGCTAGACGCCAACCACCCGCTGGCCGGCCAGGACCTGACCTTTGATATCGAACTGGTGTCGATCGGCTGACACAAGCCGCAAAGCCCCGGGGCCCGTGCCTGCCGCATGAGGTCCCGGCGCGGGGGCCGGGACGGCCCAAGGCGGTGCATACGCGCCCACCCAGTGCGCCACGCGCGCGCCCCGGACGTGATCCGGGGTCTCTGAGCCGCACAGCTGATCAGTGTTCAGGGTTTCAGAAGGGACGTTTCCGCCTGCGCGACCGCCATATCCGCAAGGGGCAGGACGGTCACATCGGGGTTCAGGGCAATCTTCAGCTCTGATTCCAGGAAAATGGGCAGATTGGTGCCCACATATTCATACATCGTGCTGATGCCCGAACGTGCCGCGCCCACCATCGACGGTTCCATGATCAGCGCCGCGCCCACCAGCCCGGCCAGCACCACCCGGAAAAATCGCGATAGTCTGCGCGCGGCCTCTGCCCGCAGCTGACATCGCGTTTTCTGCGGCCCGGTCGTATGTGTCGTAAAGTCCAGCATCATCCGGCACAGTTAAGCCCGAATCTGTCATCATCCGGTAAATACCAAGGAATTCTCGCGTCAGCCGCCCCATTTCCGGCGCAACTGGCAAACGGTTGGTTAAAACCACTGCCCCGGCTCCATCAGCCCCAGATCCAGCAATTGCCGTGAATGCCATTCGAAACTGGTGGTGTTGTGCCATTTGAACGACTGGATATCGAAGGCCGATCCCGGGTTGGCCTTCAGCGCCTTCGCGGTACGGAAAGAACAGATCGCCGCCGTCAGGTTATTGTGCCAGGGGCAGGCATAGGTGTTGTATTCCTCGTCATTGAAGGTGTGATCGGACCGCAGTTCAAGCCCTGGCTTGGTCAGGAACAGGCCGATGCGGTCGATCTTGCGGCTGGCCTCGGGGATGTGTTCCTCGTACCGCCAGCGCAGCCCGCCGAAAAAATCCAGCTGCCGTTCCTTGGGATGGCCCGTTACCGGGTCGGGCCGGGCCAGCGCGTAATATCCCGTCCGGTCCATATGCGCGCGTTCCAGCGAAACGGCATTTGGCGTCTCGCTCAGGTCATCGGCATAAAGATCAACCACATAGCACAGCATCGCATCGCGCCGTTCCTCGGTATGGAAGGCCAGCATCTCTCCGACGCTGCGGGTCTCGCAGAAGGGATAGAACAGGTATTCCCCGTTGAAACAGTAATACATCCACACACCCGGCGCAGATTTGATGATCCGGTTCAGCGCCGCCTGCGCCAGTTCGGGCCGGGTCACCGCGTGATTGACCCGCACCACCTGCCGTGCCACATCCGCCGGCAGGTCAAAGGCATCGGGCATCACCGCCAGCACCACCTTGAACTTGCAGTCCAGATGATGGCGCAGGGTCGAGGCGACCTCGGTCTCGTCCTCCACCAGAATGACGGCGACCGGCCCTTTCGCCAGGATCTTCGGCGCCATCTTCAGAAAAGCGTCAAGGGAGGGGTAATGCTGACCTGCCATGGGTTCCGATGCGATCTTGTGCCCGAGTTCTGGCGCAGAATCGGTTAATTTCGCGTGCATTGCAAGGCGGGCTGCGTTGGTCTAGAAGGCGCGCTGATCCCTCCACGACCTGGTGACCTCATGGCCGAGCCGAAGAAGCTTTTTATCAAGACCTATGGCTGTCAGATGAACGTCTATGACAGCGAGCGCATGGCCGAGGCTTTGGGCTCTCAGGGCTATGTCGAAACGCAGACGCCCGATGACGCGGACATGATCCTGCTGAACACCTGCCATATCCGCGAAAAAGCGGCCGAGAAGGTTTACTCCGAACTGGGGCGCTTCAAGGGCCTGAAGGCGGAAAAGCCCGATCTGAAAATCGGTGTGGCCGGCTGCGTGGCCCAGGCCGAAGGGGCCGAGATCATGCGCCGTCAGCCCATGGTCGATCTGGTTGTCGGCCCGCAAAGCTATCACCGCTTGCCGGAGCTTGAGGCCAAGGCGCGCGGCGGAGAAAAGGCGCTCGACACCGACTTCCCGGAAGAAGACAAATTCGAACATCTGAAATCCCGCCCCAAGGCGGCGCGTGGGCCGACCGCGTTTCTGACCGTGCAGGAAGGCTGCGACAAGTTCTGTGCCTTCTGCGTGGTGCCTTATACACGCGGTGCGGAGGTGTCCCGCCCCGTAGACCGTGTGGTGCGCGAGGCGCAGGATCTGGTCGAACGCGGCGTGCGCGAAATCACCCTGCTGGGTCAGAACGTAAACGCCTATCATGGTGCGGGCCCGGATGGCACGGACTGGTCGCTTGCGCGACTGATCTGGGAACTGGACAAGGTCGACGGGTTGGAGCGCATTCGCTTCACCACCTCCCACCCCAATGACATGGATGACGACCTGATCGAGGCGCATGGCACCTGCGCCAAGCTGATGCCTTATCTGCATCTGCCGGTGCAGGCGGGGTCCGACAAGATCCTCAAGCGGATGAACCGCGCACATACCGCCGAAAGCTATATCCGGCTGATCGAACGCATCCGCGCGGCGCGGCCCGATATCCTGATCTCGGGCGATTTCATCGTGGGTTTCCCCGAAGAGACCGAAGAAGATTTCCAGGCCACGATGGATCTGGTGGAAGAGGTGAACTACGGCTACGCCTATTCCTTCAAATACTCCACCCGCCCCGGCACACCGGCCGCCGAACGCGCGCAGGTTCCCGAGGATGAAAAGAACGACCGCCTGCAGCGTCTGCAGGCCCTGCTGACCACCCAGCAACGCGCCGCACAGGACGCGATGGTGGGCAAGACCGTGGGCATTTTGTTCGAACGTGAAGGGCGTCTGCCGGGCCAGATGGTGGGCAAATCCGACCACCTGCATGCGGTGCATGTGGCCGACTGCCCGGCCCCGGCCGGAACGCTGGCACAGGTCAGAATCATCTCATCCGGCGCGAACTCTCTCGCGGGGGAGCTTTTGGGCTAACTGCCTGAGATCAAAATGGAGTTTTCAGGCCTTTTCGGACCATTGCGAAACAATGGCGAAAGGGTGGCGGATTTGTGGCGGGATAAGCTACAATATCTAGTGATTTCTTCTTCCCAAGTAACCAGATATTTTCTAACGTCCTTGCAACGGAGGTGGGGGCCTCAGCGACCAATCTGTCCTGTGTATGCATCCTTGCCTCATTCGGGGGAATCTAAGTGAAGGATGGTTTCAGTGCGTGAGTTTGGCTTCAGAAAACTGATGACCTTTGTGGCCGCTGCAGGCATCGCATGTGCGTCTGTCGTGGTGTCACCGCTGCCCGCATCGGCGCAGAACACGGCCGTGGGCGAGCGTTACATACCCACGATCTGGGTCGATCCGGATGGCTGCGAGCATTGGGTGATGGATGACGGTGTCGAGGGCTATATGACGCCTCATGTGAACCGCCAGGGCATTCCGGTCTGCCGCCGGGGCGATGTCTGCGGGGTGATGAATTCCGATCAGTTTTTCGCCACCGACAGCTATCGCATCAGTGCCGCGGGCAAACAGCGCCTGACCGAGTTCTTCACTCAATCGACCGCCACGGCTTTCATCATCACGGGTCATACCGACAGCCGCGCCTCGGACGCCTATAACATGCGCCTGAGCTATAACCGCGCCAATGCCGTGGCCCGTGTCGCGGCCGCCGCCGGTGCGCGTATCTCGGATGTACGCGGGTATGGCGAACGGATGCCTGCGGCGTCGAACGCCACGGCAGCGGGCATGGCCAAGAACCGCCGCGTTGAAATCATCTGCATTCGCTAAGGGACCCGCATCATGAAAATTGCAAAAACAGCCATTCTGTTGCTGGTCGCGGGCACCGTCGCGGCTTGTGACGACAAGATCGACAAGACTGTGGACCGGGGGTTTGACAGCAAGGACCTGTCCACGCTGAAGGCCGGTATCTGGGTCGATCCCAACGGCTGCGACCACTGGATCATCGACGATGGCGTCGAAGGATATCTGTCGCAACGGCTGGACAAGTACGGCAAGCCGGTCTGTTCCGGCGTCGCGCCGCCCAACACGGCGACTGGGCCGTTCAAGCAAGGTTCGGAATTCCCGGATCCGATTTGATCCTGCCACCATTTGCAATTCCAGGGGCCGTCCGCCGCGTGCGGGCGGCCTTTTTCTGTGCCGGCGTCAAGCGCCTGAGGAAATACAGGCGTGCCGACACCATTTTTGTTTCAACCCCGTGAATTTTATCCCGCGCCGCTTGCCAGATTGCGCAGGCTTTGGCACCCTGAGATCAGAGCAGATAAGGAGACCAGATTGGCCATCAGCGCCCTGACCCCCGATCAAACCCTTGCAGCCGATCAAGAGCTGCTGATCGAATTTCCAGACAATCTTCTCATGGCCGCCCTCGTGGGCGAACATTCCCGAAACCTCGTTCCCATCGAACAGCAGCTTCAGGTGCAGATCCTCCACAAGGGCAACCAACTTGCGATCCTGGGGGAAGAAGACGCGCAGAAACGCGCCGCCGAAGTGCTGCACGCGCTTTACACGCGGCTGGAGCAGGGCCGCGCGGTGGAACAGGGCGATATCGACCGTGAATTGCGCATGGGCGGGTCCGAGGACGTGACAGGCGACCGCGCCGGCGACCAGCTTGAGATGTTCCGCGGCGGCAAGGTCGAGATCAAGACGCGCAAGAAACTGGTCGAACCGCGCACGGACGCGCAGAAGGCCTATGTGACGTCCCTGTTCGAGCATGAACTGGCCTTCGGCATCGGCCCGGCCGGCACCGGCAAGACCTATCTGGCGGTGGCGGTGGGCGTGAACATGTTCATCAACGGCCATGTGGACCGGATCATCCTGTCGCGCCCGGCGGTGGAGGCCGGTGAAAAGCTGGGCTATCTTCCGGGCGACATGAAGGACAAGGTCGATCCCTACATGCAGCCGCTTTACGATGCGCTGAACGATTTCCTGCCAGGCAAGCAACTGGCCAAACTGATCGAGGAAAAGCGCATCGAGATCGCGCCACTGGCCTTCATGCGCGGCCGCACGCTGGCCAATGCCTTCGTGGTGCTGGACGAGGCGCAGAATGCCACGACCATGCAGATGAAGATGTTCCTGACCCGCCTGGGTGAGGGAAGCCGCATGGTCATCACCGGCGATCGCAGCCAGGTCGACCTGCCGCGCGGGGTGCCTTCGGGGCTTGCGGATGCCGAGCGGCTGTTGAAGTCGATCCCCAAGATCAGCTTCAACTATTTCACCGCCAAGGATGTGGTCCGCCACCCGCTGGTCGCCGCCATTATCGAGGCCTATGACGCCGATACCGCCGGGTAGGGGTGAACGCCCCTTGACATCGAAGAGCGCGTCCAAGCGCCTTGGAAGGCGCTTGTCACGCGATTTGGAAATCGCGTATCTCAAGCCCGTTCGAACGGGCTTGCCCCCTCAGACATAGCAAAACGCTTTGCCCCGGTTTCGCCTCTGCGTTAAGGGACCGCATGACCGCAGAGACCCTCATCGAAGACGACCGCTGGACCCAGATTGACCTGCCCCGGCTGACCGATCAGGCCACCGCCGCGACACTCACCCATCTGGGCCTTGACCCCGAGGCGTGCGAGCTGACGGTTCTGGCCTGCGATGACTCGCGCATCGCCGTGCTGAACGCCGAATTCCGCGACAAGCCCACACCCACCAATGTGCTGAGCTGGCCGTCAGAAGATCTGGCCCCCGAAATCGAGGGCGACACGCCCATGTCACCCAGCCCCGACATCACCGGAGAGATCGCCCTGGGCGACATCGCCATCGCCTATGACACCTGCGCCCGCGAGGCTGCAGAGGCAGGCAAAACCCTGCGCGATCACGCGACGCATCTGATCATTCATGGTCTGTTACACCTTCTGGGCTATGACCATATTCGTGACGGCGATGCCACGTTGATGGAAGAAACTGAGGTCAGGATACTTGGCACATTGGGTATTGATGACCCATATAGGGTGGATTGATGGGGGATTTCCCCGTTTCGGACAGGACAAATGGGCGACATAGAAGGCAGTTCTAGCGCAGCGCACAGCGCGCAAACGGACGACAGAGACAGCAATTCGGGGCTTTTCGGGCGTATCATCGGCGCCTTCACAGCCACCGGGACCGATGCAGATGACGGCACGGCAGAGGCGACACAGGCCGAATTGCCCGCGCATGGCATGATAAACCTGCGCCAGAAAACCATCGAAGATGTGGCGATCCCCAAGGCCGATATCGTGTCGGTTCCGGTCACGATCTCCAAGGAGGAGCTGGTGAACGTCTTCCGCGAAAGCGGGCTGACGCGCCTGCCGGTTTATGAAGGCACGCTGGACACGCCCATCGGTTTTGCGCATCTGAAGGATTTCGCGCTGACCCATGGCTTTAACGGCAAGGGCAAGGATTTCGACCTTCAGGGCATGTTGCGCCCGCTGCTGTTCGTGCCGCCCTCCATGCCTATCGGGGTTCTGCTGACCAAGATGCAGGCGGAACGGCGTCACATGGCGCTGGTGATCGACGAATATGGCGGCGTGGACGGTCTTGTGACGATCGAAGACCTGATCGAACAGGTGATCGGAGAGATCGAGGACGAACACGACATCGGAGAGGACCAGTCATGGGTCAAGGAAAAGGATGGCTGCTATATGGCGCTGGCCAAGACCTCCCTGACCGAGTTCGAGGCCGAGATTGGCCAATCCCTGACCGACCATGACGAGGTCGACGAGGAAGAGATCGACACCCTGGGCGGTCTGGTCTTCATGCTGGCCGGTCGCATCCCGGCACGGGGGGAGGTGGTGATCCATCCCGAAGGACCGGAATTCGAAGTGGTCGACGCCGACCCGCGCCGGATCAAACGGCTGCGCGTGCGCGTGCCTGCCCTGGCCGGATGAATTTCCGCCTGAGCGTGCTTTTTGCCCTGCTTGCGGGCGCATTGGGTGCGCTTGGTCTGGCCCCTTATGGCATTTGGCCTGCGACGCTGGTTTCTCTGGCCGGGGCGTTCATCCTGTTTGACCGTGCAGACAGCCCGCGTCAGGCGGCGCTGACCGGCTGGGCCTTTGGCACCGGATATTTCGCGCTGGCGCTGCTGTGGATTGTCGAGCCCTTCCTGGTGGAGCCCGAGATCTATGGCTGGATGGCGCCTTTCGCGCTGGTCTTCATGGCCGCCGGGCTGGCGCTTTTCTGGGCTGTGGGTTTTCTGGTCGCCGCGCGTGCGCGCGAGGGTATGCGGCTGCTCACGCTGATCACCGCCTTGGCGGTGGCGGAACTGGCGCGTGCCTATGTGCTGACGGGCTTTCCCTGGGCGGGGTTCGCCCAGATCTGGGTGGGCCATGGCCCCGATCTGCTTCTGGCAACCATCGGCCCGCACGGGCTGGGCCTGATCACGCTGTTTGCAGGCCTTGCCCTTGCCCGCGCCATTGCGGGGCAGGGGGCCTTGCCGGTGCGCCTTCTGGGCCTTCTGCCGGTGGCGGCGGTTCTGGGCTTTGGCTTTGTTCTGGCCGCCAGCCTGCCGCCCGTGGCGGAGGGGGCAAAGGTGGTCCGTCTGGTTCAGCCCAATGCGCGGCAGGATCAGAAATGGGATCCCGAGATGATCCCGGTTTTCCTCAACCGCAACCTGACCTTCACCGCCCAGACCCCCCGGCCCGATCTGATCGTGTGGCCCGAAACATCAGTCCCCACGCTGATGGAGTATGGCGGCCCGATTTTCGAAGAGATGTCCGCCGCAGCCCAGGGCACCCCCGTGATCGCGGGCGTCCAGCGGCGCGAGGGCGCACGGCTGTACAACTCGGCCTTTCTGCTGGATGGCGCCACGCCCACGCAGATCTATGACAAGCACCATCTCGTGCCCTTCGGCGAATACATCCCGCTGGGTGACCTGGCCGCGCGCTTTGGCCTTTTCGGTTTTGCCGCGCGCGACGGGCAGGGTTTCAGCAGCGGCTCCGGCCCCCGGCTGATGGATCTGGGCGATCTGGGCCGCGCGCTCCCGCTTATCTGTTACGAGGCTGTCTTCCCGCAACTGTCGCGCACCGCCGACCGGCCCGACATGCTGATCCAGATCACCAATGACGGCTGGTTCGGCCAGCATTCCGGCCCCTATCAGCATCTGGCCCAGGCCCGCATGCGCGCCATCGAACAGGGCCTGCCGATGATCCGGGTGGCCAATACCGGCATCTCGGCCATGATCGACCCTTACGGGCGGATCACCCACAGCCTGGGTCTGGGAGAGGCTGGGTATCTTGACGCCCCCTTGCCCCAAGCCCTGCCCAAAACGCTTTACGCGCGCAGCGGGGATTGGCCGATGCTGGGCCTGCTGATCCTTGCATCGCTGGGTCTTGTCGCGATGCAGCGGCGCAACATCTGATCCAGAATGAGATTGACCCCGCGCCTGCGCCCGCGTAAGCGCTGTCGTCATGGCTCTCGCAACGGCTTCCTGGCGCGGGAGTGGACACATTAATGGAGCACCTTCATGGCCCGTCAGAACTATACGTTTACCTCGGAATCCGTTTCCGAGGGCCACCCCGATAAAGTCTGCGACCGCATCTCGGACGCGGTTCTGGATGCCTTCCTCGCGGAAGAGCCCGAAGCGCGCGTTGCCGCAGAAACCTTCGCCACCACCAACCGCGTCGTGATCGGCGGCGAAGTGGGCCTGTCGGACAAGGACAAGCTGCAGACCTATATGGGCAAGATCGACGAGATCGCCCGCGCCTGCATCAAGGACATCGGGTACGAGCAGGAGAAGTTCCACTGGAACACCTGTGAGATCACCAACCTGCTGCACGAACAATCCGCCCATATCGCCCAGGGCGTGAATGCTTCGGACAACAAGGACGAAGGCGCCGGCGACCAGGGCATCATGTTCGGCTATGCCACCACGGAAACGCCCGCGCTGATGCCCGCACCGATCCAGTATTCTCACGCGATCCTGCGCCGCCTGGCCGAAGTGCGCAAGAACGGCACCGAACCCGCGTTGGGCCCGGATGCCAAATCGCAGCTGTCGGTTGTTTATGAAAACGGCCAGCCCGTGCGGGTCAGCTCGGTCGTGCTGTCGACCCAGCATCTGGACGAGGATCTGACCTCGGACGATATCCGTGCGATTGTGGAGCCATATATCGTGGAAAGCCTGCCCGAAGGGTGGCTGACGGCGGACACCGTCTGGCACGTGAACCCCACCGGCAAGTTCGTCATTGGCGGGCCTGACGGGGATGCGGGGCTCACCGGCCGCAAGATCATTGTCGACACCTATGGCGGTGCGGCCCCCCATGGGGGCGGCGCGTTCTCCGGCAAGGATCCAACCAAGGTGGACCGCTCGGCCGCTTATGCCGCGCGCTATCTGGCGAAAAACGTCGTGGCCGCCGGCATGGCCGACCGCTGCACGATCCAGTTGAGCTATGCCATCGGTGTGTCGCACCCGCTGTCGGTCTATGCCGACACCCACGGCACGGGCGAGGTTGCGCCCGCCGATATCGAAAAGGCCGTGCGCGCCGCGATGGATCTGACCCCGCGCGGCATCCGCGAGCATCTGCAGCTGAACAAACCCATCTATCAGCGCACCGCGGCTTATGGCCATTTCGGCCGTGAACCGGATGCGGATGGCGGCTTCTCGTGGGAGAAGACGGACCTTGTCGAGACGCTGAAAAAGGCGATCTGACGTGACCCTTGCGCGCGGCATCGCGTTGGCGCTGGCGTTGATCGCCAGCCCGTCCGCCGCGCGCGACACCACCCCGAAGCTATATGTCAACGGCGACACGCTGGTCTATGACACCACCAACGCCACCGGCGACAGTACCGAGATCGAGGCCGAGGATATCGAGGTGCTGCGCGCCCTGCTGAGCGCAAACCCGGAGGTGACCACGCTGCAGCTGACCTCGTCGGGCGGGTCGGTCTGGGCCTCCCAGGTGATCAGCGATATCGTGATCGACTATGGGCTGGACACGCGGGTCGAGGGCGATTGCGACAGCTCTTGCGTGACGATCTTTCTGGCCGGCGAAAACCGCACCATGACGCGCGGGTCGCGCCTTGGGTTCCACCAGGTGCAGTGGAGCGCCCAGAACATTCGTGAGTATTACGAGCGTGAGACTGAAAACTTCGGCTGGGAAGACGCATGGGATTTCGCTGAATGGATGTATCTGGACACCCAGCAGGAGGTCTACCGCGCGCTGAACTACATGGTTGCGCGCGGGGTGGATCCGGCCTTTGCGATCCAGTCGATCCGCCAGCCTGACGGAAACATGTGGCGCCCCTATCGCGCGGTTCTGCGCGCGGCGGGGGTGCTGACCGAATGAAAGGACGCTTGCGATGATTTTCTACGATTGCGCCACCGCCCCCAGCCCGCGCCGCGCGCGCATGCTGATTGCCGAAAAAGGGCTTGAGGTCGAAACCCGCCAGGTCGATCTGCGGTCAGGTGAACATCTGCAGCCCGCCTTTCTTGAGATCAACCCGCGCGGCACGGTGCCGGTCCTGGTCACAGATGAGGGCACGATTCTGACCGAAAATCTGGGCATCGCGGCCTATCTCGAGGCCGCCTTTCCGGACACCCCCATGACCGGCAGCACGCCCGATGAGACCGGTCTGGTCTGGAGCTGGACGATGATCTGCGAACAGCAGGGCGGCATGGCCGTGGCCGAGGCGCTGCGCAATGCCTCGCCCGCGATGAAGGACCGCGCCTTGCCGGGCCCTGTGCCTTATGCGCAGATCCCCGAACTGGCCGAACGCGGCCGGGCGCGGGTGGCGGCATTCTTTGACCTGCTGGAAGACCGGCTGACCGACCGCGAATGGCTGGCCACGGATACTTTCACGCTGGCCGATCTGACCGGGTTCGTCTTTGTCGATTTCGCCCGGATCGTGAAGATGCAGATCCCCGACACCCATGAGGCGGCCCAGGCCTGGTTCAACCGCATCGCGCATCGCCCCAGCGCGCAGGTATAGGGGGCGGCCAAGCACCACGCACCACCGCGCGCTGCTGTAACGCGGTTTTCAGGCTTTGGCCCTAAAGCTCTGCCGCGTAGCTACATTGCTGTCGGATTGGCACCCGGCAGTGCGATCAGGTTGATGGTTTTCAACGCGCTTATCCGTTTGCACCGGTCTTTCAAACCGGGGTGACGGAACCATCTGCAATGTCAGCGGGCCCGCCCCTGACGCCGTTTTTCTTCCAATATCATGCAGTCCCCCTGCCGGAGAGAGCTTCGAGCGGGGCCATCGGCTTGCCTCACGCCCTGCGCTGGCGTAGAGGGCAGCGCCATGAGCACACCCAATCGCCCCCACCGCAATTTCTATGGCCGCCTGAAAGGCAAGGCGCTGAAGAAAAGCCAGAAGGCTTATCTGGACGAGGATCTGGCGAAACTGTCGCCCGGGCCGGTGGATTGGGACGTGAACCCCGACCGTGTGCCGCTGGATCTGGAGGCGCTGTTCGGCGGGCGCGAGGTCTGGCTGGAAGTGGGCTTTGGCGGCGGTGAACATCTGGTCCATCAGGCGCGGGAGAACCCGAATATCGGCATCATCGGGGCCGAACCCTATATCAACGGCGTCGCGATGCTTCTGGGCAAGATCCGCCGGGCGGGGGTGACGAACCTGGCCGTCTATCCCGGCGATGCGCGCGATCTGATGGATGTGCTGCCCGCGCAGTCGATCGCGAAGGCGTTTCTGCTGTATCCCGATCCCTGGCCCAAGGCGCGCCACCATCGCCGCCGGTTCGTGACGCAAGAACATCTGGAGCCGCTGGCCCGCTGTCTGAAACCGGGCGCGGAGTTTCGCGTGGCGACCGACATTCCCGATTACGTGCGCCAGACCCTGGAAGAGGTGCCCAAGGCCGGGTTCGACTGGCTGGCGGAACGCCCTGCCGATTGGCGGGAGCCTTGGGGCGACTGGATCAGTACCCGCTATGAACAGAAGGCCCTGCGCGAAGGGCGCGTGCCGCATTACCTGACCTTTCAGCGTCACGCCTGATCCGGGCGTTGGATTGGGGTATTTGGAGCCAGAAAGAAGCAGCAGGTCGGTTCTTCTGGACCCGGTCCGGGTGATTGGGTAAGCCCGCAGGACGATTTTTGCCTTTGGAGAGGTCTTTTATGTCTGCGCATGGCGATCCCATTCCCATGATCTCGCGCCCCTGTGGTGCGCTGTCCGGCGTGGCCGAGGTGCCGGGCGACAAGTCGATCTCGCACCGGTCGCTGATCCTGGGCGCGATGGCGGTGGGCGAGACGCGGATCACCGGGCTGTTGGAAGGCCAGGACGTGCTGGATACGGCGCGGGCCATGCGGTCTTTCGGGGCGGAGGTGACCGATCACGGCGGCGGGGACTGGAGCGTGCATGGCGTGGGTGTGGGCGGTTTTGCCGAGCCCGATCACGTGATCGATTGCGGCAATTCCGGCACCGGCGTGCGGCTGATCATGGGGGCGATGGCGACCTCGCCCATCACGGCGACTTTTACCGGCGATGCCAGCCTGAACGGGCGGCCGATGGCGCGGGTGACGGACCCTCTGGCGCTGTTCGGGGCGCGCTCTGTCGGGCGGGCCGGTGGACGGTTGCCAATGACGATTGTCGGCGCGGCTGATCCGGTGCCCGTGCGATACGAGGTGCCCGTGCCCTCGGCCCAGGTGAAATCGGCGGTGCTGCTGGCGGGGCTGAATGCGCCGGGGCAGACCATGGTGATCGAGAAGGAGGCCACCCGCGATCACACCGAACGGATGCTGGCCGGTTTCGGCGCGGACATCACCGTGGAGGACACCGATGAAGGCCGGGTCATCACCCTGACCGGCCAGCCCGAGCTGAAACCGCAGGTGATTGCCGTGCCGCGCGATCCGTCCTCGGCCGCGTTTCCGGTCTGTGCCGCGCTGATCGTGCCGGGATCGGATGTGCTGGTTCCCGGCATCGGTTTGAACCCCACGCGCGCGGGCCTCTTCACCACGCTGCAGGAGATGGGCGCGGATCTGACCTTCGAGAACATGCGCGAAGAGGGCGGGGAGCCCGTGGCCGATCTGCGCGCGCGCTATTCGCCTGACATGAAAGGGATCGAAGTGCCGCCGGAGCGTGCCGCCAGCATGATCGACGAATACCCGGTGCTGTCGGTGGTGGCCGCCAATGCGACGGGTGACACGGTCATGCGCGGTGTCAAGGAACTGCGCGTGAAGGAAAGCGACCGGATTGATGCCATGGCCACTGGCCTGCGCGCCAATGGCGTGACGGTGGAGGATGGCCCGGACTGGTGGACCGTCACCGGGATGGGTGCGGGCCAGGTGCCCGGCGGAGCAGTTTGTGCCAGCCATCTGGATCACCGGATCGCGATGTCCTTCCTGATCCTTGGGATGGCAGCAAAGGCACCTGTGTCGGTCGATGATGGCGGGCCGATCGCGACATCGTTCCCGATATTCGAGCCGCTGATGGCCGGCCTTGGCGCGGATCTGGAGCGGACATGAGTTTTGCCGTCGCCATCGACGGCCCGGCAGCGGCTGGCAAGGGCACTGTGTCGCGCGCGGTGGCGGCGCATTTCGGCTTTGCGCATCTGGATACGGGATTGCTGTATCGCGCTGTTGGCTTTGCGGTGCTGCAGGGCACCAATGCGGTGGAGGCCGCGCAAAACCTGACGGCCGAGGTTCTCGAGAACCCCGACCTGCGCACGCCCCATGTGGCCGATGCCGCCAGCAAGGTGGCCTTGATCCCCGAAGTGCGCGCGGCCCTGGTGGATTTCCAGCGCGCCTTTGCCCGGCGCGCAGGCGGCGCGGTGCTGGATGGGCGTGATATCGGCACGGTGATCTGCCCGGATGCCGAGGCGAAGCTTTTCGTCACCGCCTCAGCGGAGGTGCGGGCGGAACGGCGCTTCAGAGAATTGCAGGAGCGCGGGATTGAGACCAGCCTTGACGAGGTTCTAGCCGATGTGCGCGCCCGCGATGCCCGCGACATGGAGCGCGCCGAAGCTCCTTTGCGCCCGGCTGATGACGCGGTGCAGATCGACACGTCGGACATGACGATTGAACAGGCCGTGGCCACAGCCATCGCCGCCATCGAGGCCCGCCGCGGCGGCTGACGGCCTTAGTCCTGCCGGGGCGCTTCCAGCGCCTCGACCGCAAAGCGCCGGGCGGTCTCGAACACATCGGGTTGCGAGAGGTACAGCAGATGCCCCTCGCCCGGAAATCCATAGATCCTGTCCTGCCCCAGCGCGCGCGCAAAGCGCAGCGTCTGCGCGGTGGAAAAGACCGGATCCTCCAGCCCTGCATAGATGCGCAGCCGCACGTGGCTCAGGTCCAGATCGGGGGGAAGTTCCCAGTTCTGCAGGGCCTGCCCATGGGATCGGGCCAGCCGGGTTTCGGGTGGGCCCAGGGGGCGCTCTCCACGGTGGGTCTGGGCGGTTTCGATCACCCGGTCGCGGAAACCGGGCAGCGGCGGCGCGTTGCGTCCGCGCAGAAGGATCTGCCAATATTCGATCCAGACCTGCAGCGGATCAAGGCTTTGGGCCCGCGCGGCGGCGCGCAGGATATCGCCCGCCCCGCGCGCCAGGGTGGGCAGACCGCCGCCATGTTCCACCGCAGGCGCAAGGGCCGCGACCGGAACGACGCGGTCCCCGGTGATCCGGGCCGCGGCCAGAATGGCAATCGGCGCGCCCGAGGAATAGCCCACCAGCGCCACCTGCTTGTCCGGATGGGCATTGGCAAAGCCCGCGACCTGCGCTGCCGCCCTGTCGATATCCAGCGGGCCGGGTGGCATGCCATCCAGCCCCGGAAACCGGTAATAGGCATCGGCGAAACCGCCCGCCTGCCAGCCCTTCGCGGGGGTATACATGACCACCGAACTCAGCGCGCCGGGCACGAAGATGACCAGCCTCTCGGCGCGGGCGACTTCGGCCGGATCGTAGAGGATCGGATCGGGCGCGTCGGGGGCGGGGGCGGGCCCTTGCGCGCAGCCTGCCAGCAGCAGACCCGCCAGAAGGGCCGCGCGCAGCCTCACGCGCCCGTGGGCCGCGCGTTCGAGGCCAGGATTTTCCGCTTCAGATCATGGGCGATGCCCACCTCAAGCGCGGCCATCAGCGGCGAGGCCTCGCGCCGCAGCTTGCGCAGCCGGTCGGTGGGGATCATCCAGCAATAGGCCTCCTGCGCGACTTTCGCCGTGGCCGAGGCCGGGCCGCCATCGACCAACGACATCTCGCCCACGAAATTACCCGGCTCGCAGCGGCCCACGGTGCGGCCATCGACCTCGATCGTGACCTCGCCCGACAGAAGATAGACAAGGTGGTGCACCGGCTGGCCCTGTTCGGTCAGGTCCGTGCCGGGCAGGGCGTCGATCCACAGGCCCATATCCAGAAGCCTGCGCGCCTCGCGCGGGGACAGCGTGTTCAGCCGTTCGGCGATCAGGCGGCGTTCATCCTCGTTGAACTGCACGCGGCGGTTTGTGTACCAGATGATGAAGATCTGCACGACGTTAACGACGATCAGCATGCCTTCCCAGAACACCGTCACCGGATCGTGCAGCCAGATCGCCCCATAGGCCAGCGCCACGATGGCCGACAGGATGACGAAGATCCGCAGCCAGGTGATCGACCGCATCAGCATCGAGATCACCAGAAGCAGATAGGCGAAATGGCCTACCATCGCCCCGGGCGAAAGCGCGGATTCAAGGGTCAGTTCCAATGCGCGGGTCCTTTGCTGACAGGCAGCCTTCACGCCGTTTTATAGCGTGCGCCATGCGCGATGGTAGAGGCCAGTCAGCCAACGGCAAGCCGCAATCAATGCCTCGCGACCGCGTATGTCCTGTTCAAAGCGTCAGGATCCTGCGCTGTGGTCAATTCTTCGGTTGAATATCCCAAGCGCTCTGCCAGTGCCATTACGGCGTCTGACAGGGCTGGATGTGCCGTTCCGATTTCGACAGGCAGCTTTTTCTGTACCTGGTCGACGGGCTTGGCTTTGAAGTCGATATCCGCATCTCCCAGAAGCTTCGGAAGCATCCGGGTAATCTGGTGCTTGTGCGGCGTGTACAGGTCTTCGAACCGGAAAAGCCCGACAAAGCCGTCGCGGTCATGGTGTTCAATCAGGAACTGGTTCAATTCCAGCCAATGGAACAGGTTTCGGTCAAAGGGAGAAAACCCAGCGGCATAGGCCTGCAAGCTGCGGTGATGGGTATTGGCATCCTTTGCATGGATCATGGACAGCCGCTGGAACCTGCGTCCAACCTTTGTCGGTTGCGAAAACAAGCCGTGAGTGGTCAGAGAGGCCGCGGTGTGAAACGGGTTTCGGACCAAATGAGCAAAACGGAAGTTCTCTCCGAACCGATCCGACAGATATGGCAGCCACCCAAAGGCTGGCCACCCTGCATCAAGATAGGACCTGCCTTGCGCCATGCCGTCTTCAATGCCGATCAGCTTGCGCTGAATTTGTACCTGCGCGCCAAGCACCTGATGGAATTTCTCCGGATTTCTGAACACCCGGCGGGAATGGTAATAGGGCCCCAAACCCTCATGTTCGACCGACGCTTTGGGATAACTGCGTTTGGCCAATGCGGCTATGTTCTGGGTGGACGTGCGCCCGGTCGAAAAAACAAATGCAATGGGTGGCATCGGTACCGCCATCCTGTCTGAAGCAATTAATCTGAAGGCTGTCTCAAATCGGAGCCTGTCACAACCACGCGGTACTGGCTTCTTTTCGTGTGTGACTTTTGCGCCCTTTTTGGTTTGTTCAAAAAGTCCGTATCACCGGCCATTCTCGCGATGCGCGCTTGCCCGGCGGATGGCACTCAGGGTTATGGGCGGGCCTGCCAGTTCGAAGGCCACGGTGGTGGCGATGACCAGCGCCATGATGGACGGGGCCCATTCGGGAAACGCCTCGCCCGCGACAAGACCCATGCCCACCGCGACGCCCGCCTGCGGCAGAAGCGCGGGGCCGTACCACGGCGTTTCATGGGCGGGCACTCCGGCGAGCCTTGCCCCCAGATATCCGCCGCCCAGGCGCGACAGGACGCGCAGCACGATAAAGGCCAGACCCGTCCAGCCCAGCGTCAGCAGCGCATCCAGTTCCAGCGAGGCTCCGGCCAGGATGAAAAACAGGATCATGAAGGGCCATTGGATGTTTTCGATCTCGTGGAAGGCGTGATCGTGGTGGCGCGCAAAATTGGCGACGATGGCGCCCGCGGTCATGCCGGCCACCAGGAACGACACCTCAAGCCACAAGGCCAGGCCCGCGGTCAGAAAGACGATGCCGATGGCCTCGGCCTGAAGGGGTTGTCCGGGGCTCAGCCGTCCGGTCAGAAGCGCCGCCGGCACGCCCAGGGCGATCCCCAGGGCGATCCCGCCGCCCAGATCGCGGCCCAGCCCCGCCAGCACGCCTGCCATCCCGTCGGACTGGCCCACAAGGATCAGCACAAGGCTGAACACCGCCAGCCCCCAGGCATCGTCAATGGCCACGATCCCTTTCAGCGTATCGGTAAAGCCGTTCTGCACGCCCGATTGCCGGATCACATCCGTCATCGCCGCCGGGGCCGTGGCCGTCCCGATCGCCCCCAGCAGAAGCGCCAGCCCGGCGGGCACCCCGATCAGCATGAGCCCGGCTGCGATCACACCCAGTGTCGCGCCCACAATGGTCAGCGAAATGACGATGATCGCGCGCCCGTGCCGGGCCAGGTTGTCCCTGGTCAGCGCGCCGCCCAGCAGGAAGGCCACCATGGTCAGCGCGGTGACCGACACCGCGTCGAACCACGCCAGCGCGCCCGGCGGCATCAGACCCACCCCGGCATTGCCCGCCAGCATCCCCAGGATCAGCAGCATCGTGACCCGTGGCAGCCGCGTCATCCGGCCCAGCTGATCCGCCGTCAGCCCCGCCAGAAACAAAAGCCCCAGCAAAATGAAGAAATCGGCCTGCTCCATAATGCTTAGCTTAGCAAGCTTTCCGGCCTGCTCACCCCCAAAATGGCGGTTCAATCCCGAAAGGCAGGACAGAATCCGCCGAATGCCGTGCAGAAAGGCCAATGCACGCTTGATCCGCTGTGCATAACCCGCTAAGAGCACCCCGTCGAAGCGGCGAGGACAGTCGTGCGACTAGGACTTGAGCAGGGTCGGTGCAAACCGGCCCTTCGTTTTTGTCCCGGTACCACGCCAGACCGTCGACCACCCAACCTGAAAGACCGGCGGAGACAACCGCATGGCCCGAAAGATGTAAACGTAAAGGAAACCGAGACCCGCATGGCTCAGAACGCATCTATGGAGGAATTCGAAGCCCTCCTGAACGAAAGCTTCGAAATGGACACACCCGAAGAAGGGTCTGTCGTCAAAGGCAAAGTCATCGCCATCGAGGCGGGCCAAGCCATCATCGACGTCGGCTACAAAATGGAAGGCCGTGTCGAACTTAAAGAATTCGCAAATCCCGGTGAAGCACCCGAAATCGCTGTTGGCGATGAAGTGGAAGTCTACCTGCGCGCGGCTGAAAACGCCCGTGGCGAGGCTGTCATTTCGCGCGAAATGGCGCGTCGTGAGGAAGCCTGGGATCGTCTGGAAAAAGCCTATGCCGACGACCAGCGTGTCGAAGGCGCGATCTTCTCCCGTGTCAAAGGTGGTTTCACCGTGGATCTGGGCGGCGCGGTCGCGTTCCTGCCCGGCTCGCAGGTGGATGTGCGCCCCGTGCGCGACGCGGGCCCTCTGATGGGTCTCAAGCAGCCCTTCCAGATCCTGAAAATGGACCGTCGCCGTGGCAACATCGTTGTTTCGCGCCGCGCGATCCTGGAAGAAAGCCGCGCCGAACAGCGCGCCGAGGTCATTGGCAACCTGGCCGAAGGTCAGAACGTCGATGGTGTGGTCAAGAACATCACCGAATACGGTGCGTTTGTTGACCTGGGCGGCGTTGACGGCCTGCTGCACGTCACAGACATGGCATGGCGCCGTGTGAACCACCCGTCCGAGATCCTGAACATCGGCGAGACCATCAAGGTCCAGGTGATCAAGATCAACAAGGACACGCACCGCATTTCGCTGGGCATGAAGCAGCTGCAGGAAGATCCGTGGGATCTGGTGGCCGCGAAGTACCCGCTGGAATCCGTGCACAAGGGCCGCGTGACCAACATCACCGATTACGGCGCATTTGTTGAGCTGGAGCCCGGTGTCGAAGGTCTGGTCCACGTGTCGGAAATGTCCTGGACCAAGAAGAACGTGCACCCCGGCAAGATCGTTTCGACCAGCCAGGAAGTCGACGTCATGGTTCTGGAAATCGACGGTGCCAAGCGCCGCGTGTCGCTGGGCCTGAAGCAGACCATGCGCAACCCGTGGGAAGTGTTTGCAGAAACCCACCCCGAGGGCACGCAGGTCGAAGGCGAAGTCAAGAACATCACCGAGTTTGGTCTGTTCATCGGCCTCGAAGGCGAGATCGACGGCATGGTTCACCTGTCCGACCTGTCGTGGGACGAGCGTGGCGAAGATGCGATCCAGAACTACCGCAAAGGCGACATGGTTGAGGCCGTTGTCTCCGAAGTGGACGTGGAGAAAGAGCGTATCTCGCTCTCGATCAAAGCGCTGGGCGGCGACAAGTTCGCCGAAGCGGTTGGCGGCGTGAAGCGCGGCTCGATCATCACGGTCGAAGTGACCGCGATCGAGGATGGCGGCATCGAGGTGGAATACGAAGGCATGAAATCCTTCATCCGCCGTTCGGACCTGTCGCGTGACCGTGCCGAACAGCGCCCCGAGCGTTTCTCGGTCGGTGACAAGGTCGATGTGCGCGTGACCAACGTGGACAGCAAGACCCGCCGTCTGGGCCTGTCGATCAAGGCACGCGAAATCGCCGAAGAGAAAGAGGCCGTGGAACAGTACGGTTCGTCCGACAGCGGTGCATCGCTGGGCGACATCCTGGGCGCGGCGCTGAAAGGCGACGAAGACAAGTAATCCTTGCCCATTGTGGCAGGCACAGACGGCCCCGCCTTCCCTGGCGGGGCCGTTTTCGTTCCGAATCAATGGTTTCTCTGCGATGCGGCGGGCGTGACCTTGGCCGTGTCAGGGCCGCTCTGGCGCTGCATTTGGCATCGCCGCCTCGGCAAAACCCTGCAAAATGCGTGATTTATCGGGCAAGTTCGGGCCAGTTCCCATTTCCGTGTTCCGCGATTGTGCCTATAGTCATCTGAAGAACACGCGCGGTAACACATGGGGGGAAAGCTCGATGATCCGATCCGAACTGATCCAAAAGATTGCGGAAGAAAATCCACATCTCTACCAGCGCGATGTCGAGCGGATCGTGAACACCGTTTTCGAAGAGGTCACCAGCGCCATGGCCCGTGGGGACCGTGTCGAGCTGCGCGGTTTCGGCGCGTTTTCGGTCAAGAAACGCGATCAGCGTATGGGCCGGAATCCGCGAACCGGAGAAACAGTCCATGTCGAAGAAAAGCACGTGCCGTTTTTCAAGACCGGCAAGCTGCTGCGTGACCGTCTGAACGGAAAGTAACCTGTGATGCGATATATTCGCTATGCCTTCCTGGCCGGGCTGGCCGTGATCCTTGTGTCCATCGCGATGGCAAATCGCGACGATGTGACGTTGAAACTTCTGCCCGAAGGGTTGGAGGATTTCGCCGGCGTGAACTGGCAGATCGACCTGCCGCTGTTCATCGTGGTGTTCGGCGGCATCATTGCCGGTCTGATCATCGGCTTTGTCTGGGAATGGCTGCGCGAATACAAGCACCGCCGCGAGGCGACGCTGAAAACCAAGGAAGCCAAGCGGCTTGAACGCGAGGTGACCCGCCTGAAGGGCGAGAAGGCCGAAAACAAGGACGAGGTGCTGGCGCTTCTGGACGAAGCCAGCTAATCCTGCGCCTCATGGCACCCGAGATTTCCGTCAAGATCTGTGGCCTGACCACAGAGGACCAGGTGAGCGCCGCGGCCGAGGCCGGGGCGCGGTTTCTTGGCTTCAACTTCTTTCCGAAATCCCCCCGCTATGTGACGCCGGCCCGCGCGGCGGAACTGGCGGCGCAGGTTCCCGTCGGCGTGGCCAAAGTGGCGCTGGTGGTGAACGCGTCGGATGAGGAGCTGGAGCAGATCGTATCCACGGTGCCAATCGACATCCTTCAGTTGCACGGATCGGAACCGCCCGAGCGTGTGGCCCAGCTGAAGGCCCGCTTTGGCCTGCCGGTCATGAAAGTCATCGGCGTGGCGGACGAGGCAGATCTGGCTGCGATCGACATCTATGAACCGGTGGCCGATATGCTGCTGATCGACGCGAAGCCCCCCAAGGATGCGGTCTTGCCCGGTGGCAATGGTCTGGCCTTTGACTGGCGATTGTTGGCGGGGCGCAAATACTGGACCCGGCCCTGGATGCTGGCCGGTGGTCTCACGCCCGAGAACGTGGCCCAGGCGATTGCCATGACGGGGGCCCGCGCGGTCGATGTGGCATCCGGCGTGGAACGCGCGCCTGGGGTGAAGGACCCGGCCCTGATGGCCGCGTTTGTGCAGGCGGCGTCAACCGGGCGTTAACCAGAACCGGGGCAGGGTGGGGTATGGCACAGATACCCGAACACCTGACACCCGAGATTTGGATAAACCAGTTTTTTGGCTCGCAGGAGGCGCAGCGCGGCGGCGTCGTGAAACGCAAGGTGCGTGATGTGGAACGGCTTGTCGGCCATGAGGCCTTCATTGCCGAGGTTGAACGGCGCGGTTTTCAAGCCGTGCGCAACAATCTGCATTACGTGGTCTTCTGCAATATGTTGCCGATCCGCCGGGTCCGGTGACAAGGGCCTTGGAAGGCCCTTGTTCAAGCGGTTTCGAAACCGCTTGAACAAGGCGTTTCGAAACGCCTTCCCCACCTTCGCCAAAGCTGTGAAGGCGAATTTTCGAAAATTCGCTTCTGCCGGCAAGCGATCCTTCGAAGGATCGCTTTACCCTCCTCATACGTCCCGCTAAACCGGGGAAAGCCAATTGGGGACACCAAGATGAACGATCTTTTCAACTCTTTCATGACCGGCCCGGATGAAAACGGCCGTTTCGGCAATTTTGGCGGGCGCTTCGTGTCCGAGACGCTGATGCCGCTGATCCTGGAGCTGGAAGAGCAGTATGAGCGCGCCAAGACCGACGACAGTTTCTGGGCCGAGATGCACGACCTCTGGACCCATTACGTCGGCCGCCCCAGCCCGCTGTATTTCGCCGAACGCCTCACCGATCATCTGGGCGGCGCGAAAATCTATATGAAGCGCGATGAGCTGAACCACACCGGCGCGCATAAGATCAACAACGTGCTGGGCCAGATCATCCTGGCCCGCCGCATGGGCAAGACCCGCATCATCGCCGAAACCGGCGCGGGCCAGCACGGTGTGGCGACTGCCACGGTCTGTGCGAAATTCGGGTTGAAATGCATCGTCTATATGGGCGCGCATGACGTCGAACGTCAGGCCCCCAACGTCTTCCGCATGCGCCTTCTGGGGGCAGAGGTGATCCCCGTGACCTCGGGCCGTGGCACGCTCAAAGACGCGATGAACGACGCGCTGCGCGATTGGGTGACCAATGTGCGCGACACGTTTTACTGCATCGGCACGGTGGCGGGTCCGCACCCGTACCCGGCCATGGTCCGCGATTTCCAGTCGATCATCGGCAAGGAAGCCAAGGAACAGATGCAGGCCGCCGAGGGCCGTCTGCCCGACACGATCATCGCCGCCATCGGTGGCGGATCGAACGCGATGGGGCTGTTTTACCCGTTCCTCGACGACACCTCGGTGAACATCATCGGCGTGGAAGCCGGCGGCAAGGGCGTGAATGAGAAGATGGAGCATTGCGCCTCTCTCACCGGCGGCCGGCCCGGCGTGCTGCACGGCAACCGCACCTATCTGCTGCAGGATGAGGACGGGCAGATCCTGGAAGGCTTCTCGATTTCGGCGGGTCTGGATTACCCCGGCATCGGGCCGGAACATGCCTGGCTTCATGATATCGGGCGCGCGCAATATGTCTCGATCACCGATGTGGAGGCGCTGGAGGCGTTCAAGTTGTGCTGCGAGCAGGAGGGGATCATTCCCGCGTTGGAGCCCAGCCACGCGCTGGCCCATGTGATGAAGATCGCGCCGGAGCTGCCCAAAGATCACATCATCTGCATGAACATGTGCGGACGGGGTGACAAGGATATCTTCACCGTGGCTCGTGCACTGGGCTTTGACATGTCCGGCCCAGAAGGCCGCAGCGTCGAGTGAAATATTCCATCTGAAGACCTCCGGCAAACGGGGCGGCAGGGCGGCCAGACCGGGGCCGCCCTTTTCATTTGTTGCGCAACTGCGCAATTTTGTTGCGCGCACACCACAGGCGCTTCCGCCACGTAAATCTTTTTGTTGAGCGAAGCCGCCGCCGCGCCGTATTCCAGCCCTCCCAATTGGAGGCGATCTTCAAGGTTCAGGGTCCAAACCTGACCGGTGCGGCTGGCGCTGCCTGACCGTATGCCGATCGCAGACAAACGGGGGCCGATTCCAAAACTCGGATAGAGCGTGGGCCTCTTCAAAGCCCTGCCGTGAGGCACCTTTTCGGACATTGCCACGTCCGAACACCATCCATTCGGTGTTCCTTTCATCGGATCGCCGGGCCCGCGCAGCGTGCGGCCCGGACCGCAACCGGCTTTGCCATTTGCGGGACAAACCAACCGCTGCTCTGGCCTTGTGCCAGGGACGTGGATGACGGATCCGCCGCCCTTTGGCCCGCCGCTGGCGCGCCTCTGGGTCGCGCCCCTCTCGCCCACGATCCCTCGTCCGGGGGCATGGCAAAAGGTTCGGCGATCCACCCCGCCCCCCGGCTCAGGGGCATCACACCTGCGGTCCATGACGGGCCCAACCCACCCAACCAGAAAAGGAGTTCGCGTTTTGCGACGACGATGACACCCGCAGCTAACAAAGGAGATATGTGATGCGGTTTTTTGATTTTTTGACCCCGAAACGACGGGTCGTGGTGGCCGCCGATGAACGCGCGGTGATCACACGAGACGGCACAGTGGTCGATGTGCTTGGGCCTGGCACCCATTCCATCGTTCACACAGACACCGCCACACGGGTCCGCCTTGAGGATCCCATAGTTCCTTTGGTTGAAGCGCGGAGGCTTTTCGTCACAAATCCGGACTTGGCGAAGCGCCATTTCCAGTTGGTTGAGATGGGGCCGCATGAGATCGCGGTTGCCAATCGGCACCAGGCGTTCTCCCACGTGCTTTTGCCGCGTGAGCAAGTGGTGTTCTTGGCGGATGCGCTCGATTTGACGATCGACCGGATCGACATCACGGCGTCCCGCATGTTGCCGACGGATGTCCGCGACCGGTTCTTGCAGGGGGCTACCCCGCATGAATTCAGGCGCATCGATGTGCCTGCCGGTCATGTTGCGGTGGTCTTTGACGGGGATGCCCCGCCGATGGTGATGCAGCCCGGGACGGAGTTCTTCGTCAGAACCGGTGCGATCTTCCACATGCGCACCATGACCATGCGCCAGCAGGCGATGGAGGTCACCGGTCAGGAGATCTTGACCCGCGACCGTGTCTCTGTCCGCGTGAACGTCACGGTGGCCTTCGTGGTCGAAGACCCTGTGCGGGTTGTCACCACGACCGAGGGGGTCAACGAGGTCTTGCGCACCGCCGTGCAATTGGCCGCGCGGGAAACCTTGGGGGCCGTCACGCTTGACGGGCTTTTGGAAGACAAGGTGGCGATCAACCGCGAGGCCGCCGACAGGGTCCGCGCCGAGATGGCAGAGTTCGGGATCAAGGTCACGACTCTTGCCCTCAAGGACGTGATCTTGCCCGGGGAGATGCGGGAGATCCTTACCTCTGTCGTCGCCGCGCAGAAAGAGGCCGAGGCGAACGTCATCCGCCGGCGCGAGGAAACGAACGCCACGCGGTCCTTGCTTAACACGGCAAAGGTGATGGCGGACAACCCGGTGCTTCTCAGGCTCAAGGAGCTTGAGGCGCTTCAGGCGATCGCCGACCGGGTCGATACGATCACGGTGCATAACGGGACCGAAGGGTTGATGACCGATTTGGTCCGGTTGCGCGACCGGTAAAACACAGCTTGGGGCGGTCGGGTCAGACCCGGTCGCCCCTTGCGTTTTCCACCACAGAAACAGCAGGCGCACGGGCCGTGTCGTCCAGCCCGTCCAACAGATCCTCGATAAAATGGCTCAGCAGTTGGGGCCGGCCCGAAACCCCGGCCTTGCGATAGATGGCGGCGGTCTGCGCCTTGACCGTTCCTTCCGAGGTCGAGCGCAGCTGAGCGATCTCCTGCGTGGTCAGCCCCTTGATGGCAAACAGCGCCACGTCGCGTTCTGCCGGGGTCAGGCCCCATTCGGTGAAAGACTCCTCCAGCAGGTCCATGAACGCGCCCGAGGCGATGCGAAGCTGCGATTTCATCCGCGCTGCGTCGCGCAGGGATCGGCGCAGAACCAGCGCACCGAAACCGACACCGCAGACCAGCCCGATGGCCGCGCCTACCTGCATCAATTCGTAAAGCTGCCAGTTGATCGGCGCGACGGGCAGGGCCAGCAATGTGACCAGGATATCGAAGGTGAAGAAGCCTGCGCAAAGAACCTGAATGATCAGCAACAGCGCAATGGCCCAGCGACGTGTCATGCGTCGTCGTCAGTCATCGCCGCCTCCGTCGCCGCCATCTCCGTCGCCGCCATCTCCGCCGTCGCCATCGCCGTCGCCGTCACCGTCACCGCTGCCGGGACCACTGCTGTCGCTGTCGCTGTCGCTGTCACTATCGCCGTCGTCGCCGCCATAGCCGTCATCCCCGCCATAGCCATCGTCGCCATCATCATCGCCGCCATGGCTTTGATCGCCACCGCCGCGTCCGGGAGAGGCCGCGCCGGGGTCGATCAGTTGGATGCGTTCCCGCTGGCGGGCGAAGTCGCGCAGGATGACGCCTGTGACGGGGTTGAAGATGATTTCGCGGTTCAGGCTGTCGTTCTGCGCGGTGATCCGACCACGGCCCAGAAAGGTGCGGCTGACCTCGATATTCGAATATCCCTGCGCGCGCAGTTGGGACACGATGCTGCGTTCAAACGAGTTTGCGCTGGCCACGGCGGGTGTCAGCACCAGGGCAAAGATCAGAAGCAGTCTGCGTAGCATCGCGTTTTCCCACAAAGAGCCCCCGCGCGGATTGCGCGAGGGCCTGCTTGTCACACCAACAATAGGGCGTGTTGGTGCCGAGGATCAATCATCGCCGCCGTCACCGTCACCGTCACCATCGCCGCCATCCCCGTCTCCGCCGTCGCCGTCTCCACCATCGCCGTCACCGTCGCCGCCGTGGCCGCCGTCATCTCCTCCGTGGCCACTGTCATCGCCACCACGACCGCTATTGTCGCTATCGCTATCGCTATCGCTGTCGCTGTCGCTGTCATCACCGCCACGGCCACTGTCGTCACCGTCGCTGTCGTCACCGCCACCACGGCCATGGTCATCACCGCTGTCGTCGCCGTCGTCGTCGCCACCGTTGTCGTCATCACCATCGTCGTCGCTGTCATCATAGCCATCATCATCGCTGTCGTCGGGGCTGTTGTCGTCATCGCTGTCGTCATCATCCGAGCTGTCATCGTCGTCGGAATCATCATCCGAGCTGTCATCGGATGAGCTGCTGCTGACGCGCCCGTCGCTGTCGTCATCGCCATATGTTTCGTTGAAATCGTCAATGCCGCGGACCCGTATGACAAGACCGGGAAGATCGCCTGTATCGGGGGCCGAGATAACGGCCAGCGGACCCAGCATATCAGGCTGGCGCGCAATCCCGACCGAGGCCTGGGCGGTACCGCCCAGCAGGATGGCAAGAGTGGAAAAGGTGATCACGGGTTTCATGCTGCGTTCCTTTCGCGTGTGGGGGACCGGCTTGGGGGGCAGATCCGATGCGAAGTAACAGAGCAGCCAGGCGCCAGCCCCTCCATTGGACTGAGGCTTAGGGGCGCGAATTCTACCTTTGGTTTATGATTGCCCTGTTCCGGCGGCGCGCGGCGGGGGCAAAACAAACCAAAGTTTATGCGACATGCGCGCGCTGGTGCTCAGTGGGCCAGTGCGTGGGCCTTCAGAACATCCAGCGGAACGATCTCCAGCGCGCGTTGATGGGTGGCGGTCAGCTTCACGCGGGGGGCGCAGCCTTCATCGGCGGCCTGCAGAAAGCGGCTGGCACACAGGCACCACTGATCTCCCGGCTTGAGGCCGGCAAAACCGAATTCGGGCCGGGGCGTTGACAGGTCGTTGCCCACATATTTCGAAAAGGCCAGGAATTCGGCTGTCATCACCGCACAGACGGTGTGGCTGCCGTGATCGGCCGCGCAGGTGTTGCAATGCCCGTCGCGGAAAAAGCCCGTCTTGGGATCGTTCGAGCACAGCTCAAGCGCCTCACCCAGAACGTTGATGCTGTCTTCCGGTTCCATCGGTCGGTGTCCTTCAGTTTTGCGCCAGATCGGCGATCTTGCGCATCATCTCAACATTCGCAAGGTTCACGCCGGGCTCGCGGAATTGGCGGTCGGCGGCGGTGGTGACGATCACCAAATCGCGCTCCTGATCAATATAGATATATTGCCCGTAAATTCCGCGCCCCAGGAATTCTTTTTCGCGCGGCTCCACCGGCACCCACCATTGATAGCCATAGCCGATCTGACCCGGCGCAGTGGGCGCACTGGCTTTCGTGCTTTCGGCGATCCAGTCGGCGGGGACGATCTGCTGGCCGTTCCATTTCCCGTCCTGTTCGATCATCTGGCCAAAGCGCGCGTAATCGCGGGTGGTCATCAGGATGCCGCCCAGCACGATCGCAACACCGGCCCCGTCGCTGATGAACCGCGGCGCGCCTTCCAGACCCAGCGGCGCGATGATCTTTTCGCTCATCAGTTCGGAGACCGGGCGGCCCGTCGCGCCCCGGATCACCATGCCCAGCACATGCGTGTCGAGAGAGACATATTGCCAACGCTCCCCCCGCGTGCCGTCGGTTTCGGAAAAGCTGGCGGTGAAATCATCCATCAGCCCCCCCAGCGCCAGCACCCGGCCCATGCGCTGAATGTCGGACCGCTGGTCAAGGTAATCCTCGTCAAAGACCACGGTGCTGGTCATCTGCAATACGTTCCGGATCGTGGCGCCATCATAGGCGGTGCCCGCCAGTTGGGGCACATATTGCGTGACCGGATCGTCGATGGAGCCAATGGCCCCTTCCTCGAGCAGGATGCCGAAAAGCGAAGACATGAAGCTTTTGGCCAGCGACCACGAGATCCGGTGATCATCGGCTTCGGTGCCCAGGTAATAGCCTTCATGCACGATCTCGCCCCGGTGCAGCACCAGAAGGGATGTCAGGTCGGCCTCTGCCACCCAGGCGGTCATCTCGGGGGTCGGCGTCAGGGGGGCGCCTGCGGGCAGGGGTGTGACCGGGCCATCGCCGCGCGGGACGGGCACGGTCAGGAAGGCTTTGTCCATGTTCGAGAAATTCTCGACAATCCGGCCTTCGTTGAACAGCGTCACCACGAAATGCAGTCGCTTGATCTGTTCCCACTTCCAGACGCCGACAACCGTTGCGGCCAGAACCAGCATCAGCAAGATGCGGCCCAGCCATTTCCCGAATGTGCGCATGATCATCCCCCGATATTTGCGGGCCACGTTACGCAAGGCCGGATGGGGTGCAAGCCCGACGTGCCGTCAGAGAGATCGGCATGTCCCGCGCTCAGCGGAACTTGTCCATCAGTTTCTGCATTGCGCTGCGGGTGTCTTCCGGTTCGGGTGCGGGGTCTGCCGGTTTGCTGTCCGCTTTGGGCTTCGTCGTGCTGGATCGCGGCGGGTTCGTTCGCAGGCTGACGGCGTTCAGAAACTTGCCGCTGTCGCCCTGCGCCAGCATCGGCGCGCCGTCCGAGACACCGCGCAGAACATCGTCCAGCCACTCCTGATCGGCCTTTCCGAAATCATGCAGCACGTAGTGTGACACCAGATCCTTGCGGCCCGGATGTCCGATACCCAGTCGCACGCGTTTATAGGCCTCTCCGATATGGCCGTGGATCGACCGCAAGCCGTTATGGCCCGCATGGCCGCCCCCCATCTTCACGCGCACCTTGCCGGGGGCCAGATCCAGTTCGTCATGGAAGACGGTGATGTCCGATGGCTCAAGCTTGTAGAACCGCATCGCCTCTCCCACAGACTGGCCGGAGAGATTCATGAACGTGTCGGGTTTCAGCAACAGCACCTTGGCGCTGCCCAGACGGCCTTCGCTGATCTGGCCCTGAAACTTCGATCGCCACGGCCCGAACCCGTGATCGTCGGCGATCCGGTCCAGCGCCATGAAGCCGATATTGTGCCGGTTGCCCGCGTATTTGGGGCCCGGATTGCCGAGGCCAACAAAGATGTGCATGGTTTGGCTTGAACTCCGTTGTCTTGGGGACAGATATGCCCCGATCAGACAGCAATTTCCAGCAAGAGGCCGCGATGTATCTGACGATGAACCGTTTCAAGGTCCACCCTGACAAGATCCAGGCGTTCGAGGCGCTTTGGCTTTTGCGCGACAGCCACCTGAAATCGGTGCCGGGCTTCATCGCCTTCCATCTGATGCGCGGGCCGGAACGGGGTGATCATGTGCTTTATGCCTCCCACACCGCGTGGGAGAGCGAAGAGGCCTTCACCGACTGGACCAAATCCGAGGTGTTCCGTGCGGCCCACAAGGATGCGGGCGGCAGCCGGGATCTGTATCTGGAGCCGCCCGAGCTGGAGATTTTCGAGACGGTGCAGGAATTGAGCTGAGGTTTGAGAGCGCAGGGTTCGGGACCGGCGCGCGACAGACTGCGTTCAGACCGAAGCGGCCAAACAGAACCGGCACGCGCTTTGTGCGACCTCGCGCCCTGCAGATGTTTCTTCCGGCCCGGACGAGGCCTTGCCGGGCACCCGGTTCAGCCAGTTTCCGCACGCCCCAGCAACGCCCGTGCGATCACTTCGCGCTGGATCTCGCTTGTTCCTTCGAAGATGCGCATCACGCGGGCGTCCCGGTAAAGCCTCTCGATTTCGTAATCGCGACTGTATCCGTTGCCGCCATGAACCTGCAGCATCTTGTCGACAACGCGACCGCACATTTCGGACGCGGCCAGTTTCGCCATCGAGGCTTCGGACCTTATGGCGCCATCGCGATCCAGCAGCCGCGCGCCCCGCAGCATCAAAAGCCAGGCCTGATCCAGTTCGGTGCGGCAATCCGCTATGGTAAAGCGCGTATTCTGAAAGGTGCTGAGCGGTACGCCGAAAGCTTTACGGTCGGCCGCATAGGCCATCCCAAGCTCGAGCGCGCGTTCGGCAATGCCGATGGACTGAGCGGCAATCGCCAGACGGCTTGCGCCGATCCCCGACAGGGCCGCCGCGTATCCTTTTCCCGGTGCGCCCAGCACCTGAGCGTCAGATACCCGGGCATCGTCAAACTGCAACACCGCCGTGCCTGACGAACAGAGCCCCAGTTTGTCTTCGACCCGACCCAGCGAAAAGCCGGGGGTATCTTTTTCGACCAGAAAGGCCGTTACGGCGCCGTCACCCAGCTCGGGCGTTCTTGCAAACACCAGGAAAAGCTGCGCGCCGGCGGCCCCGGTGATCCATTGCTTTGTTCCATTCAGAACCCATCCGTCCCGGTCACGCACCGCTTGTGTCGTGATGCCGCCCGCGTCCGACCCTGCGCCAGGTTCTGTCAGGGCAAAGGACAGCGCACCAAGTTCGCCGTGGATGGCCGGGGCAAGATAGCGCTGGCGCTGGTCGTCGGTGGCATGCGCGTCGATGATCGCCGCAGCAAGGTTGGAGGCAACCATGACAACGCCAACCGACGCATCCATCCGAGAGATCGCCTCGACCGCCAGGACATAAGCGGTTGTATCGGCCAAAGGCTCTTCACCCTCGGCACGGGCTTTCATGGCCATCCCGCCAAGCGCGGCAAGTTCCGAAATCAGGTCATTGGGGAAGGCGTGGCTTTTGTCGCGCGCGGCGGCACCTGGCGCCAGACGGTCTTTGGCGAACCGCAGCATGGTGTCGCGGATCTGGATCTGATCGGCCGTGAAATCGAGAGCGAAGCGTTCAAGGTCATCAGCACTCATCTTTGCGGCCCTTCTTCCGTCCTGTTGCGGGTAAAGGACAACGAAACGCCCATTTTGACAAGTCAGACCATGTGGCGTGACGCTGGCGGTTGCGATGGAAACGGTGGGGCATCGCATGGCGCATTGGAATCCGGGCGTCATCCGCAAGATCAGACGGGTGACCGCCAGCACCGCCCAACCTTTCGCGCAAGACACCCACTCGAAAAAGAAAAACGGCCAGCAGATGTCCTGCCGGCCGTTTCCATTCTGACCCAGGCGCCCTGACGGGCGGAGGGTTTATTCTTCGCCGCCTTCGGCTTCGGCTTCTGCGGTGGTGGGCACTTCATCGGCCTCCACCTCTTCCTCGTCCTCGTCTTTCTGCGAGGCCAGACCAGACGGTGCCTGGATGTTGGCGATCACGAAGTCGCGGTCGATGGTGGGTTTCGCGCCAGAGGGCAGATCCACGGACGAGATGGTGATCGTGTCGCCGATCTCCAGACCCGACAGATCGACAACTACCTTCTCGGGAATGTCGCCCGCGGTCACGACCAGTTCCACCTCGGGGCGGACAACGGTCAGCACGCCGCCTTTTTTCAGGCCGGGGGCTGCGCCTTCGTTGGTGAATTCAACCGGGATGAACAGGTTGATTTTCGTGGTGCGGCGCAGGCGCATGAAATCCACGTGAGTGGGCAGGTCTTTGACCACGTCGCGCTGCACGTCGCGGCAGATGACGCGCACGTCGTCATGGCCATCGACTTTCAGGTTGAACAGGGTCGATTTGAACCGCCCGGCTTTCAGCATTTTCAACAGTGCGTTGAACGGAATGTTGATCGGAAGCGGATCGTTTTCGCCACCAAACACAATCCCCGGAACCAGCCCGTCGCGGCGGGCCTGACGAGCGGCGCCCTTGCCTGTCCCCGTCCGTTCCAGGGCGACAAGATCAGGAATCTCACCAGCCATAGAATATCTCCAAATTGTAAGGGCAGGGTGCCTCCAAGGCTGTCACCCCGCATGAAGCCGCGGCTTTAGACGGGAATCGCCGTTATGACAAGGGCAAAGATGGGGCTGGCCGCGCCTGCGGGCGCACAAGGCCCCAAAGGCCGGGAATGGCCAAGAGACCCGGCGGGACACAGGCGAGGAAAACAAGGTAGGCCACGTGTCGTGCGTCCGAGGTGGTGGACATGTCGAGAAAGCCCGCCGTGTTGGCCACGATCCCGATATAGGCTGCGCCCAAAGCATAGCCGAACCGCTGGATTGTGGGCAGGGCACCGGCGATGCGCTGGGCCTCATCCGCGGGGGCAAGGGCGGTGGTGCGGCGGAGGATGAAGGTCCAGGCGATGCCGAACCCGCCGCCTTCGACAAGTGCGCAAAGCGCGATCAGCCACAGCGGCCCGTGCGGCACCGCATAGAGAAAGCCGGGGATGGAGAGGAGAACAAGCGCAATACCCAGCGTGATCAGCTGCGGATCGCGCCGTTCCGGGGCGGAAGAGACGAGGATCGCCGTGATTGTCCACCCGATGGAGGAGCAGGCCACGATATAGCCCACGGTCAGGGCAGAGGCCCCGTGGATGGCGGTGATCAGAAGCGGGCCGAAAGCGGTGATCGCGATGGTGGCCAGCGACAGCGCAAGGATCATGGACAGCGTCGCGCCTGCGGCTGTGCGCGGATCGAAGGGCGCGCTGGGCAGCAGGCGGGTGGCGGGCGTGGCGCGGCTGTCCTGCCAGAGAAACAGGGCGAAGGCTGTCAGGCCAGCACCCACCAGGAGGGAGGTTTGCAGCGGTTGCACGTCGATCCCCGCAATGGCCACAAGCAGGACGGAGGCCATGAGCAGCGACAGCCGGATTGCGGGGAAGCGTTCAGTGGCGGGGATATCCGATTGGCCGTCCTGCGGTGCCCGCAGAAAGATCCACAGCGCCAGCACCAGCGCCTGTGCGGCGAAGAACGCGAAGCCCCAGCGCCAGGTGGCGAATTCCACGAACAGCCCTCCGATCAGCGGGCCGGTGAAGGCCGACATGCCCCACAGCGCCGACACCGCCGCCAGGGCCCGCGCGGTATAGCGGGGCGGAAAAAGGACCGACACCGCGACAAAACCCATGGCGACAAGGCCGCCGCCGCCGATGCCCTGCAGCAAGCGCCCGGTCAGAACGACAGGCATGGAAGGGCTGACCGCGCTGAGCAGGCATCCCGCGCCGAAGATCAGCGCGGCCAGACCCATGGGCGCGCGAAAGCCGTGGCGCATCACCAGCAGCGCCGAGGCCGCGCCCGCGATGATCGAGCCGATCTCGTAAAGCGCGACAGACCAGCCCACCAGCGCCGCCCCGCCGATATCGGCCACGATAGAGGGCAGCATGGTCGACACCACAAGGCTGTCGGCGGCGTGCAGCCAGACCGCAAGGCAGACCAAGAGAAGGGAGGGCACGTGGATAGCGCCGAGAAACTCGGCCCAGCTGACATGCTCGTTCTGGTTCAATTCCTTTTCCATGACCTCAGTGGTAATTCCTCAAGCCAACTTGAGGTCAAGCGGTTTTTTCACCTGCGCGCTTGCCGGGGGTATCGGGGTGTGAGAAGGGCTGTGCCATGCCGTTCCTGACGCCCATACCCGGATTGCGCGCCCCTGCGCTGGCCTTTGTCGCGCAGGGCATGGTCTGGGCCGCCTTTGCCGCGCAGGTGCCGGTGATCAAGGCGCAGATCGGCGCGTCGGATGCGCAGATCGGGACGGTGTTTCTGATCGCGTCGCTGGGGGCGATCGCGTCGGTCTGGATTGCGCCGGTCGCGGACCGCCTGTTGGGGGCGCGGTCTGTGGCGGTGACCTCGGCCCTGTTGGGGCTGATCTTTATCGCCTTGTCGCTTTCGCCGAATATCCTGACATTTGTCGTGGTTTTCCTGGTGGTTTCGGCGATCTCGGGCGTGTCCGACATCGTGATGAACGCGCGCACCTCGGAGGTGGAAAGCGCGCAGAACCGGTCGCTGATGAACCTGAACCATGCGGCCTTTTCCTTTGCCTATGCAGGCACGGCGCTGATGACGGGTTTCGCGCGGGAGGCCGGGTTTGGCCCGCTGGCGATCTTCGCAGTGGTGGCCGCGATCATTCTGGCGATGTCGGTCTTCATGCACGCGCCCCACGGCGCCCACGAAGAAAACGCCCATGACAGCCCGGCCCTGCCCATGGGGCTGGTCTGGGTCGGCGGGTTTGTCGTGATGGCGGGGTTTTTCACCGAAGTGGCGGTCGAGGGCTGGTCGGCCCTGCATATCGAACGCGAGCTGGGCGGCGATGCTACGGCGGGTGCGCTGGGCCCTGCAATTCTGGGTTTGACCATGGGGTTCGGGCGGCTGGTCGGGCAGGTGCTGACCCGGTATTTCACCGACACGGCGCTGATCGCCGGGGCCTGCCTGACATCGGCGCTGGGCGCTGTGATGGCGGCGCTGGCGGGAAGCCCGGCCATGGCGCAGGCCGGGTTCGGCGTGATGGGGCTGGGCGTGTCGCTGGTGGTGCCGCTGGCCATGGGGATCATCGGGCGCAGCGTGGCCCCGTCGCAGCGGGTGGCCGCCTTGTCGCGCGCGTCGGCCATCAGCTATGCCGCCTTTGTGGTAGGGCCCTTCACAATGGGGGCCGTGGCCGAGGCCGTGTCGCTGGCGGCATCCTTCGTGATGGTGGCGGCGATCCTTGTGGCGGTCACGGTGGGGCTGATCCCCATTCTGACGCGGCGGTTACGCGCTGTGGGGGGCGAACTCTAGCACGCCGCCCGCATCCATCAGCCTGTCATAAAGCGCAAATTCCTTGGCCCGGGCGGCGCGGAGTTTGGCAAGCGTTGCAGGCTCAAGCGGGGTTTCGCCCTTGGGAGAGACATTCTGCTTCTTGAACTCAAGCGCTTCGCCGAACCGGTCCTGCAGAAATGCGTGGAACCGGTCGCGATGGGCATAGGCAAAAAGCCGGTGCACCAGGACGTCGCCACTGGCGGAGGTGAGGAATTTGAACTGGCTGCCCACGGCGGCGTGATCGGGCGGGTCATCCGCGATCACATCAAGGATGAACTGGTCAAAGCTGATGCCAGCAGTGCTTTTGGGTGATCCGCGCAGATCGGCATTGGTGCGGTATCGGTACCAGCTGGACAGCTGTTCGACCGGATCGCGCATCACGGCCACGCGGTCGGGGCGCAGGTTATAGGCCTGTTCCAGAAAGGGCGCGACGCGGTTATGAAAACCGCGCGCGGGCATGTGTTTGCGGTGGCGGGCAAAAACGATATCGGCCCGCCGTTTCAGCGCCATTTCCACGGCGGTCGTGCCGGTTTTCGGCTCGGCGAGATAGGCAAGGTTCTGGCGCGAGAAAATCAGCATGACCCGAGCCTTAGCCTGATTGCCCTATTGCTGCCAACGGCCTTCGAAATCTTCCGGCACCAGCAGGTTGTGCCGGCCCAGATTTTCAACCGACCGTTCACCGCAGAGCGCCATGGTGGTGTCGAGTTCCTTGTGGATGACCTCAAGCGCCTTGGTCACGCCTTTCTGGCCCATCGCGCCCAGCCCATATACGAAGGCGCGCCCGATATAGGTGCCTTTTGCGCCCATCGCGACGGCCTTGAGCACGTCCTGGCCGGATCGGATACCGCTGTCGAGGTGGACTTCCATCTTGTCGCCGACGGCATCCATGATCTGCGGCAGCATGCGGATCGAGCTGAGTGCGCCGTCGAGTTGGCGGCCGCCGTGGTTCGACACGACGATGGCATCTGCGCCCAGCTTAGCGGCCATCTTGGCGTCTTCGGCATCCAGGATACCTTTGAGGATGACCTTGCCGCCCCACATCTCCATCAGTTTTTCGATCTTCTTCCAGTCGAGCGTGAGGTCGAATTGCTCGGCCGTCCACGCGCCCAGGGAGGAGGCGTCAGAGATGCCCTGCACATGGCCCACGATATTGCCGAATTCGCGGCGCTTGGCAGAAAGCATTTCGATGCCCCAGGCCCATTTGGTCATCAGGTTGGCGATGGTCTTGGGGGTCAGTTTCGGCGGGGCGGAGAGGCCGTTTTTGAGGTCTTTATGCCGTTGGCCCAGGATTTGCAGGTCAAGCGTGATCACCAGGGCTGAGCATTTGGCATCCTTCGCGCGCTGGATCAGGCGGCGGACGTAGTCTTCGTCCTTCATGGTATAAAGCTGGAACCAGAAGGGTTTGGAGGTGTAGCTGGCCACATCTTCGATCGAGTTGATCGACATGGTCGAAAGCGTGAAGGGCACGCCGAATTTCTCGGCCGCGCGGGCGGCTTTCATTTCGCCATCTGCATGCTGCATGCCGGTCAGGCCGACGGGGGCCAGCGCCACGGGCATGGCGACGTCTTCGCCGATCATTTGCGTTTTTGTGCTGCGGCCCGACATGTCGACGGCCACGCGCTGGCGCAGGCGGATCTTGTCGAAATCGGAGGTGTTTTCGCGGAAGGTCTGTTCCGTCCAGCTGCCTGATTCCGCGTAATCGTAGAACATCCGCGGCACGCGACGTTCATAGATGCGGCGCAGGTCTTCGATGTTGGTGATCACAGGCATGACGGTCCCCTTGCAATTGGTCTGATTTTCTTACCGGCGGGCAAAAAGATTCTCAATGCGGCACGATCGCCTTGATTTTGAAGATGCGATATGTATCTAAATAGTGCAATATCGTATTAATTGGAGAGATCGCCATGACATTGTCGCGCCGCAAAACCCTTGCCCTGATCGGGGGCGGAACCATTTTCGCAGCAAGCTCGGCCGCTGGGTTTGCCGTCACCCGCATGCCCGAAGATGCCGTCGCCCCTTGGGCGGCTGCGGGGGGATATGACGATCCGCGCCTGCGTGCGCTGAGCTATGCGATCCTGGCGCCCAACCCGCATAACCGGCAGCCGTGGAAGGTGGATGTGTCAGTGCCGGGGGAGGTGACGCTTTATGTCGATACGGACCGCCTGCTGCCGCATACCGACCCGTTCAGCCGTCAGATTGTGATTGGCTTGGGCTGTTTTCTGGAAGTGATGCGGATGGCGGCATTGGAGGATGGACATTCTGTTGAGACGGTGGTGTTTCCCGACGGCTCGGACCCGGAGGCACTGGATGCGCGCCCGGTTGCGCGCTGTCGGTTCGTGAAGGCGGATGTGGTGCGGGATCCTTTGTTTGCCCATGTGATGGAGCGGCGGTCTTTGAAGGAGCCGTTTGATGTGGAGCGTCCGGTGGATCAGGCGGTGTTGGACCGGATTTTGGCGGCGGCGCGGTCTTCGGACGTGGGGGGATCGGTGGCGCCTGAGGATATCGCGGCGTTGCGGGAGTTGAGCCACGAAGCGCTGCGGATCGAGATCGAGACGCCGCATACCTATAAGGAAAGCGTGGATCTGTTCCGCATCGGGCGGCGCGAGGTGAATGCGAACCCGGACGGCATCGATTTCTCCGGCCCGATGTTCGAGGCGATGGCGCTGACCGGTACCTTTACCCGCGAGGCGGCGCTGAACCGGGAAAGCCTGGCCTATACCGAAGGGCTGAAGGCGGTATTTGCCAATACCGATACGGCCATGGGCCATTTGTGGCAGGTGACGCGCAGCAATACGCGCGCCGATCAGATCGCGGCGGGGCGCGATTGGGTGCGGCTGAACCTGGCGGCGACGGCAGAAGGGTTGGGCATTCAGCCGCTGAGCCAGGCCCTGCAGGAGTATCCGGAGATGGCGCAGCTTTATGACGACATTCACGCACGGCTGGCGCCGCAGGGCGGAACCGTGCAAATGTTTGCGCGGATCGGATATGGCCCCGAGGTTGGAGCAAGCCCGCGCTGGGCGTTGGAGGAGAAGATTGTCGGATAAGGCAGAGGTGAACCCGATGGCGTTGTTCCAGCTGTTCAACGAGATCGGGATCATCGAACAACTGAGCCGCACAATCATGGAGGCGCGACTGCCCAAAGGGCTGATCGCGCCCCATTTCGGTGTGCTGAACCATCTGATCCGGGTCGCTGATGGGCGCACTCTGGTCGAGTTGGCGCGGGCGTTTCAGGTGCCGAAGACCTCGATGACGCACACGGTGGCGGGGCTGTCGAAACATGGGCTGGTGATGGTGCGTCCGAACCCCAATGACGGGCGCAGCAAATGTGTGTGGATCACTGATGAGGGCCGTGCGCTGCGCGATCGGGTGATCACCGATCTGACGCCGGAGTTCCAGGAATTGCTGGACGGGTTCGATGTGGAACGGCTGTTCGCCATCCTGCCGGTGCTGACGGATCTGCGTGTCTTCCTTGACGAGCATCGCAATGCCGAGGCCCCGCGCGACCGCGAATTTCGCACGCAGGCGTGATCCAAAGGTGCGGCTGACGCCGCATTCTTTTTGTGGATTTGCCGCTTGGGGGTTTTGTTCAGCCTGAATGTGTCGAGTATGGCCCGGTGGCCTCTGTTGGAGTGCCGTATTTGGAAAGAGAAGAAGAGAGGGCCGCGCGCCATGTATTTCGACGATATGCCGGTTGGGTTTACCTTTGAGACGGGCAGCCGGACGCTGAGCGCGGAGGCGATCAAACGGTTTGCGCGGGAATGGGACCCGCAGCCCTTTCACCTGGATGAGGATGCGGCGGCGGCCTCGGTTTACGGCGGGCTGATTGCCAGCGGGTTTCACACGGTGCTGACGGCATTTACCCTGACGCTGGAGGCAAGCGATTGGTCGGACAGTTCCATGGGATCGCCGGGTATGGAGAATGTGCGCTGGATCAAGCCGGTTTATGCGGGCGATACGCTGCGGGTGAAGGCCGAGGTGACGGCGGCCACGCCGTCGCGGTCAAAGCCCGATCGCGGATTTGTCGAGGTGCAGTATGATATCCTGAACCAGGATGACGTTCTGGTCGCGGCCTACCGGGCGAGCCATATGCTGCGCCGCCGTCAGGCGGAGTGAGCACCGTCAGCCAGAGATTTCACGAAATCCAGCACATCGTCCACCGGTTTGCCGGCGGCGATCTGACTGACGATGGCTGAGCCCACGACAGCGCCGTCAGAGACGCTGGCGATGGTTTTGGCGCGGTCCGGCGTGTTGATGCCGAAGCCCACGATCACCGGAAGGTTGGTCTGCGATTTGATGCGTGCCACTTCGGGGCCGACGTCGGAGGCCTGCGCCTCGGCCGAGCCGGTGATACCGGTGATCGAGACGTAATAGACAAAGCCGGAGGTGTTCTGCAGCACGCGCGGCAGGCGCTTGTCATCGGTGGTGGGCGTGGCAAGGCGGATGAAGTTCAGCCCGGCCTTTTGCGCGGGGATGCACAGTTCGTCATCTTCTTCGGGCGGCAGATCAACGACGATAAGGCCGTCGATGCCCGCCTCGACCGCTTCGGCCAGGAACCGGTCGACGCCGCGCGAATAGATCGGGTTGTAATAGCCCATCAGCACAATGGGGGTGGTGTCATTGGTGCTGCGGAAGTCGCGGACCATCTGCAGGGTCTTGTCCACGGTCATGCCGCCTTCGAGTGCGCGTTGACCGGCCAGCTGGATCGTGGGGCCATCAGCCATGGGATCTGTAAAGGGCAGGCCCAGTTCGATGATATCGACGCCCGCGCCGGGCAGGCCCTTGACCACCTCAAGCGAGGTGGCGACGTCGGGGTCTCCCGCCATCACATAGGCGACGAAGGCTTTACGACCTTGGGCTTTGAGGTCGGCGAATGTCTGGTCAATCCGGGTCATGGGGCGCCTTTGGCTGAAGGTGTCGGCACCTGTTGCCAAAAGCGGATCAGGAAATCAATGCGTCTTGCGATCAGAGCGGCGCATGCCAGCGCAGAAGGACCGCATCGGCGCCGGGGTTCACATTGTCCAGACTGGCATTGGATTTATGGGTGATCGCCAGCGACAGGCTTTGGCCGCCTGCGAATTGATAGCCCAGGCCCAGAAGCGAGCGGAATTCCAGATCGCTGCCCAGATCATTGCCGGGAACGCCCGCATCGTAATAGCCCGGCATAACGCTGAGATCGACGAACCATCCGCCGTTCCAGGCCCAGCGCAGCGCGACGCCTGCACCGGCGAAGAGATCGCTTTCCTCGGTCGCAGAGATATTGGCGGCGAAGGCAGCCGAAAAGATGCCGCGTTCGAAGAACGGGCTGTGGCGGTATTCAAGGCTGAGAATGCCGCTGTCTGTTCCGGCGCCCGGGTAATCGGTGCTGCCCAGGCCGATGGCGATCTCCTGCGCCTGGGCGGCTGCGGGCAGCGCCAGGGCGGCCAGCAGCGCTGCGATCTGACTATGTCGTTTCATCTGAAATCTCGTCTTTGAATACGTGTTTGTTTGTTCCTAGCCGGAAAGAGGGGCGCGAATAAACAGGCTTTGCGCCCCGAACCGGGAGAAAAAGACGCGGTGTTACCGATTTGTAGCGTGTTTGACCGTTAAAGGGGAGCTTGCGCCGCTGGGGCAGGGTGATAGAAGCCCCGCCAGACGAGTGGCATGAAAGGGGCTGAGATGGGCTTCAAGATGGGGATTGTGGGTCTGCCCAATGTGGGCAAATCGACCCTGTTCAATGCGTTGACCCGGACGGCGGCGGCGCAGGCGGCGAATTTTCCCTTTTGCACGATTGAACCCAATGTGGGCGAGGTGTCGGTGCCTGATGCGCGGCTGGACAAGCTGGCCCAGATCGCCGGATCGAAACAGATCATCCCCACGCGCATGACCTTTGTGGATATTGCGGGTCTGGTGAAGGGCGCGTCCAAGGGCGAAGGGCTGGGTAACCAGTTTCTGGCCAATATCCGTGAAGTCGACGCCATTGCCCATGTGCTGCGCTGTTTCGAAGACGGCGATGTGACCCATGTGGAAGGCCGCGTGGATCCGGTCGCCGATGCCGAGACGATCGAGACCGAGCTGATGCTGGCCGATCTGGAATCGATCGAGAAGCGGCTGCAGAACATCGTGCGCAAGGTGCGTGGCGGCGATAAGGAAGCCGTGCAGCAGCAGCGCCTGATGGAGGCCGCCAAGGCCGCGCTGGAAGAAGGCCGGCCCGCCCGCACGGTCGAGGTGGATGCCGAAGACGCCAAGGCGTGGAAGATGCTGCAGCTTTTGACCACGAAGCCCGTGCTTTATGTCTGCAACGTGTCGGAGGCCGAGGCCGCCGAGGGCAACGCGCATTCCGCAGCCGTGGCCGAGATGGCGGCGGCGCAGGGCAATGCCCATGTCATTATCAGCGCCCGGATCGAGGAGGAACTGGCCCAGCTGGAGCCCGACGAGGCCGCGATGTTCCTTGAGGAAATGGGGCTGAGCGAACCGGGCCTCGACCGGCTGATCCGCGCGGGTTACGAGTTGTTGCACCTGCAGACCTATTTCACCGCGGGCCCGAAAGAAGCGCGCGCCTGGACGATCCGCGAAGGCGCCACCGCGCCGCAGGCCGCCGGTGTGATCCATGGCGATTTCGAGAAGGGCTTTATCCGGGCCGAGACGATTGCCTATGACGATTACGTCAGTCTTGGCGGCGAACAGGCGGCCAAGGAAGCGGGCAAGATGCGCGCCGAGGGCAAAAGCTATGTGGTGCAGGACGGCGACGTCATGCATTTCCTGTTCAACACCTGATCGCCCTGCGACACCGCCAAAGGAAACGCGCGCCCCCTGGAGGCGCGCGTTTTTCTTTGCCGTGAGTGGAAAGAGTTACAGGCGACCGGGCTCATAGCCGTCTTGCAGGATGCCAAACCCGGCTTCGACGCCACTGACGCGTTCGTTTTGTGTCGAGAGGGTTTCCTGCCCGGTCGCGCTCTTGGTGTCGCTTTCGGTGTTTTCGATCACGACCTCATGGCTTTGCAAATCGGAAAAGCCGCGGTCGAACTTGGTGTCCGACGCGAAGGCCGGAGCAGCAAGTGTTGTGGCCAGCAGGGCGACGGTGGAGAAGGCGAAACGGTTCATGTCGGTGTCTCTTGCTCCGTGGGCCGTACGCGCCGGCCGTTGGGTTCTGTCAGGATCAGATGGGGCGGCGGATGATGGGTTTCAAAACACATGGCGTCACAACGCTGTTGGTGTCCGTGACCAACAGCATGAGGCCGCGTGAAGAGCCTCTTGCGCCTGCTGTGTTTGCCCTTCTTTGCAAAGGGTTAACGGCTGGGTGGTGTGGGCGCGCACGCCAGATCGCTCACATCTCACATCCTGGCGAGGGGCGTGTCATCAGGCTGGACCGCGCCGGGTCTGCAACTTCGGCGCGAAAGCTGCTTGTGGGCTTGTGCCCGCCGTCACGGATCGCTAAACGGGTCAGTGGAGACGTGGCCGAGTGGTCGAAGGCGCTCCCCTGCTAAGGGAGTAGGCGGGAAACCGTCTCGTGGGTTCGAATCCCATCGTCTCCGCCACTACTTCTTTTAGTATCAATGGCTTACACAGCTGTATTGGGGTTCACCCCTCAAAATACCCATCATTTCTTCGTCGGTACATGCGTGGCTGATGAAGTGCGGCGACTCTACGATACTTGCCCAAACTGCACCCCCACCCCCGGGGGCACCCTCGGATGGACACCCGAAGTCGTGATCCGGTGCCTAGAAAAAGCTCCACTGCAAAGTTCGGTTAACCAGCGCCTGCACGTTCTCCAGCGCTGGTGGATGTTCAGACCTTGGCTTTAGCGCCAGATAGGAACGCCGCCGTTCCAAGGCACATGCTCGAAGCAGCGGGATGGAGGATCAAGGAACACCCCAGTAGAAGCACAAGCCCGAGGAGATCGTCACGAAGCTGAGGCGGGTTGATGAGTTGGTGTCGCAGGGCCAATCGTTGGCCGAAGCACCGCGTCAACGATGGGAAAAGTGGTGAAGAGAAAACGCTCAACGATAAGAAGCTCGTAGACACCGGAAAGCTTCAGTGCTCTATCAACATACCGAAACCCACCCCTTGGAGCGATCGTATTTTCGTCGCGTTCGAAGCCGATAATGCTGCCGCAGATCGCTTCCGCATTGATCCTGGCGCAGGGAACTACGTCAGCTCCAACAAACTAGAAAGTTACCCAGCTTTACCATGAAGATTTCAGTTATTCTGGTTACAACAATCACTATTCTTGCAAGCCCCATCAATGCTTCAGCGCAAAAATGCGGTGAATTGTGCTCTATCGAGTTCTGGAAAAACAGCTCGCGACAAGACATTGCAAGTGCACTCGCAGAAGGTGCAGTTGACGCCAAGGGTGAATATGGAAACACACCTCTTTTCTATGCCGCTGCGGTTGGCGAGGTCCACGCAGTCGAAATGTTGCTAATGGCCGGGGCAAATGTAAACGCTCGGTCGGATTTGGGGAACACTGCACTTTTCAATGCAGTCAGAAATGGCCGGGCAGAAAATGCGGCGATGTTGATTGCCGCGGGAGCGACAGTTAATGTGAAATCCCTATCCGGCGAAAGTCCGCTGCACAGCTTTTCTTCACGCACTTCACCACAAACGATTTCAGTTATGATCGCGGCTGGCGCTGACTTCACTGCTCGGGACAAAGATGGCGACACGCCACTTCATGTTGCTGCACTTATGGACAATTTGGGTGTCATAAAAGCTTTGTTGGAGGCAGGTGCCGACCTCAACGCTAGAAATGATTTGGGGAAATCTGTCTTACACACAGCCAGCCAGTTTGGTTCAGCAAACACTGTCAGATTTCTGTTAAGCAAAGGTGCAGACGCGACTACGCGTGATGTACTTGGAGGAACCCCACTTCATGATGCCGCAGGACAAGGATCGAATGATTTCGCCCTCAAGATGCGAGCACTATTAGAGGCGGGAGCCGAAATCGATGCAAAATACGAAGCAGGGCACACGCCGATTTTCAAAGCTGTTAAGGCGGATAACAACATCTTAAGAAAATCAAGGAAACAACCACACATTATCACTGAGGAACTCCTGAATGCGGGAGCGGATGAAAATGCAGTTTCTAAACGGGGAGGAACACCACTGCATTGGGCTGCGGCGTTTGGCACAGTAGAGACGCTACAAGTGTTACTTAACGCCGGGGCAATCCTAGAAAAGAAGGATGAGGATGGCGAAACGCCGCTACACAATGCTGCAAGGTATGGCGAGCCCGCTATTGTAGATTGGTTCTTGGAGTACGGCGCGGATGCTTCTGCTAGGAACAATGATGATCAAACACCTTGGGAGTTAGCCTCCGATAATGAGGACTTAAAAGGGTCAAGCACGTATTGGAGGCTGAACGACGCTCGTTTTCAATAGAGTATAGATGCAGCGAACCTCTTTGAAACTAGCGCGGTGGAACGATTGCAGGCTTCTCATAGGTATTCGTCATCGTGGGCCACATCGCTTCTAGCGTGAGATAGCGCTGTCGACACATGCCTTGGCGTCCGAATAGCATTGGGCCACTATGAATGACCAAAGCATTTCTCGTCCGCGCCACAGGCGGGCTATCTGACACGTGAGATATGGTTGCCTATCGATCTTATCGTTGCTGCCCTTTTTGCTGTATATTTCACTACCACAAGCCGGGCGAGATGGACGGGTAGTATGAAAAAGCTTTGGAACCTGAATTGGAGGCGCGGCCTGTTCCGGATCTGGATTCTAGCCAGCTTGGCTTGGTTGGTTTGGCTAGCACTTGAAGTGGGAAGAGTAGGTCCAGCAGTTCGCTCATGGTCGCCGGAGGAGTACATTGAGTTTGTAGCGATTGCGTTTGGGCCTCCGTTAGCAGTGCTAGTCTGAGCCTCCCCAACTGAACT